>CAZZHS010000061.1:0-21232 GCA_964654275.1 uncultured Syntrophobacteraceae bacterium
CCCATGTTCGGCGGGCGGGTGAGGTCTTTTGCCGGCCAGACCCTTGTGGCCTGCCCCGTGCGCGTCGATCCGGGGCACTGGCAGGTGCTGCGTTCCCTGTTCGAAAGCCGGGGGCTCCGCGTGAAGGAGACCACGCCCGAGGAGCACGACCGCCTCATGAGCATCATCCAGGTGCTCTTTCACATGACGACCATGCTCACGGGGCGGGTGCTGCGCGAACTGGGGGTCAGCATCTCCGAAACCATGGAATACACCAGCCCCAGCTACCGGCTGGAGATCGGCCTCCTGGGCAGGATGTTCGCCCAGAACAGCGCGCTTTATTCGGCCATCACCCAGATGAACCCGCACACGGGAACGATCATCGATCAATTGAAGACAGGGCTCGACCTCTACCGGGAATGGTTCGAAGACGGCCGCCTGAATGCGTTCATGGAGGATTTTGAGAAGAGCGCGGAACATCTGGGCGCGTTCTGCGCCGAGGCCTACAGAGAAAGCTCGGAAATTTTGGATTTTTCAGTAAAACTGGCGCGGGGGAAGGCGGAGGGGGTGGCAGAGGGTGACGCCCCTTGAGGGAACATTTTGGGAGAATTTTGGTGATTCCGCTCCCAGTGCCCTTTGAAGATTATCCGGAGCTCTTCTGTTTTTTCTCCTCGGCCGAAACCTGTTCGAGGCATTCTTTGAGGCACGTTTCGCAGTTGGACGATTGTGCGCCCTTCTGGCAGTAGCGGGCGAAGGCCTCGAACCAGCCCTCGCCGACCCTGGGGCAGAGTTTGAGGAATTCGAGAAAACGGACCAGTCGTTCGATGGCCACGGGGTCGATGGCGTGTTCGATGCGGCATGCATTGGCTTCCGCATCCTCAGAGGCCATCTGCAGCGCCGTCATGAAAAATTCCTTGAGGGTGTCGTGCCGGCGGATGATTTCCTGGGCGATATGGCGTCCCGCCTGGGTGAGCGTGATGTAGCTGTAGGGGCTGTAATTGATGAGTCCCCGCCCGGCGAGGGCCCGCAGGGCTCCCGTGACCGAAGCTCTCTGGACGTTCATCTGGTCGGCAATGTCCTTGGCCCGGGCCACCCGGTTGGACTTTTCCAGGTGAAAGATGACTTCCAGGTAATCTTCAAGGCTTGCCGACAGACTTTCTGGGGTTTCAGAGACCATTCAAGTGCCTTTCTCATTTTGGCGCATTGTCGAAGAAAGTATCTTTTTGAGTTGAACCCGTCAAGTTTAATGAGGGTGGTTTAACTTTGATGCCGGCGCGGCAAGGCTGGAATGCGCTGGTTTAAATTCCCGGAACCGCTCAAATTCCTGGCACTCACTCCTGTCACGGCGCTTCATTTTTGACACGGGAAAGAAAACTTGTTACAAAACTTTGCGCTTCGATCAGGGCGGCCTGGGGCCGCTTTCATTTTTTCACCAAGGAATGATCGCCACGCTTTCCCCTCGCGCCCATGATCTGTGGCAGCCGTGTGCAGCGGCGAGAGATCTTTCAACGCTGCACTTCTAAAAGAAATGAACGTTCTGATCTTCAGGGAGTGTGTCGTCGACGCGCACCAGGTAGAGCTCCACAGTACAAATAAAGGTGTCCGGTTCGACACGCGTCATGCCGGCAGGTTTTAATGCATCATCCGGTTTTGTTCTGTGGATTTCGGCTGAGAGACTGCCGGAATGACGACTCGAGTGGTGGACACTCCATTGCGTTGATTTTTAATAATATTCTCCAGAATCTATCGAAATGCCGGTGTACAGGACAAAAATTGGAGCCGGCCGTCGTGAGAGTTTTGGAAAGGAAGCAAAATGGTTAACCAACCGTCGTCCCCGGTGGACAAACTGAATCCTCTGCAACCCGTCTATGAACTGCTCCAGGGAGGCGATCCCGATGCCATCGCCGCCAAGTATGACCTGACCCGTAGTGAACTGGACCAGCGGTTTCGCGACTACCAGGAATCGCGCCGCAAGGTGGCGCTCGTCGATCAGCTCAAGATGAAGCAGGTGGGCCGCAATGAGCCGTGCCCCTGCGGGTCCGGGAAGAAGTTCAAGAAGTGCTGCCTGCCCAGCTACCAGGAAGCCCGCCAGACCCTTCCCCCCGACGCTCTGCAGGAAGCGGACGAGCAGGCCCGGCGCAAGGAGCGGGTGGAAAAGGAAGTGCAGAAGGGGTTCGATCTCCTCTTCAGCCGTGATTTCGCGCAGGCGAAACGCCTCGCGGAACGCGCCCTCGAGTCGTTTCCGGACGACGATCGTTTGCACGACATCGTCTCCATGTCTTCGCTCGCCCTGGGAGACTACGACCGGGCGTTTTTCATTTGCCGGGAACGCTGGCAGGTGGCGGGTGACGAGAAAAAATTCTACCAGGAAAACGGCCGCCACAGGCGGGAAGGGGGTGAGCGCAAGAACATCGTGTTTTTCTATTCCCCCTCCACGTGGCTTGACAAATTCTGGGTGGCGGGCCGTGCGCGAGCGTATGCGAAGGCCTATCCCGAGGGAGACGACGGTTCCATCAAGGCTCTGGCCAGAGGCCTGCTAGCCGCCAACGACACCAAAAAGTTTCCCGCCCGAAAAGAAGAGGGCTATCAGCTTCGGCGGGAGGCTCTGGCACCCACGCTGGAAAAGCTGGAAGCGGAGGGTCCTCGGGCCATCCCCTACCTGCTGCCCCTCACCTACGTTTTTTCCTGGGCCAGCCTGTTTGTGCCGGATCTCCTGGCCAGGTACGGGGGGGACGAGAGCGCACAGCTCCTGGCGGAGCTTTCCATGTTTCGCTTTCCGTATTTTTCCCAGAAGTGCCTGAGCCATCTCGAAGCCATGGGAGAAGCGGCCGTTCCCGTCATCCGCAAGACTCTGAAAGAAAACCCCGCGTTCGACGAGCTGAAGACCGGCCTGCTCAATGTCCTCGGCAAGGTGCACACGCCCGAAAGCTTCGAACTCCTGGTTTCTTTTGTGGATCACGAGAGTCCTTACGTGGTGAACTGGGCTGCCCAGGCGCTGGGAGCACACCAGAACCCTGCGGCACTCCCTCACCTGGAGAGAGCCAAGCAGCGGCTGGGGGCTCTGAGCAAAATCGCGGGGGCCATCGAGGAACTGGTAAGCCTCAAAAACAGCTGAGCGCAATGGAAAACGGCAGAGTGTCCACCGTTCGAATCGTCATTGCGGCTGTTTTTCAGCCGGCATCCACGGAAAAGAACTGGATGCCGGCTTAACAAATGCGGGAATGACGTGTGTCGAAATGGATAACTCTCAAGAAAAAGCTGTCTCTTTGCACGCCATGCCGCCCTTCGATACCTCAGGGCGAACGTAGAGTTGGAGAGGTTTTAGCTCCTAAAATCACTAAAAAACGACTGTTTCTTGTCGATCAACTTGCCATGCCCATGGCAGGGCTTACTTCGCTCAGAGTGTGGAGCTGTATTGAGCTTTCAGGAAATGAAGCACCTCACCCAATGGCCCGGGGCGTGTTCCACGAGGGGAGGGATTTGGTCGCGGCACGCATCCTGACTCTGTGCGCAGCGAGGTTCAAACGGGCAGCCTTTGGGCGCCGCGCCTTTTTGGGAAGAGTCTTCCAGGATTGCGGCCGGTTTTTTTCCGGCATCGGGATCGGGAACGGGAATGGCCAGGAGGAGAGCCTGCGTATAAGGGTGCGTCGGGTTGGCGAAAAGAGCGTCCCGCGGCGCCAGTTCCACCAGGTGGCCCAGGTACATGACCGCGACCCGGTCGCTGATGTAGCGCACCACCGAAAGGTCGTGGGAAATGAACAGGTAGGTCAGGCCGTATTGTTCCTGCAGGTCTTTGAGAAGGTTGATGACCTGCGCCTGGATGGACACATCGAGGGCCGACAGGGGTTCATCGCAGATGATGAATTCGGGATTGAGGGCCAGCGCCCTCGCGATCCCGATGCGCTGGCGCTGTCCGCCGCTGAATTCGTGGGGATAGCGGTGAATGTGTTCGGGCCGCAGCCCCACCACGTCCATGAGGTACTCGACCCGCTGCCTGCGTTCCTCTGCGTTGCCCACCTTGTGGATGACCAGTCCCTCCCCCACGATGCGCCCCACCGTCTGGCGCGGATTGAGTGACGAGTAGGGATCCTGAAAAATGATCTGCATCTTTCTCCGCAGGCGATGGATTTCCTGCCGCGTCATCTTGACAATGTCCCGGCCGTCGAACCAGATTTCGCCCTCCGTGGCCTCTTCCAGCCGCAGCACTGTGCGGCCCAGGGTCGATTTGCCGCACCCGCTCTCGCCCACCAGTCCCAGGGTCTCCCCCCGGGAGATGCTCAAGTCGATGCCGTCCACGGCCCGGATCACGTCTGCTTTTCTTCCGAGCAGTCCCCGCGACACGGTGTAATGCTTTTTCACGTTTTTCAACTGCAGCAAAGGTCGCTCGCTTCCATCCAAGGCCACGGTCATTTCCCTCCGTCGTTCGCATAGAGCCAGCACCTCACGGGATGCCCCCCGCGGGGTACGAGGAGGTCCGGTTCGGGCTCCGCAAAGCAGCGGTCGAAGGCATGTTTGCAGCGCGTGTTGAACTTGCAGCCTGCGGGAAGATTCAGGAGGCTGGGAACCACGCCGGGAATGGCTTCCAGGCGCTTTTTGCCGATGTTGGAGGGCCTTCCCGGAATGGAGCGCATGAGAGCTTGGGTGTAGGGGTGCAGCGGGTGGTTGAAAAGATCGTGAACGGAAGCCCGCTCCACAATGCGCCCTGTGTACATGACCACCACTTCCTCCGCCATCTCGGCGATGACGCCCAAGTCGTGGGTGATGAGCATGATCGCCGCTCCCGTCGTGTCGCGCAGTTTTCTCAGAAGTTCCAGGATCTGGGCCTGGATGGTCACGTCGAGGGCTGTCGTCGGTTCATCGGCGATGAGCAGCCGAGGATCGCAGGCGAGCGCCATGGCGATCATGACCCGCTGGCGCATGCCTCCACTCATCTGGTGGGGGTAGTGGGCCATCCGCTCTTCGGGTGAAGGTATCCCCACCTGGGTGAGGAGGTCGAGGGTGCGGGCCCGGGCCTCTTTCGCGGAGAGTTTGAGGTGGCGCCGGATGACCTCCATGATCTGGTCCTGCACGCGAAAGACGGGGTTGAGCGCCGTCATGGGTTCCTGAAAAATCATGGCGATGTCGTTGCCGCGAATGGCGTTCATGGCCTCTTCGGACAGGGTGAGGAGATCTTTCCCCTGGAAGAGGATTTCCCCTCCCACAATCTTGCCGGGAGGCGAGGGGATGAGGCGCAGGATGGAGTGGGCCGTAACGGACTTGCCGCACCCGGATTCCCCGACGATGCCGATGACCTGGCCGGGAAGGATTTGGAAACAGACGTGGTCGACGGCTCTGGCCGTGCCCCGTTCGGTGAAAAAGTAGGTCTGAAGGTCTCTGACGTCCAGGAGCGGAAGAGTCATGAAGAAAAATCACCTCGCGTTATGGAACCGAAAGCAAATCATGAATCGACCCGGGAAGGATACACAGAAGGGCCTCGCTTTTCCACCCATAAGCCTTCCCCTGGGAAGGAATCGTAACGGGTGTGCGCAAGAATCGTAACCGAAGCGGTTCCCCAGGGATGCTCTTTAAACCTAAGTGTTTGTAATAGCGCAATAAACTGCCTTGGCATCGGGGTTGCTCATTGGGGCGTGGACCATGAGTCCATGATGGAACAGCGCGGTCTGTTCTCCAACAGGCGATCACAATACTTGAGCAACACGAGTGAGGCTGAAATGGCAAAGATTCAAACGAATCGGGTCTTGCATACGGAAGACGAAGGGGACCAGGAGCTGACGGACCTTCAACGGGCCGGCTCCGGGGAGGTACCGCCGCCCGCAGATCTGCAGGGGAACCGGGTCGATCTGAAGCTGCTGAGGGTCCAGTCCGATGAAGAGGGCGTCATGCGGTCCATTCTCGTTGAACACACCGAGGCGTCGGACCTTGCGAGTTTTTACCTGGCCCCTCCCAAATCCATTCCCGTCGTGGACGGGGTTCGCCCCCGCGTGGCGGGCAAGTTCATTTTTGTGGGCGAGGAGAAGTTCTACATCCGCGGCGTGACCTATGGGCCTTTTCGCCCCGAGGCGGACGGCTGCGAATATCACACGCGCGAGCAGGTGGCGAAAGATTTTGGGCTCATGGCACAGAACGGTATCAACGCCGTCCGCATCTACACGGTGCCTCCCCGCTGGCTGCTGGATGTGGCCCAGGAGAAGGGGCTGCGCGTCATGGTGGGTCTTCCCTGGGAGGAGCACATCACCTTCCTTGATGATCGTAAAACGGCCCGTGACATCGAAAACCGCGTGCGGGAGGGGGTGCGCACATTGGCGGGCCACCCGGCGCTTCTTTGCTTCACCATCGGCAACGAGATCCCTGCCTCCATCGTGCGCTGGCACGGACACGGCCCCATCGAAAAGTTTCTCAAGCGCCTCTACGACGCGGTCAAGCTGGAAGACTCCGAGGCCCTGGTCACCTACGTGAACTTTCCCACCACTGAGTACCTCCAGCTGCCTTTTGTGGATTTCGTCTCCTTCAATGTGTACCTGGAGACCAAAGAAAAGCTGGAAAAGTATCTGGCGCGGCTTCAGAACCTTGCGGGTGAAAAACCGCTGCTCATGGCGGAAGTGGGCCTGGACAGCATGCGAAACGGCCAGGAAAAGCAGGCGGAAATCCTGGAATGGCAGGTGCGCACCACCTTTGCCTCTGGGTGTGCCGGTGTTTTCATCTTCGCCTGGACGGACGAGTGGCACCGGGGCGGTTTTGACATCACGGACTGGGGGTTTGGTCTGACCGACGCAGACCGCAACCCGAAGCTCTCGCTGGAGAGCATCAAGAAGGTCTATGCGGAAGTGCCTTTTGCCCCGGATCTGCCCTGGCCGAGCATTTCCGTGGTGGTCTGCACCTACAACGGGAGCCGGACCATCCGGGACACGCTCGATGGGCTGACGCGCCTCGACTACCCCAACTTTGAAGTCATCATTGTGAATGACGGCTCCAAAGACCACACCGGCGAAATCATCCAGGAGTACGGATTCCGGGTCATCACCACGGAAAACCGCGGGCTCAGCAGCGCCCGCAACACGGGCATGCGGGCGGCCACGGGCGAGATCGTCGCCTACATCGATGACGATGCGCGGCCCGATCCGCACTGGTTGACCTACCTGGCGGCGACTTTTCTTCATTCGGACCATGTGGGGGTGGGCGGCCCCAATCTCCTGCCGCCCAACGACGGCCCCATTGCCGACTGCGTTTACAACGCCCCCGGCGGCCCCATTCACGTTCTGCTGACGGACGAGGTCGCGGAACACATTCCCGGCTGCAACATGGCTTTCCGCAAGTGGGCTCTGGAAGCCATCGACGGGTTCGATCACCGTTTCCGCATCGCCGGTGACGATGTCGACCTCTGCTGGCGCCTGCAGGAGCGAGGGTGGACGCTGGGGTTCAGCCCGGCCGCGGTGGTGTGGCATCATCGCCGCAACTCGCTCAAGGCCTATTGGAAGCAGCAGCTCAATTACGGCAAAGCGGAGGGGGACCTGGAGAAGAAGTGGCCTGAAAAGTACAACGCAGCGGGCCATGTGCCCTGGGCCGGGCGATTGTACTTCAAGGGCATGGAGCAGCTGCTGGGATCCATGCGCGGCCGCATTTACCAGGGAACCTGGGGCAGCGCTCTCTTTCAGTCCATCTATCAGCCGGCTCCCGGTGTCCTGTGGTCGTTGCCCATGATGCCCGAGTGGTATGTGGTGATCGCCGCTCTGGCCGGCATTTCACTTTTAGGGCTGGAGTGGAAACCGCTCCTGCTGGCCGTTCCGTTCCTGGTGGCCGCAGTGGTTCTGCCGCTCATCCACGCGATCAGCTGCGCGTTCAAGGCGTCTTTCCCCGTGGAAACACCCCGCACGAAGAAGGAAATGCTGAAGATGCGGGCCCTCACGGCCTTCATGCACCTCATGCAGCCTCTGGCACGCCTCATGGGTCGTCTGAAACTGGGATTGACGCCGTGGCGAGGCGCCGCGGTGACGGGGATTTCTCTGCCGCTGCCGCTCCCCAAGGTTTTTTCGGTGTGGAGCGAGAACTGGAAATCTTCCATCGACTGGCTTGAATCCCTGGAAAAGGGGTTGAAGGGCCTTCGGACCGTGGTCAAGCGGGGCGGCGATTACGATCACTGGGATCTTCAACTGCGCGGCGGGCTTATGGGATCCGTGCGCGTGCTCATGGCAGTGGAAGAGCACGGCGGCGGCAAGCAGCTCGTCAGGTTCCGAACCTGGCCGCGCTGCGCGCCGGCGGGAATTTGGGTTACCCTGTTCTTTGTGGCCCTGTCCGCCGCGGCCGCCTGGCAGGAAGCGTGGGTTGCGAGCGGTGTGCTGCTGGCCCTGGCCTTCACGCTCATCATGGTCCTGTTCAAGGAATGTTCCGCGGCCATGTCCGCCGTGCTCCACCTGCTGGAATCCCGGACTGCCGACAAGAAATGATGCTCGAGACGAGGTCCGCTGCCCGGGGATTAAAATCCTGAAGAGCACACGGCCTTCTGCGGTTGCGCCATCCATTCCGGGATGCCGACGGCGGAAGGCCGTTCGCTTTTGAAAGGGATTGAAAACCCTCGCGTCTCAACGACTGATACACTTCACGGGGCCGTCGGCGGAAACGCCCATTTCCAACCTGCGGCGGCCCGACCTTTCCGGACACCAATGACCGCACTGGCCACGCTTTACACGCGAGAACTCATTGTGATGGCTGCAGACAGCCTGGAAGTGGAGCTCGATGATTACGAGAGCCGCCAGGTTCTGGGGACCCGAGAGACCCAGAAGCTCTTTCTGCTGCAGAAAACCGGGACGGGGATTTCTGTGAGCGGTTATGCGGCCTGGGAAGACAAAACCATCCGCGATCTGCTGAGTGATTTTCTCGAGGGTCTGGAGCGGCCCTTTCATTCCCAGCTGGAGGTGGCGGAGGGGTTGAGCGGTTTCTTGAGCCGTTTTTATCCGGGACTGCGCTCCCGCTTCCATGTGGGCGGTTTTGATGAAGGAGAGGCTTTCGTGGCCCTCGTGGATTACAGGGAAGGGGGCGGGCACCATGTCCAGCGGGTGAACGTGGATGCTCAAGGGCGTGTCAAAGGGGGAATCCTCACTTTCTGTGAATGGGAAACCTATAAATTTGCCCGGGGACGCCTCCCGGACCTGGACATCCTTCGAACTGCCGACGCGGTTGAGTTCCTGGAGGAGTTCTTTGCGCATGAAATGGACTGGGTGCGGCGGAGCAAGGAGATTGCGGACGTGGGAGGACCCGTGGACCTTTTGATTCTCACGCCCCATTGGCAGAGTTTCCAGGCGGTGAAAAAGCTCGAGGAGGCCGTCCTGGTCTAAATCCGTGTTGCAGAGAGACGAAACGGGGGACCGCCCGGTGAGCGCGTTGCCCCGGGGGCAATGTGAGCGAAAAACAGTTCAGGAGGAGCGTGAGCACACCTTCACAACGAACGGCTACATTATCAATTTCCTGAGGAACTTTCAGACCTCACGGGTCCATCACGATGGGTGTGACACTCCCAATCCCCTGAAGGGGATGGGAATTCCCGCGTCCGGCCTTTAGAGCGTCTCGGAATCATCAGTAAAGCCGGATAAGGCGGTCGCCTTATCCGGCTTGCTTCGTTCAGCGCAAACCCTTCGACACCTTTCGAGAAACAGCAGTATCTTGGTACGCCATGGAGTGCAAAGCAAAATCTGTTTCTTGAAAGGCCCGTCCAGAGATACCGAAGGGTATCGAAGGGCGAGCGGAAAATGAGAGTCTCGCACTCGAATGAGTAGGGCTGCACTCCCATTTTCCCAAGGATTACCAACTGCCGACAGGCTTCATGTCCACCTCCGGGGAACAGGGGCATTTGGCAGGAGCCTGGCTGATGGCACGGCACTTACAGCCCTCACCGCAGGCACAGATGTATTTCCCGACTGTGGAAAATCTGAATTCGTTTCCGTCCTGGGTCACAATGACGACGCCCTTCTCGACGCCGGTCACCGTCGCCTGGACAAGGTCCTGCCCACAGCCGCATTTCCCTTCCACGGTGGACAGCATCTGGAAGGGGCCGGCTTCGCCGTCTTTGCACACGTAAATCCTGTCACCCACTTCAACCTGAAAATGCCCGTCGTTGTAAGGGTGCTGAATTTGGTCTTCTGCGAACAGGGGCGCCCCGCCCATCAGCGTGAGAAAACATGCGAAGACCAAAAGCCACATTCTGGTCATAGGGTTTCACCTCTCATTTGGCAGTTTGCAGTTAAGCTCCTGTCATGGGAAAGTAACCACATCAAAGTATCACATTGGCAAAAAGTGGCAAGGATTTCAGACGCCACCGGCGAATTGCGGAGTTGATGCGCTGCACAGTCTCTCCACAGGTCCATCTTCTCAATCGAGGGCAGCCTCGCAGGGATGGTGGCCGCTCCCCCCTTCCGCTGCGTCGTGAGGTTCCGGCGAGGTGCCGGAGCTACGAAAACAGTCCCGATCCCTGAAAAATCAATGGGAAGTAGCTTTCCGATGCAAGGGAGGCCCTTCGGTTTTGAACCGCACGGAGGCATAAAAATAACCGATGGGAGTGCGCAGTGAAAAGCCGGCGCGGCGGGTGTTTTTGCCTGGGGCATTGTTCGTGCCGAAACGCCCGTGGAGTGGCCGAAGGAAAATTGGAGGTTGACAGTTCGCCGGCTTTTCCTAGATTCTCATGCATGACCTTCTGGCTTCGCACCTTCGTGGTTACATCCCGGTTTCCGATTCCTGCAACCCTTCGGATGGTGTTCTCTCAACAAATCGGGGTGGAAGAGCGTTATTGGATCGGTTTCAGCCCTGAAAATTCCCCCGAGGAAATGCTGAGGGAACAGGGCACATGAAAGGCCTTTCCCATGATGGACCTCTCTTTGGCTTTCAATGCAGAGCTTTTTGAACGCAATTATACTCTCTGGAAAAAAGATCCCCGTTCCGTAACCCGGGAATGGCGAATATTCTTTGAAGGCTTCGATCTGGGAGCAGGACCTCAGCGGGAGATTTCGGGCGTCTGCGACAAGGAGCAGGTCCTTCGCCAGGCCCGGGTGGAAGAGCTCGTGCACCGCTACCGGGATTTGGGCCACCTGCTCGCCTGCCTCGATCCTCTTTCGAGCTGTCCCATGGACCACCCACTGCTGAGCCTCGAAGCCGTGGGACTCACGGAAGAAGATCTGGACCGCTCCTTCGTTGTCCGCCGCGGGCAGGTACCGGAAGAAGTCCCCCTGCGTGAGATTGTGGCCCAGTTGCGGGAGACCTACTGCCGCTCGGTGGGTGTCGAATACATGCACCTGCAGGATCCCCAGGAACGACAATGGCTCCAGGATCGGATGGAACCCAACCGCAACCGGCCGGAACTGTCCGGCGACTCCAGGATGCGGATCCTCCACAAGCTTTGTCAGGCGACAATTTTCGAGCACTATCTCAACAAAAAATATCTGGGGCAGAAGCGCTTTTCAGTGGAAGGCGCCGAGGTGGTGATCGCCATGCTGGACGGCCTCGTGCAGCGTGCAGCCGAGGCCGGAGTCGAGGAGCTGATCCTCGGCATGGCCCACCGAGGGCGCCTCAATGTCCAGGTGAATATCCTGCTCAAACTTTATGAGCACATCTTTTGCGAATTTGAAGACAATTACGATCCCGAATCTTTGGTGGGCAGCGGCGATGTGAAATACCACAAGGGGTACATGGCCGACGTGGCGACGCCGGCGGGCCGCACCCTGAGAATCGTTCTGGCCACCAACCCCAGCCACCTGGAAGCGGTGAATCCCGTGGTGGAGGGCATGGCCCGCGCCCGCCAGGACGCTCTCGAGGACCTCAGGGGCCACCTTGTGCTGCCCGTGCTCATCCATGGGGATGCAGCCTTTGCCGGCCAGGGGATTGTTGCCGAGACCCTCAACCTCTCGCAGCTCGAGGGCTACAAGACCGGCGGAACGGTTCACCTGGTGATCAACAATCAGATCGGCTTCACAACCCTCCCCGAAGACGCCCGCTCCACCCGCTATTCCACCGATGTGGCCAAAATGCTCATGGTACCCATTTTTCATGTGCACGGGGAAAACCCTGAGGCGGCGCTGCACGTCATGCAGCTGGCCTTCGATTACCGGCGACAGTTCGGCAAGGACGTGGTGGTCGACGTGGTCTGCTACCGGCGCTATGGGCACAACGAGGGCGATGAGCCCTACTTCACCCAGCCCCGCATGTATGATCGCATCCGGGAGCGGCCGCTCCTCTACCGCCTGTATGGGGAAAAACTGGAGCGGGAAGGCGTGGTGTCCGCAGAAGAAACGGAAAGGATCGTCAAGGGCATCGAGAAGTGCCTGGACGAGGCTTTCGAGTCGGCGCACTCCGGCACCTGCGCACCCCCGTCGACCGCGTTCTACGAAGTGTGGGACGGTTATGGGACCCAATACCGCCACGACGCCATGGACACGGCTGTTCCCGAGGCGAAACTGCGGTCGCTGGCGGAAAAGCTCCGTCAGATTCCCGAAGGGTTCACGGTCCAATCCAAGCTGGAAAAGATCCTCGACCGAAGACTGGAATGTGTGAACAAGGGGGAGGGCATCGACTGGGCCAATGCCGAAAGCCTGGCCTTCGCGTCTCTGCTCACGGAGGGGGTGCCCATACGCCTCAGCGGTGAAGATTCGCGCCGCGGGACGTTCAGCCAGCGGCACAGCGTGCTCACCGATCCTCACAGCTCGGAGACGCACACGCCCCTCAACCATTTGGAGAAGGGTCAGGCGCCCTTTCGCGTCTATGACAGCCTGCTGTCGGAAAATGCCGTGCTGGGGTTTGAATACGGCTATTCACTGACGTCCCCCGGGACCCTGGCGCTCTGGGAGGCTCAATTTGGTGATTTTTCCAACAATGCCCAGGTGATCATCGACCAATTTCTGGTGAGCGGGGAGTCCAAGTGGCAACGCTCCTCGGGGCTGGTGCTGCTGCTTCCCCACGGCTTCGAGGGCCAGGGAGCGGAACATTCCAGCGCCCGGCTGGAGAGGTACCTCCAGTTGTGCGCTCAGGACAACCTGCAGGTCTGCTACCCCACGACGCCCGCACAGTACTTTCACCTGCTGCGGCGACAGGTGAAGTTTCCTTTCCGAAAGCCCCTGGTGGTGATGACGCCCAAAAGTCTCCTGCGGCATCCGCTGGCGGTGTCGCGCCTCTCCGAATTCAGTTCGGGGACCTTCCAGGAAGTGCTCGACGACGGGGAGGCTGCTTCCGGACCGAAACGCGTCCTGTGGTGCAGCGGAAAGATCTATTACGAACTCCTGGAAAAACGCAGGGAACAGGGGGTGGACGACACGGCGATCCTGCGGGTGGAGCAGTTCTACCCTTTCCCTCTCGGCCGGATGAAAGAGCTGGCGTCCCGCTATGCATCCGCTTCCCAATGGCTCTGGGTCCAGGAAGAGCCTGAAAACATGGGCGGCTGGAGTTTCATGCGGTTTCGTTTCAGCGATGAGCTGGACCGGGATGTTCAGTATATCGGCCGGGCCGCTTCTCCGAGTCCCGCCACGGGTCATTTTCGAAAACACAAGGTCGAACAGGCAAGCATCATTGACAAGGCTTTGGGACTATAAGACGAGGATCTGCCATGAAAATCGATGTCAAGATTCCTGAAGTGGGTGAGTCGGTGCAGGAAGCCCTCCTGGTGGAATGGTACTCCAAAGATGGCGACCGGGTTCACAAGGACCAGATTCTCTTTCTCATCGAGACGGACAAGGTGACCCTGGAAGTGGTTGCCGAGGCCGACGGAATCTTGCATATCCTGGTTGCCGCAGGGGAAACGGTGGCGGTGGGTGCCGTGGTCGCCACCATCGAGACGGAGGTGGGACGGGAGGAGCAGCCCAAGGCACCGAAAGCGGAAGAGCCGGCGCGACCGGCGGTGCAGCCGAAAGCGAAAGAAGAGACACCCGAGCAAGCCGAGGCTGGGGAGGATAAGGAAATCGGGGCTCGCAGGGAGGAAGAGCCTGCCGAAGCGCCCATGCGAAAAGGGGAAGAACCCTCCATGTCCCCCTCGGCGCGGGCTCTCATGGAGAGGAAGGGGATCGATCCGTCGCGGGTCACGGGTTCGGGCCCCGGAGGGCGCATCACGCGCGGCGACGTGCTGCTTTACCTCGAGGAGCACGAAGGAGCCGAGAAGGTGGATCGTGTTTTCGGCGAGCCGGTGAGCGCGGTGAAACGCGAGGCCGTTTCGGAAGGCGAGGCGCCGGAACGCAAACGGGAATCGGGTCTCTCCGGCGCAGAGAAAAAAGAGGAACCGCCGGAGAAAGCTCCGGTGCAGGGTGAAGGGCAACGCCCATCGCCCGCTGTCTCGGAGAACGTCGTGCGCAAACCCATGAGCCCCATCCGCCGACGAATTGCGGAACATCTCCTGCACGCGAGGCAAAGCACGGCCATGCTCACCACGTTCAATGAAGTGGACATGAGCCGGGTCCAGGAAATCCGCCGCAATTTCCGCGACGCCTTCAAAGCCAGACACGGTGTGACGCTGGGGCTGATGTCCTTTTTCATCAAGGCGTCCGTGGCGGCGCTGAAGGAAATTCCCGAGGTCAATGCATTCATCGACGGCAAGGACATCCTCTATCACGACTACTACCACATCGGGGTGGCAGTGGGAGGGGAACGGGGTCTCGTGGTGCCCGTCATCCGGCATGCGGATCGGTTGAGTTTCGCGGCCATCGAGCAGGCCATCGGGGATTTTGTCCATAAAATTCAAGAGAACAAGCTCGAGATTTCCCACATGGAAGGCGGGACCTTCACCATCAGCAACGGCGGCGTCTATGGTTCCCTCTTGAGCACCCCGATTCTCAACACGCCTCAAAGCGCCATCCTGGGGCTTCACAAAATCGAGGAGAGACCGGTGGTGGTGGAGGGACAGATCGTGATCCGGCCCATGATGTATGTGGCTCTCAGCTACGACCACCGCATCATCGACGGCCGGGAAGCCGTGACCTTTCTCAAGCGCATCAAGGAATGCATCGAGAATCCCGAACGCATCATGGTGGAGGTCTAGCGAGCCGGTACGGAACGCCCGGCGCTGGGTTGCGAAGGGTTGAAGGGACATTGCGAAAAGCGGGACAGTCTGTCTTCCCGGCTGGACTGAGTGGAGGTGCGCTATGAAATCCCCTGAGAAATATGACCTCGTGGTGATCGGTTCCGGTCCCGGGGGCTATGTGGCCAGTGTACGAGCCGCTCAATTGGGCATGAAAGTGGCGTGCGTTGAAAAATCGGAACGACTGGGCGGAATCTGCCTCAACGTGGGCTGCATTCCCAGCAAGGCACTTCTCGACTCCACCGAGTATTACCACCTGGCCAAAGGAAAACTCGAGGAACACGGGGTCCTGGTGGACGGGGTCAAACTGGATCTGAATGCCATGATGGCCCGCAAGAACAAAGTGGTCGAGGAACTCTGTGAGAGCGTCCGAAAACTGCTCTCGGCCAACCGCATCGCGGTGCACCACGGGGGGGGCCGTCTGACAGCCCCCGATCGCGTGAAAGTGTGGCCCCAGGAATCGGGGGACGCCCCTTACGAACTGCAAGCTTCAGCCATCCTTCTGGCCACGGGAAGCGAACCGACGGCGTTGGACTTTTTGCCGGTGGACGGCCGGCACATCGTCACTTCCACCGAAGCCCTCTCCTTCAGTTCGGTTCCCAAACACCTGGGCATCGTGGGAGGCGGCTACATCGGCCTGGAACTGGGTTCGGTGTGGCTCCGGCTGGGTGCCCGGGTCACCGTCATCGAAATGACCGAACACATCGCCGGCACCCTGGACGGGCAGGTGAGGCGCTCCCTCGAGCGCGCTCTCACGCGGCAGGGATTTGAGTGGAGGCTCAAGACTCGGGTGGAACTGGCGCAGGTCGAATCCAAGCACGTCCTGGTCGACCTGGAATCCGAAGGAAAGAAAGACAACCTGCAATTCGATCGACTCCTGGTGGCTGTGGGAAGGAAGCCCCTGACGCGCGGTCTGGGCGTGAACGAGCTGGGACTTCGGCGCCATGAGCACACGGGAAGTCTCTGGGTGGATGAGAAGTACCAGACCAGCGTGCCGGGGATTTTTGCCATCGGGGATTTGATTGAGGGGCCGATGCTGGCCCACAAGGCCTCTGCAGAGGGCATCGCCGCAGTCGAGTGCATGGCCGGGCTCCCCGGCGAAGTGAACTACGACGCCATCCCGACGGTGGTGTACACGTCGCCGGAGGTGGCGTCCGTGGGCATGACGGAGGAGCAGGCCCGGCAGCGGAACGTGCCCCTGTGCGTGGGGCGCTATGCCTTTTCGGGAACCGGGCGAGCCCGCTGCCTGGGGGACACGGAAGGTTTTGTGAAAATCCTGAGCCACGGCCGTTCGGGACGCGTCCTCGGGGTCCACATCCTCGGCCCGAAAGCTTCGGAGCTCATTGCCGAGTGCGCCCTTGCCATGGAGGTGGGGGCCACCACTCAGGACCTGGCCCGCACTGTCCATGCGCATCCCACGCTTGGGGAGGCCCTCCACGAAGCCGCCATGTCGGCCGAAAGCTGCTCAATCCACACACTGTGAGGTGAAGGCGGCCGGGGTCTCAGAGACTCACGGAACCGCCTCACTTCGATCCGTTGCGCCTGAGCCGCGACACCTTGCCTGATTTGAGGAACCAGGGGTCGATGGTGCGCAGGTGAAATTTCACCAGGGGCACAACCGTTGCCGGCAGGAGCGCCCGCGTGATCAGGGAGATCAGGCTGTTCACAGGGGCCTGCAGGGCGCGCAGCGGCCTGTAGAGCCTCAAAAGCGTCGGAGCGAAATATCCCAGGAGAATGATCAGAGCGAAAAGGGCCAGCTGCCGGATGCTCAGTTGAAATGCCAGTTTCGCCAGCGGGCTGTAAAGGAGCAGCCATCCCAGGAAGGCGAGCACCCCTCCAAGGATGGGCAGGGAAACCAGGGGATTGAGGCGAAACGCCTTGAACAGCCGGTGCCTTGCGACCCGCAGGTGCTTCAAGTATTGAGGCGACGGCGGATCGCTCTTCATCCAGGGTTCCATTTCCAGAAATTTCCACTCTCCCTGAAGGACAGCTCCTTCCGGCCTCGCAAGTTCCTTCAGACGCACTTTTCCCTTCACTTCCCAGCCACTCATGAGGTAGCCGTCCATCATGAGCGATCGGGCCTCCACTTCCGAAAAGGAATCGAGGTCCGTTCGCACGAGCGAGAGAAGTTCCTGCACCTCGGGATGGACGCCAAATGCCTGGGAGGATTCTTCAAGAGGAATTTGGCCCGGCGCCGGGTCGTGAGGTTTTCCGTCGACCCCGATCCACCTGATTTTTTTGCTCTCAATTCCTTTGCGTAGATGCACGAGGGTCATTTCCGCACCGGAGCGTCTTGCCAGTTGCAGGAGTTGTTCCTCACGAACCCGGTCCATGAGGATCTGGTTGGTGCGTCCCGTCACCTGGGCGATCCGCGTGGAAGGTTCCGCTTCATCGTCCATCTGCCCGGAGGCGTCGCTCACCAGGAGCACGTTGCACTGTCGATCGAGGAGTCCCTGGACGCCCTGATTGTCATGCACACCGCCGTCGACGAGCTGGACCCTCACCCCTTGCTCGTAGAGGTCGCTGATGGCGAGGGGGTGAAAGATTCCCGGGACGCAGGCCGAAGCGGCAACAGCCAGGCCCAGTTCGATACGTTGCTGCTTTTCCAGGATGTCCTCGTAGCGATCGGCACGCAAGAGTCTAAAATTTTTGTCGATTTCGCGCTCCTCCGGAGTGTCGAGGGGGGAAGTTCCCATCCTCACGGCTTCGAACCGCCAGTTGTGGCCGTTGTTGAGGGCTGTGGCGTTGAGGAGCAGGACGGGGATTTTGGCCTTTCTCTGAGCATTGTGCACATTGGGGTCGAAGTCCGTTTGCAGGTCTCCGTCGGGCAAAAGCGGGTGAATCTTCAGTTCCCGCATCTGAATGGGCGCATCGGAGCCGGGCTTCAGGACAGGACGATAGAAGAGCTCGTCGTAAATTTCGCCGATACGGTCGCTTCGGGAATAGTCGGGGCGAAACATGCGAAGGGTCGACGCCAGGTCCGCAAACGTGAGCATGCGTGGATTCAGCTGCACTTTCTCCAGGAACCGGATCTCCATCCGCTCGACCAGCTGCACATAGTCCTCGTCCCGGATGTCCTCATCGGTCTTGCTCTCGAGAAGATTCTTCAGTTCTATGTAATAGAGAGTCCCGATGATGGAACCGCCCGAAACGGTGGAGAGCGCCTCCACATGGCGGAGAATTCCATGTCTCGCCAGTTGAGCCAGCACACCCAGGTGAAAAAAAGAGGCCCGAAATCCCCCGCCCGAGAGAGCGAGTCCCAATGTCACGCCCTCCGACCTTGCGCTCGATGTTTCTTCCCCTGCATGCATGGATTGCTCCTTTTTGCTTATTCGTGAGCAGGACTCGTAGTTTTGGGGCGCGCACCGTGCGCGCCCCACACTTCGCACCTTCGGCTGGAGTGCCCGCATGAAAGCGACCGGGTTGATCTTCTCCTGTGCGGTGAGGGAGAGACCCTGGATCAGGTTGAAGAATTCCACGGTGTCTTCCAGGGTGAGCAAGCGCCCGCAGGGAGCGATTCCATCGGAATGACGCGCACCCGCACCCGGATGTTTGAGTGGCGAACCAGGGATTCAGAAAATGGTGCACTCCCGGTGAAGCACCACCCCCATTGGGAAACTCACGGCAGTGGATGGCGGAGGAGCCGCGAACCTGCTTCTCGCGAACCTGCTTCTGAAGATCTCTCGCCTCGGTTCGGGTTTCGTCGGAGTTTGCCCTGAGCGGAAAAGCTGGGGAGCGTCGAAGAAGATGGCCAATTTGAAAAAACAGGAGCGAAAGGTGGAACCCGCGATGGGTCGGTACGTTTGACGACTTTGGCTGCAGGAAATGCACTCCCAGGATGCCGTGTTTGGTTTATCCATAGCACATGGCGCGATTCCTTGGCAATGTCTATGTCCCCTCGGAGGTCTGAGGCGGGTGGGGGTCGAACATGCGCAGCCCCCGGTCCGGGTTTAATGGGCGACATGCACTGCCGTGTGGTTTTGAATGAGTTGGCCATCGGCTTGGGGATGGGGGTGACGCCGGGTGTGATGGGGGTACTGCCGGGAACTTTCCGGGACAGTCTTCTGCTCGGTTTGGTGGTGCTCCTGACCATGGTGACCATGCTGGTGCTCACCAACCTCCCGGGCATGATCCTGCCGTTCGTGCTCACCCGGTTTCAGCTCGACCCTGCCATTGCGAGTGGTCCTCTCATCGTTTCCGTGGCCGATAGGATGGGCCTCGTGATCCATATTTCCTTTGCCGCGTGGCTCCTGGTCTTGGGAGTTTGGGGGCTTACAAGGAGAAGTGCCGTGCATTTTGAGTTGCCCCCCGGCACAGTGAAAAAAAAGAAAGGATGCCTGGTTGGCGTTGGGTCGGCTGGAGTCGTGCGAGTCGATTTGCGGGATTTGAAGGGATGATTCTGTGCTCAAAAAAGTTAGCCTTCCCTAATAAAATTATTGACAACGAGACCCCCCTCGGGGTACTCAGGATCCTCAAGACGATGCCTTTCCCGGGAAGATCGTTTTCATGCATTGGAAAACATCGCACAGAGAGCACCCTTGCACAGCGGTTCTTGGTCCCGGCCCCCTTCCCGGCTCCCGGGGGTGCACGAAACAGGTTGCGATGTCGAACTCAGGAGTTCATCCACAGAGCCGGGACGCCATTCGGAGCCCTTGACGTTGCAGGAAGACCCCAAAACAGGAGGATGGATCATGTGTGTGATGGTGTTGAGTTCCGCCGCGAAGCTTCCTTCCATTCTGAACAGGCTGCGCACCCTCGATGTGACGCACCTCTATTATTTCAACACGGAGGCCGCCGAAGGATTCGGCGTGCCCCTCATTTCCCTCGTGCCCTTCGCTCACCTGTTCGTTTGTGAAGAGAGTGTCCTGGACTCTGCGGATTTCCGGAAAGGAATGGTCCTTCGAGAGGCTAGAAGGCTGGATGTGCCGGTGGTGAGCGAGAAAAATCTGGAAAGTCTGCTCATGGGCTGAGGGTTCCTCTGAGACCCGGAGGGGTCCATGGAGGCGGGGAGAGCGGTGCAATGAAACACACGGGCAATGACAAAGCCACAACCCTCGAAGATATGAAGACAGGGGACTGGAAGACCACGGGGCATCAGAGACCGACACACCATTGCGCCCCCCTCTGGCATGCCGACTGCCTGGGGGCGGTTGCGGTTCTGGGGCTGGGCTTCAATAAGAAGCAACAGCAGCGGCTTGCGGCAAAATTCCATCTGGCGGGTGGTGGAGAGGGAGATCCGGACCCCGTCCGGATCTTCCTCGAACTCCATGAGGCCTGCCACAGCCATGAGCCCCTGGTGCGGGAAATCAACAAGGAACTGAGAAAGCGCTTCGGTGAAACGGTCAAAAGAGTGCGAAATTCCTCTCCCGAAGAAATGACTGAACACCGGACAGATTTGCCCCTTCCCTTCATTTGGGCGGCGCTCAGTGACTCCCGGGAGGAGGTGCGCCTGGAGGGGCGGCGGCGCCTCCATGGTCTCCTGCTTCGAATGCTTGCGTCGCATTCCAGGGAGGAGCAGAAAGAAAAAGACACCCGGGAGACTCTGGAACGTCTCATGGAAGAAAACCAGCGGCTTCACAAGGCTGCTGAAGCGCTTCAGGCAGAGGTTCAGCGACTTCGAACCGCCCCTCGGGAACCTGCCGTTTCTTCTCCCCGGGAGGCATCCATGGGAGGCAATCGGGGGGTCGGTTTTTCTTCGCAAAGTGTTTGCAGGCGGCAGCAGAGGGAGATGAGAAAGCTTGCGCACGCGCTGCATCAGGAGCAGGAAAAGACTGCGGCATTGGAAGAGCAGCTCCGGCGGGTGTCGCAGGAAAAGGCGTCCTGCGGAAACGCCGGCTTGCCCTGCAAGGATCCGGGAGAGACGCTGCGTGAAGAGAACGGTTGCTGTGCTCGATCTTGTGCCGCCGCGGAATCCCCCACGCCAAAGAGGGGGACGCTCGTTTGCCGGGGTGTCGGTGAATTCATGGGAGCAGGGGATCGGCCGGACTGCTGCCCTTTACAAAGAATGAAAATCGCCATATTGGGCGGCACGGAAAAAACTTTGCCCGAATACCGCTGCATGGTCCAGGAACTGGGAGGCGAGTGCCTCTACCACGATGGCTGCACCGGCAATGGCGTGGATCGACTGCGACGGATCCTCGGCAGGGCTGATGTGGTGGTGTGCATCACAAGCATCAACAGCCACGGGGCCATGAAGATGGCCAAGTCCTTCTGCAA
>CAZZHS010000062.1:0-5533 GCA_964654275.1 uncultured Syntrophobacteraceae bacterium
GCCAGCACTTCATCGACGATGAGAATCTCCGGCTCCAGATGGGCGGCGACAGAGAAAGCCAAGCGGACCTGCATGCCGGAAGAGTAGCGCTTGATGGGCGTGTCCAGGAATTTTTCGACCCCGGAAAAATCCACGATTTCATCGAACTTGCGGTCGATCTCCTTCTTGGTCATGCCGAGGATGGTGCCGTTCATGTAGATGTTTTCCCGGCCGGTGAGTTCCGGGTGAAATCCCGTTCCGACTTCCAGGAGGCTGGAGATCCGTCCCCGGATGACCGCGCGCCCGCTGGTCGGCTCCGTGATCCGCGAGAGGATTTTCAAGAGAGTTGATTTGCCCGCTCCGTTACGGCCTATGATCCCGACCACGTCGCCTTCCCGTACCTCGAAAGAGACATCCTTGAGGGCCCAAAGGATGTCGTCGGCTTCCTCCTGCACATTGAAAGTGTTGAGCCGTCGAAGCCTCCGGAAATTCTTGAAGGGGGACTTGATCCAGCCGGTGGCCGCCGACATCAGCGTGTCGGGTACTTGCTCTTTCAGCCCGATGCGGTAGGCCTTTGACAGATGTTCGACTTGGATGATGGGAACCATTGTGGGTCACTTCCGTTCAGATAAAGGGAGTTGCCATCTGCGCGTGTTCATTGAACTCGATCAGGCCACGTCTGCAAAGAGACGTTCGCGCCGCCGGAAATACAACATGCCGGTAAGGAGGATGACCATGGCCGAAAGGGAGCCGATGGCCAGGAAATCCCAGGGTATGGGCCGGGTGCTCAGCATGACGGCGCGGAAGCCCTCGATGACCCCGACCATGGGGTTCAGGGCATAGAGCAGCTGGTATTTTTCCGGGATGATGCTCGCCGGGTACACAACCGGTGCGGCATACATGAGCAACTGCACGACGAAGTTCATGGCGTGTTTCACGTCCCGGTACTGGACGGCCAGGGCGGTCAGCCACATGGCGAGCCCCGCGGCCGTGAAAACCATGAGGCCCGCAAAGAGGGGCAGAAGCGTGATGCCCGTTGTGGGCACGATTCTGTACCAGGCCATCAAGAGCGCCAAAATACACAGGGCGATGCAAAAATCCACGAGCCGCGCGGCGACGGCGGACATGGGCATGAGCATTCGAGGGAAATAGATCTTGGTCAGCATGTTGATGTTGGATATCAGCGAGTTGACGCCGTCGGTCATGGCGTTGGAAAAGTAGGTCCAAAGCACGAGCCCGGTCAGGTTGAAAACCGCGTAAGGGACCCCGTCGGACGACACGCCGACAAAGCGACCGAAAATGATCGTGAAAATGATCATGGAGCACACCGGTTGAATGACCGCCCAGCCGATGCCGATAGCGCTTTGCGCGTAACGCACTTTGATCTCCCGCCACACGAGAAACCGAAAGAGATCCCGGTATTCGCGCAGTTCCTTCCAATCGACCAGGCGCCAGCCGGAGCGCGGCTCGATGACCGTCACATGGGCCAGTCTCTCGGGAACTTCCACCGGTTCGCCCGGGTCCATGCCGGCATCGCAACTCTTTGCGGGTCCGGTCATCGGCTCGGCAGCACCGATTTCATCGTCCGTGACTTTCAATGAAACAGATTCCACTCACACTCCTCGGTATGAAATCGCAAGGCAGTTGTAGAAATGCACGGCCGGCTCCCGCCGCGACTCGTCGTCCTCGGGAGTTACCCCGTCACTTCGTATCAAAATTTCGCAGGTGTTCAAGCAAAACAATGTCGATCCTTTGTGCGTGCCGCAGATGGCATCGCCCATTATTGGCCTGCTTCGTCATGATTGCTCTCGTGTATGTCCTATGAACGGCAGACCCTTTCCCACAATCCGAGCATCATGAGCCCCCACAGGAAGACGCTATGGTCTTTTTGACCAGCTTGATGTTCGGTCCAAAGAGACATTGTTTCGGACTTGTTCAGGCACGCCCTTGCCAGGCTGCTTTCCTGGATCAGACCGTGGGCCATGTCCTTGAGCTCATGGCGAAGCCACTGTGCGGCCGGTATGGCAAAACCCTGTTTGGGTGCCGACCGGATCCTGGGGGGCAATCGTTTGGCAGCGGCAGCCCGGAGCAGCACTTTTCCGTGGGAGCCGTCGATTTTATGCTTTCCGGGGAGGCGCGCCGCAAATTCAAGAATGTGGTGATCGAGCAGGGGAGAGCGCACTTCCAGGGAATGGGCCATGCTCATCCTGTCCACTTTGACGAGCACGTCTTCCGTCATGTAGAAATTGACATCGGTGAACAGGCTGCGACTGAGGGGGTCGTCGCCATCGCACCCGGTGTAAAATGGTTGGACGCACTCAAATGGTGTGTACCCTTGAAGCTTCTTCATGAAGTCCTGCGAATAAAGTCTTTCTCGTGTGTCGGGCCTGAGCCATATCAGATCCTCGTAGAAGGCGCGCGCGTCACTCACGGCGAGGTTCTCCAGGATTGTTTTGAGGCGCAGGTACCTGGGCAACCGGGCGCTGCCCGGGTAAAGGAGGCCTGCAATACCAAACACCGAAGTACGAAAGAGTGTCGGAATCAACGAGCGGATTCTTGACTCGAAAATGTGCGGCAAATAGCGGAATGTGTAGCCGCCGAAGCTTTCGTCCCCGCCGTCGCCGCTGAGGGCGACCGTCACGGTCTGCTTCGCCATCTGACACACGTACCAGGTCGGCACCGCGCTCGAATCTCCGAATGGTTCGTGGAAGTGCTGGGCGATGCGGGGAAGCACATCCACTGCATCGGGTTCCAGGGTGACTTCGTGGTGGTCAGTCCCCAGGTGGGCGGCCACCATGCGGGCCAGCGGGAGCTCGTTGTGGCTCTTTTCCCCAAAACCGATGGAATGGCTCAGCACCGGCCGATCCATGGATTTGGCCATGGAAGAGACCACGAGGGCCGAATCCAGTCCGCCGGAGAGAAAGGCTCCCAGGGGGACTTCACTCATGAGGCGCCGCTTCGTCGCCTCGTCCAGGAGGAACTCGAATTCCTCCAGTGCGGAATCCAACGTGAGGCTCTCATCGGGACGAAAATGCAGGCGCCAGTAACGGCACTTCCTGATCCCGCTCTCGCTGACCGTGAGGGTGTGGGCTGGTTCCAGCTTGCTGCAGCCCTTGAAAATGGTGAGGGGAGAGGGAATGTATCCAAAGCAAAAATAGCAGTCCAGTGCCTCGGGGTCGATCTCGAAAGGAGATGGGCAGAGCTTGAGCAGGCCTTTCAATTCGGAGGCGAAGGCAAATCGATCTCCATCGCTCCAGTAGGTGAGGGGCTTCTTGCCGACTCGGTCCCGCGCCAGGAAAAGGGTGCGCTCTTCACTGTCCCAGATGGCGAAGGCAAACATGCCGTGGAGCATGGGAACCACGCTTTCCCCCCATTCCCGGTAGCCGAGGAGGATGACTTCCGTGTCGCTCCTGGATTGGAAACGGTGGCCCCTGGCTTCGAGCTGGTGACGGAGTTCGGGGAAATTGTAGATTTCTCCGTTGAAGACGATATGCAGTCGCTGATCCAAGGTGTGCATGGGTTGAGAGCCGCCCGAGAGATCGATGATGCTCAACCTGCGATGGCCCAGGGCTGCTTGGCCGTCCACGTAATGGCCTTCCGCATCGGGCCCTCGATGGACGAGGCAATCGGCAGCGGACTTGATTCGTCTGCGCACCTCTTGGGGTTCATGGCCAATGAATGAAATGAGGCCGGCTATTCCGCACATGGCTCTTTGTTGCTCATTTCTAAGCGAAGTAAATGTTGGCGGCACGATGCTGGTTCACTTGCAGTGAAACGCGACCATCCGTCATGCGACTACCTGCAGGCTTTGGGAATTCTGCGGGCTTCTGACTTGGTTTATTGTGCTGCCCGATGATTTTTGAACGCTGACCAGAGCCCCCATTCCCAAAAGTGGACCAAATCGAGGAAAAGTTCGTGGTCGGACGGTTCCATATCCTCGGGGATCTGCCAGGCATGGCTTGCACTCATTTTGGCGCGCTCCCGGTGAAAATCGTAAAGGATCCGATCTGCGGCGTCCAGAAATGCAATCTGGCGCGGATGGGATATCTGCCCTAGATATTGAAACACTCGCTTTTCAGGGTCACTGTTCACGACCGGAGAAGTGTCGGGATGGACAGAAGACAAAGCCTGGCGGAAAAGATCGCGCAGGTCCGACTGTCCCACGGGTTCGACGACACGCATGGGCAAGCCCTTGACCACCAGCGGCACTCGCGTCTGAGCATCGTTCAGGGCGGTGCCGTGGCCCAGCGCTCCATGGTCGAAAAGGTCTTCGCCGTGGTCTGCGATGACCACTACTGCCGGCGATTGCCCTGTTGTGCGCTCAACGGCATGGATGACCCGGTCGATGGACGCGTCCACGTTGGCTGCTGTATTGGCATACATGGCCCAGATTTCCTCCCGTGCCGATGGCCTCAGCTGACTGCGTGTCAAGACAATGTTGTTGAGGAGGGGCTCAATGGATCGGTTGTGGTACGGGAAATGCGTATCCTGAAAAAAGAGGTGCAAAAAAAGAGGCATCGAGGGGTCTCGCTCCTCAAGAAAGGAAACCACGCGCTGTTCCAGCACATCGAATGGAACGCTGAGAGAGCCCGGGGTTGTGAAAGCCGAGGCGCGCAAATCCTTATCTTCTCGTGCATCGTAACGCACGGAGGCACGTTCGAAGCCTGCATCCAGCTCTCCTCCGAAGGATTCATCCTGGGCCGAAAAACAAGCCGTTTCATACCCATTGGCGTTGAAGTCGTCTATCAGACTGGTTTTTTCACGCAAACCGAATAGACCGCCTGTGAAAAGATGATACCGCGATTGCGCCGTAAAACCGTTGTGCGAATAGGCCCTGGTCGTCAGCACCCCCTCCCGTCCCAGCTTGTTCAAAAAGGGGGTCACCTCCCTACCGTTCATGCGGGCGGCGGGAAGATCGTGCCGCCAGGACTCCAGGATGATGAACACAACGGGCGGACGATGGGTGAACAGGGGAGGTTCGGAAGCACCTTCGTCATAAGGTGCACGGTCGGCGTGCAGATCTCCTCCCACGCCGTTTTCGTCGATGCCGTTGCCGGGCACATCCAGGGCATAGGGATAAATCGCGCTGTCGAAAGGGGCCGGGTCAGGCGGAACGCTCAGAAGGCCATACCCGTCACGGTCCACGTCCGTGGTGAATTGCACGACCGTGCCGAACGCTTTCCCCGATGCCTTGAAACGAAACCCGCGCATGGAGGGATCGTGGTGGAGTCGCACCAGGGTGGTGACCAGCATGGCCGCAAGAACAAACGCGACCAGTTTCCAGGCTGCGGGCGCCTTCGTGTCCGCGGCTCCAGGGGACGCAGTGCTGAACCGCGAAACCGTGGTCACGGACACCACCACGGCCCCGGCGCAGGCGACCAAGGCCCCGACGACCACTAGAATGTGAGAGCCCCCCACGGCTAACAACTCGGCGACGCTGCGACCCGAGAGGTCGAAAAGAAGCCCGAGGTTCATCATGTCGCCCAAATAAAGGTGGAGCTGATAGGCGACCAGATTGAATGCCGCGAAGGGAAACGCACCAAGTCCCAGGAGG
>CAZZHS010000062.1:5633-20559 GCA_964654275.1 uncultured Syntrophobacteraceae bacterium
CTGCCTCCGAGGGAAGCGAGCCCGGGTGGAGCGGCAATGCCGGGTCGGTTTCAAAAAGTCAGGGCGTTTCAGGGTTTCGCCGGTTGCATGAGGAAGGCCTCTGCGGCGGCGTTCAACAATTCCAATGCACGGGATGATTCCACGGGGGCACCGGGAGGAAATGCCGGGTCGAAAGCGAGAAAAAGGGTCGCGGGTTTCCTGCCGCCAGCCAGCATCTTGAAGGACATGCGCAACTGGGATGTGTAGGGGTTGTCCACGAATTCACCATCGGCGAGAAGCGCGTAGAAGGCGACACCGGGACTTCCGTGTTCCCCCCGCAGAACGGTCACCGGCATGTCCGGCCGCGTGCTGAAACGCTCACGAGCCGTCCACTCCAATGCTTTGCCGTGAAGCACCCCCAGTTCCGGATGATGGTAAAGTTTCTTGGCATCGTAGGATCGGGCCACGAAGAGCCTGGCGCTTCCCCCCTCCGGGAACCTGTAGTCACGCTCCAGCCAGTCAAAGGTGCCGTAGGTTTCTTCAATCCACCCGTGCGGCCGATTCACCCCGGTGCTCGTGCCTTGGGCCAGGTGTGCTGGGATCGACGTAGTCCTGTAGCCATCTTGCTCGAGTGAACCGCGGTAGCTGTGGATGAACGTGGGCACTCCAGCCAGAAGAAAAAGCAGGGCCACGGGCAGGACGAATCGGGTGTCGATCATTCGTTCAGGCATCTTACAACTCAGCACGCATCCACAAGGTGGGGTGGTCGAAAAACATCACACATCACTCAGGGGGGATCCCCCTCACCGCTCTGAAATTTGGTCGAGTTTGGGCTCCGCATTCCCCCGAGACCTTTGTTGATCTTTTTCAGGGGCCCTCTGCTGGGGAGGGCTTCCGACCCAGAAGAGCACGGGGAGGGCCAGGGCAAAGGTCAGCATGCCGGAGCCCGTGTGCATCCAGGAATTGAGGACCTCGGTGCCCCTGGAGTGGACGAGCCAGGCGAGAAGCACAACGCGGACGATATTGGCGGCAACCGCCACCGGCGCAGCCAGCAGAAGCACCAGGGTTCGCCGCCACAAAGACGGCGTGGTGTAGGCCAGCAGCATGGCCATGGCCACGGATGCATAAAGGGTGGAGAACCCGCTGCAGGCATCCGCCACCAGCAGGGTGCTGTGAGGTAGGTGAAGGGTGAAGCCATCCTGAAACACCGGAAGCCCCATCAGCGTCAGGATGAAGCCGGTGGCATCGGCGGCCACACTGCGCAGCGCCAGGTGAACCGGTTGGGTGAGCCCCAGGGGCAGCGGCAGCATCAGTGCCAGGAAGGCCAGCGGCAGGAGGATTCGCCCTGTCCTGGCTTTGCCCAGGAAAAGGAGCGAAAGCCCGGGCAGTGCGAGCACCATGGATGCGGCCGAAAGGAGCTGCGTGTGCATCCCTGTGTCGAGCACATGGAGAAGGAGCGCGGGCACCAACAGAAGAAACCCCAGGGCGCTGCCCTTGGAGGGGGTGCTGCGGGTGTCCCTCAATTCCAGCCAGCAGAAGTAGGCCACCACGGGGGGAATGAGAAGCCCGTGAGCATGGTGCCAGACGCTGAGGGTCCAGCGGTCCCAGAGCCAGAGCATGGTGGGCAGATAGACGAACAGGAAGCCCGCTGCAACCGGAATGAACAGGGCCTCCGGCGCTGGATGGGTGTGCTGGGTTGTCTTTTCCATCATGATGTCGTGTCCGAGGACGAGACGGCGGCCTTCAGTCGATCCTGGCCGAAGATGGGCCGAGCTGAGGGTCGGTGGTCCCAGGTTGGACTCCGAGTGCTGCCGGCCGGGAGTGCACCCGCAGAACAGGAGGCAGGAGCTGCTGAAGCTTTGCCCACAAATCTTGTTGAAGACGCGGGAGTCGGAGCGCCCTGGTGATCGCTTCCGACAGGAGGCCCAGCCCCAAAAGGCAGATGAGGAGCAGGAGGAGCCGCTTGACCCAGAAGCCCTCCAGGGTCGGATACAAAACGGGGGCCAGGGCATAGATCAATGGCATGTGACCGATGAAAATGACCAGGGTGTTGCGCGAGATGAAACGGATAAAGGCGGGGCAGGACAGCCGCCGGAAGACCTGGAAGAGCACCAGGGGATAGAAGGCATACTGCACGGAGACCAGTATGGAAATGAATAGGGGAGGCAGAAAGCCTTCCGCCCCAGGCCATTTTTTGAAGGGAAACGAGTCATCCTGGAAACCCGGGCCAGAGAACAGCCACCCCCAGAGGCCGATGAAGCCCATGAGGATGCACAATTTGAAAAGGGTTTTCAGGATGGCCGGGTCCAGATCCCCTCTCCGGTGCAGGATCACCCCAAGAAAGAAGGGTGTCATCCAGGACGTCAGCAGCATGTAGGCAACCAGGCTCATGCCGGTGTGCATCACGAGAGCCCGTGTTCCCATTTCGGCAACCAGGAAGAGGAGGATGTGCCGGGGGCGGACGGTGAAGCGGCGAGCCAGGAAGAACCAGAACAGCAAAGCGTGGAAGTAGGTTCCAATGAACCACGTGGTCGGATTGGCCGGGAAGAAGTCGAAGAAAACATTGACACCCAAAACATAGGGCAGCACGTTGCTCTCCTGGACGTTGCCCGTGGAAAGATACACGGGGATGCCGACCAGCACCGCGCAGCCAAGTCCGTAAACATACATGGGAAACATGCGATGGAAAATCACGTGCAGGCTGTCCCTGGTCTCGCGGGCCAAGTTCCAGCCCAGCACGAACATGAAGAGAGCCACCCCCAGCTGCTTGGGATAGATGGGGTAGGTGAACCGGTCCAGGGGGGCCACCACCAGGTGCCCGAGCACGATGATGAAAATTCCCGTGGCTTTCAACCATTCGATGACCTGCTCTCGGTCATGCATTGGAATCCGCTCCAGGTGTAAATCTCTTGAAGATTCCGGAACTTCCGTCTCTCGGAGCCGCCGTATGAACCGGGCCGGGTTGCCGGCCACCACCACGGAGGACCGCACCTTGGAGGTGACGACGGCGCCGGCGCCCACCAGGCTACCTTCTCCAACATCTGCCATGATCAAAGCGCCTTCTCCCACCCAGACGTTGGGTCCCACGGCCACCTGGGAGATCTTCGCGGGGTCGAAAGGCGTCCATTCGCCTCGTTCGTCCAACGAGTGATGTTCCTTGCCGCTCACAATGCTGACGCGGCTGCCGATCAGGGTTTTCTTTTTGAGGTGCGCCGAGCCGATGATGCTGTAGAGGCCCATGTAAACGTGGTCTTCCACCACGGCGCTCCTGTGGGTGAACACCGAGCCGAAGCCGATGTGGCAGTTCAGGGAGCAGCGGGTCAGGGTGAGGCTGTAGAAAGCCCTTCGGAGGAAGACTCCAGGCAGGCCCGGCAGAAGCGCGACGATATGGGTGCAGAAATGAAATACCGTTTCCGAATGGCCCCGGGTCCGTTTTTCCAGCCAGCACAGCAGTGCCAGGGGGGCCACGATGACCTGACACAGCCGGTTGAGGAGGTGTTTCACGCTATCGTGCTGGATCATTGCCCTTCACAGCTGTCGGTGGTGGCCCGCCGCACTCTTTTGAAACGCTCGCTGTGCAGCGCTTCCCGGGACAGGACCACCCTTGCAGGAACCTTGTACGGCTGGAGACGGCTTTTCATGAACCGGCGCATCCGCGTCTTGAACTCCTTCAGCCCCTCCTCCTGCTGCAGCCTGATTCTGGCCGCCACCACTTTCCCCGTGAGGGCATGATCCTCCCCGAAGACCACCGCATCCTCAACATTGGGCATTTCCAGCAGGACGCTTTCCACCTCTGCCGGAAACACCTTCAGGCCGCCGACGTTGATGACCTCGCTTTGCCGTCCCAGGATGCGCAGCCACTCTCCATCCTGCTCCACCACATCTCCCGTGTCGAAGAAGCCCTCCTCGTCGAACGGACTCGCTTCATGGAGATATCCCAGCATGGCGCAGCGGGATTTGACCCAGAGCCTGTTGTCCACCACCCTGGTCTCGAACTCCGGGCCGCCCACCTTGACCCAAAGTGACCCCGAGTCGCGCGACCGGGACCGAAGAATGCCGAGCTCGCTGGTGCCGTAGGTCTGCTGAAGGGCAACGTGCGGGAACAATCGGCTGAACTGCGCCAGCGTGTTATGAGGCATGGGTTCCGTGCCGTAGGTCACCAGCTTGAGCGAAGAGAGATCGTGGTTTTCATAAGCCCGGGAGCAGAGCAGGAGGTTGAGGAACGTGGGGGATGTGGGCAGCAGATCCGCACGGTGCCGCTCGATGGCTTCGCAGACCGCCGCGGGGCTCCGGTCGTGCGGAGCGATGGCCGTTCCGCCGTTCGTGAGGGCGTGGAAAAGCGAATTGATCCCGCCGATGTGATCCAGCTGGAGAAAAATGAGCATGCGAAGCGGATTGCGAGGCGCTTGAAATTTTGCCAGGAGACGGTCCAGGTCCTGGACAATGCCCTTGGGCATTCCAGTCGAACCCGAGGAAAAAAGGACCAGGCCCGGTCGATTGCGTCGGCGAAGTTCCCGGTAATGGGGGTGGTCGGCTTTGCGGCCCGTGGTCGAAAGGACGGGGATGCCGTCGGCAAAGGCCACGTGGTATTCGGTCGTCGCGATTTCCCGGTATTGGTCCTGCTGTGCCTCAGAGTCCGGGGAGAGGGGCACCAGGATGCACCCGTGATTCATGAGGACCAGGAAAAGCGCCACGGCTTCCGCCGTGTAGTCGCCAGGGAAAGAAACCACGGCGCCCCTGGGCAGTTGACCGCCATCGAGCCTGCTCCGAATCGCTTCACCGAGATCCAGGAGATCCCCATAGGAATAGACGGTGTTGCGGACAATCAAGGCGTCTGAAGATGCGTGTTCGCGCATCTTTTCGAGCAGCAGCGGAGCGTTCACGATATGCCTCCCAGGTAGAGAACCTGTCCGGTGACGAACCGGCTGGCCGGATGCAGAAAAAAATCGACCACGTGCATCACGTCCTTGGTCTGAGCCATGCTCTTGACGGCCTGTCTCTCCACGAGATTCCGCATTTTGTCGGGAGGGACACCCCGGATCAGATCCGTTTGGATGGGAGAGGGGCCCACGGCATTGCAGGTGATGCCAAAACCCGCCAGCTCCCGGGCCATGATTTTTGTGAGGGTTTCCACCGCGCTCTTGGATGCCGCGTAGGCCGCCTCCCCTTCCAGCTGCAGCGGCACGGCCACGCTGGTGAAGTTGACGATGCGCGGATGTTCCGATTTGCGCAGGAGGCCTATGGCCTTCTGACAGCAAAAGAACGTGCCGAAGACATTGACGCGAAAGATCGACTCCAGGGAGGATTCAGGAGTCAGGGCAAAGGCGTTCATGCGCGCGACGCCTGCGTTATTGATCACGGCGTCCAGCTTGTCGATCCGTGTTCGCAGTGTGCGAAAAAAATCCAGGACGGCGTCATGCCGGCCCACATCCAGGCGGAAGTGGTGATAGGAGGGGTGTGTGATGCATGCTTCCGAACGGGAGCAGCCGATGACCGTCTCTCCCAGCTCCAGGTAGTGGCGGGCCAGGGCCAGCCCAATCCCCCGGCTCGTCCCGGTGATCAGGATGTGTCGTGGAGAAGTCACGGCGCCTGCCCGACGAGCAACTCGATGTGGCCGATTAGGGAAGGGACATCGCGAAAAGGGCTCCGGGACCGGCTCATGGCATGCTCGTCACTCAGAGAGACATGAAATCCCTCGTCCTGCAGGGCCTCCTCAATATCGATCAGCAGCGCCACAAGGGCCATGGAATCCAACTGGCCGTCGGCGCCGTAGAGTTTCGCATCTGCCGAGATGACAATCTGCTCATTCGCGTCCCTGGACTGGTTGGCCGTTGCCAAAGCATCGAAGATGATCTTCTCGATGGTGGATCGATCCATTTTGATTTCTCCTCCTGACCGGAACCGTTGATCAGGGCCGTCGTGCCTGCGCGAGCTGCCAGGCTCCTTTAAGACTTTGGCGGAGATTTCTTGTAAGTGTTTGGCGAAAACGTGTTTTCTGGGGGACGAATCCACGAGGCGAGCCGAAGTCCAGGGCATGCCGGGTGTGAGGGAGGGTTTCCTCGCTCTCCTGCTGGAAAAAGGCATGCACCGGGCCGTAAACGGCGAGCAGCACCATCGGCCTCGTCAGGTAGGCGGTTTCAAACTCGAGCAGATCCTTCAGGCAGCGATGGAAATAGAATTCTGCCTTCTCTTTGAAAGACGCCCCGACTTCGGGGGGAGCATGCTTTGCCGCAAGGTAAAAGACGTGGCTCTTCCTCACATCCTGGGCCGGCCAGGTCTCTGTGGGCAGTTCCACCTTGTGCAGCAGTTCACTGTAAGGCTTTTCGTTCTCGAGCATCCAGGCCGCATAATGGAGCAGGCTCTCCCGTGCGTAGTGATACATGGCGTCCAATGCCCCGTGCTCGACCTTCAAATCCAGGTATTTTCCCAGGACCTGCAGAAAAACCAGGTACGACCAGCGATGTTCCGGTTCGTCCAGCCGCAGGGCGTTGATGTCGTCTTTGGGATGGATGCAGCGCTCAATGAGCTCCTCGGCTTTGTGCAGGTAGTGTGTCGCCTGTGTCAGTTGGAAGGCGTCCAGGAGAGCGTTGATGGAGTTGCCGGCACCGCGGCCCGGTTTATGGTAACCGGTTCCTGCCGTTTGGGAGGCGAGGCCCGTTGGGCCGTCATCGAAAACGGCAAACAGGGTTTTCGAGCCGTCATCCATGTCCAATACCCACGAAGCCAGTTCAAGAACCGCTTCACGAGCCAGGGGGTCTCCCGTGAGGTGATGGTAGTGCAGGAGGCCGGTGGTGTAGTTGTTTTCGTTGGAAGGGCCGCCTCCGTAGGGGGCGCCGCCTTTTCGGTTGAACCGGGTGAACGAGCGGTGCGTGCACGTGTGGGCCTGGTTGTAGTGGTCCGTGTGCCAGAACTGGCCATGGTTGAAGGCGGCCTTGTCTTCGTCCGTGTGGTAGATGTCGATATCCGCCACGTGTCGTGCCAGGTCGCGGGCCAGTTCAAACCACCCGGGGTCGCCCGTTCGGAGAAAATGGACGATACCTCCCCAGACGAAATCGTACTGGTTGTTGTAGTGTGCGATGAACGCCCCCGGTCCCCGATGATGCACCGCCTCGTGGTCCGCATAGATGTCCCCGAAGTTGCGCCAGCCGTACTCGTCGATGATGTTCCTTTTTTCAAGGAAGGATCGAGGACCCGTGAGGATGTGGGACACATACTCGGAGTACGCGGGATCATCCTGCCTGGCCGTGAACCACGGAACGGCCTGGGTGCGTTCCGTCCATTGCGGGTCGGGAAACACGTTGAGCGGCGCCTGCGTCTGGGGAATGAGTGAGGGTTGTCCGGGCAATCCAAAATCCAGCAGCACTGAGTGGCGCTTGCGTTCTCCACCCTGCAACTCATGGATCCTCGAGCAGTGCCTCGGAAAAAGGCCTATGATCAAAGTGTTTTCAATGGCTTCCAGAGACTTTGGAAAATTCTGCCAGAAGTCGGCCACCGTTGCGGCCACCCAGCCCGATTGGCCACAGACCTTGAGCAGTGGTGTGGCTTGATCGCCCTCATGGAGGCAGGTGGCGCTCTCCCGCCCGGCCTTCACCTTGTAGCCCTTGAAAGACACGGTCGAACGGGATTCACGGTCGATGTGATTGACCGAATCCCAGTTTTCGAGTCCGCTGGAATCCTGGTAAAGAATGAACGGCTGTTCCTGGCTGACTTTGAGAGCGGCGGAGGGTTCTTCCTGCCATTCGAGGCTGTGAAACGGACGTTCGCAGCCGAGGCTGAGGGCCAGTTCCTTGAAAAAGAAGGAACCGGGGTCGCCGAGGTCCCAGACCCCCCCGGGGTGGCGGGCCGCCCGGGGATTGTGAAGGATGCAGTCGAGAAGACAAACGGTGCTGCCCGCAAAAAAAGTTTGATAAAGGGCGAAGTTGCAGCACGGTTGATTTTTGGGACCGACGAATCGTCCCTCTTTCACGAGAGTGGCCCGCAGAGGACCGCGCTCTTCCAGGCGGCTGCGGTCGATCACGTCCCCGGCACGGCTTCCGTCCGGAAGGGTCAGCAGGCACCGCGACGCATTATGGGTGAGGACTGCCCTGTCTCCCGTTTCCACGGAAATGAATGGGTCGAGGGTGTCACGCGAAACCTTAAAAATGCCTGCTCCCGTGTCCACGACGAACGCTTCCCTGGTTTCCGTGATGTTGACCGCATGGAGAGGTAAAGGGCCACGTTCGGTTTCGGGATGGGGAAAGAGGTACAGTGTTTGAGTTTCACCGGCGGCGATTGAGACGCAAAAATCCGTGAGCAGCCATTTGATGCTGCCGTCGGGCCATAATGCGGTGGCCCTGGTCTGGGTAGGGCGAGGGTGTGAGGCATCGGCGCGGTGCTCGAGCCCGTGAGCGGCAGGCTTTAAAAACCCATCGGCAGCCGAAGTATCGGGGGGCGTGTCACTCTCTTTCACCTGCCTTGGGCCCCCCTCCACAGGGGAAGCGATGCATGTTTCGCGTGGTAACGCTTCGGAAGCCTGGAGAAAGAAGGTTGCTCCAGGGTAGAAGAGACCCCTGGGGCAGGGGATTCCCGTTCTGACCGGGAGGTTTTCTCTCAATATCCCCACGGTTTCCTGAATGATCAGGGGGATTCCGGAGGTGAGCGCCTGGGGAGTTTTCATAATTCTCAGGGTTCAGTTCCGCTGAAAGACTGCGAGCCCGCGGGCAAGGAAATAGACGTTCAGGAGGATGTAGAGCTGTGAAGCGATGCGGGCGCTCCAGGATGCCCTGGTCTTCCACAAGGCCAGCAGGGCAAGAGGGGATTGCCAGGTCATGAAAAGCATCAGCAGACCGTAATCGGCGGCATGGTCCGTAACCAGGAGGTTGATCAGGGCGTAGCCGAGAACAAAAAGGGCCAGCAGGCAATGCAGGACAGGAAGGACCAGGCTGGGAAGCTCCCTCCACTCGAAGGCGTGTGCGCGAACGCTTTTCAGGTTGCTCCGGGCACGCCAGAATTCTTTTCGGAAAAAGTGGGGGATGGACCGGGCTTCCCCGTGGTGGACGGCGATGATGCGCTCATCGGCGATCAAAAGGCCCTGCTCTTTCAGGCGCAGGGAAAGATCATAATCTTCGCAGGTGACCAGCTCCTCGTTGAACCCGCCCACATGGCTGAAGGTGCGTCGCGGCACAAACAAGTTCATGGACTCCAGCCATTTCGTCTCCCCGATGCTCTCCTTTTTGCGGACGCGGAACCAGGCTCTCTGGACCCAGGTGCTCTCGATGGGGATCGCCGGGGGGCTCCCGAATCCCGCCACGTCCTCCCGGTCAAGGTATCGAGCGGCTTCCCGAAGCCATGAGGGCGCAACGGTGCAGTCGGCATCGAGGAACACCAGGATCTTTCCCCCGGCCTGCCCGGTGCCGAAATTGCGCAACCCGGAAATGGTGTCCCCGGGCCGCAGGAACACCCTGGCACCATGGGACCGGGCGATGGACACGGTCCGGTCCACGGAGCCGTTGTCGACGACGAGAACTTCGAAATCCTCGCGGGGCCAGTCGACAGAGGCGATGGAGTGCAGGCACGGCCCAATGTTTTTCTCTTCGTTCCTGGCAGGGATGATGATGGAAAAATTCATGGAACACGCCCGCTCGAGGCCAGCATCTCGCTGTAAATGCCCCGGTATGCGCTGATCATCTTGTCGAAGGAAAATCTTTCCTCGAACCGGCGTCGACCGTTTTCCCCGTAATGGCGGGCTTTCTCGGGGTGGGAGGCGGCATCCCGCAGGGCGGCCGTGAGTTGTCCAACGGAATCGGAATCCACCAGCCATCCCGTTTCACGAGCCGTTACGATCTCAGGGTTTCCCCCCACGGCGGTGACGGCGACCGGCACGCCCGCGGCCATCGCTTCCAGGAGAGCCAGGGAGGTCCCTTCGCTGAGGCTCGAGAGGACGAACAGATCCATGCACCCGATCAGCCGCCGTGCATCGTCCCGGTGTCCCGGCATGACGACCGTGTCGGCAAGGCCCAGCTGGTCCCTCAATGTCTGGATCTCGTCAAAAACGGGTCCATCGCCCAGGATGAGGCCTCGAACCGACTGATTTTCCTTGCAGAGGGCTGCCAGGCTCCTGAGCAGAAGGGGCAGGTTCTTGATGGGGTCGAAGCGGCCTGCGGTTCCGATGACGACATGCTGCGGGCCGAAACCGAATTCATGGCGCAGCTGATTTCGGGTGGGCACATCCGGAGCAACCTCCGGAATGACCCCGTTGTAGACCACTTCAATATGGGCGCCCTCAAGCCCTTCGTACTTCTCCAGGCGCTTTTTCACGTCCTCGGAAACCGCGATGAATCGGTGGGTGACGGGTTTGATGAATGCCCTGTTGACAAACGCCTTTGTCCTGTTTTCGACTTCCGGAAAAAAACGGCCGTGCTCCTGAAAGAGCAAGCGAGGTTTCTCGTGAATCCATCGTGACAAGCCGCCGTAGAACCAGGGGGTGGTCTGGTGGGCATGAAGAATTTCGATGCGATGCTGTTTGCAGAAGCGAGCCAGTTGAACGGCCATGCTGAGATCCATCCCCGGCTGTCGCCAGAGGCTGTAGACCGGGATGCCTTCACGGCGGAGACCCGCGGCCCACAGCCCGGGCTCGTCCAGGCACACGACGAATACGGCGAACTCACGGCAAAATGATTGGCTCATTTGCACCACCAGCCGTTCGGTGCCTCCCGGGTTCAGGCTGTTGACCACGTAAGCCAGTCCGGGCCTGTCCGCAATGGGTGACGGAAAAGCCGCTGGTGCAGCCTGTGAGGACATGCTCGAAGCGCGGAGGTGCACCATCAGCGGACCGGCGTTTGGATCAGCACGTCGAGAGCCGTCAGGTTCTTCTGCCAGGAAAAGTTTTCTTCCACGAAGCTCCGCGCCGATGCACCGACATTGCGCCTGCGGACGGGGTCCTTGAGGAGTTGAAGAATGGCTTCGGCAAATCCTGAAGCTCCATCCGCCTGGATCGCGTCCCGCTCAGGCACGGCTTGAATGCCTTCCAGGGCCTCGGGGGTGCACACCACGGGCTTTCCCATGGCCATGGCCTCGAGCACCTTGTTCTGGATGCCTCTGGCAACACGGAGGGGGGCGATGCAGACGTCTGCATCCGCCATGTAGGTTCGAACGTCCTCCACATATCCGGTCACCCGGACCCCAGGAATGTTTTCTGCCAGCCGCCTGAGTGAAGGTGCGGGACGCCTGCCCACAATGAAGAAGGTGATGTGGGGCAAAACTGACTGCAACCTGGGAAAGACTTCGCGGAGAAACCATTCCACGCCCTCCACGTTGGGCCAGTAGTCCATGACTCCCGTGAATGTGAGTCTCGGACCATTTCGTGAACTGTCGGAGGGAGCCTTGGGAGAGAAATATTCCAGGTCAACCCCGTTGCTGACCGCATGGGATTGGGCCGCCGCAACCCGTTGGGAGAAAAGCGCCCGCTCGGATTCACTCACCAGCAGAACATGATGGAACTCTTCGGCGATCCGGTTTTCAAACTGATGCAGGTATTTGCTCTCCAGGGCGTACACCGGACGCATGGGGCCGTGGTTTTTCTGCGCGTATTGCTCCCACTTGAGCGAATCCACGTCAACCAGGTCCATGATTCGATGCAGCCCCCTCATCTTGCCCGCCTGATGCCGCGAACGAAAAACGTATTCGGCCGTGGGTGAAGAAAAACAGAAAACCGCATCCATGGGGACGCGGTCCAGGAGGTCATCGACCCGGCGCTGGAGCTCCCTCGAATAGAAATAGGCGACGGATATGGGTTTTTTCCTTAGGAGGGCGAGACTGCTGCAGATTTTTTTTGTTTTCGGGCGAATCGTGTCGTAGTGGAGTTCCTTCACGAAGGAAGCGAGGGTGGGCGCGTGATGTGCGTCTTCCGGCTCGTCCATGAGCGTTGCCACATACACCTCGTGCCGTTCAGCCAGGTGTTTGAGAATGTGGAAGGACCTGATTTTGTCCCCCTTGTTGGGAGGGTATGGGAACCGGTGAGAGATGAAAAGCACGTTCACGTTCTTGCTCGTTCGGGCGCCGCGGGTGCTCTGAGAGGCCTTTTCACAGCCAGGCCGGAGACTTGGCGCCCTTCTCAGAGTCCGATGTGTTTGCGTATACGAGGGCCCAGGACGCGGCTGACGGCCAGCGGCAACTTTTTCCACAAGTGGACAGCCAGAGAAAAGTTCGACTTCTCGGGTTCGCCGAGATTCAGAACCGGCCCGTTGGGCGAAATGTGATACCAGTGGAGAGTCCTGGGCTGTGCGCCCCATTGCTCCTTGAACCTGTAGGTGCCCTCATCGATCGAGGATCTCCCGAAGTCAAAGTGCTGGTAGCCATGATCACAGCCGTACTGCAGCATGGTCCAGTAGAGCAGCATGTTGGGGCTCAGCCTGCTGTGCGTCTTGAGAGACGAAGCCCAGGGGTTTGACAGTGTCTTGCCGAAGCCGAGCAGCAGACCGCAGGCGATCGGTGCGCCCTGTTTGTACACCAGGCACAGTCGAGATTCGGAGGGGAAGGCTTCCAGCACGTTCCTGATCAATTCCCTGGAATGAACCGGCGACCCCAGATCCCTCATATTGGCCGAGAAAACCTCGTAGAAGTCACTCAAGAGTTCAACGCCCCCTGTCTTCGCGGTCAGTCCCTCTTTCACGGGTCTTCGGATCTGGCTCCTCAACTTTGCTTTGAAGGATGTCATGAGAAGGTCCGAAGAGGAGGGGAGATCGAGGATCATTCGGGCCTTGTGGGTGCGAACGCTGATGTGCGGGCTGCCGTTGCGATCCGTGGACCCGGTGTGAACCTTCATCCCGGTTTCCGGGGAAGGAGGGAGGACGGAATCCAGGGGATAGGCCTGCCGGAGTTGAACGCTCGAGGCTCTCAGCTGCTCACGGAGCCTCGCGCTTTCAAGGAGAAGAGACGATTCCGCCTCATCGTCATCGGCCAGTATCCCGCCCATGTCGAAAAAAGGGACGGAGACGAGGCTGTTTCCAAAAATGAAACTCTTGAGATGCACGAGGGGCAGAACGCCTTTTAGTGTGGCTGGGGTGTCCCAGGCGGAATTCTCATTTCCCCGATCCAGTTCGTGCTCTGGGCGGGAAGCGATGGTTTCGGAAACATTGGAGGGCGCTGCACGGCAAACCAGGAAATAGACGTCATGGCGATACGTCTCCTGGATGATCCGCAGCCAATGAGACAACTGGTAAAGGTTGCACGCTGGATGGGATCGAACGTAGCGGTCCCACTCCATGACTTCGGATGTGGTGAGCGACGACAGCGAGGAGGTGGTCAAGGTCCCGTTTGTGAGGGGAGGCTTCATGAGTTTTCAACGAGATGGGTGGAGGTGCTGACGCTGGATTCAGTGCATCTCTATCGGGGCGGATAGGTCGGATGCCAGGTTTATAGAAAGAGATTCCAGATAGCTGCGAAACGGGATGAAGTCGAAATCCTGCAGGAGTTTTCGGAAGCGGGTTTCCGTCCGGTTCAGGTTGAGGTAGTGGCGGAACCTGGATTTGGCCGATGCGCCGGAAATCCTGGGCTGCTGGGGGTCCAGTTCCCAGGGGTGGATGTAGAAGCTTCCCGGGCCGTTTCCGTTTCGGGAATGACGCTTGAGGCCCCATCGGCTTAAGACGTAAGGCAGGATGCGGAAATAGCCCCCCCCGGCGAAGGGGAGGTTCGTGTTCAGGAACCGGAGGGTCGGCATGGGAAATTCCACCAGGTGGCCGTTGGATGCGAGCAGTTGCGGTGCATGGCCTTCGCGGCCGAGTTTGCCTGGAATGCGACTGCCAAGGTTCCGGGCATGGGTGCTGTCGGGCGGAAGGATATCGCCGTGGCTCAGCAGAAAGGGCGACGTGGGAGCGTCGGGGATGCCGTACAGGTCGTGGTGGACCGGGGCGATGCTCGCATCGTAGAGGAAGTTTTCCTCCATGAGAATTTGCAGGGCCCACTGGGTTTCCCGGGTGATGGAATAGCTCGGGGCCCGGTAGCCGAGGATGGGGTCGCCGGTGATGTCTTCCAGGATCTGTTTGGAGCGGCGGACGTCCCGGCGGAATTCTCCGGGCGTCATGGTGGTGATCATCCGGTGCGAGTGGCCGTGGCTGGCCACTTCGTGACCGCGCGACCGGATTTCACGGATGAGGCCCGGGAATCGTTGGGCGACCCAGCTCACGCAGAAAAAAGTGGCCCGCTGGGGCATGGTTCCTGAGAACGCATGGTTTTGAGAGGCCAGGCGGCAGTGGACGGCATCGGCCATAACGTCTACTTCAGAATTGGAAGATATTGCAGTGAGCACGTCTGGAAGATCGCTCTCAGCCCACGCCCAAAAGGTATTCGGAGATTCAGTTCCAGCGTTTGCAAGGAGCAAGGAGGCACGATCGGACCAGGCAGTGGCCCCCGATGAGCAGGCAGCGGCCCCCGAAGTGTTCAGGGATTCAATCGCTGGGATTCCCCCCTTGAGGGGGGCCAGGGGGGTGTTTGAAGATTGCTCCCAGCCGCTAACACCCCCCTTTATCCCCCCTCCAGGGGGGAATGTGGACTTGCTCTCCGTCCGGTCGGCCATATGGCCATTTTCCTGGGAGGGAGCTGGAGAAAGACGCAGCGTGTGGCGGTTTCCAGTTGGTTTTGCACTGGCATTGACGCAGGATTTCGCCTGGGCCGATTCGTCCAGGAGGTCGAGAATCCGGTGGGTGTTTCGTTCCACGCGCGATTCGTAGCGGTCCCAGTCCTCGGGTTTCACGACCCCGGAAAAGGCGGAGACCATGAAATAGTCTTCCACGTCGATGGAGAGGATCATGATTGCCGACAGAATGCGTTCCTGGAAATGAGTGGTGTTCGCCCCTTCGGGCCTGGATTATGGAACAGTCGTCGTCGCCCGACACTTCATCCAGAAAATGAACTTCTTTTGTAAGAAGCCTTCAGAGCTGGATTATGGGGTGCTCGCCACCCCCCAGGGGGT
>CAZZHS010000063.1:0-12595 GCA_964654275.1 uncultured Syntrophobacteraceae bacterium
AGGGTCTCCGCCTGCGAGGCTTCGCTCCGATAGGGTGCGGGCGGCTCTCTTATCAGCCGCGACAACCGTCCACACGTCCAGGAGGCCGAGGCGGAATTCCCCCTCCGGCGTTGGCGCTCAACGGCAGAAATCCTTCATGGAATGTCGCCAGCAAAAAGAAATGGATTCATCCAGGACTGCAGGAATCCCCTCCTGGATGGTGGGATAGAGAGGCTCGATGCCGAGTATCTGCTCCAGAGTGCCCGGTTCCACGGGCAGGCTGAGGTTCCAGCTGTTCACGGCCCCCCTCGAGTAAAGATTGGGACGCCGAATCAGCCAGTTGGCCAGATCGAGCACACCGGTGCCCGCAAGGGCCACGGGCTTGGGGATGCGGGAAACCTTCAGGCGTGGGTAAAAAGTCTGCACCGCGTGAAAAAAATCGTTCCAGGTGCAGGACAGATTGTCCGCAATCACATAGATCCCCTTCAGCCCCGTTTCTGCAGCCTGAATGAGAGCACGGGCCGCATCCACGACATTCATATGGGCGTAGAGATTGTTGCCTCGCCCGGGAAAGACAATCCATCCCCGGCGGGCTTCCTCAAAAAACAGGCTTCGTGCACCGTAGGTGTGAGGCAGTCGCAGGGAGGCAAAGCTCATGCCGGCCTCCTCGGCCAGCTCCCGCATCATCGTTTCCGCTTCCAGCTTGGCGCGGCCATAGCCTGAGGCAGGAGCCGGCGGGGTCGACTGAGTGATCGGACCGTTCTGGTTGCCATAGACCAGCAGTGTGCCGCCGTAGACCAGTTTGCGGACACTGGCTTCACGAGCCGCTTCCATGAGGTTTCGGGATCCCCCGACAATGGACGGGCGGACCATGCCATACGAAATGAAGGCCGCCAGGGCCCCCAGGTGGATCACGGTGTCGACGCCCTCCACCACCCGGTTCAGTCCCTCCCGCTGCATCAGATCCCCCTGGATGATTTCGGCGTCCAAAGACTTGAGGATCAGACCGCGAAAGGGACGGCGCACCAGGAGTCTCGGCCGGAGACCTCGGTCCGAAAGCTGGCGCGCCACCTCAAAGCCGATGAAGCCGGTGGCTCCAGTCACGAGCACTTTTTCCATGCAACCCCTCCTTCCCGCATCCGTTCAGCTTCCTGCAGAAACAAGCTCACTGCCTCCACGGATTTACCCACTGCATCCCATGAGTTCTCACAGGTGCCGGCAAAATCAATGCAGCCATTTGAGTTCCGGTCCAAACCGGCATCCAGGGATGAAAATACCGGCAAAATCATCGAAATACACTCCGCATGGCGCCACTTATAATAATGACTTTTTGGCGACCCGCCATTCCCCCATGGTCGAAATGGAAATTCGGGCCTGGATCAGCACTCCCGGATTCCGGCCCGGAGCCAGTGGGAATGAAGCCCTTGAATCAGGGGTGCGCCGGCATGCAGTCCCTGCCCGAGACTCTCCGTGAACCGGGGCGGGACGAAGCCTGAAAAGGTCCATAACCTTCGGCCCATGCTCCGGCCCCGAAGATTCCCTCGCGGTGGCCCTTGATATCATGAAACAATTGTGACATATTCAATGCAACATCTGTTAAGGAAAACTTTCATGAGCCGAAACATCCCAAAAAAATGGCTGCTGCTCATCCACCAGATTCCTCCCAAACCCAACGCACTGCGCGTCAAGATCTGGCGACGGCTCCAGCAGGTGGGCGCCGTTGCCGTCAAGCAATCCGTGTACGCCATGCCCGTTTCGGAGCAGTCCCGTGAGGACCTGAGCTGGATCCTCAAGGAGATCGTGGAGGGAGGCGGGGAAGGTTCCATCTCGGAGGCGCGCTTCCTGGAGGGGCTGACGGATCAGCAGATCGTCGCCCTGTTTCAGAGCGCACGCAAGGCCGATTACGAAAAGATCATCCAGGAAGTCGGCCAGCTGCTTGCCGAAGGCCCCCCCAGTCCCCTCGACCAGGCTGAGCAGCCCGCGAAGGGCTCGGCCCCTATCGCCAGGCTGAGACGTCGACTGGAGGAAATCGCAGCCGTGGACTTTTTCCAGGCCCCCGAGAAGGGAACGGCGGAGATGCTCCTGAAAGATCTTGCGGCCCAATGGTCTCGGGAGTCCACAACGGCCGGCGGCGAGGGCGAAGCCCTGGAAAACTTGAAAGGGAAGACCTGGGTGACGCGAAAAAACCTTTTCGTGGACCGCATCGCCTGCGGCTGGCTCATACGGCGTTTTGTGGATTCCGAGGCCGTCTTCAAGTTTGCCGGCGACCCGCACTATGTGCCCGGGCCGGGAGAGCTGCGCTTCGACATGTTCGAGGGGGAATTCACTCACGAGGGCGACCGGTGCAGCTTCGAGGTCATGATCCAGCGGCTGCAGGTGAAGGATCGCGCCGTGACCCCCATGGCTGAAATCGTCCACGACATCGACCTCAAGGACAACAAGTACGGACGCCGCGAAACGGACGGTTTCCAGGCCCTGCTCACAGGCATCATCGCCTCACACGCCGACGACCATCGGCGCATGGCCGAAGGCATCCGGCTGTTCGACAACCTGCACGCCTTCTTCCAAAGTCGCAGAGAAGGAACGCGTCGACGACACGCGGACGCGGCTTGTGATTCTTGATAACCTGAACCTTCAATAAGCTACGGAGATATTTTATGAAATGGATCACACGATCCCATGTGCACGTGGACCGGGTGGCCTGCCCCTGGCTGATCACGCGCTTCATCGATTCCAGTGCCGAGTTTCTCTTTGTCCCCAAAAGCAAGGTGATGGAGATCGCGCAGGAGGCGGGCGCGATTCCCTTCGACACGCCCGGCGCCCATTTCCATCACCGTGGAGATCTGTGCACGTTTGACGTCCTGATCGCGGAGTACCACTTGACGGACAAAGCCCTCCTGCGCATGGCAAGAATCGTCAACGCCGCCGACACCAACCGGCCGGCCAACGATCCCCTCGCAGCGGGACTGGAAGCCATCGCCGTGGGCTACAGCCTGCGATACCCCGACGACATGGAAAACCTCGAGCGTCAGTTCGAGGTGTATGACGCACTCTACGCCTGGTGCCGCCTGGATGCGGCCAGGAACGAATCGTGAAGGATGAACCATGAGCTTCCAGGAGACTTCAAGCTCTCGGGCCTCGCGCGTGGCAGGCTTCCTGGCCCTGCAGCGCAGCACCGTGGGCGTCCTGGCCATGGTGGTGCTGCTGGGCATGGGGGAGCGCATGGCCGAACGCTTTCTCCCGATCTACATCATGGCCCTGGGGGGTGGTGCCGTCGTCATCGGCCTGCTTCAGGCCATGGACAACCTCCTTTCGGCCCTCTACTCCTTTCCCGGAGGCTACCTCTCCGAGCGCATCGGCACCAAGCGGGCGCTCATGGTTTTCAACCTGGTGGCCATGGCGGGATTTGTCGTGGTGATCGTCATTCCCACGTGGGAAGCGGTGCTGGCGGGAGCGGTCCTGTTCATTTCCTGGACCGCCATCTCCCTTCCGGCCACCATGAGCCTCATGTACAAGGTGCTTCCCCACGACAAGCGCACCATGGGGGTGACCATGCACTCGCTGGTGCGCCGCATCCCCATGGCGCTGGGTCCTCTTGCAGGGGGTCTTTTCATCGCCGTCTGGGGAGAGCGGGACGGCGTGCGACTGGCTTTCGTGGTGGCGCTCGTCCTTGCCGTCGTGGCCTTGTGGCTGCAGCAGCGGCTCATTGAAGACGACGCCCCAGGCAGGTCCTCCTCGTCGGGAGACAACTGCGGCCTCAAGCCCGAGAAGAACCCCTTCAAACTGCTGCGCCGCATGAACCCGGCCATGAAGGGACTGCTCGTCACAGACATCCTGGTGCGGTTCTGCGAGCAGATTCCCTACGCCTTCGTGGTGGTCTGGTGCATGAAGACCATTGCAGCCCCCGTATCGGCGGTCCAGTTCGGCCTGCTCACCAGCATCGAAATGGCCACGGCGGTGCTCGTCTACATCCCCGTGGCCTACTTGGCGGACCGGAGCAGCAAGAAGCCTTTCGTGCTCATGACCTTTGTCTTTTTCACGCTCTTTCCGCTGGTGCTCCTCTACAGCCGGACGTTCGAGTGGCTCGTGGCGGCGTTCATCCTCCGGGGACTCAAGGAATTCGGGGAACCCACCCGCAAAGCGCTCATCATGGACCTGGCGCCCAACGACTGCAAAGCGGCCATGTTCGGGCTTTACTACCTCGTTCGGGATATTTTCGTCTCCGCAGCGGCCCTGGGCGGGGCCTTTCTCTGGCAGATCAGCCCCGAGACGAACCTTCTCACGGCCTTCGTTTTCGGGATCCTGGGCACCGTGGGATTCGCGGTTTTCGGCCGTGACATGCCCGTGCCGGAACACATCCAAGGGCCGCGCACTGCAAACCACTGACAGGAAAAACAAGGCAGGAATTCATGACGAGCCCCCACACGCACCAGTCTCAGCCTGCCCCGCCGGTTTCCTTCAAGGAAGCCCTCAAATTCTGGGTCAAGCTGGGGTTCATCAACTTTGGAGGCCCTGCGGGGCAGATCGCCATCATGCACCAGGAGGTGGTGGAAAAGCGGCGCTGGATCGATGAGAGCCAGTTCCTGCGGGCGCTCAACTTCTGCATGCTGCTCCCGGGACCCGAAGCGCAGCAACTGGCCACCTACATCGGCTGGCGCCTTCACGGCGTCCCCGGAGGCATCGCGGCGGGAGCGTTCTTCGTGATTCCCTCCATTTTCATCATGCTTCTCCTGAGCTGGCTCGCCGTTGCGCACATCCAAATCCCCATGGTGGCCGGAGCTTTTTACGGCATCCAGGCGGTGGTGGTGGCCGTGGTGGCGGAGGCGGTGCTGCGCATAGGGTCGAAAGCCCTGTACCATCGCCTGCTTTACGGCTTCGCTGCCGCGGCTTTCATCGCCATATTCTTTTTCAAGGTTCCTTTCCCCTTCATTGTGGCCGGAGCCGCAGCGGGCGGTCTGTTTTTTCAATGGCTGTTCCCGCGCCATTTCTGCAGAAAGGAAGTCCATCCCTCCTCCGGTGAGTGCCGGGTCGACTCCTACCATGCGACCAACTCCAGCGTCGGGTCACCCTCGTGGCTTTATGCGGGCAAGGTGGTCCTGATCTGCGCCCTCCTGTGGGGCATGGTCGTGGGAGGGGTGTGGGCGTGGCGGGGATCGGAGGAGGTGCTCACCCAGATCGCCGTCTTTTTCACCAAGGCCGCGTTCATCACTTTCGGCGGGGCATACGCCGTCCTGAGCTACATCACCGATTTCGCCGTCTCCCGGGGCTGGATCACCCCGCAGCAGATGCTCATCGGCCTGGGCCTGGCCGAATCCACTCCGGGCCCCCTCATCATGGTGACCCAGTACGTGGGATTTGTCGGCGCCTGGAATCTTCACGGAGACCTTTCTCCGCTGAACAGCGCCATCCTGGGAGCCCTGCTCACCACCTACGTCACCTTCCTGCCGTGTTTTCTTTTCATCTTCGCCGGTGCCCCGCTCATCGAACTGCTGGCGGGAAACCAGCGGCTGGAGGCGGCCTTCACCGGCGTCACCGCCGCAGTGGTGGGCGTGATCCTCAACCTGGCGGTTTGGTTCGGGATCAATGTGGTGCTCACCCAGGAGGGCCGCCCGGATTACTTCGCCCTGGGGGCGATCCTGATTTCCTTCGTCCTCCTCAAGAAGTTCCGCCTGCCCATCCACTACCTCGTGCTGCTGGGGGCGGGAGCCGGCATGGTCCGGCAATGGTTGCTTTGAAACTCAACAGCTGCAGCAGCGCGAAATGCAGCTTTTCAGCTCACACACAGTGACACTTAAGGAGACCTGCCATGCCCAAAACCGACGTTCATATCGAAGCGAGCGCCCGAAAAACCGGGAACCCTCACCAGGCGGTTCACGCCTTTGTGGATTTTGTGGGCAAGAAACCCGAGCGGCACGACATCACCAAAATGGTGGACTTTGCCAATCTGATGGAATCGAAATACGGTGTCGAGGCCGCCCAGGAATTCATTCAGCACATCCACGACGATTTCTCAAACAAGTTCAATGGCTTCATGGAAACTCTCCGAAAAAGGGCCGACGAACTTTCGGCCAAAGATGCGCCAGACGAGCCCGTCGCACAAAGGTTCCAGACCCTTCTCGCCGAGGCGGAGCGCAAGCTCGGAGATATTTTGAGTTACTTCGGGATTGCCGAGGGAAAACACGTGCAGCTGTACCGTGTGGCCGCCGAAGACGTGGAGATGCTCCGCAATGCCGGCATGAACGAGGAAGATGTCGGACACTGCCTGATGGTGGCGGAAAAGGCACTTGAGATTGCCCGCAGAACCGGAGCCGACCTTGACCTGGAGCTCATCGGCCGCGGAGCCTTGTTCCATGACCTCGGCAAAGCCAGGACGCACGCCATGGAACACGGAAAAATCGGGGCTGAGATGGGCAGGAACTTTGGCCTGCCCACTGAGATCACCGACATCATGGAAAAGCACATCCGCGGGGGACTCACGGAAGCAGAGGCGCAGGAATTCGGCCTGCCTGTCAAGGACTACCGGCTGAAATCCCTTGAAGAAAAGATCGTGATCTATGCCGACCGGCTGGTGGACATCATCGCGGATGGAGTGGCCACAACCCATGACGAGGCGGAAGCCCGCTTCGAGGAGATCCTCCGAACCCTCGTCAAGTACGGCAAGAACGACATCACCCTGAACCGGTACCTCGACTATCACCGTGAAATCCAGGCGTTGATGGGCAAGTCCCGGGTGTGATGCTTTTCCGCCCTCTGCCGGCAGTGCCATGTTGTCCAGCTCCACGGCACCGGAGCTGCCCGGCAGGGAGAACATCTTTGTGACCCCTTATGCCGGGGGTACGTGCGGTACTCCCCGGTCCCCCTCCCGGTCATCACTCCACCGTCGCGCACACGGTCACAGCCTCTCCTCCACTCACGCCCCGTCCTGATTCGTATTCGACCAAGGTCGGTTGACGCATACAAGGCCATTTTGTTTCAGGCCGAAGGAACAATTTACAAAGTCCCCGCCCGTCTCATTCATTGACATATAAATTAATATTGCTATTCTCATACATGACAATTCCGCATGACCGCGGGAAGGGGGAGGGCATGGGAAAAGCGGGCGCTCCCTGCGGGTGGCAGCGCTTCTGCCGGAAAAGCCTGGGCGTGCCAGGGGCGGGAATCCCCTGTACAACCGATTGCTGGAAGAGGACCAGGTGAACGGGTCGCCCACCATTCACGGTGAAACAAGTCTGACAGAACACGAGAAAGGAGAGAAAACATGCTGAAGGTCAGGTTTTTTCTCAATGAGCCCAACGGCAAGCCCTGAAAGAGTTTTCTCGAGATGATGCCCAGGTTGGGCGAAAAGTACAAGGACATCGAGATCGAAGTCATCTCCAAACCCATTGCCGAGTACCAGAACGACGAATACTTCGAACTGGATCTCCCGGTGGCTCCGGCCGTCATGGTGGGGGAGGAGATCGTGGTCGAGGGCTCCAACGTTTCACAGGACAAGGTGGAAACCGTCATCTGCCGCTGCCTGGGTATGCCGGAACCAACGCTCCAGAAGAAAGGACTTCTGGGCCGCCTCTTTGGGAAATAGAGGGCTTCGCAACCTTGGCGAGCGTGAGGGGAAGCGCCGGCGTCCAGCCCGCTTGCATTCGTCAAAAAGGATCTTCACCATCCAGAACAAAAAAACCACGCTCGCAGCCCTGGTGGCGGTGCTGCTCACCGTTGGAGCCCTCTGGTTCACCAGCCGCCCGGTCCCTCCCCAGAAGGCCGCGTGGGACGACGTGCTGGCCGAAGCCAAAGCCGGAGGCTACCAGATCATCACAACCGAGAAGCTGGCTGAGCTCTACCGAAACGACCCGGCAGCTCTTCTTCTTGTCGATACCCGCCAGGACTGGGAATACCGGACAGGGCACCTCAAGGGAGCGGTGAACTTTCCCATGGAGCCCACCTGGTGGGCAAGGTGGCGAAAGGCAGCGGCCCTCGAAAACTTTCTTGGTCCGGACAAGGATCGAATCATCGTGTTCTACTGAGAAGGTCTTGCATGAGTCCGAAGCGACTCGGCAGCCCGTGTGGCCGTAAAACTCGGTTACAAGAACGTCTATCGTGATCCGTACGGCTATCCCGAATGGCAAATGGCCGGAATGCCGGTGGAAAGCACCCCCGCAGGCCTCGTTCAGGCAAGTGAAGAGCCGGAACCTCCGGGCCCTCTTTCCGGCTGGGCCATGATCTGGACTCTCCTGGGCATCTTTGCAGGCGGCATGGCGTTGAACCTCACCCCCTGCGTCTACCCCCTCATTCCCATCACCGTCTCCTATTTCGGCGGCCAGGCCGGCCGGGAAGGAGAAGGCCGGGGAAAACTCGTCGTCCATGGTCTCTGTTATATGCTGGGGCTGGCCTTCACCAATTCTATGCTGGGAGTGGCGGCCGCGCTCACAGGCGGGCTCATGGGGGCCATTCTTCAGAATCCCTTCGTCCTCGTGGTCGTGGCGGCCGTGCTGATCTTCTTTGCAACAAGCCTTTTCGGACTCTGGGAAATGCGCCTCCCGAGCGGCCTCACCCAGGCCGCGGCAAAATCCTACACGGGTTACTTCGGAAGCCTCTTCATGGGCCTGACCCTCGGGGTGGTGGCCGCACCCTGCATCGGGCCGTTCGTGCTGGGGCTTCTCACCTGGGTGGCGACCATGGGAAGCCCCTGGCTCGGGTTTCTCATCTTTTTTACCTTGAGCCTGGGCCTGGGGCTCCCGCTCTTTGTCCTGGCCATGTTTTCCGGGCAGCTGGAAAAACTCCCCCGCTCGGGCGGCTGGATGATATGGGTGAGAAAGCTCATGGGCTGGGTCCTGGTGGCCATGGCCGTGTATTTCCTGAGGCCGCTCCTTCCCGGTCCCTGGGGGAGCCTGGGCCTCGCCATGGTTGCCCTGGCTGCAGGTCTGCACCTGGGCTGGGTCGACAAGAGCCGGGCCGGTTTCCGGGCTTTTCCCTGGCTCAAGGGTGGAGCGGGAGTGGCGTGCCTGGTGGTCGCCACGCTTCTGGTCACCTCCTGGGCCATACGAGGCCCGGGAGTCAACTGGAAGCCCTACTCCGACGAACTGCTCAAAGAAGCTCAGGCCTCGGGCAAGCCGGTCATCATCGATTTCTACGCCACATGGTGCGCCCCGTGTCGTGAACTGGAGGAAATCACCTTTCATGACCCCGCCGTCGTGGAGCTTGCCGAGAGCAATTTTGTCATGATCAAGGTGGACGTGACCAAGGGAGGAAATCCCCTGTACGAACGACTGCTGGAAGCCTACCAGGTGAAAGGGGTCCCCACCATCGTGTTCCTGGACCCAAACGGAAATGAAAGGAAGGATTTGCGACTGGTGGATTTTTTGCCGCCCGCCCCATTCCTCGGCCGCATGGTGGAACTCAAGAAAGACGGCAGCTGAGATGGTGATGGGGGGCTTGAAAGGGACTGGGACACCGTTCGAAAGCGGAGGAGATGACAATGATTTTGCAGGAGCAGGCTCTATTGGAACGTGCGGGGAAGGTCCTCGGGGTGGCCGTCGGGGAGGCCGAGCAGAAGATCCGCTACGCCTACTATCGCCTGATGTTTCGACACCATCCGGACAGAAACCCTGAAGACCCGTGTGCCCACGAAAAGACCGCCCTGGTCAAAGAGGCCTTTGACTTCGTGATGGGGAGAAGGCGCGATGCCATATTTCTGAAACGGGACGCTCTCGTCTCGATGCTCACAGACAGTGTGGTCACAGAACTCGAGCGGCTGCTTTCCTATGAGGACTGGATCAAAAACCAGTTCTACAACACCGAAGAAAAATCAATCTGGGCGTATTGAGCCTCCGGGTTTCTTCGACGGTGAAAGCCTCCTTCGACACCCCAAGAGCGCAAAAGCAGGCAACGGCACCAAGAATTCGCTTTTCGAACGGCCAGCCTTTCCGCCGGAAAGGCTCTGGGACGACGGTGGTCGGCTTCCGGCATCTCCCACCCGTCCTGCGCCCCACTCGCTGAGATTTTGCTCCAATTCAGAGTTTTCCCTCGCGCTGGAGCTTGGAGAGAAGAAACTTTGCGCCCCTCTGGGACAGACCGAGTTTTTCGGCAAGCTGCTCTGCGTCGAGAACCCCAAACTCCTGGGCAAGCGCGGTGATCTCCTCTTCCAGCTCTTCGAACCAGTCTTCGAAAAGCACCAGCAGGTCGGGATCGGTGATGGCCAGAAGCTGCTTGGATTGGGCCACCTTGTTCACCAGTCTCTGACACATTTACGTCGGGTCGACACCTTCGCCCATGCATTCGGCCAGTCACAGGTGGACCAGGCTGGTCACCTTGTCCCCCTGGGACTCTCCCATGAGGTCCCAGAGAAACTGGGACCGGGCTTCTTCCTCCAAGCCGGCGAAAAGCGTTTTGAGGACTTCCGCAATCTGCGCCAGAGCCTCCTCCGGATCCATGCGGTTCACCATCTTCTGCATCTCTTCCATGGGGATCCGTTCACCTCCCTTGCTCTCAAAAGGTTTTTCGGGCGCTCAAAAGGTCAGCGGCCAGCGTGCTCAACGTATGCACCACATCGAGAATCCGCACATCAGCCAGTTCGTAATAGATGAAAGGGCCGCTGCGCTCGATCTGAACCAGGAGGGAGCGTTTGAGCTCCTTCAGGTGATGGGAGACGAGGGGTTGGGAGAGCCCGAGCTCCTCCACGATGCTCGAGACGGACTTCTTCCCCCGGCTCACGCACATGAGGATCCGCAGCCGATTTTCATCCGAAAGGCTCCGGGCCAGGAAAGCGACCGTCTGAAAATCGTCCTCGCCCAGCACCATCTCCCCCGACGACACCGCACCGGCACCGCCGGACACCGCTTTTTCAGTTCCCTGCACGTTTGGGCGCAGCTTGCTTCGCACCTCTTTTTCCTCAGCCAACGGTTCATCCCTTTTGCATGGGGGTCACTTGGTCCCGTGTGCGGAAGGCGCCCCCAGTTGACCAACGCAACAACATATCAACGTTCTTTTATGTTCAATTCTTGAAGATTGTCAATGACCAACGCCATCGGTTCCCTCTGCGCCACTCCGTGATCGGTATTCATGGAAACCGCCCGCTGGAAAACGGTCACAGCCGCGAAACGGTGATGGGCGCCTGGGGCACGCAGGCAGGTGGGAACGATCCTTCAGAAACCGCTTCAGAAGGCAGGTGGAAAACGCTCTCCCTCCACATCAAGACCGGGTCGGTTTCACGAACCGGGTCGGTCTGTTGATTACGGGAACTTCCGCAGATTCAGGCGGCTCATGCGCCGGCAACAAGGCGCACAGGAGTGGATGGATGCAAGCCTCTGTGAATTCTCACAAAAAGCGTCATCCAGTGCCCAGAGACGAGTTCCTAACCCGGGCTGTCGGCCCCGAAAGCACGAGGGGCTCAGGTTTTAAACAAGCGGCACGGACGCTCTGCCCCCTCTGAAGAACCAGAGAGGGCATTCTTTCGACGAGCAGCGGTCGACTTCGGACCTCAACCCCATCACACAGTCGAGGCACTTCCGCCTGATGAGTTCAAGGACGTCGCCATTCCTGGGGATGGCTTCTCCAAGACGGAAGGGGTGAAACACACACCCCACCGAAGCGCATGCCAGGACTTCATCTCTTCTGTCCTCGCAACACCAGAGGCAGCGTTCCACAATGGCTCTTCGTGGGCAGCAGGTCAGTTGTCTCGCGGCACTTTTTTTCATGGCTCGGGTTGATATCAACAGGTCAGGTGGAAGCAGGCTCCCACGGCCACTCCGGCTTCCACCGATTCATTGAAGCGCTTCACGGCTTCCGCAGTCCGGAATGCCTGCACCTCGATGCCGCGCATCCGGCAAACCTCGAGCAGTCGCTCCGACACTTTCATCCGGCCGTCCGCCCCGGTCCCGACAATCAGTCTGGCAGGAGCAGTCTCGATCAACGCATCCAGATCCTCCGGTATGAGACTGTGGCCCTGCGCCCGCCACCAATCCCCTTCGATGCGCCCATCCGGATAAAGGATCAGGTCAGTGGTGTACTCTTTCCCACTCACCGTGATTCTGCCAAACGAATATCCTTCGATTTTGAGGTTCATCGCAGCCTCCCTGCCACGCACATCAAATCACTTGCTTCCCCATCAGAGACCGATTGCGACTGTTTTTTCATGGGCTTCCCCGGACAACCGAATCCCGGACGCATTTTCCTGGCTGCCGCCCGGCGCAGCACATTCTCTCTCGGAATTCGCTTGAAACTCTCCGGGAAGGAAAGGTGCGGCCGAAAGCGACATCCGGCATCCTTAAACCCTTGACCCTCACACTCTGGAATTCCCGGTGGGATATTCTTCAAATCCCCAAGCCGCAGGCCCTGTCCATTCGGGAACCGGCAGCACCGCATCCAGGTGGTCCGCAACCCAGCCCAGACCGAGCTCCGTTAAACGGTCCCGGGTGGGAATCCCCGTTTCGGGGTTCTGCCCGGACGCCGGATAGTAAGCCGTGAGCATGGCCTCGTGCAGGGCCTGCTCCCGTTTTTCCTCTTCCGTTCCCAGCACACGCTTGTGCAGAACCAGCCGGTCGTGTTTCCGGCTGATGCCCTGGGTGGCGTTGAAGGCTTTTTCCAGGAGATAGATCCGGTCCGCCGCCTGCAGGAGTGATTCCTC
>CAZZHS010000063.1:12695-15892 GCA_964654275.1 uncultured Syntrophobacteraceae bacterium
ATCCGGAAACGATTCTTGCACTGCACCGTGCAGGTGCGGCATCCCGTGCGGCCGACTTCATAGCGTGCGAAGGATTCGGGCAGAAGCTGAGGGGGAACATCATCCGGCCCCCAGTACACCTCGTAGTTGCGGTAGCCGGGGTTCCAGTTCAGGATGCCGTAGTGGGAGCCGATCTTTCTGGGCACCTCATTTTGAAACGGATCCGTCCTCAGGAATTCGCGGTCCTTTTCGGCCAGAGCCTTGAAGGTTTCCGGGTCGGCGAGAGACACACGGCCTGTCCCCCGGACCACCACACCCTTCAGATTTTTGGAACCCATCACCGCTCCCGCACCCCTGGCCGCGGAAGCATATTTGTCGACGATCACCGAAGCGAACCGGACCAGGCACTCCCCCGCCTGGCCGATACAGGCCACACTGATGTCTTTTCCATGGCGGGCGCGCATGGCGTCCGTAAAGGTCCAGGTGTCCGTTCCCCATAATTCCGGACATTCCACAAGGGTTGCCCGCTCGTCTTCCAAAAGCAGATAGGCGGGTCTTTCCAGCTTTCCGGAAAAGATGATCTGGTCATAACCGGCCCGTTTCATGACTTGCGCCATGCGGCCTCCCGCATTGCCGTCGCCGAGGATTCCGCTGTAGGGCGACAGAGTGCTCACTTCGATCCGGCTGGTCAGGCTCAGAGGGGTTCCCGACAGAACTCCCGGTCCGAAACAAAGGACATTTTCCGGCCCCAGTGGATCGATTCCCGGAGAAATCCTTCGGAAGAGCGTCAGGTCATTGAACCCTCGCCCGCCGATGAAGGCTTTGGCCGGATCGAGATCGAGGGGTTCCCGATTCAATGTTTTTCCACTGAGATCCACGTCGAGAATACAACCGCACCATCCCTGCATGGCAACCTCCTTTGCTGTGCAAGATGAAAAGAAGGTCCTGACACTGGGTCCCGTCGCCGCGCAAAATGGCTGCTCAAGGCCCTTCGCGACTGAAAGCCACCGTCCGCTCCTCATCCCAAAACCAGGTCACCCACACGGCTTTTCCCGTCTTGAGCCGTCTCCCTTCCAGCTTCATGTCGGTCGGACCCGCCACGAAGTCTACTCCGCCGGCTGAAAACTCCGCAATGACCTCGGGCGAGTCTCGAAAAGATTCGGGCAGGGCATCTTTTGGGTCTGTTCCGCTCCCGGACACCGGGTTGATTCGTTCAACGAGAACGATGGGGCCCCGCTCCGGATCGCCGGCTTCCGCCGCGGGTTCGAGGCTGAGAAGGGCCTGGGCCCGAAGTTTGGGGAGTTCAAACAGGAACTCCCACGTGAAAGAGCGGCCTTCCCGGCTGATGTCGAGCCCGCTGGTGACGAACGTCCAACGAGCCCGGGCATCCAGCTCCCGGGCTCTCGGCCGCACAAGGGCCCAGGCTTCATGGGCGGTCATGGGGCCGGGTTGCCTTCGAACCTCCCGTATGGATGTGGAGGGTTTCAAAGATCGATTGAAAATGCGGTCGAAAATGCCCATGGGTTGCGGTTTCCTCCGTGTCGATTGCTGAGGGGCTGGAGGGCCCCGGACCCGTCCATGCCCCCCTTTCAGATTGTTGTGGAAATTCCCGGGATCCAAAACCCTTTCATTCACCGCCGCAGGGCTGAATCCCGCAGCCACCGCGGTGCAGTCGATTCTCTACGTGTCGGTGAACCGTAGCAATCCAGGACACTTTGTATCCCCGGTGGTTATGCCCCGCAGCGACACGATGACTTCACGCCGGTGAGACTGAGCTGCAGCCGGGACACCGGGGCTGCAGCACGCAGTCCGCTCGAGCGCGGTTTTGATGTCCTGGAGGGTTTAAGCCTTCCACCCCTTAGGCGTGAATGCACTGCGCCGGCCGCGTGCCGTCCCAACGGGTTTTCCAGTGCTCGCTTTCTTCGCGCGGCTCCTTGAGGCCTCACCGGGTTGCAGAATCATTCTGGGGGTCCACCGGCCCCAAATGGGGGACTGAAGGCATCGCGGAAGGTTGGGTCAACATTCTGTAAGAACATTAAGCACCTGGGCGCAAGGCGTAAATGCGCCATCCGCCCACGCGACAGGCATCGACCGCAAAGAAATCTTCCCCCAGATCTTGGAAAACCAGTCCAAACCTGCTCCCTGCTGTTGCTTCGGGCACCTCCCTGCGGCAAAATAAACCAACCTGGGGTCAGATCTTGAAATATCAGTTTTCTCGCGGCCCGGTTTACTCGAGACCCCACGGAGTAACGCCCACCCAAAAACCGACAAGGACATGCGTCATGCGTGACTGGAACGCGGTGATCACCTTCCGCGACCGCGGTTTGAAAGAAGCCTTCGATTTTTTCGAGAGCCACGGCGTGTTGCAGAAGACGAATTTCTACAACGTCCTGACCCTGCGGACTGAAGACCCCGCGGGACTCATGGAATCCCTTCGCGAAGTGATGCTGAAATCACCCGAAGCCCTGGGATTCCTTTCGCGCTGCATCACGGTGACCGAAACGTTTTCTTTTCAGACGCCCCAGGAATTCGAGGCCAAGGCCGGAGAAATTGTGGAGAGGTGGTCCGAGCAACTGCACGGCAAGAGCTTTCACGTGCGGATGCACCGGCGGGGCTTCAAGGGGAAGCTCTCCAGCAAGGACGTGGAAGCCTTCCTGGACAATCTTATCCTGCAGAGGCTCGAGCGCCTGGGGCATGCGGGCAGGATCACATTCGACGACCCCGACGCCATCATCGCCGTGGAAACCGTGGGCCAGGAGGCCGGACTTTCCCTGTGGACGCGGGAGGATCTCGGCAGGTTTCCCTTTCTTCAGCTGGACTGACCCAGCGGCCTTGCACGGCCCTTGAAAACGGCGCGGCGTGATCTTGACACCTTCTTTCCGGAAATTGCCGGCCGGCAGCCGGGGAATTCAGCTTTCGAGCAGCGCCGCGATCTGCCGGGGCAACGTTCCCGCCAGAAGATCGCGATTTCGAGCGTCCACCCCGATGAGCATCACATCGGGCCGTTGCTTGACCTCGGTGATGAGGCCGTGCCCCTGGAAGGCAACGGTGGCGACAACGGTCTTGGGAGAACGAAGGAGCGCCCTCACGAGCTCGATGAACCGAGGGGAAAGGCATTCCATCTTGCCGATTTCGTCGATGAAAACCAGGGGGGTCTCCACCCGGTCAAGCTTCTGAACTTCCAGGAAATTTTCGAAGGCCTGCACATCGACCCCGTA
>CAZZHS010000063.1:15992-20169 GCA_964654275.1 uncultured Syntrophobacteraceae bacterium
GGGAATGAGCGCTCACACCGCGTCCTCTCGTTTTGAAGGTCAGGAAGATGGGGTTGGTGAAGAAAGCAACGCTCGTGTTCCATGCGGCCTTGGGTACCCCTCGCTCCCTCTGGGCAGGCCGCAGGATGAACAACAGGTCATTATGCGCTCGTGTTGAGCGGTGTGTGCCCCGCAACCACGCGGCAGCATGTGGCAAAGACAAAGATTTTTCCTGAGTAATATCAATGACCTGTAAACCCACCAGTCACACTTGACGGCCTCAGAGCCGTTCGCCCCGAGCGAAGTAAGCCCCGCTTTAGGGCGGCAAGTTGACCGACAAGAAATAGTCGTTATTTAAGAGATTTGGAGGACCACAACCCGACAAAACCTACGTTCGCCCTGGGGCCTGTCCTGAGGTACCGAGGGGTATCGAAGGGCGGCATGGGGCGCAACGAGACTGCTTCTTCTTGAGAGGACTCGAAGGGCGCCAGGACCTGACAGGAAGACATTTGTTTCCTGGAATGCGCCGAAGGCCAAACGCAACCGCATTTAACCCTAATGAGTGAACACCATGGTAATAAATATTGAAGAACTCGAACGCACCCCGCTCTATTCCGAGGAACTGGGCATCGTCCTCTCAAACGACGACGATGAGGAAACCTTCCATTGGTTTCTTGCGAGCTTGCTCTTTGGCGGACGCATCTCGGAGACCGTCGCCAAACACACCTACCAGGCGTTCGCCCGGCACCAATTGCTCAAGCCCGAAAAAATCCTGAACACCGGCTTGGACTACCTGATCGATCCCATCATGAGCGAGGGCGGCTACGTGCGTTACGACAACCGGAAGTCGTCCCAAATTCTGAGCAATTGCGAGCAGCTGGTTCGAGAGTACGCGGGGAGCCTGAAGCGGCTCCATGAAACCGCTGCTGATGGAAGGGACCTCGAAGACCGATTGTTGGCATTTTACGGCGTGGGCCCCGTGACGGTGAACATCTTTCTGCGTGAACTGCGTCCGTTCTGGAGCAAGGCCAACCCCGGGCCACTGCCTGTTGTGCACGAAAGGGCCGCTCTGCTCGGAATCGACCTGTCTCGCTACGCGCCCAAAACGCTCCTGTTCTGCCGCGTGGAAGCGGGCCTGATCCGACATCGCCGAAAATCTTGATGGGGCCAGGTCTTGAACTATCAGTTTCTGACCCTGCCGATCCCATGAAATCCCGCACCACCCTGCCCTGCACCCCTCCGGTGCGCTTCCCGCCCGGAACCCCTGCCGGATTTTCCCTGCACCCTGGTGCTCTGTCAAAATAGCGGGGCAGGCCCAACAACCCGCTCCATCCCCCCTCAAAAGGGCAATCAAAGCCGGGTGTAAATGATGATGAAAATCGGACAAAACCCTAGGCCGGCCAGAGGATCGGCAGCAGCCATACGGCAACGAGGAGGGCAATGATGGTCACGGGGACGCCGAGCTTGACGTAGTCCAGGAACCGGTAGCCGCCGGGACCCATCACCAGCAGATGCGCCGGGTGGGAGAGAGGGCTCGCGAAACTTGCCGAAGCCGAGATGGCAATGGTCATCATGAGCAGGTGCGGCGAGATTCCAAGGCTGGCTGCGGTGCTCAGGGCCACCGGCGCCATCAATACCACCAGGGCCGCGGTGGGAATGACCTGCGTGCCGAGCACGGTGACAAGAAACAGGGCCGCCACGACCCAGCGCGGGCCGTGGTCGCCGACAGCGGCGATCAACCCTGTTGCGGCCATTTGCGCCGCTCCCGTGTTTTCCACGGCCACCCCCAGCGGCAACATGGAGGCGATGAGGAAGATCACCTTCCATTCGATGGCGCGATAGGCTTCTTCCATGCTCAAACATCGAAAAAGCACCATGAGGGCGGCCCCCGTGAGGCCGGCGATGGCGATGGGAACGAAGCCGAGGATCGCGCTGAGCAGCACCGCCACCATGACGGCTCCGGCAACAGGGGCTCTCTCCAGGCGCGGTGCGCGCGCGGCGGCCTCGTCAAGCACGAGAAACTCGGGATCGCGGGCCACGGCCTCCAGGCTGCGGCGTGGTCCATAGACGAGCAGGGCGTCCCCGAACTGGAGGGGCATGTCCTGGAGGCCGGTGCGGTGAGCCCTGCCTTTTCGCCAGATGGCAAGCACACTCACTCCGTAATGATCCCGAAAGAGCAGCTCGGCCAGGGTCCGCCCTGCCAGGGTGGTCCGGGGCGAGAGGAGCACCTCTGTGACGCCGATTTGTTGTGACTCCAGTTCGGTGACCAGGCTGGAACTTCGACCCGTGATCTCGAGTTCCTGCAGGCCTTCGAGAACTTCCAGGTCGCGAGGCGAACCTTGCAGGACCAGCAGATCTCCCACCTGGATTTTTTCATGGGGCGAGGGCATGGTCAGGAGTTCATCGCCGCGGACGATGCCCACGACGGTCAGGCCGAACACATTGCCCAGACGGCTTTCGACCAGGTCGCGCTCGGCAAGGACCGAACCGGCCGGCACGCGAACAGGCAGGATGCGCAGGCGGTCAGCCGCCAGGCCGTTCAATTCATGGACCTTGATGAAGCGCAATTCGGCCACAAACCCCAGGCGGACGACCTCTTCCAGAGCTTCCTTCTCTCCCTGCAGAACCAATCGATCTCCCCCTGCAAACCGGCGGCGCCGCGGCTCCCTCACCTCTTTTTCATCGACCCCATGCAATGCAAGCACATGGACCCGATGCTCCCGTCGCAGGCCGCTTTCCCCCAGGGTCAACCCCACAAGCGGCGACCCCTCCCCAACCTCGCCCTCGGCCACCAGCAGACGCTGTGAAATCAGTTCATCGACAGACGATGACGGCTCAACCTGGAGGTGCTGGCTCCCATGGAATCGTTCCAGATGATCGGGGCGGCCGTGCACGATGAGCGTGTCGCCGGCCTGTAAAACGTCGGTGGGGCGTGGAGCGAGCATGAGGGCGCCCTTGCGCTTCAGAGCGACCACTGTCAGAAAAAGTGCGGATCCCAGCCGGCTTTCGGCGAGGGTGCGGCCCTCGAGGGGCGATCGCGGGGGAATGCGCGTGGTGAAGATGTGCGTGTCAAGCTGGTAAGACACGCCAAGCAGCTGGTGAGGGTCACCTTTCGCATCCGCCGCACGGTCAGGAAGGAGACTTCGGCCGATAAGCACGACAAAAGCGATTCCGGACGCCACGATGGCCGCTGTGATGGGCGTGAAGTCAAAGAGTGCGAAGGGACTCAGGTTGGCGGCGCGCAGAGCGTCGGTCACCAGGATATTGGGGGGAGTCGAGATGCCCGTGAAAGGCCCGCCGAGCAGGCAGCCCAGCGCCAGAGGCATGAGCAGCCGGGAGGGGGGGCGCCCGCTGCGCCGCGCCAGTTCCATTGTCGTGGGCAGGAGAATCGCGGCCACCGTCACAGTGTTGATGAGCGCCGACAATAGACTCGCGGCGACCATGAGGGCCACCACGAGCACGGCCTCGCTGCCTTTGGCAAAGCGCTGAAGGGGCTGTCCCAGGCGATGAGCGATCCCGGTGCGCGTCAACCCTGCGGACAGAATGAACATGGCCCACACGGTGACCACCGCCGGACTGCTGAAGCCCGCCAGAGCTTCCTGCGGCGTGACCAGCCCTGTGAGCGCCAGCGCCGACAACACCAAAAGCCCCACCAGGTCCACGCGCAGCCAGCCGCCGACAAACAGCACCAGGGCCACCGTGACAATGGCGAGAAGCACAAGCAGTTCAAAGGTCATGACTTCCTCAAGATCGCGTCAAGTCTTGAAATATCCGTTTTCCCAGCTGCATCCGATGAAAAAAACAGGAACCCTCGCAGCACGCTCGCGATTCACGCCCCGAATGCCTCCCCAGGCCGATGATCCCGAACGGTGGCCCTTTTGATATTCCAAACCGCAGAAGTGCGCAAGGATTGGGCGGTGTGAGCCGTCATAAAGCCTCGAGATTTCCAGGAAAATTATATTTCAAGATCTGATAATCATATAAAAGGCACCTCCCCTCCACGGCAAGAAATGTATTATCTCCTTGGCGTGGTGTTAAAGCAGCGAACTTTAATGAGGAGGTGCCGTATGAAATTTTATGCAGGGATTGATCTCCATGCAAGCAACAACTTCATTGGGGTAGTTGACGAGAAAGGAAACAGGAGCTTTAACCCAAGTTTGTCAGCGTAGTGCAAAAAACTGTGGAATTTAAATAAGTT
>CAZZHS010000064.1:0-18869 GCA_964654275.1 uncultured Syntrophobacteraceae bacterium
CACAAAAGACTCTCCACCGGAAGGTTCGCCCCCCTGCACGACAAGGGCGATGCGCCGGTCAGATCCCTTGCCGCTCTCGAACTGCAGACGCTTCTGTGCAATGGGGATTTTCAACGCCTGCAGGTGCCCCGTCCGTGGCGAGCCATCCGCACGGCATGACCTCAATTTTTGAGATCTCCCCATTTTTGTGCGGGTCATTCCTTCCTGTGGCGTGTTGCCGAGCGAGTCTGGAAAAAACATAAATTTTTCAGTAATCCACGTTTGTGTGAAAACCAGTTTGCATTTCCGTGACGTTTTTGCTTTACACTCAGTGCACGCAGGCTTTTGTTCAACGTGAATTAAGCGGAACCAACCTGAGAGGTGCTGATGGCGGACATCATTCTCGTTCTGGCATTCATGGCGGGCATTTACATGGCCTGGAATATCGGGGCCAACGACATTGCCAACGGCATGGCCTCACCGGTAGCTGCCAAGGCCATCACCCTTCGCCAGGCGGTCATCATCGGAGGCACTCTGGACTTTATCGGTGCAGCTTTCATCGGCTCCCATGTCACGTCGACCATTTCTCGCGGTATTTTGGATTCCAGCAGGATCACGGACCCCAATGTGGTCATGGTCGGTTTGCTCTCGGCACTGCTGGCTTCGGCTTTCTGGGTCTTCGTCGCAACCTGGAAACAGCTCCCGGTGTCCACAACCCATTCCATCGTGGGAGCCATGGTCGGATTTGGAGTCGCCGCCGGTGGTCTGCACGCCGTGCGCTGGGCCGTGATCCTCCCCATCGCCCTCAGTTGGATGATTTCCCCGGTGTTTTCGGGAGCCCTCACGTTTCTCATCTTCGTTTTCATCCGGAAAAGGATCTTGAGGCAGCCGAAAGTATTTCTTTCAGCCCTGCGATGGACCCCTCTCTTTGCGGGCGGCACGGTGCTCATTGTGGTGCTCTCGTTTTTGACCAAAACGCCCCTGGGCAAGAGACTGGGCATCGATTTCTCGTTGGGATGCCTCATCGGCCTGGTCCTTGCCGTGGTCCTCGGCTTCGCGGCCAGAAACTGGATGGCCAGAACCATCAAAAACCTGGAGCGTGAAGGAGCGGAACAGATTTTCAAGCGGTTGCAGGTATTCACCGCCTGCTACGTTTCCTTGGCTCATGGGGCCAATGATGTGGCCAATGCGGTGGGTCCCGTCGCCGGGATCTATTCCATTTACAGGGCGGGAGCCATCCTGCCCGAGGCAGAAGTCCCTTTTTATCTGCTGGCGGGAGGTGGGCTTTTTATTGCACTCGGAGTCATGACCTGGGGATACAAGGTCATCGAAACCATCGGCCATAAAATCACCGTTCTGAATAATTCACGGGGGTTTGCCGTGGACTTCGGCACGGCCACTTCCGTGTTGATCGCATCCAAGATCGGCCTGCCCGTCTCCACAACTCATGCGGCAGTGGGTTCCGTGGTTGGGGTTGGACTTGCCGGAGGTGTGGCTGGAGTGGACTTCAAAGTGGTGGGGAAAATCACGCTCTACTGGATCGTCACTCTGCCTCTCGCTGCGCTGCCCACCGTGGTCATTTTCAAAATCCTCTCAGCCATTTTTCTCTAGGAGGACGCACATGCGTACGGCACTCTTGAACCTTTTTCGTCAGTCGCCTTTTGAGGGGCTCAAAAAGCATGCCCAGCTCATCCGGGAAGTTTCGCCCGTCTTTCGCAAGGCCTTCAAGGCCTATCTGGAGGACAATTTCACCGACTTCGAAATTTGCCACAACAAGGTGACCATCATCGAGGACCAGGGAGACCGCATCAAAAGAAACATCCGCGGGCACCTGCCTCGAGGCATTCTGCTTCCCATGGACAAATTCAAGCTCCTCTGGTACCTGCGGGAGCAGGACAAGGTGCTGGATGCAGCCCAGGACTCACTCCACTGGCTGTCTTACCGGAAAACGAAAATCCCTGAGTCCATTTGCGACGACCTGCTCTTCATGGTGGATAAGATCACCCAGGTGCAGGAATCGATTTTGCCCCTGGTGGAAAGCGCGGATCTCTATTTTCAGAGCTTTTCCGAGAAGCAGCGAACCCAGGTGAAGATGGAAATTCGGGCCATCCGGGAGCTGGAATTTCAGTCCGATCAGGTGGAGCGGAGCCTTCTGTCGGAAATTCTCAGCCACCCCTTCGACAATGCCACTTCAGCTTATCACCTCTCCGAACTGGTGCGGCTCATGGGGGATGTGTCCAACCATGCCGAAAATGCCGGGGACATGATGCGCGCCATGATCGCCCGCTAGCGAAAGAGTTCCAGGGCAAACGATCGCTTTTTATATGGAGAGGGCGAAACGGCGTGCAGCGGGGCCTTTGGAAGGCCTGCCTGAGCGTGAGTTCCATGCACCGGCGGAAACCCCCGTCACCCCGGTGCCGCAAATTCGCGAATCATAGGAGCCCGCGATACACAGCGCGGAGACCGTCGCGACGAAATCGATCAATTCGGGGATGGAAATCTGCTGGTTGAATCCCCCCAGGTGGGGGCCCGTGAGGATGCACAAGTCCTGCTCACCTTTGCTCCGTCCCCCCAGATCCCCTTGAGACAACCCTCGCTCCACGAGGAAATGACAGAAGGCAGCTTCGGTCATCTCCCTCTGGTCCGCCGCACGCAGGATTTCTTCCATGTGCCGGTCCCTCCCCATCTCATCCCTCATTCTTTGGGCCAGCTGGTCTATTTTTTCCGAAAGGTCCTCCTCCACCGGCTTCCCTGTGAAGCCCAGATGGTAGCCTTCCAGGATCGCAAGAAGACACGATCCCAGATGTTCGAGATCGAAAAGATCGCGGGCATCCACGGGGTTTCCCATGCGATCCAGGCCCACGCGATCCATGTCCTTGTGGCGAAAATAGCTGCCCGCCACCAGGAACAGGCTGAGAAGATGAGTTCCCACCTGTTGATAGAGGACATGCGGGGGCCCTGCAAAAGCTGTGAGATGCTCCAAGTCCCGGATGCCCGACAATCCCAGGTTGGGAAATCGACAGGAGTGGAGCCACCGGTCCAGGCGGCCGCGCCGGTGCCACTGGTAAAGTCCTCCGTCGGATCGTCGCTGCCTCTGGATGCGGTTGTGAAACAGCGGAATGGGAGCGGAGTGCACGATACCCCAGGAGGCGAGCTTTCCCAGGAGCCAGGCGTTACGGTGGAGGGCCTCCCGGAACTCAAGGGGATTCAAAGGGGGGTGTTCGACGTGTTCGTTGAGATACGTGAAATAATCACGGTGAGCCCAAAAAGCGATGGCGTACCGTTCAGGGTGGAGAGCTGCCGCATCCATTCCGGGTCGAGGAGCATCCGGTAGAGACAGGATGTAGCTGCCGTGGATCGAAACCGGCTGGGGAATGTCGAATCTGAGTGGGATCGCGGCACGACGATCGCGCAGATGTGTCATCCAGAGAGCTTCCCGGTGTGCGTCAAGAACGGAATCGCCCCTGCGGAGAAACTTGACCACAAACCAGCGGTGTTGTTCGTGTTGAGCCATCGCGAGACTTCGACCGAAGGTTCGCACGGCCCGGCGCGGCTGAAGACCCTCCGTGCGCAGCAATTCAGTCCACGAGATCGCAGGAATCGGAGTGGCAACCGGATGCTCTTCCAGCCGGGGACCCTGAATGTTCAGGGGGAGGGCTCCCAATGCCTCCGCAGCGGCTCGGTGAGCGGGACCTTCTTCCCCAACGACAAGACTTTTCAGCCGGTTCAGCGCTCGCTGTCGAACGGCTTCGGGGATATCGGCGGCTGCCGTGAGAGACGCCAGCGCATCGGCTGCCTCTTTGTACACAAAGAAGACCTGCTTCCGGGATCGGTATTCTTTGCAGCGCAAAATGTAAACGAGAGCATCGATCGTTTCCGGAGAGGCGAGGTGAGGCCGGCTTCTCAGCAGACTGCCCAGGTCCTGCACCGCCATGAACAACGCGGAGAATTCCGCTCCTGTCCTGGAAATCTCCTGTTCCAGGTTCTTCACCTCTTGTTTCGGACTCCAATTGGCCATGTTGCTTCAAGATTTCTTTTCAGTGGGCTGGGCGAAAGACCCCTGCAGGGTGCCGATCCGGTTCATTTCCGAAGAGATGTTCTTATCTGTCCTGCCGGGCGGATTCAAGGAGATTTTGTTTTGCACCGGCGGGCAGCCGTCGAACCCCGGCCGCGGAAAATTTTCATGAGAGCGGCATGGGCCTCAAGCCATTTGTGCATCATATCAAAGGCTTAAAACTTGGATTCCCCAGCTTGCAATCAGACAAAATGATTGATGAAGTTGAAAGGTTGTGGTAGTGAATTTGTTCAATCGATCAGGACAATGACCTGCTGGCTTCCCGTTCATCTCATGGGCTCATGATCCCCTGCGAAGCGCTTTCCATCCAAGAATTTCCCCTTTCCACGGACGTTGGTTTCATTGCAGCAAATTTCTTCACCTGACGTTTGCGTCGACTCAAAAACACGTCTCTCAGGTCTGAGCAGCTCAAGCATTTTTTATCGTCGGAACCAAGGGCTTTTTCGGATTTTCATCTCAAAAAGGGGGATCACATGAGTCTGCTGTCCGTTTTGGATCACCACAAGAGTCCCTGCAGTGAAGTCAACCGACGCACCTTTCTGAGAAAGGCCGGTGTGGTCAGTGCGGCCGCGGTGGCTGCCGCTGCCACTACGGTGCAGGCACCGATCGTACGTGCTTCGGACAAGACCTACAACTGGAAAATGGTCACCACGTGGCCGCCGGATCTGCCCATTCTTCAGACCGGCGCGGAACGCTTTGCCAAACGCGTGGAGGAGATGAGCCAGGGGCGGCTGAAAATTCAGGTGTATGCGGGAGGTGAGCTGGTTCCGCCCCTGGGCGTGTTTGACGCCGTTTCCCAGGGCACGGTGGAATCGGGAAGCGGCGCGGGCTACTACTGGGCGGGCAAGTGCCCCGCCGCCCAATGGTTTTCCGCCGTGCCCTTCGGCTTCAACCCTCAGGGTATCAATGCCTGGTTCTATGCGGGAGACGGCTTGAAATTGTGGGAGGAGGCCTATGCCCCTTTCAACGTCGTGCCCAGACCTCAGGGAAATACGGGTGTCCAGATGGGGGGGGTGGTTCAACAAGAAGATCGAAAGCGTTGACGATTTCAAGGGACTCAAGATGCGGATTCCGGGCCTGGGCGGAAAGGTCATCGCCAAGGCCGGCGGGACCGTGCCGCTTGTTTTTGCTAGCCGAGCAGCTTTTTGGGGAGCCACGTGACCAGATCGGGAAAAAGGATGCACGCGAACAGGCCGATCACCTGAAGGATCACGAACGGGATGATGCCGCGATAGATGTGGCCGGTGGTGATCCCGGGAGGCGAGACGCCCTTGAGGTAGAAGAGGGAAAAACCGAAGGGGGGCGTCAGGAAGGATGTTTGAAGGTTCACGGCGAAGAGCACGGAAAACCAGAGGGGATCGAAGCCCAGGTGCTTCATGATGGGAGCGATGACGGGAATGTAAATAAAGGTGATCTCGATAAAATCCAGGAAAAAGCCTGTGATGAAAATGAGGCCCATGACCATGAAGAGCACGCCCCACTCTCCAAACGGAATGTGCTGGATGTAGTCCCTCAAAAGGTGGTCGCCTCCCATTCCCCTGAAGACGAGCCCGAAGGCCGCAGCCCCCACCAGAATGATGAACACCATGCAGGTGAGGCGTGTGGTCAGTCGCATCACCTGACGCAGAATTTCCAGGCTGAATCTCTTGTGAATCACGGTGAGAAGGACGGCCCCTGAGGCCCCGAGAGCGGCTGCCTCCGTGGGGGAGGCGATTCCCGCGAAGATGGAGCCCAGGACCGCCACCATCAGAAAGAGGGGCGGGAGTAGAGCCTTCAGCAGCCGTTTGCCGATGCCCAGCGCGAGCACCTCTTTCCACTCGCTTTCGGGAATCAGGGGAGCCCAGAGGGGTTTGACCTGGGACACGATGGTGAGGTAAACGATGTAGAGCCCCACGAGGACAAGCCCCGGGATGAGGGCGCCCATGAACAGGTTTCCCACCGAGACTCCCACAATGTCTCCCAGGAGGACCAGAACAATGCTGGGGGGGATGATCTGCCCCAGAGTCCCCGATGCCGCGATGGTTCCCGTGGCCAGTTCGGGCTTGTAGCCCCGCCGCACCATGGTGGGAAGCGAAAGGAGGCCCATGGTGACTACCGTGGCTCCCACGATGCCTGTGGAGGCTCCCAGCAACGCCCCCACCACCACCACCGAGATGGCGAGACCGCCGCGCATCCTGCCGAAAATGAGGGCCATGGTCTCCAGCAGATCCTCGGCGATTCCCGAACGTTCGAGCATGACTCCCATGAATATGAAGAGGGGCACCGCCAGGAGGGTGAAATTGGAGATGATGCCCCAGATTCTCAGGGGCAGCAGGTTAAAAAAATCCCAGCCGAAGCCGATGAGCCCAAAGAAGAGGGAGACGCCCAGGAGAGTAAAGGCCACGGGGAAACCGGCCATGAGCAGGAGGGTCAGGGTGGCGAACATGATGAGGGGAAGCATTTCCATCATGGCCGTTCCTCCTCATCGGATTTGATGGAAAAACCCAGCAGCAGCATGAGGTTTTTGATGCCCATGGAAACTCCCTGCAGGAAGACGAGGCCGAAGCCCAGCGGAATCATGGCCTTCAACAGGTATCGCGCGGGGATGCCCCCAGGGTCCGGAGACCCCTCACGGATGGCCCAGGAATTCAGGACGTAGGGCCACGAGGTCGCGATGACCAGGTAACACCCGGGCAGGAGGAAAAGCAGGACGCCCAGCAGATCGATCCAGGCCTTGTTTCTTGGAGTCAGCCGCTGGTAAAAGACATCGACCCTCACATGATCGTCGTGGAGGAGGGTGTAGCCGGCTCCGATGAGGAAGAGCACCCCGAAAATGTGCCATTCCAACTCCTGGATGAAGACGAAACTGGTCCGGAACAGGTACCGCATGATCACGTCGAAGGTCACCACGCAGACCATCAGGAAACTCAGCCATGAAACCGCATGACCGACCGTCTGGTTGATGCGGTCGATGATTCCGACGATCTTTTGAGCTCGCCACATTGTCTCTCCTTGCCGCCGACACGGGAATGTGCGCTCAGGGTTCCGGGTTCCCCCCCCCACCCGAGAAAGCCCTTTCTCTAAAACCTTTTCCTCCTCGTATCTACCAGGCCAGGGCGCAGGACGGGAACACCGAACCTTTCCGGCCGCGCGGGTCGCTGCCGGCTTCCAGAAGACCCGATTCATTTCTGGCAACCGCGCATAAATAACCTGCGCTCCAGGCATCACTGTCCTTGACCACGTGCCCTCTCCGCCGCAGGGCGTCCCTCACGCTTGTGCCGATGCGCACTTCCACACTGAGACTTCGAGGAAACGCGTTGTGGGGGTGGAAGGTGCCGGGAAAGTGGTCACTGGTCACCTTGGGGGCTTCGATGGCCTCCTGCAGGGACATGTCGAAAAGGACCCGGTTCAAAAAAAACTGGCAAAGCCACTGGTCCTGCTGATCGCCTCCCATGGTGCCGAATGCCATCCATGGACGCCCTTTGCGGAAGGCGAGCGAAGGGCTGAGGGTGGTTCGCGGTCTTTTCCCGGGAGCGAGTGCGTTGGGATGCCGGGGATCCAGATAGAAGGTCTGCAGCCGGGATGTGAGCGGAAAACCGAGAGAGGGGATGACTTCATTGCCCATCAGCCATCCGCCGCTGGGAGTCAGCGCGGCGAGGTTTCCATGCTTGTCGGCGACCGCCACATGAACCGTCCCAAAGCCCCAGCCCGTCTGAAGAAAAACCTCATCGGCGGCCAGCAGGGCTTTCCCCAGATGGGGAGCACCGGGTCGGAGGTTTTCATCAGCCTTTCCCATGTCGATCAATCCGCGTCGGAGAACGGCATAGTCCTCACTGAGCAGGGCTTCCAGGGGAACGGGAGTGAATCCCGGGTCGGCATAGTACTGCTCACGGTCGGCATAAACGAGTTTTGCCGCTTCCGTCCAGATATGGAGATAATCCGGCGAGTTGTGCCCCATGCCTTCCAGGTCGAAGCCTTCCAGGAGCTTCAGGTGCTGCAGGAGGACGGGCCCCTGTGACCACGGGCCGCACTTGAAGACCGTGGCATCGCGGAAAGAGACGCTGGCGGGCTTTTCCAGAAAGGTCCGGAAATCCGCCAGGTCTTTCATCTCCAGATAGCCGCCCCGCTCCTGGACAAATTTTTCTATCTCCCTGGCGGGATCCCCGCGGTAAAAATAGTCGCGCACCGCACTCAACGCTGCCTGAGGCCCATCCTTTTGGCAGCGTCGCTCCACTTCCACCAGACTTTTCAGGAGATTTGCAAAAGGTGTGTTTCTGAGCCGCGAGCCCACCGGAGGGAGGTTTCCATTCGCTGTCAGATAGAGCCTGGCGGTCTCGGGCCACTGTCTCAGAAACTTCTCCCGGTTAGCCGTCAGGGAGAACCTGGGCATTTCCAGAAGCCCCGGATGCAGAGGGAACCCGGCCTCCGCCAGTTCGACCGCCGCTCTGCTGATCTCTTCGAAGGGCAGGCTCCCGTAGCGGACCAAAACCTCCAGGAGTGCGGAAAAAGCTGCGGGAACCCCCGCTGAAAGAACCCCTTCGGGCGGGATGAGCTCTAGCCCTCTTTCGCGGTAAGTTTCGAGCCGGGCCTTGCCTGGGGCCTGAGTGTTTCCATTCACGGAAATGACCCGGTCTTCGCGTTCCACGTAGAGAAGCATGGGACACTCTCCGCCCACGGTGAACATGTGCGGGTTCACGACGCTTTCCACGAGAGTGGCCGCAGCGGCTGCATCGAAGGCGTTTCCACCCATTTTGAGCAGGTCCATGGCCGCCTGAGCTGAGAGGTAATGTTCGGTGGCGGCTGCACCCGAAAAGCCCCCCACAGGACCGCCGAATGTGTTGTTCTCCGAGTTTTCAACGCCGTAACTGCGCATGCATGCCTCCAGGATGAGCTTGGGTGGAATTGCGTCGGGCAAATCGTGAATCGTCCTGCAGGTGGCAAGGCAGGACCCTGGGGCCTTGCACCGGAAATCGACACCCAGGCCGAAAAAGGATTTTCAAGATTCGCGTGCCCTCTCGGGTGTCATTCTCCCCCAACTCTGAATTGGAGACGACGCCGCATTGAAAACGGCCTTTCATGGCGAGAAAACAACCCCTGGCAATGCTTGGGAGAAGGAGCACCCGGGAGCGGAAGCTGACTTTCCCGTAAGTTTTTGGGCCACCGCAGTTGGAAGGGGAACAGCTGAGCGTCGGAGTCGCGTTTTCAGAGAGTCGAGAGAGAGGAGTGAACGATGACACGAGATTTCTGGCCGACATGCCGGTGCAGCCGGACAGGTGTTTTGGGTTTCATGAGAACGCCGTGAGGGCATCCTCTACGGAAGGATGTATGGAAAACAGCCTGAGAACGCCCGAAACTTCGAAAACCTCGAGGACACGATCCCTGAGACCGCACAGAAAAATCTGGCCGTTTCTCTCTTTGCAGAGTTTCGCTGCCTTGAGAAGAACCATCAGGCCGTCCTGGGAGAGGTGATCGAGATCTTTCAGGTCGAGGACGACCGTTTTTTCTCCCGCGTGCAGAAAATCAAAGAGCCGCTTTTCAAAGTTGGGGGCACTGCTCTCGTCCAGCTGTCCTTCGAGAGACAGAGTGAGGATTCCTTTTTCCCTTTTGTGATCCATTTCCATGATGCACTCCTCAATCGTCGTGGCAGGCGGAGCTCTCGTGCCCATGGCCGATCATGGCGCTCCCGCCCTGAGATGTCACGCCTGAGATGTCACGATGGATTCCCAGGGTGATTCAGGGGGAAATCGCGCGCGGATTATGAAAGGGAGTATACTTTTTGGCGCGAAAGTGCAAGCACCGAATGGCGGGAATGAAAAGCGTTCCGGATTTATTCCTCGATCCGCTGAAGAGGGGGTGTTGGGGACTGGTCGCGGAAGCAGGGGAAGAGGTTTCGACGTTCGGTCATTGACCTACGAGTGAAAACAATGTCAAGATTTCATATCCGTACGCCAATGGCAGAGGTCCAGCATGGTTCGAAAACGAGGAAACGTCGAGACGACGGTCAGTTTGCTGATCCTGGCGCTTCTTGTGGTCATTGCAGGGGGTGTTATCTGGAAGCAAAGCCGCTATGACCCCCGTGTTTTCACCTTTTCATTTGATGAACACGGAAGGGCCGTCTCTGCGGGATCTTCCCGTGGGGAAGCCGGTGATGCGGTTCTGGTGCGTTTCATGCCGGCTGCCATGTTTCCTTTCAGCAGCGTTGAAGAGTTCCACAGCGAAAATCTTTCAGACAAAATCAATGGGAAAGCGGAATTTTACCTCTCCGCGGGATTTCTGAACCTGGTGGCCCAGAGATTTGCCGCGGAGAGCCTGCCTGGGCAGTGGATGGAAGTTTTCCTTTACGACATGGGGGATTCGCGCAATGCCTTTGCCGTCTACAGCGGACAAAAGCGAAGCGGGGCCGAGGAACTCGATCTGACCCCCTTCGCCTATCGCACGGACAACGCTATCTTTTTTGCTCACGGCAGTCACTACGTGGAGATCGTCGCATCCGTTTCCCACCCTGCCATGCAGGAGCTGATGCTGGATTTTGCGCGAAACATGGTCCGCGAACCGGTGCAGGAAAGCGGAGCGCTGCAGGAATTGGATCTGCTGCCCCGTGAAGGACTCCAGGAAGACAGTGTCTATCTGATCTCCAGCGATGCCTTCGGGTTCGACGCCCTCGACAATGTGCTCACGGCTCAATACGCTCTCGGCGATGAGACCTTCACCGCGTTCCTGTCCTTGAGAGCCTCTCCGGAGGAAGCGGAGAACCTGGCCTCCTCTTTTGCGGAATTTCTGGATGTGTTCGGAGCGAAGCCCCTTCCGGAGCGGTCGGAGATCCCTTCTGCAAGGGTCCTGCAGGTTTTTGACACATACGAAGTGATCCTGCACCAGGGGAACATTCTCTATGGAGTCCACGATGCCCCCAACCTGGAGTCGGCTCTGGAACTGGCAAAGCGCATGCGGGAGAGCATGATGGAGGTGGGCCGGTGAAGTCAAACTCTGCAGGGGACGGAAACCTGAATCGGCGCGATTTTCTTGTGCGGTCCCTCAAGGTGGGGGTGGCCATGGGGTTGACGGGGGTGCTCGGATGGACCTTCCACGACACCGTGGGACCGACGGGCGTGTATCACGACGATGGAACCGTGAGCTTGCCTGACTTTTCCATACCGGGCCTGACGGACAGACTGGCGGTGGTTCGAGGTGAAGACCGGGCGGCCACTCTCGACCTGGCCCTCCAGGCTCTGGGAGGCATGGAAACTTTCATCCAGCCCGGCGACAAGGTGCTTCTCAAGGTCAACGCCGCATTTGCGAGCCCCCCCATTCTCTCGGCGACCACCCATCCCATTCTGGTTGAACGCCTCGTGCATCACTGTCTCAAGGTTGGGGCCGCGCAGGTGATCGTCACGGACAATCCCATCAACGACCCCCAGAGCTGCTTCCTCCTTTCGGGGATTGAAGAGGCTGCACGTGCAGCAGGTGGTCGGGTGATGTATCCCAGGAACGAGTTCTTTCTGCCCACCACGCTTCCCGGCGGCAGGCTCATCCGGTCCTGGCCGCTCCTCTACAGGCCGTTCGAGGGTGTGAACAAGCTGATTGGAGTCGCACCGGTCAAGGATCATCACCGCAGTGGCGCATCGATGGTGATGAAGAATTGGTACGGGCTCCTGGGAGGCCGTAGGAATGTTTTTCACCAGGATGTTCACAGCATCATCACGGAACTCGCCATGATGGTCAAACCGACCCTGGTCATCCTCGATGGAACCACAACCATGATGACCAATGGTCCCACGGGAGGGTCTCTGGCCGATCTCAAACCCACGCACACCCTCATTGCGGGGACCGACCAGGTGGCGGCGGACGCACTCGGGGCCACTCTTCTCAACAAAACAGTGTTCGATCTTCCCTTCATCTTGAAGGCGCAGTCCGCTGGCGCAGGCACAGCCGACTACGAATCCCTCCGCCCGATTCACCTTCAGGCTTCCTGAAACCGATGGAAGGCGATTTCCCATGGCCATTGTGACCGTCAGGCGCATCACCCAGGTCTTTTTCTTTCTGCTGTTCATCTGGTTCTGTTTTGTTTCCACAGCGGGCGAGGAGTGGTGGGAGCTGCGTGGGTGGCCCGCCAACTGGTTCCTGCAGCTCGATCCGCTCGTGGCGCTGGTGACCCTGCTGGCGACCTCGACGCTCTACGCGGGACTTCTGTGGGCCGTGCTCACCGTGGTCCTGACTCTGGCGCTGGGACGGTTCTTTTGCGGATGGGTGTGCCCGTTCGGAGCTCTGCAGCAGTTCGTGGGCTACTGGAGTGGCCGGTTTGAGACTTTCCAGCGCCTCCAGGAGAGAAATCGCTACCATTCCTGGCAGGTGTTGAAATATTACCTGCTCCTCTTCCTGCTTGCGCTGGCTTTGGGGGCAACGCTGCAGAGAAGCATCCAGGCCGGGCCGTCGGCCGTCCTTATGCTTTACGCGGCGCTCACTTTCTTCCTGCTGATCCTGTTCCGGGAAGCGTGGCTTGAAGGCAGGAAGGCCGGCGGGATGATTTTCGTCCTGCTGATCGCAGGGGGTGCCGGGCTTCTCGCAACCTTCCTGCACGGGGGGCAGCGGATGCTGGCCGCTTCGGTTCAGACCGGTCTCCTGGACCCCCTGCCTCTCATGCACCGGTCCATCAATCTCTTTGTATTTCCGCTCCTCGGGGAGCCGTTTCGTCGGGGAGTGGTGGAACCCAGGCTCTATGAGGGCGCATGGTTCATCGGGCTGATCTTCCTCGCCGCAGTGTTGCTCTGCATGAGAACTCCAAGGTTCTACTGCCGCTTCGTCTGCCCACTGGGGGCACTCATGGGTCTCCTCGGAAAGTGGGCGTTCTGGCGCGTGGGGAAAACCTGTGAGGACTGCCGCGAGTGCTCCCTGTGCCAGTCTCACTGCGAGGGTGCCTGTGAGCCTCTCGGTCGGATTCGACAGCATGAGTGCGTGCTCTGCATGAACTGCCTGGAGGAATGCCGCCATGGCGTCATGGGCTTTGGCACGGAAAGGTCTCGCGGCGGAGAGCGCGACGTACCCGATCTCACCCGGAGAGGGGTGGTCCTCACCGTTGCCGCGGGGGTGGTGAGCATTCCGGCGTTTCGTCTGAGCGGCCTGGTGGGTCCCAACTGGGACCCGTACCTGGTGCGCCCCCCCGGGGCTCTGCGTGAAAAGGAGTTTCTGCAGCGATGCATCAAGTGCGGTCAGTGCATGCGCATCTGCCCCACCAACATCATCCATCCTGCAGACCTGTCTCATGGGGTCGAGAGCCTGTGGACACCGGTCCTCAATTTTCGCGTGGGCACAAGCGGCTGTCAGCGCAAATGCATTGCCTGCGGGCACATTTGCCCAACGGCCGCCATACGGCCCATCACGCTCAGCGAAAAACTTGGGGAAGGGGAATTTGCCGATGTGGGACCCATCCGGATGGGCATGGCCTTTGTCGATCACGGACGGTGTCTGCCGTGGTCCATGGATCTGCCCTGTATCGTCTGCCAGGAAAACTGCCCCGTAAGCCCCAAGGCCATTGTGGTGCAGGAGGTCTTCAGACCGATTCAGGAATCCACTCACCGGGTGTTCTCCCTGGTGGGAGGCGCTTCACCCGTGCTCACGCTGGAACGACCCATCCTGCAGCCGGGGGCTCTGTCGACCGGTGACTATTTTGTGCAGGGGGCCGAAAGCGATGCGCGCTGGAGGATCCTTGAAAATGGCCAGAGGGAGATTTCGCTGGCGGTCGAGGGTGACGCCGACATTCCGCTTCGTGAAGGGGACACCCTTCGCATTCTGGTCAAGCTCCATCTGCCCCAGGTGGATCCCCATCGGTGCATCGGGTGCGGCGTGTGCGAGCATGAATGTCCGGTGAGCGGCAAGCGTGCTATCCGTGTGACGGCAGAAAATGAAAGCCGTGAGAGGCGCCATTCCATGGTTCTCAAGGGATGAGGCTCCCCTCGTGGCGCCGCTGAGGAAGGAACGCAGAAAAAATCCTGGAGGAAATGTCATGTCCGATAAGAAGAATCTTTCAAGACGCGGTTTTCTGATGACGGCGGGTGTGCTGGGCACCGGATCTCTGCTGCTGCCGCCATGGGGGCATGGAGCCTCCCGGGAACAGAAGATTGCAAGTGAGGCCGCCGGTGACTCGGTGGTTCCCAGAAGGCCGTTCGGCAAGACGGGGGTGGACGTGTCCTGCCTGTCGCTCGGCGGGATGTTCGATATTCCGTCCAACCAGTTGCTCCTGAGGCAGGCCATTCGCTGGGGCGTGACCCATTGGGACACTGCGGCTTCCTACGGGGGCGGCAGGAGTGAGGAAGGAATCGGACAGTTTTTCGAGCGGTATCCGGAAACCCGCAAGGAGATCTTCCTCGTGACCAAGTCCGATGACCACACGCCTCAGGGCATGACCGAGCGCCTGAACCGCTCCCTCCAGCGAATGAAAACGGATCACGTCGATCTTTACTTTGTTCACGCCGTCCGCAATCTGACGGCCCTGGACTCGAACATGAAGGCCTGGGCCGAGAAGGCCAAGTCCGAGGGAAAGATCCGTTTTTTCGGGTTCAGCACGCACAGCAACATGGAGGACTGCATGCTGGCCGGCGCCAAACTGGGTTGGATCGACGCCATCATGACCACCTACAATTTCAGGCTGATGCACGAGGACAAAATGAAAGCGGCCGTGGAAGCCTGCGTCAAAGCAGGAATCGCTCTGACGGCCATGAAGACGCAGGGTGGCGGGTCGGTGAGTACGGCAAGCGAAGCGGAAATGCGCATGGCGGGAAAATTTCTCAAGGAGGGTTTCACCGACAGGCAGGCGAAGCTCATGGCCGTGTGGGAGGAACCGAACATCGCCAACATCTGTTCTCAGATGCCCAATGTGACCATTCTCATGTCCAATGTGTCCGCAGCCCTCAAGCGCACCCAGCTTTCACGGGACGACAGGGAGATGCTGCAGCGTTATGCGTCCGAAACGGCTTCCGGATATTGTGCCGGCTGTGCGCACATCTGTGAAGGGGCCCTGAATCATGCCGTGCCGGTTCAGGATGTCATGCGCTGCCTGATGTACCACCACAACTATGGCGACTCTCACGAAGCCTGGAGGCTGTTTTCGAGCATTCCTGAAGAAGTTCGCTCCCGGATGGCCCGGATGGATTATCGCGCCGCCGAAGAGAAATGCCCCCAGAGGATGCCCATCGGCGGACTTGTGAGGGAGGCACTGAAAATCCTGGTTTGAAGGGCGAGCTTCGAACCGGTGTTCCCCTTTGAATCGCCAGGGTCTGCAGGCCCGGGGCACATGTCTTCGACCGCCCCGCCCGGGACGCAGGCCGAGTCAATTTGATATGGAGATTTCGACGGCGTTTCGTTATCCTGCTCAATGAGCACATTTGGGTGGGAAGTGGCCGGCGAGAGAGGGAAGGAGTTTTTGACCCCCGGTGGCAGGGCGCCTCCCTGCGGGAGGATTCGCAGCGGCTCCGGGAATCCACCAGGGCTTGGATTGTTATGGGAAAATCGGCGGGCGGGATGGTGTGGCTGCAACTTCACCGGTATCCCCAACGACCTGGTTTGCAGGGTGATGCTGTCTGGGGAGAGAGGAGGCAGGAGATGACGAGGAAGCTGAAATTGTTGTGTCTGGCGGTGATCTTTGCGTTTGTGACCCTGGGGGAAGGGCTGGCCGCAACGGAAATGGGAATCATCACGGGGAGTGAAAAGGGCACTTATTATCAGTTCGGCCTGAATCTTCAGCAGCTGGTGGCCCAGCAGGGCATCGATCTCAGCGTGTACACATCCAACGGCTCCATCGAGAACATCCACGCGGTTTACAAAAGACCGCGCACCCAGCTGGGAATCGTGCAGTCCGACGTCCTGGCATTTGTGGCGCGTGTGCAATCCAACCCGACCCTGCGTGAAGTGGCGAACAAGATCCGGATGGTTTTCCCGCTCTACAATGAGGAGATTCACCTGGTGGCCAGAAAGGGAATCAAGGATTTCGACGATCTGGCCAATCGGCGTGTGGCCATTGGTGAAGACGGAAGCGGAACCTACCTCACGGCACGGCTTCTTTTTGAGATCTCCAAGGTGAAACCTCAGGAAATGGTGACCATTGGAACGTCCGAGGCCTTGGAGCAGCTCAAGGCGGGGAAGGTTGATGCAATGTTCTACGTGGCGGGGTATCCCGTGAAGCTTTTTTCCGAGGGAATCACCGCGGAAGACGGGTTGGATCTCATCCCCATCACCAATGCGGATGTGATCGAATTCTATCCCAAATCGGAAGTCCCGGCTGGAACTTACACCTGGAAGCCCGAAACGGTGCCCACGGCGACGGTCAAGGCGGTCATGATCTCCTATGACTTCAAGGGTGAGAATTGCGGCCATGTGGGAAATCTTGCCGCCATCCTCTACCAGAACCTCAGCTGGCTCGAGGAAAAGGGGCATCCCAAGTGGAAATCGGTCGATCTCAATTATGACCTGAAAGGGTGGGAACAGTACCGCTGTGTCACCACAGCATTGCAGCGGGTCAAAAAGGACTCTCCTGCAAAGCCCCGGCAAACGGAAATCAATCCCGTCCTGGATGCCATCAAAGAGATCCTTCAATGAAGACCGCAGGCTGCTGATCCGCTGGAGCGATGCAGCATGCTCCCGCTTCGACACCGCTTTTACCCCTGCTTCCTGTGCCTCCGGCATGTGGGGTGAGGGCAGGGGGGCGGTTGGTTGAACATATCGATGAGAATTGAAGTGCCGTCGAGACCCGGGCGGGAGTGTCAGGGGTAGAACACTGAATCAACGGAATCACAACCGACAGGGGCGGCAGTCCATGTATCTGGACTTTTACGGCTTATCGAAAGAAGCCTTTCACATCACACCCGATCCCGAATTTCTTTTCCTGAGCCCAAGTCACAAAGAAGCTCTCGGCGCCATGATCTACGGCGTTCAGCAGCGCAAGGGGTTCCTGGCCGTGACGGGAGAAGTGGGGCTGGGAAAGACCACAGTGCTGCGATCTTTCCTTGAACAACTCGACGAGGCTCGTGTGAAGACGGTCATCGTCTTCAACTCGAATGTTTCCTACCAGGGGCTTCTCAAGATCATCTATCGGGACCTGGGGCTGGACGCGCCAACGGATGACATCTTTGAGATGGTCAACGGGCTCCATCAGGTCCTGATCGAAGAATACCACGCCGGTCGCAATGTCGTTCTGATCATTGACGAAGCTCAGAACATGCCTGTCGAGACCCTGGAAAACCTCCGGATGCTCTCCAACCTGGAGACGTCCAAAGACAAACTGCTGCAGATCCTGCTCATAGGGCAGCCTGAGCTCGAATCCATTCTCGATCGGCGCGAACTGCGTCAGCTCAAGCAGCGACTTGCGGTTCGCGGAAAGCTCGAGCCGCTCTCTTTCAGCGGGAGCCTGGCCTACATCAAATACCGCGTGGAAAAATCCGGGGGCAGGGTGGAGGAAATCTTCACGAGGGGAGCGCTGTTGGCCATCATCAAGGCGGCTGGGGGGATTCCCAGGAAGGTCAACATCATCTGCGACAATGCCCTCATTACGGGCTACGGCTATCAACAAAAACCTGTGACCAGAAAAATTGTCCGGGAGGTCATCGGTGATCTCGAGGGGAGGGAGTTGCAGGGGAGGTTCAAATGGGCCGCTATTATAATCGTGCTTGTGGCTGCACTTTCTGTTTTGGCCTGGGCCGGTTCCAGCCTTCTTGGAAACTTCCTCCAGACAGCGCGCAGGCTGCCGAGTGAAGGGGGGGTGAGCACGGCTCCCGTAGCGGATACGCTTCCTTTGCTGAAGCCGTCATCTGATGAAAAAGAGATGGTCAGGAGAGAGCCGGCGGTCCCCGCTGAGATTCCCACAGTTGGGGCAGGCGGTGGGCGCATCGAGGATTCAGCACTCAGACCTGTGCCCGATCCGCCAAAGAAAATTGCGTTGCCGGAGACTTCCACCGCACAGGAGTCTGACGTCACTCCTGCGCCTCCTGCGGTTGCCGTGGAAATCCCTGACACTGCGGATACAAGAGCCCCTGCTGTCAGCGAGACCTCGGAGGGCGGGGTGGTTTCTCAAACGGCAGGCCGCGAGGTTTCCAGTCCCGTGGCCATGCCGGCTGCCTTGGAGGAATCTCGAATCGAAGCTGCGCAGCCTCCTCCCAAACCGGCAGTGCGGGAACCCGCCGTGACGACTCGGGATCCTGGAGATGCCATCGACCTGCTGCTTCGGAAGCGATCGGGCGACTGACCGTGAAGTTGAGTTTCGGCGGCCGAGGATCTTTGGCACCTGCTTTGGGGTGTCCAGGCGGGATCTATTTGATTGCCAGACCGAACACATGAGGTGTTACGGGCAGGACGGAAGGCCGCAGCATGAAGCAGTCCATGTCCACCCGGGTGAATCCGATTTCCTGGAGCAGTCGGTGTGTGTCCCGGTTCAGGTGGCATCCTTCGGTGATCCAGTGCCAGGGCTTTTGCAGCAAATTCTGGAGGCCTCTCAGTGAACTCCCGGTTGCTGCGGCAACGTGTTCCAGAAAAATATACCGGCCTCCCGGCTGCAGCACGCGCAGCACCTCGGAAAGCACCTGCAGGGGGTCTTGCACAGTGCAAAGAACCAAAGTGCCCACGACGGCTTCCACGCTGCCGTCAGGGAGGTCCATCTCTTCTCCGCGCAGGCTCCTGATTTCCAGTTCGATATTCCATCGGGCCGCATTGGCCGCGAGAGGAGCGTGCATGGCGGGGTTGGGTTCCACGGCGATCACCCGTGTGCGAGGCGCATAGTATCGGAAATTGGCTCCCGTGCCCGCACCGATCTCCACAACGGTGGAGGGCAGGAGGCTGAAAACCGCGCGCTTCCTGG
>CAZZHS010000064.1:18969-20108 GCA_964654275.1 uncultured Syntrophobacteraceae bacterium
TGATTTCGCTTCTCTTGAGTGGCTGCATGGGAATGCCTGCGGGCGTGACCCCCGTGCGGGATTTTGATCTCAACAGGTATCTGGGGAAATGGTACGAAATCGCCCGGCTGGACCATCGCTTTGAGCGTGGACTGGAGAGCGTGACGGCGGAATACTCGCTGCGCGACGACGGCGGCGTGCGGGTCATCAACAGGGGCTTTTCGCGCTCCCGAAATGAGTGGAGGGAGGCCGAAGGCAGAGCCTACTTCGTGCGGGGGCAGGACGAGGGTTATTTGAAAGTGTCCTTTTTCGGGCCCTTTTACGGATCTTACGTGATCTTTGAACTGGACAGGGAATCCTACCAGTATGCCTTTGTCACGTCCTCGAGCACTTCCTATCTCTGGCTTCTGGCCAGAAGCCCCACCGTGAGCCCGGAGCTTCTGGAACGCTTTGTCAGCAGGGCGGGAGCGCTCGGTTTTGACACGGGAAGCCTGATCTTTGTCGACCATCACGAGTCTCACTGAACCTTGAACCGCGTTGTCCCCCACAGGCTTAACCGGTTGTCGGGCACGTCTGCCCGGAAACCCCTCGCTTTCCTCCACGACCCAAATCATCGGGAAAAGTGATTCCTCACGTCGGGGTCTCGGGAGAACAGGAGACCGAACTTCCCGAACGCAGCCGGGATTCCAGCGTATTCAGCCATTGAATGAGGCATCGCTGAAGGATTTGCTCCGATCTTTGCGTGTCCAGGCGGTACTTCTCTGGAATGAACGATAGATCCACCACGTAAATGCCGTCCTCCTTCCCCAGGAAAGGGACTCCGTCGAGCTGATCGGAATCCAGCCGGGCCAGGTGGCAGTAGACCCGATTGAGGAAGGGCTTGGAGCTTTTGATCTTCACTTTTTGCACTGTGTAGTTGTTGGCAAAAAGGGTCAGGCCTGCAAAAGGATGCTCGGGAGGGAAGGCTTCGGAACAGATCCCGTCTTTCTTGAGAAGATAATAGGGGGCCACCAGCGAGAGGTGAAACGGGGCCCGGGAATCTTGCGACAACTGCTCCCGCACTTCACGAACCAGCCCGGAGAGGCCGCCCTGAAGCGGATCGAAGTCATGCACGGCCAGGGGACCACCCGATCGTCCCAGGAGGGTTAGGATTCTCTCTC
>CAZZHS010000065.1:0-19621 GCA_964654275.1 uncultured Syntrophobacteraceae bacterium
GATCAGCGAGAGGCTGGCTCCCTGAGTTGTGCTTGAGCATCTTATTGTTTTTGTTTGTATTTTTTGTTCTTCAAGGATTTTGTCGATTTTAGAGGTCAACGAGCAGTGGTTTCGACTCATCACAGCAACACGAGCCAACTCCTTTTTCACCCGCCCACGCTCCATTACTTTCACGGTAACCCACCCTGATTCAAACCATCATTCTCCACCCCATATTTCTCTGAAACGAGGGCGACTCATTCCCCCACGGCCAGGCAGTTTTGGAGTCCCCTTGCCGTGATCGGTTGTTAACACAGTCTGAATGGTGCTTTTTGAGAGTAAAACACTGGCGCCTGCGTCCAGCGGCACATAGATCCGTTGCCAATTACCACTTCCACCATTCCCGCAGGTTTTTGTCGGCAATCCAGGTTTTATTTAACATTCCCGGATTCTCGCTTCAGGCATGCAGCAATGACCAACCGGGGTTATGAACACTTCATTTTTAGGTGTTGTATTCAGTAGCCTTCGATCAACAGATTTCCAGCAGAGCGATCTCGGGAAATCCTCCGGCGGAGCGGATGACACGCGCAGGTCGCCACTCCCCCTGAACATCCAGGAAACCTCAGAAAAGGAACACACCATGACGGAAGACGAAAGGAAAAACATCGGCCGACTCATCGAGTGCGGAATTGAGGAACTGAAAAAAAACATTGCGGAAATGAAAGACTCGACCAAGCCCGTGTCTCCCGACAATGCCATCGGCAGGCTGAGCCGCATGGACGCCATGGGAAGCAGAATGGTCAGCGAGGCCACCCTCAATTCGCTGAAGTCCAAACTTTCCAAACTCGAATACCTCGCACGACGAGTCCACCACCCCGATTTCGGCATCTGCACCCTGTGCGGAGATCCCATTCCCTTGAAACGGTTGATGGTCATTCCCGAAAGCACCCGATGTGTACATTGCGCCGATCGATAAACCGCTTCACAGGGGAACGCTTCAGTGAGTCAGATGTACAAAAAAGAGATCGAAAAGCGGAGGACCTTTGGGATTATCAGCCAGCCCGATGCGGGCAAAACCACTCTGACGGAAAAACTGCTCCTTTTTCATGGCTCAGGACAGAACCCATGTGGAAGAAGCTCATGCCGGCGACATCATCGGCTTGCACAACCATGAAACCATAAGGGTACGCAACCTGATTTTAAAGTCCTCGTTCCATGGGAATCGAATCGACTCAATGGCTTTCGGTGGGGGATTCGTGGTCTTTTTTCCTGCTTCTGACAGCTTCCGGGGGAGTGGATGCTGCTTTCCGGTCGGTGAATTCAGAAAAGGTGAGGCCTTTTGTGCTCATGGGGAGCTTTTCCGCCAGCCAGCCAGTGCTGGTCCGGTTCCCAAAAATTCCTCCCGTAACGTGCACGGCGTTGTTGAACCCGAGCTTGCGGAGATGCGGCAGAATGAGCGAGGTGCGACGGCCCGTTCGGCAGATCAGGGCCACTGGCCGCGACAGGTCTTCATGCAGCAGGGTTTTCAGGTCCAGCACGAAACCTTCAAAACCCGATGGGTGCCGTTCCAGCGAGAGCATGACGGCGCCTCGAGGCACCCCTGTCTCACGCCATTCCTCGGGGCGCCTGATGTCGATGAGGATCAAGCCTTCATCCTGCTGTCTTTCCCAGACGCTCCGTGCTGTTGCGTTTCCATCGGCGGAATCGCCCTGCGCTCCGGAAAACGCGATGAGAGAGCATAAAATCACAAGCGGTGCCGGTAACTTTATCATTTGGCTGTTCCGAAGCGTCAGGAAATGCCCACGAAGGGACGAATGATGAAATACAATCCCAGGATGCCGATGGCTGCCCCGGCGCACTTGCGGAACCAGGCGCCGCCTTCGTGGAAAGAGCTGCTGGAAAGCAGCCGCTTCACGGTGGCGGTGGAACTGCCCGCCAAAGCAATGGGCACACAGTGGCCGATGCCGAAAAGAACGATGAACAGGAGGCCCGTCAGGATTTTTTGTTGAATGGTGATGATGGCCAGGATGGGAGCGATGAACCCGAAGGTGCAGGACCCCGAAAGAATCCCGTAGGCCAGCCCCAGGGAAAAGGCGCCCCAGAGTCCCTTGATCTTGATGCGGGCCAGGAGACTTCCCGACATGGAACACTTGGAGATCCCCATCATTTCCAGGGCAACCCAGAGCAGGATGGCCCCCACCAGGATGGTCCAGTAGGGTCCCACATCGCCGAGCATCCGCCCCAGCAGGGAGCAAACGATGCCCACCAGGGCGATGGTGATGAAAAGCCCCGTGCTGAACACCACCGCGTAATACGCGGCCTCTCTCGGTTTGACCGCTTTTTCCTGCCCCGCCACGTAGCTCACGATGAGCGGAATGGAAGCCAGGTGACACGGGCTGATGGCGACGCTCACCACGCCCCACAGGAAGCATCCCAATGCGGCCACCATGGTGCCGCTGATGATCCACTGATTAATGGTCAATAAAGCCTGTTCCATAAACTCACCCTTCCAAAGTCAGAGTCTTAAGAAATCCATCGCGGCCTGGAGTTCCAAAGCTATTTCTCGACGCCAAGCCTGGCCAGCACGGTTTCGATGGACTGCTTGTCCATGAATCCCTGGTGGCGAAACACCTCGTTGCCGTCCTTGTCGTAGAAAATCTGGGTGGGAATGGCCCGGATGCCGAAGCGCTGCCCCTGTTCACGGTTTTTCCACACATCGATGAAAATGATGGCGGCCTTCCCTTCATATTCCTTTTTCAGTTCATCTAAAATCGGTGCCATCATTTTACATGGCACGCATTCCTTGGCACCGATATCCACCATGGTCACCATCCCCTTGGCCGGCACCTGGGGGATCCCCGAAGGTTCGACTCCTCCTCCCTGGTCGGCGCAGCTCATGGAGAGCAGCATCAGCATCCCTAAAATTCCCATCACGACGGTCAATCCCAAACGTTTTCTCACAGCTTCTTCTCCTTCCAGTGAATTCTCTCAATTGAATCCAACGTTTTCAAATCTTTTGTCCTCTACCTGCCGTGACCGCATAAAGACACGGCATGAGGAACAAGGCCACGGGAATGCCCCATGCCAGTCCACCGATGGCTCCCACGGCCATGGGCTGAAGCATGTCTCCCCCTTCCTCCAGGCTGAGCGCGAGAGGAATGAAACCCATGGTGATGGCGATGGAGATCATCACCCGGGGGCGAAGCCTGATTTTTGCCGCGTGGAGCACGGCTTCCAAGGCGGATCTGCCCTCCTTGCGTCTCACATCTTCGGCAAAGGTGAGCAGCAAAACCCCTTCATTCACCGTGGCAGCGACAACGACCAGCAGGCCGATGACCACCGTCGCCCCCATGGGAAAGCCCAACAGGTAAAGCGAATAGACCATGCCTCCCAGGCAGAAGGGCACGCAGGCGAGGATGAGCGAAGGCAGCTTGAAGCTGTTGAACTGTACGGCCAGCACCACAAAGGAGAAAAACACCGCAAAACCTAAAATGGCCAGCATGGTTTTCTGCATCTCGGCCATCATTTGAGCCTGGCCCCCATAGGAAATTTCATATCCCACAGGAGTCTGCACCTGTTGCATGGCGGTTTGAAGCTCCACGACGGCCTGCCCGATGCTCACTCCCACGACTGCGTCTCCTCGCACGATGACCTGCTTCACCTGGTCTTCACGGGAAATTTCCACGGGCCCCACCGCACTGCGCACTTCCGCCACGTCTCCCAAACGCAGATACCCCTCCTGCGCACAGTTGAGAGGCAGTCCCTCCAAATCCTGCCGGAAGACGATGCGATCTTCGGGAACAATGAGGCGCACATTGTAAAATTCTCCTTCGTCTCGATACTGGGTGGCGACGATGCCGCTCACCAGGCCGCGGGTCGTCGCTGCCACATCGGCCATGGAAACTCCCAGTTCCGCCGCACGGGTGCGATCCACCACGATGCGGTATTCGGGCTTGGTCATGTCCATGGAAACATGAACGTTGGTGAACTGCTGCAGCCCGCCCATGACTTCGGCCGTCCGGCGGGCCATCTGGAAGAGCTCTTCCAGTTCTCTCCCCTTGATTTTCACTTCGATGTCGGCGTCACCCAGGCTCCGAAGGCCCTTAACCTTGGCCTGCATCACCATGGCGGCGCCTCCCGGGACATCCACCCGGGCCACTTTGGGCCGGAGCTGATTCACGTAGGCTGCGGTGCTCAGTTTCCGGTCATGCCGGGGCACCAGCTGGATGTTGATTTCCCCTTCATTGGCGATTTCATAGGTGTAAAGGCCCCAGACCTTTCCTCCCGCCAAGGTGAAATAGCTTTCGATGAGAGGATCGTCAGCGACTGTTTTCTCGATCTCGGAGAGAACTTTTTCCGTTTGGGCCAGCGAAGCGCCCGTGGGGAGTTTCACCTTCACCATGACCCGCCCATCGTCCACGGCCGGCAAAAATTCACTGCCCAGTTTCGGAAACAGAAACGCCGCACCCGCCAGGACCAGGACGAAGAAGGGGATCACCACCCATCGGGCTTTGAGCACCCACTCGAGGATCCGCCCATACCACTCGGTCACATGGTCGAAAAACCGTTCAAACGCCGGAGCTTTGTCGTGCGCAACCCTCCTGCGGGAGGACGAAAGGGCGGCGGCGACCATGGGCGTGAAGGTGATGGCCACCAGGAGGCTGATGCTCACGATTCCGGCGATGACCAGGATGAGCTCCTGAAAAAGCAGACTGGTGAGGCCGGGAACGAGAAGAAACGGGACAAACAGCGCCACGAAGGAGAGCGTCGCAGCCAGAATGGCGGGTCCCACTTCCCCAGTGCCTTCGAGGGCCACCGCATCCGGCTCCCGATCCGGGTGCTTGCGTTGAAGCCTCGTGATGTTTTCGATGACGACGATGGAATTGTCGAGGACCACTCCGATGGCCACCACCAAACCGCCCAGGGAGAAGATGTTGAGGGAAAAACCCGCCAGCTTCATGAGCCCGAAATTGAGAAGCAGGGTGAGGGGCAGGGCGAAGAGCATGACCACCACCTGGCGCCAGTTGCCCAGGAAGAGAAAGATGATGACCAGAACCAGAACCGCCGCTTCAAAAGCCGCGTTGCGCACGCCTTTGAGGGCGGGCAGGACATAGTCGGCCTGGTTTTCCACCATGCCCAGTTCAACGCCCGAGGGCAGCGCGGGCTTGATTTCCTGGATTCTTCGCGCCACGGCCTCCGCCACTTCCACCGTGTTGGCGTCCGCCTGCTTGAGGATGCTCACCTTGACGCAGGGGTCCCCATCGAGACGCGTGACGACTCGCACCTCCTCATGAGCGTCCTCCACGGCGGCGACATCCCTCAAAAAGATTTTCCGGCCCGAACTGTCCCGGGCCAGGAGCACGGAGCGAATTTCATCCAGGGAGCGGTATTCTCCCACCGTGCGGGCGATGAACTCCCGTGGACCCGTGGTGATGCGCCCTCCGAACTGCTCGATGTTTTCGTCCTGAAGCCGCTTGGCGATTCCCTGCAGGTTGAGGGAATGTTTTTCCAGGGCCTGCGGATCGAGGTGCACGCGTATTTCCCGCTTGAGGCCCCCGACGATTTCGGTGCCCGCCACACCGGGAACGGCCAGAAGCTGGTCCTGGAGCCACTCGTCAGTCCAAGTGCGGAGCTTCACCAGATCCCAGCTTTCAGAGCTCACCGTGAGCTGGACCACGGGCAGTTGGGACGGGTCGGCCTTGATGACGATGGGGGGATCGATTTCCCTGGGCAACTGGCGGGCCACACGCGCCATGGCCGCCAGAGCGTCCTGATAGGCCACATCCACATCCACTCCATATTGAAAATTGGCCACGAGGGTGTACATGCCTTCGATGGAAGAGGATTCCAGGTAGTCCAGCCCGTTGACGGTCGCCATCTGGCGTTCGATGGGATTTGCCAGGTTGGTTTCGATCTCCGCGGGCGTGGCGCCCCGCCACCACACATGGATGCGGATCATGGGATAGGTGACGTCCGGGAGAAAGTTGACGGGCAGCTGGACCAGCCCGAAGATGCCAAGAACCACCAGCGCGACGGCGATGACGCTGGTGGCTATGCGTCGCCTCACGGCGATTTCGGTGATTTTCACTGGACCGCTCCTGTGCTCAAACGCACTTCCGTCCCATCCTTGAGTTTTTCATGGCCTGCGACGACAATGCGGTCACCGGGCTGGATGCCCCGGAGGACCTGTGTTCTTCCTCCCTGATCGATCCCAGTCTCCACCCTTCTGCGGATGACTTTCCCTTCTTCCACCACGAAGACGAAGGATTCCCCCTGAGGTGATTTCAAAAGGGCTTCCGTGGGGATCGTCACCGCGTGGGGAAGGGTCTGGAACAGCAGCGTGATGCGGGCGAACATGCCGGGAATGAGCTCGATTTTTTCATGGAGAACCACCTCGGCCAGGCGGGTGCGCATGCGGGAGTCCAGTTCGGGATAGACATGGCTGACCGAGCCCTCGAAAGATTTCCCCCCGTGGGCGTCCAGCTGGACCAGGGCTTTCATGCCTGTCCGGATCTCCGTGGCCGAGACTTCCGGGACCGCAAAACGCACCACCAGGCTTTCGGGGTCGAACATCTCCACCAGGGGGGTGCGGGGCGCCACGTAATCGCCGTCCTGCACCAGCACTTTGCTCACGATGCCGTCCCACGGGGCCGAAACCCGGTAGTCGTCGGCACTTTCTCGCGCTTTGGCCACTTGAGCCCGGGCGCTCTCATATTTGGCCCGAGCCGTGTCCAGTTGCGCCCCGGGAATGGCGCCGTTTTCCACCAGTTGTTTGATTCGGCCCAGGTCCTGTTCCTGTTCCTTGAGAGCGGCTACGGCGGCTGCCAGTTGAGCCTGTGTTCCCAGATTTCGCCCGATGGTGACGACCCTGGCCCCCTGTTTTACGCGGTCTCCCTCCCGCACGGTGCAGTTCTGGATGGGGCCTTCTCCCGGCGAGGCCATGCGGGCGGTTCGAGTGGGGACCACTTCACCCGTCAGTTCCAGGATCCTGCGGATCTCCGTCGATCCAACGGTTTCCGTCACCACCACGGGCGCTTTACGGCCTTTTGCGTTTTCACCCTCTGGTTTTTGTGGAAGGGACATTTCTCCAGCTGGTTTTGCAACAGGGCTTCCTGCAGCTTCCTGAGCGACAGTGCCCCGTTCTTGAGGCATGACTGCGTTGAAGGGAGCCAGCATCAGGAAGCATGCCGCCAATGAAAAAAGAGCCCAGCGAGTCATAAAGGATGTCCTCCCGTGGCGAGGTCGAGGCGGGCCATGGCAATCCGGTAGTCCGCCATGGCCCTGTGATAGCTGGTTTCGGCCTGGAGCAGCGCCGACTGGGCGTCCAGCACATCGGTGAGGGAGCCCATCCCCAATCGGTACTTCTGCCTTTCAATGCGGAGGCTCTCGCGCGCCTGTTCGATGGCCTTTTCCACTGATTGCACACGCGCCGTGTTGGCTCGGATTTCCAAAACGGCCGTCTCCACCTCCTGGCGGATCTGCAGTTTCAGTTTTCGGAAGCGTTCCTGAGAAGCGGCCAGAGCGGCGCGTTCCTCCTCCACTTTGGCGGCGATGCGGGCACCTTCAAAGAGCGGGACGGTGACTCCGACTCCGATGGCCCCAGCATCGTCGCCGTCTCCCAGTGCATTGCCTCGAAGGCCGTAGCCTCCCTGGAGAGAAACGGTCGGCATGTGGCCGGCCCTGGCCGCATCCACGCGCCGTGCCTGAGCTTCCAGGCGTCTTTGGGCGGCCATGTAGTCGGGCCGCTGCCCCAGGGCCTGTTCCAAAAGCCTGTCCGCATCGAGCGCCACTTCCTGAAAGGTGAGCCTGCCCACGGGCATGAAACGTTCCGTGTCGTAGTCCAGGCCAAGGAGGTTGGCCAGCAGCCGTTTCTGAACGGCCAGCACGTTTTCCTCCCGTACAAGGCTCTGTTTCAGGTCGGCGAGCCGCACTTCACTTCGCAGGACGTCCACCCGGGCCGCCTTTTGTGCGTCCAACAGATGCCCGACCTGCTTCAGGTGCTCGTCCATGGCCGCAAGAGAAAACTTGAGGGATTCGATGACCTTGCGCTGCCCGAGAATGCTGAAAAAAGTGCTGCTGACGGCAAACACGAGCTCTTCCCGCGTCCTCATCAGCCGGTTCCCTTCGGCTTCATGAAGAAGATGGGCCGCCTCGATCTCGCTGAGGATGCGGCCCCCCGTAAAAAGAGGCAGCTTCAGAAGGATATCGCTCCGGAAGACGTTTTCATCGAAAGAACCGGGTTCCCCATTGTAGCGTGCCTGAATGAGCCGCTGCGGGTCCAGGAAACGGTCGGCGCGGCCCTCCATGCTCAAGCTTGGCCATCGGGCGCCCCTGGCCTGGTCCAGCCGGGAGCCCGCGGCGGAGACTTCCCAATCGGTTGCGGCAAGTTCGGGATTGTTTTGGAGAGCCACCTCGATGCACTGCTCCAGGGTGAGGGACTGACCGGCCACGCTTGGTTTCGTGGGAGGGTTGGGCCTCGACGCGGTGGTGAAAAGTGAGAGGCCCCGCGGGGGAAGCGAGCCGTACGGATCGGTTCTTGGGAGGCTTCCGCAGGCCGTTTGAAACACCAGGGGCATGAGAAACAGGAGCACAGGAAGCGGTTTCAGAGTCACCGGGTGTCCCCTGTTTCAGAGGGGCGGCAGGAGACGTGCGGTTTTGCAGTGCGAGAGGATGTTCTTTCCATGACCTTTGTGATGTGCTCCGTTTCCAAGGGGTCCAACGTGAGTCAAAATTGCCGTCTGGATTCCTTTTAGCACTTTTTGTGCCTGGAAGACGGTTTGAAGACTTTCCTTTGAATGTCGAAATGTTATGGGGAGCCTTCAGGGTGAGTTTCCTGGGCTTCCATACGTACAATGACTGTGCGGCAGAATTTGTCGAATCCTTTTGGGGTAGGAGCAAGAAAATAGACAGTCACATCCAGTGCTTGAACAACTGGAAACCGCTCGTCTCTTTTCCGACGGTTCGACAATGCTGTCGAGTTATCGCACATCCCCCCTAGAAATCGCTGATGGCTGCCGAATCGCCCGAAACCCGAAACAGTGATCAAGGATTCTGTGGAGAAGTGGCGGGGTCCGGCCTCAGTGGCTGCTCGTACCAGTCTTTCCGTGTCAGCGGCAATCGGCAGTTTCCCCGGTCCGGTTTGGCCAGGAGTGCCTGAAAAACACTGATCTGGCCCGTCGCGAACGCATGGGCTGACCCCGCCATGTAGAGCCGCCAGATGCGGTAAACCGCTTCACCGTTTACGCGACAAACTTCATCTTTCCGGGCCTCCAGTCGGTGAACCCAGTTTCGCAAGGTGATGGCGTAATGCTCGCGCAGGCTTTCCACGTCCCGGACCTCGAAGCGACTCAGTTCCGCGACCCGAAGTGCTATACTGATCGGTAAAAGTTCACTGTCCGGAAAGACGTAAGTGTCTACGAAACTCGGGCCTTTGTGCTTCAGTTCCCTCATGGAGTGGGAAATGCCGTGGTTGAGAAAGACGCCTCCAGGTTTCAGAAGCCGCCACGCCCGTCGGAAATACTCCTTGAGCCTGGAGTGGCCGACGTGTTCGAACATGCCGATGCTGACCAGCTTGTCAAATGATTCGGGTTCGTCGAGGTCACGGTAGTCGCGGACAACGACCCGGCATCGATCGCCCAGGCCCGCATCCCGAATACGTTCGTTTGCGAGCTCGGCCTGTGGGCGGCTCAAAGTGATGCCCAGAGCTTTGACACCATAGTGGCGGGCGGCATGGATGACCATGCCTCCCCAGCCGCAGCCGATGTCCAGGAGCCGTTCTCCGGAGTGCAACCTTAGCTTGCGACAGATGTAGTCGAGCTTCCTCTCCTGTGCCGTATCGAGGTCGTCTTCAGTGGTTTTGAAATAGGCACATGAATAGATCATGTTGCTGTCGAGCCAAAGGCGGTAGAAGTCGTTGGAGACGTCATAATGGAATGTGACCGCCTGACGATCTCGTTCTCTGGAATGACACTCACCGCTCAACGCCGCAGCTCTGCATGGCGGGGATGTCCCATTGTCCTTTCGAGGCAAAGTGAGAAGGAGTTTTCCGTAAGACAGCCACAGTTTCGGATCCAGCCGGAATGCAGCGATATGGTCCCGCAGCGCGAATATTCCATGGATGTCTCCCTCCACATCGAAATCACCGTGAATGAATGCCTCACCCAACCGGATATCACTGGGCGGACAGAACATGCGCCGCAGCCCGCCGGGGTCTCTGATGACGAGTGTGAAACGTGTCGGCTCCCCGGGTTCGGCTTCCCAGGTTGTGGCATCCCATAACCGCACGGCAAAGTTGCGAGGATGGTAATCCCCCAAAAGGGTTTGGAAAAAGTTCAAACCGACACCCACGGTTCGATCGATCCGTCCCTCGGATTTCATACTGACCTCCTTCGCATACTTCGGAACCCTGGTAAAAATACTGATGTCCTGAGTTTTTTCCCTTTCTCCGAAAGAATTGACGGAAACGGAAGAAAATCAATCCAGTGTCTTGGGTAGGAACACGTAAAACGTCGTTCCCTTTCCGGCCGCGGATTCAACCCGGACTCTTCCCCGATGCCGTTCCGCAGCTTCTTTGACAATGGCCAGGCCAAGACCTGCCCCTTCAACGCCCCGCGACGTGGAGCTGCGCTGAAAAAGCTCGAACATTCTCTCCTGGTCGATGTCGTTCAATCCGATCCCATCGTCATGCACGGAAAGGATATGGTACTCGTCCGACTCACCATATCCCAGGCGGATTTCCTTCAGTGGCTCACCGCCGTATTTCAGAGCATTGTCCACGAGATTCCTCAAGAGTCGCAAAAGGACGATGCGATCTGCACGGATTTGTGCCGACACCTCGGGGAAGGTCAACGCAACCCGGTTCTCGCGCAGACGACTGGAAAACTCCTCCCGGATGGTATCGAACAGGTCGGCGACCTCCAGTGCCTCGAGGTCCAGCGAGGATTCCGCGGTGGAGATGAAGGTGTTGATCTTTTCCACCAAAGTTCCCATTTGTTGGGATGCCTTGAGAATCTGCTCACAGTATTTCTTCCCTTTATCATCGAGCAGGGAGCCATATTGATTCCGCAGGAGCCTTGCCAGTCCGTAGATGCCTATGGAGGGGCTCTTGAGGTCATGGCAGATGAAGTATGCAAAGAGTTTGATTTTCTCCGAGCTTTCTCTAAGAGCACACTCCATACGTTCGCGCTCGGCGATTTCCCTTCGCAGATTCTCATTCACGGCAGCGAGCTCCCCGGTCCGTTCGGCAACTTTCAATTCAAGGCTCTCATAGGCTTTCTGCAGAGCCTTTTCAGCGGACTTTCGCCTGGCGATGTTCCTTGAAATGAGGGAGGCACCCACGATTGTTCCACTCAGATCATAAAGTGGAGACATGACGAGGGACACATCGATGTGCGACCCGTCCCTATGTACGTGGACCGTCTCGTAGTGGTCCCGGCCTTCCTGGTTCAAGACGGCATCGATGCTCTGCAACATTTCTCCCCAGCGGTCGGGAGGGACGAGCGTGAGGATGCAGTCGCCAAGTATGTCATCCATGTCGTGACCATAGATTTTGGCCGCCCCGGCATTCCAGCTTTCGATGATCCCATCGGAGGAAATGGACATGATGGCGGCTTCGGCGGATTCAACGATGGATGCCAATTGGAGCGATTTTTGTTCGGCCCGTTTCTGCTCGGTTTTGTCGCTGAAGATGAGGACGACTTCCCCCGAAGGGAGTTTGTATGCGGAATTTTCTTCCCAGCGTCTCACCTGTGTGCCGGCATGGAACCCTTCACTCCATGTTTGGCCGTTTCCCGTTTTCCAGACGCGGCGTAGATTATCAAGCAGCCGATTTCCTGCCTGAAATATATCGAGCGGCCCTCTCCCGATCCATTGATGGAGATCTTTGCCCAGAATTCCGGCGGCAGCTCGATTGGCATCCACCAGAATGAACTCATCTCCGTCCTGCACGGGTTTGAAGACCGCGACACCGTCGCTCATGTGTTCGAACATGGATCGGTAACGGATTTCGCTCTGTCGCTCCCGTCCCTGTGTCTTTTCCAGCCGTTCACTCAAAACGGCCACAACCATGCCCGCTGCGACGAACATGACGCTCCGCAGGTAATCTTCATATGTGAGTGCCCCCTCATCCAGGCAGCAGTGGCGGGTCAAAAGAATAACCAGTCCCAGGAAAACGGGCACAATCAATCCTTTTTTCTTCCACCAGAATGCGGACAGGACAATGGGGATGTAAAAGAAATGGCTGAAAAGAACCCCCGAAGACAGGACGATGTGGAAATAGTACGTCAGAAATAAGGAGACAAGCAGCAGAAAAGCCACCAGCAACACTCTGTGTTTTTCTTTATGTCCACCGCCCGCTGAAGCAGCATCTGACAGAGTGCTGCCGGGCGCCCTGAGATCAGCGCGCACCTCAATCACCTCGTTTCCGTTTTTGTTTCAGATCCGGAATCAACCTCCCGGAGAACGCCATTGGGATGGTGCACCGGGTAAGGTGTCAACGGGTTGAACTGGAGGCGGCAGCTGAAGCAGCTCCTCGGAGTCTTTCCTTCCATCGGGTATCTCCATCGGTCTGCAATACGGTCGGCAAAATCATCACAAGTTTTGAGAGCCGGGGTAGTGAATAGCGAACAGGGAAACATCAGGACAAGAAAAAGCGTGGCGTTGCCGGCTCCCCGGGAGCCCGAAACGCAGCGCCCGAGAAGACCCGATTCAGCACGTCAGCCGAGGTGAGACTTCAATCCCTGATTTTTCTGCTGTTCCAGCCGCTTGACCATTTCTTTGAGCACACGCAGTGCTTCCTTTTCATCGCCGTCCATGACGATCATTTTTATGTGGACGAATTCTTCGTCGGAAATTGTCAGCACCATTTTTCCCAATCCTTTCCAGTGTTCGAAACATGCATCATCTGAACCTGTGTTGCCTCTGGGTACGTCCTTCTCCGATATTCGAGGAACTTTTCTCTTCGTGGGCAGAACAAAGGGGATTCCGAGAGCCTCACAACATAGCGATGATCCATGCAATGAACAGAACGACAACCCAAGCCCCACAGAGTGCCCAAAGCGCTCTCTGCCAGTTTTCTCCAAAATAATTCCTGATGGAATGGACCACCCACGCCCAGTTGAGCCAGAGATGCAGGACCAACAGGCTCAAAAGGAACAACGAAAGATAGAGATGGATGTCCCCCCACTGGTGCCGGTGCAGGCCCAGGAAGTACTTGGCGACCTCCATGTTTCTCCCCTCGGGGATGACAAAAGCGAGCATCAGCCCGATGACGCTGATGGAACACACGGTCACGAAAAGCAGCGCATCGGTCAGGACCTTCCAGTCGTTTTTCTTCATGTTGGATGCTTTCTTTCGAGGCAAGATCCCGAGCCAGAGTCCACTCCTCGGAGCTCAGTTCATCCTGCCGGAATTGCACTCCAAGAGCCGCAGCCAGTCCCGCGGTGAGAGCTGCTTTCACCTCTTGCGGTTCCACCTGACGCCCCAGGATTTCTTTCAGGCATGTTGTCCGGGTCAGAAGCTCCCGGCGGAGAGACTCCGGGGAATCCTTCTCTCGCGCCATCAGCCTGACCCAACTCTCCCAAAGAGGATCGAGAACGATGGACCCGTGTTGGAGCATGGAACGTCCCTTCCAGGTCTGTGCATTTCCCACGAACTTTTTCCCATCATAGAGAATATCCCCCACAGCGAAGCGGACAAAACAGACCTCTGTTTCAGGGGACGGGGCATTCTCCCTTCCCCTCTCTGCTCTGAAACCCAGCCGCTCGAATCCCGAGATGAGACCCTCGCACAGGAGTTCATAGGCTGCTGCCAACGTAGTGGGAATACCCTGCTCCGCTCCGGCGATCACGCTGTAGGTGAGATCCTTGTCATGCAGCACTGCGCGCCCCCCGGTGGGCCTGCGTACCACATCCAGGTCCATCGCCCGGCAGGCCGAAAGATTCATGACGGACCGGTCCTGGAAATAACCCAGGGAAACGGCCCGCGGGTCCCATTGGTAGAAACGAAGGGTAGGGGGGGATTCACCCCTGGCGTGCAAATGCAGCAAGGCCAGGTCGATGCCCATGTTGAGCGTACCCGGCAACGCCCCTGTATCAAGAAGCCGCCATTTGTCCATCATATCTTCCCTAAAGATTCAGAGGCCTTATAAGAACTTCGCACCAGGGATCCCGCGGTCACATGTTTGAAGCCGAGGTTCAGAGCTTCATCCCGCCAGTAGTCGAACTCCGCCGTGCACACGTAGCGCTCCACCGGCACATGAGCCAGCGACGGCGCGAGATACTGGCCGAGGGTCAACAGATCACAACCCGAACCCGCCAGGTCATCAAGAACTGACTGGATTTCACTCGACGTTTCACCAAGTCCGAGCATGAGGCCCGACTTCACGAGTATGTCGGGAGCCAGTTGTTTGCACCGGTGCAGGAGGCGCAAAGAGCGGTTGTAATGGGCTCCCCGCCGCACTTTTTCATAGAGGCGCGGCACTGTCTCCACATTGTGTGCGAGGATGTCCGGCCGGGTTTCCAAAACAGTTCTCAAAGCGGATTCATCTCCCTGAAAATCTGGAACCAGAAGCTCGATGGTGACATTCGGACCATGGTGCCGCAATGTCTTGACCACTTTCGCAAAATGGGCGGCTCCACCGTCTGCGAGATCGTCCCGCGTGACGGAGGTGATCACCACGTGAGACAGATGGAGCATCGCCACGGCCCGCGCCAATCGCTGAGGTTCCTCAGGGTCGGGAGAACCTGCAGGGCGACCGTGTTGAACGGCACAAAATCCGCACCTCCGCGTGCAGACATCGCCCAGTATCAGGAAGGTTGCAGTTCCGCAGGAGAAGCATTCCCCCCGGTTGGGACATCGCGCGCTCTCACAGACCGTGGGGAGATTCAGGTTCGTGAGAAGTTTCTGCGTCTGCCGGATAGGTGCTTCTCCCGCGCCCTTTCTGGCCTGTCGAATTTCGTTCATGAGCCACGGAGGCGGCGCGGGTTTCATGAGTCCATCGCCTCCGGCGGCAGGTGGATGGCCCGGCCATGGAGGGCCTGAGCCACTTCCAGCACCGCTTCCGAAAGGGTGGGGTGTGTGTGGATGGTGTCCATGAGGGCACGGGCCGGCAGACCGGCCTGCATGGCCAGGGCGATTTCCGTGATGCAGTCGGCTGCATGGGGGCCGACGATGTGTGCGCCCAGGATCCGGTCTGTCCGGGAATCGGCTACGATCTTGACGATCCCTTCCAACTCCCCCAGGGCCTGGGCCATGCCCAGCGACTTGAAAGGAAACCGGGCAACCTTAACGGCATGCCCCACTTGAGCGTCCTCTTCTGAAAGACCCACTGCCGCATATTCGGGCAGACTGAACACGCAGCGGGGAATCACCCGGTAATCCATGGGGGCCTCGCCCATTCCCAGAGCATTTTCGGCAGCGCGGATGCCCTCGGCGAAAGCCGTGTGCGCCAGCAGCCAGCCGCCGATGACGTCGCCCGCGGCATATAAACCCGGCACATTGGTGCGCAACCGGCTGTCCACCAAAATACGGCCGTGATCCATGTCGACTCCCAAGGTCTCGAGACCCAATCCTTCGGAGTTGAGCTTGCGCCCCACAGCCACCAGGATGGTGTCCGGCGTCAGTTCCAATCCATTGGAGAGGCGAACCACCAGGCTATCATCCGTCGTATCCACCGATTGCACCGTGACACCGCAATGGACCTTCACCTTGCGCCGATTCAAAATGCTCAGCAGATTCGCCACCGCTTCACCGTCTTCCTGAGGGAGAATGCGATCTTGAGCTTCGACGAGAACGACCTGTGACCCCAGTTCGCGGTAAATGGCAGCCATTTCCACACCCACGGCGCCCCCTCCCACCACCAGGAGATGTTGTGGGCTCAAGGGGCTGCTCAGCATTTCATCCGGAGTGAAAACTCGTGGATCTTCAGGGAAAAGGGGGAGTTTTGCGGGACGCGATCCCGTGGCGACAACGATCCGGGCTGCCTCGATAAGACGTGTTCCGGATTCGCTCTGCACTTCGATCCGCTGGGGGGATACCAGAAATCCGCGCCCCTGAAAGAGAATGACCTTTCGAGCCTCGAACAACCGCTCGATGCTTGCTCGGAGAGCGCCCACCACCCGCTCCTTGCGGGCAATGACGGCTGCCATGTCCGACACGGCCTCGACGGGTTTGAAACCGTATTCCCTGGCTCGACGAATCGTTCGCCCTGCCTCGGCCGACGCTCGCACCGTCTTGGTGGGAATGCAGCCCCAGTTGAGGCAGACTCCCCCCACAAAACTTTCTTCCACCACGGCCGTCTTCGCTCCAAGTTGTGCCGCGCGAATGGCCCCCTGGTATCCAGCGGGGCCTCCTCCCAGAAACACGATGTCGAAATGCTCCGACATGATTCCCTCACCTTGCTGGATGATTCTGAGACCGAACAACTCATTGGCCGGGAGCGCCTTTCGCCTCGGCCGGTAGTTTTCCGATTTATCCCGCGACCTGGCTTTTGGGGTCACTGGACGATGATGGTCGGCTCCACGACGATCTCGCTCTTGAAAGACTGGCAGATGGTCGAGTATTTCAAGGCCAGATCGAGCGCCCGTTTCACCACGCCTTCAGGCTTGCCCTGCACCACCAGTCGGGGAGTGAGCGTGAGCTTCTTGAACCAGGAGGTCTTGTCGATATGTTCTTCGACCTCACCCTCGGCTTCGCATTGGAATGAGATGAGCTCTATCTGGAAGCGTTTCATGGCCCAGAGGACCATCATGTGATAGCAGGTATTGCCCGCCGCCACGAAGGCATCTTCGGGGGTCATGACCCCCGAGTGCCCATAAAGGTCCGGCGGCGCGGAGAATTCCATTTCCGTGCCGTTTTGGCACCACATGTAGCCCCGGTGCTCACCACGCCATTCCACCCTGTTTTTGTAAGATGCCACTTTTTGCCCTTTCATCTCGCTTTGAGGGTGACTCACAAGAAAGCGATTGCCGGCTTATCCCCCCAGGATTTCGTCCACTGCTTTGGCGATTGCTTCCGCAACAACCTGGGCGCAGGCTTTTTCCTCCGGTCCCAGGTTTCTCCGCCGCAAGAGCGGATCGAGGGAATATTTCTGCAAGATCTCCGAGACGACGAGAGACTTTGCCGGCTTGCCCGAGAGCATCTCGGTACTTTTTTGAGCACATCGCTTTTCACAGCCATCCACCGTGATGGTTGGAAACTTGGAGGCAAATTCTCTTTCCTCCGTTCCCCCCGCGATGAAAAGCGGAAGGCAGATGGTGACGGTTTCAGCCGGCTTGAGCGATTCCAGAACTTTTCGGCAGGCGACCCTTGAAATGGTCCCTTCGGGCAGCTCTTCACCGCTGCAGGACACAAGACCCACTTTGACCACTGCAAGACTCAGCATGTCTCCTCCTTGCCCGCCAATTCGTCCACGGCCTCTGCCAGTTCATCGGCGGCGATGGCGGCGAGCTTCCGTCCGACTTCATCCAGCTCGGCAATGCCTTCGGGCTTAAGCTCCTTGTGTGTTTTGTAAAAATTGATGGCCTGGTAGGACCTGGCGACTGTGGCCCCCTGAGATTCGACGCATTTCAGAGCGCAGCTTTTGGGGCATCCGTCAATGGTGATGACCGGGTTTTCCGTAACGAGTTCCTTCGCTGTGATGTCACCGATCACGAGGAGTGGCAGGCAGGTGAGGCGGACCGCTTGAGGACGCACCCTTTCCGCCAGTTCGTAAGCGATTTCTCGTGCCAGGGCGCCATACACTTTTCCAATGCCGCTGCATGGGAGCACCATAATTGTCTTTCTCGGAGCTTTCATTTTTTCTGCATCTCCTTGGTGATCTTCTCCTGCATGAGTTCCATGTAGGCTTCAGGCTGGAGAAGTATCGATCGTTCGTTCTCCCAATCGGTCGGTTGAATGCGGTAGATCCACCCGGCGCCGTAAGGGTCTTCATTGATGAGGAAAGAGCTTCCCTCCAAGTCCGGATTCACCTCCACAATCGTTCCGGTCACAGGGGAGATGATGCCGAAAGTGGCTTTTATGGTCTCGATCTTGCCTGCTTCCTCTCCCTGTTTGACCGGGGTGCCCGCATCCAAGGTTTCCAGGAATGCCACATCCCCTCTTGCTTTCTGGAGAAAATCGCTGACACCGATGATGGCATGGACATCGCGGATTTCGACCCAAAAGTCGTCCCTGCTGTAGAACAGTCCGGTTTTTACTTTGAAGACAAACTTGTCGTAGGTTGTTTCCAGAAATTTGCCCATTTCTGTTCCCCTTCATTCATCCACCCAGAATTTTTCCGACTTCCTTGACAATTTGACCGACCTGAATGCTGCCCGCAAATCTCGGTTCCTCGTCGATGAGCCGCAGACGGCTTTTTTCGAGAACCGCGTCAGCGCTCCGCAGGAATCAGGAGCACGGGCACCGGGGCGGAGCGGACAACTTCCTTGGAAACGCTGCCCAGGAAAACCTCGCGGGTGAATCCCCGCCCCTGGCTCCCCATGATGATGAGGGACACGTCACACTCCCTGGCGCATCGCACGATTTCCTCGGCGGGATATCCGTAATGGACGTGAATATCCACCTCTTCTGCCCCCTTGGCTGTCAGGCGATCTCGAAGGGCCTCCAGGCGGCCTTGATCGATGCGGTTGAAGTAGTCCAGGAGTTCCTTCACTTTCAGTTTGTCCTGCACGTGTCCCAGGGTGATGCGTTTGGCGCCGCTTTCCACGAGTCTTTCCAGGTAAGCGAAGGCTCGTTCCGCGGTCTTGGAAAAATCCGTCACGTAGAGGATGTGGTGTGTCATGTCTTCACAGGCGACCTTGCAGCTCTTGCACTCGTCTTCCAGGACGATCTTGAGCCGGACGACCAGCACGGGTTTGGTGGCGCTTTGGACCACGTCGAAGGCGACGCCGCCAAGCAGGGCCGCACTGACGAAAACATTGCGGCCGTGAGAGCCCACCACGATGAGAGAGCAATCTTTCTCGTCGGCGATGCGGTGGATCTCCCTGTGGGGAAGGCCGGCCACAAGTTCCGTTTCGACCTGTAATCCCAGCCTTTCCAGCACTGTTTTTTGTTCATCCAGGGCTTTTTGGAGCTCGGTTTTCAACTGCTCCGTCAGTCCTCCCACATCGCGAACGTTGACGCAGTGCATGAGAACCGCCTCCCGGGCGCCCAGACAGGAGAGGAAATTCATCTGTTCCATGACCTTGGACGATGCTTCCGAAAGGTCCGTGGTTACAAGAACGCGTTTCAGCATGGCTGACTCCTTTTGCATGAAGACGAAAAGCTTTTTTTATAAATTCAGATATTTGTGAATGTCGGTCACTGTAGTGTTCTGTCAAAATGGTAAAGCAGGGTCCAACACCCCCCCTCAATCCCCCCTTGAGGGGATGTAAGGGGGGTCGTGTGCAAGTCCAACCCCACTCACGCCCCTTTGCCCCCCTGAAAGGGGGAATTGAAGCGGCAAACGGTCATTCTTTTGTTTGGCAATGCAATCACGCTCTCACTCCGGCCCCGTGATCAAACCACCCTTTCGTCTTCATGCAGATTTTCACCAGCATGAGCATGACCGGCACCTCGATGAGCACCCCGATCACCGTGGCCAGGGCGGCGCCCGACTGGAGCCCGAAGAGCATGGTGGCCGTGGCGATGGCCACTTCGAAGTGGT
>CAZZHS010000066.1:0-14008 GCA_964654275.1 uncultured Syntrophobacteraceae bacterium
CCACGGTGGCCACACCAAATGGGCACACGCGGACACAGGTGAGACAGCCGGCGCACAATTCCGGCGCCTCGAGATGAGCTCCCAGGGCGCATGCCAGGCAGCGTCTCGCCTCTGCCAGAGCTTCTCGTTCACTGAAAGAGGGTTCGATGGGAATAAAATCCCGGACGCGCTGCGCCGCATCCAGCAGGGCCACTTCCTTTCGCTCCAGCTGCCGGGCCAGGCTTGCCGTGGCCTCAGGCAGCGGCCCAATGGATCGGACTTCCTCGGGTGGCAGGAAGAGGTTCTCTCCCGTCTGCAGGAAGTGATGCACCGCCTTCGCCGCCCGATGGCCCCCTGCAACGGCCTGAATGGACGATCCCGGCCCCGTGAGGACCTCTCCGCAAACGAAGACGCCCCGCTCCGAGGTGGTGAGCTTGTTGGGATTGCACACGAGCCGTCCCTTCTCCACGGCGATTTCTCCGGGGGAGAAGCAGGAGAGGTCCGAGTGCTGGCCGATGGTCACGATGACCTGGTCCACGTCCAGGACCAGCGTCTGCTGCGGGTCGTATTGCGGGCTGAAGCGACCGTTGTCATCGAAGACCCGGGTACATTTTTGAAATTCGATCCCCACGGTTTTTCCGTTCCGGGCGAGGATGGTCCTGGGTCCCCACGAGTTGAGGATCCGGATTTCCTCTTCCTCCGCTTCCTGGATTTCCCATTGCCAGGCCGGCATCTCGTCCCGGGACTCCAGGCACGCCAGAGTCACCTCGCCCACGCCAAGCCTGCGGGCGGTCCTCGCTGCGTCCACCGCCACATTGCCCCCACCCACGACGACCACCCGATTCCCAAGGGCCGGGGGATGACCGTTGGCCACGTCCCAGAGGAAAGCGATGCCCGGCAGAACCCCCTCGCTCTCGGCACCGGGAACGGCCAGCGTATTGCTCCGGGAGAGGCCGATGGCGACCACCACCGCATCGTGGCTTTGCCGGATCTCCTGAAAGGAAATGTCCACGCCGACCTTGCACCGGGTTCTGGTTTGAACCCCCAGGGCCAGGATATCGTCGAGGTCCTCCTGCAATGCGTCCATGGGGAGGCGGTAACGCGGAATGGCGTGGGTGAGCATCCCTCCGAGCCTCGAATCCCCCTCGAACACCGTGACGCTGTAGCCCATCAGTGCCAGATCGTGCGCCGCGGTCATGCCGGCGGGGCCCGATCCGATCACGGCAACCTTTTTGCCCCGGGAGGGCTCCGTTTTTCGCGAGCGCTTGCGGCGATAGTCGCGAGTGTTCTCCACCACGAAACGTTTGAGCATTCGCAGGCTCACCGGTGCGTCGATCTCCTTCCTTCTGCATTCCGATTCGCAGGGATGGTGGCAGACGCGGCCGCAGACCGACGGAAAAGGGTTGACCTGGAGGAGCAGTTCGAGCGCCCCCTCATAGTCTCCCAGGCTGATGGCCTGTGCGTAACCGCGAGTGTCCGTGTGCACCGGGCAAGCTGCCGAGCAGGTGGGCAGGGGAGCTTGCATCGCGTTGATCTGACTCCGATTGTCCATGATTTCAGTTTTCTCCCGGGAATTTTCTTCCCCCCATTCGACCCTTGTGGCGGCGGCACCTGAGTCAGCGCATGCTTCGACGAGCGTCGGAGCGTATTGCTCCTCCGCGGGTTCCGGTGTGCAGCGATCCGCAGGGTCATGAAGGTTTGTGAGGAATAACGGGTACCTTGAGCAGATTCGACGGCCTCATATCATGGGGGGGAACAATTGTCAAACTTGCGAATGGAGAGGCCGGGACGCAGTAACTTGAAGAATGTCAGGTAGGAAGGGAGTGCTCCGGGAAACCTGACTGCGGCTGGGAGCACTCCCCGAAAGTCTAGAATCTACTCCGTTCGGGATTTAGCGCCCGCGCCACATGCAGAATTCCCGCTGCGTGACGCGCTGCGGGTCATCACTTCTGATGGAGGTCCAGGCCGAGTAGGCATTCCCGCTCGGCGCGGGTCCGATTCGAGAGTGACCCTCCCATTCGTGTCTGAAATCGTTGTAGGTGATGTAGCCTCTATCACCGATGTCCATTCTTTGAAAGTCAAGTTCACATTGTCTCATCATGGCCAGTTGGTCCGAGCCGTACCCGCCTTCCGCAGCGAATGCGTGAGCTGCGCCAAAGAAGAGCAGGCCCATGGCAAGAACCAGAAACATTGCCGAAAGTTTCATTTTCCACTCCTTATGGGAACCCTCCGGGGAGGGTTTGCTGTTACAGGGGAAACTTGTTGTTTCCATATAGACGTGAAGCTGTTACCGCCACGGCCTTGAGTTTGCGGCCATGACGAACCTAGGATTTATATATAAACGGTCATTCAATTTGTCAAATGAAGGGGGACTTGGATTTGCATTCGGCGGCGCCCCCACGAAGGGGAGCCTTGGCAGCGTCGGAGGGGTTGAAAAGGCTGTGAATCCTCTCAAGGGCTCGCGATGGTGAAATAAATCAGAAGGCTTCGCACCAGTTCGGCCATGAAGGAGAGGTCCAGTTTTTCCATGGTGTCCGAAACCATGTGGTAGTGTGGGTTTCTGTAGAACGCCGTGTCGGTGATCATCACGGCTTGGAAGCCCTTGTCCCAGAACGAGGCGTGGTCACTGAGGCGGATGTTGGGCATGATCCAGCCGTTGAAGGGCACCGTGAGCGAGATGGCCGGCAAAGCCCGGTTCTTCTGAAACGCTTGAAGGAGGGAAGCCGTGAATTTCCGCGAGGGAAAGTTTCCCACGATCCCGATGAAGTCCCCGGCCTCTGGATAATTCATGAAATTCAAGGGAAAGGGATAAACCTGACAACCCTTCTCACGGCAGGTGTAGCCCACCATTTCGAGGCAGATCATCCCATCCGGTTTCTCGCTGCGGTCTCGGATGCCTCGCACATGAACCCTGCTCCCGCGCAAGGGAGTGTTGAAGGCCGGGGGCTCCTCCAGGGCAAACGCGACGAACCGGATCCGCACATCTTCATCCAGGAACTGCCGGTTGTCCCGAAGGGAAGCCGCCAACTCCAGGAGCACCGCCACGGCGCTTGCATTGTCATCGGCGCCCACCGTGCCGTACAGAGAGTCGTAATGGGCTCCGACGATGAAAAGCCTCGTGGGGGACGGCCCGCCCTGGATCTCTGCAATCACGTTCGAGACCGGCCTCTGCTCGTAGTGGTAGGTTTCGAGGACCGGCGTCAGACCGAGACCCTCGAACTCGCCGTGGATGTAGTCGCGAGCCCTCCCGTGATTTGCCCAGGTGAAAATGCTCCGTTCACCGATGTCGACCGTGAGAATGCGCAGGTGCTGCTCGAGCCTCTCTATCTTCGAAGCCTTGTCAAACTGAAGCGTGTCCATGGATCCCTCGCCGGCACCTGGATGAAGCCCCAGGGCGAAAAACATCACCGCCGACAGTGCAGTGGCAAGCACCTGTTTCAAGTTTTCACCGTAGGGAAAAGTTGCCCGGAGGCGGAGCCAACGTCGCCGGACCTCAAAAGTGAGCTCCACGGGGAGTCAGGGAAAAGCGTTGCATCATGGTCCGACGGGGATCAGGTAGAGCGGGATTTCCATGGCATCGAGATCCAGCAATTTCTTCACCGCATCGTCCTGGAAGGCTCCGATGACCACGGTGCCGAGCCCCAGGGAAACCGCCTGCAGCGTGACATTCTGGGCTGCGTGGCCCGCCTCCATGTGAACGTATTGAATCCCCCTTTGACCGTATCTTCCGGTGGTTCGTTCATAAAAAGTGGTGAAAAGCAAGGTTGCCGGCGCATTCCGGACGGGTGACTGTCCCAGAGCGGCCCTCGAGAGCTCGTCGCGCTTGTCAGCGGCTGCTTTCCTGGAGAGCGAATGGCTGTGCGGCGCATAATGGTAAACGCCTCGGGGAAGGCCCTCCACCCGACCCACAATCACATAGGTTTCGAGAGGATACAGGGCTCCGGCCGACGGTGCCGTCCTGAAGCCACGAGGATGCGTGACGCCCTGGGCAGCCCAGAGCAACTGGGAAATCTGTTCCAAGGTCAGCGGGCCTTCACCGTATTGGCGCACGGATCGTCTTTGAGCCAGCGTTGCCTCGAGGGAGACTTTCCCTTCGAGAGACGGCGTGGGAAGTGTGATCGGGCTTTCCTTTTGTACCTGCGGCATGGCAGTACCTCCGGGAAAGAGGGTGGCGAGAGCCAACAGGAATACCCCTGCAGTGAACTTCAAGAATCGGCAGCTTGCGGTGAGAGCCACGACGTCTCCTCCTGAACAACCGTCCAACTGCAAGGGCTTCCCGGCACTGCACAAAATCTATCTTTCAAAGCGCACAAAAGGATGTCAGGATAAGGATCTTCAGCCGTATCGATCGTCAGTGTCAGTGATTCAGGCGGTTGACTTCACCGGGATCTTAATCTCTTTACTCTTGGCCTCTTCGGTTTTGGGAAGGGTGATTTTCAGAACGCCCTTATCAAATTTGGCCTCGATCTTGTCGGGCTGGACGGTTGCGGGCAGCCTGAAGGATCTCTGGAAAGACCCGTAATAGCATTCCCGGTGATGAAAATGGCCTTCGGTTTTCTCCTCTTCCTGCTTCTTTTCGCCCTTGATGGTCAAAAGGTCGCCCGTGATGCTCACATCGATGTCCTTGGGGTCGATGCCCGGCAACTCGGCCTTGATGACGATCTCTTCCGCCGTTTCCGTTGCATCGGTTGTCGGGGTCCATTCTTTCTGGAAGGATTTGGCCAGCGAAGTCTCCCCGAAGAAGCGACTCCAGAGGTTGTCCATTTCCTTTTTCAATGACTCCATGTCGTCTTTGAAAGATTTCCAGGGAACCAGGTCCATGATGTTTCCTCCTTGTTTGTTGTTTTGTATGAATATGGTCCGCCCATAACCCTGACAGCGAAGCCACCGAGTAGACTTCAGGGTCAACCAGAAGTGAGGACATTTTGCATCATCGACACGCCGACTTTTGACGTTCCGGTCTAATATTAGTTACAGGAATTCCAAGTTTCAATAGCATGGAGCGTGACTTCCACATTGAGACGAAGGAACACCGGGAGAGCCGGCCCGAAAGGACTGGGGCAGGTTCTTCTTTTTGGGTCGAAAATCCGGTACCTCTGCCAGGATCCTGCGGAGTAGACCAAGGGAGGACAGGGCCAATTTCGAGAGGACTGTTTTGTTACGGCACGATCGCCGCCACGGATTCCACAATCCTGTGGGGTCGGTAGGGATAACGGGGGATGTCCTCTCGCCGGGTCACGCCGCTCAACACCAGGATGGTTTCCATGCCGCTTTCGATGCCGCCCACGATGTCCGTGTCCATCCGGTCTCCCACCATGACGGTGTTTTCGGAATGAGCACCGAGCTGACGCAATGCCGAGCGCATCATGAGGGGGTTGGGCTTGCCGACGAAATAGGGTTTGACTCCGGTGGCCGCAGTGATCAGGGCTGCCGTGGCCCCGCAGGTGGGGACGATGCCCTGGTCGGTGGGTCCTGTGACGTCCGGGTTGGTGGCGATGAAACGGGCTCCCGCCTTGACGAACCTCACCGCCTGAGTGAAGCGCTGAAAACTGTAGGAGACGGTTTCCCCCACGATGACGTAATCGGGCTTTTCCTCGGTGATCCTGAAAGACACCTCTTCCAGTGCCGCCGTGAGGCCTTTTTCGCCGATGAGGAAGGCCGATCCATCCGGGCAGTGCTGTTTCACGAAGCGTGCTGTGGCCAGTGCCGAGGTGAAGATCGCATTGTCAGGCAGGGAGATGCCCAGGCCCGCAAGCCCTCGCCGGTGATCGTCGGGGGTGAAACGCGAGTTGTTGGTGAGCAGGAGGAAAGGCGATCCAAGATTTTCGAGGCGCTCGAGGAATTGAATTGCACCGTCGATGAGCTTGCGGCCGTTCACCAGGACGCCGTCCATGTCGATGAGGTAAGCTTTGGGCATGTGTGTCTCCGGGAGATCACCCGCTGGGTTTCGATGTGAAGAGGTCGGGATGGAGGGCTGCGGCGAGGCCTTCCACCATGTCGACAATTCGAGGTCCTGACCGGCAGGTGAGCCCACAGTCGAAGACAAAGACTCTTCCGGCCTGCACTGCATTCACTTGCGACCACGGGGCCTGCTCCTTCAGGAACTCCACCAGTTGGGGTTCACAGAAGAAAATCGCCTCGGGGTTTCGTTGGGCCACCAGTTCGGGCACACACACCAGGTAGGGTTGAACACTGTCTGCCATGACATTTCTGCCGCCGGCCAGCTGAATGACATCGTGTTGGAAGGATCCCGGGCCGACGCTGATGAGGGGGTTCCAGTTCATGATCCGGAAGACTCGGGGACGATCCTGCAACGGGCGAAGGGCGACCGCCTGTTCCACTCTTTCGAGTCTTGTGCGAAGACTTCCCAGAAGGTCATGGCAGGTCTTTTCGCAATCGAGGATCACTGCCAGATCCACGAAGGTCGCCAGCGACGCCTCCACCGTGCCGGGATCGCCGTGGTAAACGTGAAGCCCCGCGTCCTGAAGCGTTGCGGCCATCTCTTCCTGGTGTTGTCCGAAGGTGCACACCAGGTCGGGCTTCTCCTTGACGACCCGGGGAAGGTCGGGGGCCCACCAGGATCCGAAGGTGGGCAGGTTTTGGATCGCCTCGGGATAGTCGCAGTTTTCCGTGATCCCGATCAGGTTTTGAGCGCAACCCAGGGCTGCGAGGATTTCCGTTTGAGTGGGTGCCAGGGAAACGATGCGCATCAGGCCGACCCTCCCGGTTCGGGATCGAGGAACCGCTGTCCCGCATGATCGAGAGCCCTGCAGGTCACGTTGGCCAGGGCCCAGATAACGTCCAGCGGCGGCAGGTGCTTGGAAATCGTTTCGTCAAAGCGCAGGTGCATGGCCGCCGGGAATTCCTCGTCACCCTCCCACATGAGCAGCGCGACGGGAACCCTCGGAAACGCCTGGAAAGCAAAGGCCGCGTCGCCCATGGACACGGGCGTTCCCCCAAGACTGCGGGCGGCTCTCTCGAGGAGTGCCGTGTCCGGCCCGAACCGCTTGAGCAGACGACCGAAGGGAAACTGGTGCAGTCCGCGGAAAAATTGCTCGCCCCCCGGTATTTCCTTCTCCCCGATCCACTGCCCGGAGGGTTCGAGCTTGCGGGCTCTCAGGAGGTATGTGAGCGTGACCAGGTAGAGTTCGAAATCGGGGACCGGGTAAATGTCGGGGTTTTCGAGGTCCACCTTCTCCTGTTCGGGAAAACAGAGCAGGTGCGTGTTGAAAAAAGGGATCAGGTAAAAGCCGGCTTCCTCGGAAAAGGCGGTGCCGGAGTAGGCGCAGATGTTTTTGGGATTGGCTTCGCGCAGTTCCTTCCACAGGGCGGGATCGATCTCCAGGGGGTCGGAGTAAAGGGGTTTGGCTTCAAAATCTTCGAGAGCCGACTGGATGATGTTTTTGGCCCGGTCTTCAAATTCATGGGGCACCATGATCCATCCCCAGCCTTTCTGGGTCACAAAAATCTCGGCGTAGGCGGTTTCACGAAACGGCCTGACGATGACGGGAATTTCCGCCTGTTTCAACGCATCCGAAAGCACATCGGCCTCGAACTGGTTGGTCAGCGTGTGCACCTTGGTGAAATCACTCATTTCGTCCTGCATGATCTCTCCCCCTTGTCATGGCGTCGCATCCATGGAAGTGGTCCCTGGAACCGGCCGGACGGCGGCCCGGTCGAGCGGCGTTCAGTGCGCGTCCGCACCTTTTCGTCTTAACAATTCTTCGTAGGCCCCCTGAATTTCCTGAAACTTCTCCCGGGCGAGCTGCTGGAGTTCCTCCCCCAGATGCGCCACCTTGTCGGGGTGATACCGGTTTGCCTGGCGACGGTAGGCCTGTTTGATCTCATCGAGGGTTGCCGTGGGGGGAATTTCCAAGATGTCGTAAGGGGTGCGGGTGTCGTGAGCCCATGACGAGCTTTCGCGATTCCTGTGACTTCCCGGGGAACTCCGGTATTGGGCGCTTCCCTGGGACGTGGGGCGGCGCCTGGGGGCCGTGTTCCGGAAATAGTTCCAATAGATGAGAAAGATGACCAGCAGGTCGTCCAGTTTTCCCAGGATGGGGATGAAATCGGGAACCAGGTCAAACGGGGAGAAAAAATATAAAAACCCCAAAATAATCAAAAGAATTTTGAACATGAAACGGCGCCTCGCAGGGCGGAGGGGCTGCCCCGCTCTGTTCTGATTCGTTCAGGAAATCACTGTCCCGGGGCCTTTCCGAGGCAGCCGCCCCGGCCGAAGGTCTTTCCCCGCATTTGTCAAAGGGACTCAGGACTTCATTCTGCCGCGCGCTTCGAACATTTTATCACACCCGGCCATACTTCTCGCTGGCTGCGGCGGAAATGGGGGCATCCGCCGAAAGATTCGAATGTTTTGGAGATGCCGGCAGCGGGGGGCTGGCGGGAGCCTTTCAGGAAGCCCCGTCGCCCTCGGTCCCCATGGGACATATTACTCGAGTGAGCCGGAAAAACAAGCGGGCAAAGGGCGTTGAACCCCTCCCGGTTTCCGGAGCCCTCGACGTCCTGGGCCAAGGCTCGGGTGAGTTGCGGGCAAGGGGAGTGGAAGCCCTCCCGAGTCCTTGGAGAGAGGGCCGGACCCTTATCCCTCTACGACCCCCGACTTGCGGTAGCTCCCAAGGATCTTGAGAAATTCCGTCTTTTCCCCCAATGTCTCCAGGAGGCTCCGGTATTTGTCCTCGAGCAGGTCCACTTCCACGTCCGTGTAGAAGAGGTATTCCCACGGGCGGCTGTGGATGGGCCGGGATTCCAGCTTGACCAGGTTGAGGCCGTTCTCGGCGAAAAGCTGGAGCACGGCGCAGAGGCTTCCCGGGCTGTCGTTCACGGAGAAAACGAGGGAAGATTTGTCCTTGGGGCCCTCCAGGAACTCTCCCCGGGAGATGACCACGAAACGGGTGAAATTGCGCGGGTTGGTCTCAATCCCTTCCTCCAGGATGCGCATCTTGAAAATGCCGGCCGCTTCCTTGCCCGCGATGGCGGCTTCCTGCGGGTCGCCGTTGTCCTTGACGCGCTGCACGGCCGATGCGGTGTCCCGGCAGGCCACCAGGTCCCAGTGAGGATGCTGCGACAGGAATTCGCGGCACTGCTGGAACACCTGGGGATGGGAATAGACCCGCCGGATCTCGTCCAGCGCCACGTCCTCGGCGGCCAGCAGGTTGTGCATGACCCTCAGCGTGACCTCCCCCACGATGCGCAGGTCGTATTCCAGCAGCAGGTCGTAGTTTTCATGGATAGAGCCCGTGAGCGAATTCTCCACGGGGATGATCCCCAGGGTCGCATCGCCTCTTTCGACGGAAGCGAAGACGTCTCGAAACGAGGTGGACCCCTGGTGCAGGATGTCCGGCCCGAAGAACTGCAGGCAGGCCTTGTGGCTGAAGGAGCCTGGAACCCCGTGGTACATGACCTTCACGGGGCCCTTCTCCAACGTTGCGGTTTTTCTGAGCGTTTCCGCTTTTTCCAGGTACGCGTAATCGAGCTGCTTGCCCACCACGGGGGCGATGACGTACAGGTCCCGCATGAGCTGCTTGAACTGCTCGGGGTAAAGGCTCTGGGGCCCATCGGAAAGGGCCTTGTCGGGTTCGGTGTGCACCTCGATGGTCAGCCCGTCGGCGCCTGCGGCAATGGCCGCGCGGGCCATGGGACTCACCTTTTCGCGGATTCCCGTGGCGTGGCTGGGGTCGATGACGATGGGCAGATGGGTCAACTCCTTGATGACGGGGACCGCCGTGAGGTCGAGGGTGTTGCGGGTGTGGCGCTCGAAGGTGCGGATGCCGCGTTCACAAAGGATCACCTGGTCGTTGCCTTCGGAGAGGATGTATTCGGCGGACATGAGCCATTCTTCGATGGTGGCCGAAAGGCCCCGCTTGAGCAGCACGGGCTTGCCGATGCGGCCCACGCACTTGAGGAGTTCGAAATTTTGCATGTTGCGGGCGCCGATCTGGACCACGTCCACGTACTTGACCATGAGATCCGCCTGGCTGGTGGAGGTCATTTCCGTGACCACGCCCATGCCCGTCTCTTCCCGCACTTCCGCCAGGATTTTGAGGCCTTCTTCGCCCAGCCCCTGGAAAGAATAGGGGGAGGTGCGGGGTTTGAAGGCGCCCCCCCGAAAGAGCACTGCCCCGTAGCGACGCACCACGCGGGCGATTTCGAGGGTGCGTTTCCGGTCTTCCACAGCGCAGGGCCCGGCGATGACCACGAGCCGGTCGCCGCCGATGGCGACGTCACCCACCTTGATGACGGAAGGTTCCGGGTGGAGCTCCCGGCTCACCAGTTTGTAGGGCTTGGAAATGGGGATGACCTTGGCGACTCCCGGAAGGGTCTCGAAGTAGCGGGGATCCTTGCGGATGGTCCCCACCACCCCGAGGATGGTTTCTTCCACGCCCTGGATCTCTTTGACCAGGTGGTTTTCCGAGCGGAGCAGTTCTTTGAGGTGCTCGCTCTCTTCCTTGGTGATTCCTTTTTTCAGGACGACGATCACGGCCGAGCCTCCTTGCGGCAAAATGGTGCTCAAAACAAAAAACCCCCGAGGACGACTCCTCGGGGGTTTTCAGGGTATGGATTTGCCCCGGGAGGATCCTCTCGATCCACCCGGGGAAGAACATGGCTAAATGAGACGGCAGCTCTCCGGGTGAATCGGCGTAAAGCTGCTAAAAAAGAAGCGATAGCTGGAAAGATGAGCCGATTTCACGAAATTTCTCCCGATTGGAATGGAACAATTGCCGTCATTTTGACAAAAAGTTTTTGAAACTGTATCAGCTTGCTTGCCCGCTGTCAATGGACCCGGACAGTGAGAAAAGTGAATATCATGAATCGATCGGGAAAGCCCATCAGCAGCTGCGGTTCCGCTCTCTGTCATGGGTCTTCTGTGACGCGAGGTCGAAAGGCTCTTGAAGGGTGACGGCATCCGAACGACAGGAACGATCGCGCTGCTTGATGCGGCTTTTGGTGGCTGCCAGCGTGCCAGACTCGAGGTCGCTCATGTCGCTCTGCCAGCAGGAACGGTCTCGGTCTCTTGTTCGAATGCGCTTCTGCTGCGCAGCCGCCAGGGTGAATCCGTCCTGAGACACATCGATGGAGGACTGGCAGGAACCATCCTTCTTGCGATCTCTGTCCTTTTTCCTGTCGGCGGCCAGGGTGGAGCCTGCGCCGAAAACAATCATGAGGGCAAAGATAAAAACACACGTGATGGCTCTTTTCATGAGGAATTCTCCTTGTCAAAATGTTTGAAATGGTGAAATTTGATCTGCAATTTGGTCAACCACCGGTCGGTCTTGTCAGGCTTTACACGCCGGGTGGACAAAAGGTCACAAAAAAATACCATCTTGATCAAAGCACGATCGATGAGGGTTTTGGGCCCTGAGGCCGTGCCCGTGTTTTGGGCATTGACGAAAAGGAGACACCCGATGGTGGCTTCCTGCAAAAGATTCTTCGTTTTGGGGCTGGTCATCTCTTACACAGTGCTGCCTGGGATTGCCATCCACGGATGCTCGGCAACCAACTTTGGGGTGAGTAGGACATTCAATGAAGCCGGTGCTTCCGTTACATTCTATTATCCGGACGATGGTGAAACGTCCCGTGTCTGTGTGGTTGGAGACTTCAATGCCTGGGAGTTGGGTGCCGACTGCATGGCTAAGGTGGGTGAAGGGTGGGAGAGCCGGGTCATGCTCGCGCCAGGCCGTTATTCGTATGCCTTTGTCGTGGACGGCAGTCGCTGGGTGCCGGACCCGGGGGCCTTGCTCAAGGAGGATAATGGGTTTGGCGGGGAAAATTCGGTCCTGATTGTGGAATGAGGGTGTGTGACGAAAATTTCTCGCCCCGTGTATACCTAGGTGAGAAAGAAGTCTTCACGATCCATGGATCAAGAGCGATACGATGAGTGAAATCGATGATGGAGATTTGATCTCCGCCGTTTTGGAGGGGGACACAGAAGCCTACGGAGTGCTTGTTGAAAGATACCAAAAGCCTATTTTCAATGCCGCCTACCGAATGACGGGCTCACGGCAGGATGCACTGGATCTGGCGCAGGAGGCATTTTTGAAAGCCTTTGAGGAGCTTCACAACTTCCGTCAAGGGCAACGGTTTTTCCCATGGATCTACACAATCGCGGTGAACCGTTCCAAAAATTTGATGCGCAGGAACCGACAGTGGAAAAATGAACCCTTCGAAGATTATGGAGAGCATTTTGAGGGGCATGCGCTCCACCAGAATGAGGAACTCTTGTGCAGACAAATCGATGCCGGGCGACTGCAACTGGCGCTCTACAAGCTGCCCCTGGATCAACGCGAAGCTTTGGTTTTGCGCTACCAGGATGACCGCTCCATGGAGGAGATCGCTCAGGCACTGCACCTGTCTCTCAGCGGAGCAAAAATGAGGATTTCTCGGGGCCTCGCCCGGCTGAGAGAGATCATTGGAAATTGTCATCCGCAGGACATCACGTAAGGAAGAGGGATTCCTATGGACAGGCTGCCTGGGAATATCGAAAATCCAGACATTCAGCAAATCAAGGATGGGCTGAAAAATCTACCCTCTCTGGATCCTCCTGAGTCGCTCCTGCTCAATGTCATGGATGCGGTGCGGACGACTCGCAGGCCCTGGACTCATCGCCTCTACAGATGGGCTACTGCGCCCCGCCATTTCACATTCACCGCACTCAAGATGGCCCCCTTTGCAGCAGCCCTTGTGCTCTTCGGCATCTTTTCAACGATCCATTTTTTCAGGGAAGATGTCGTTCTGATCGTACAGAACGAGAGCACAGGTGGAGTGCCGGTCACTCTGTCACTGGAAGTGGAATCGGCTGAATCAGTGACTGTGGTGGGCAGTTTCAATGCTTGGCGCGGTGAGGGTTACGAGATGCAGAGGGAGGCTGAGGGAGGCAGGTGGACCCTCACGGTCATTTTGCCCGAGGGCAGATACGAATACGGTTTTGAGGTGGATGGGAAGAAGATTTTGACTGATCCTCGTGCATTGCTCTACCAGGACGATGGGTTTGGCAATCGAAATGCTGTCTTGATCGTGGGGAATGGTCATGAGAAGGCAATTTAGATTTTACTTCGCAGGCTTGGCGATCTTTTTAGCATTTCAGATTCTCTGTGCTTCGGTAGCTCCGGCGGGTGACGACAGTTTGTCCAGCTGCATAGGACGGGCTCAACGTGCGGGGATTTCCGACTCCACCATCAACGCGGTGCTTGCACGGGGACTCCAGGATCAGGTGGAGCCGGAGCGTGTGGGAGAGCTTTTTTGCATCCTGAGCATCGTGGCCGAGGAAGGGTTTCCTCTAAGGCCCTTTGTGATCAAGACAGAAGAGGGTCTTGCCAAGCGCGTACCTGTGGCACAGATCACAACGGTGCTGAAGGAACGATTGAAGCACTACCAGGCTGTAGATCAAGTATTGGCGGGCCATCAACAGCGCTTGGGGAACGTGCCGTTTCAGGTACAGAGAGAATATGTCGCCAGAATAGCGGACAGCCTCTATGCGGGACTGACCCTGGAAGACGTGGAGCGACTGCTCCAGGATGCCGAGGGTAAGTCCCTGCCGGTCGTGGTGCGCGGGGTGGAGGCGTACTCGTCACTCCGACAGTTACAGTTCGATCGAGTTCACTCCCATGAGATCGTGACAGCGGGATTGAAGGGACACTACTTCGACAGTTCCCTCTCGATGGATTTCGTGAAGGTTTTGAATATGGCCAGAAGCAAGGGTTACGAAGAGGACTCCCTCGCTGGCGCCGCTCTTACCCTGATGGCGGGACAATTGAATTTCGGCGAATACTGTGAACGCCTTGGGGTGAACCCCAGTGATCTGGGACGCCATGGTCCCCAAATTGAGCGAGGAAAGGGTTCTGCCAAAGGCCAGGGCGAAAGAGGTTCGGCCAGTCGCTCCGGGACAGCGGGCCATGGATTCGGGAGGGGAGAAGGCCGGAACGGAGACGCGGGCGGTGGAGCCGACCACGGTGGTGGTTCCGGTGGTGGTTCCGGTGGTGGTTCCGGTGGTGGTTCCGGTGGTGGTTCCGGTGGT
>CAZZHS010000066.1:14108-19293 GCA_964654275.1 uncultured Syntrophobacteraceae bacterium
CGGTGGTGGTTCCGGTGGTGGTTCCGGTGGTGGTTCCGGTGGTGGTTCCGGTGGTGGGCACGGTGGTGGTGCTGGTGATGGTGGTGGTCACCGTTGACAGTGTGCGAACGGGGGCATGAGATTTTACTGGAAGGTTCATCAGAAAGACGGCCCAAAGCGGGCTCTGTGTCTGAGCGTTTTCCGGCTTGCCTATCGGGCCTTGCAATGGGCAACATGCAATCCGGGTCCGGCAGCCTCCTATGCCTCCTCTAAGGGAGACAAGCGAAATGAGAAACGTTGTCTTCTTTGAGTGTGGTTTTGCACCATAAGTACCCACCCAGCGTTTCAGCCGGCTTTTGGGCTTTTGCCTGGCCGAAACCCGGCGAGTTTCCATCCGCCGCGGGGATCGGGATGAGTCAAACGCGTTTTGCTTAGTGAGCTCTTTTAACGCTCCTCTTTCCTGGCACCCCTTTTCTCCTGCACAATCCCTGTTTAGCTTATATGTAGATGAGGGGTGGGAGCGGGAAAGGAGTGTCAAAATGCTGAAAAACGAGACGTGGGAAGGAGTCGACTTTCCCAATGTGACGTTCATCAATATGGAAGATGTCGGCCTGACCTTTGACAAAGCCCAGGAGGCTGCCAGGAGGGTCGCGAAAAATTATGACAGCGACCCGCTGCTCTTGAGCTGGTATGATCGGAAGAAAGGCCAGGAATCACCCCATGTGAGCTGCGGAGGTGCTGAACCCGGGTGGGTCACCTACGGCAAATCTCACGGCGGGTGTTTCACTGTAAACGTCAACCACGGAGACTATATGTTCATGTACAGGTGTGACCACGAGTTCAAGTGAGCCGCGAGCTCATGAATCCCTGGAATCGATCTCTGTTACGTTCCAAGTCGAAGCCCCTCGCTGCGTTTGCGAGGGGCTTTTGTGTTTTTGAAGGGTAACGCCGAGCCAAATGCCACCTTCCGGATCCACATGCTCCGGTCCTCGGCTTCGGATTTCATTCTCTGTGCACCTTTCCCTGCGGGGACATGGCTTGCCTCCTGAAGGCAAAAGATGTTTGCGCTCATTTCCTGGAACACGCTGACGACCCTGCGGGTGGCGTGGCGTCCATCGGTCCTGACCTACTGGCGGATGTTGGTGGATGCGACGGAGAGAGCAGTGATCGCATCCGGCGGTGTGGGATGGTTTGTGCGCCGCACGGGAAATGCCCGGTTTCTACTCGTGAACGAGGGTTCCAGTTCTACGGTAGTGCAAAACGACAGGGAAAAGTCTTCCACATGCCTCTGCGCCCGACAATTCTCGAGATTGCGATGAAGCGAGAAGAGGTGCCGAAGAGCGGAATCCTGTACCGGCGGCCCCAGGGGATCCCGGTACCGCTCCTTGCGGTGTATCCCTCGAAAATCATGAATGATAACAGTCGAATGGATTTGCCCGGAACGCCCCTATCCCGAAGCCAGGATGCGAAGCCGCGAATCGTTCCTGCAATGCTGAATCGATGGTGAGCATTCGTGAGATCTCCAGTTTCTGAATATTCTTCAAAAGTGTGTGATAGTCAGAAAGCTGTAGCAGAATGATCGGAAAAAAAGTTTGTCGAAACTTTGTGAATCATCTAGAATGAAAATCAGGATGCCTGCGGATAACGACACCGTCAGCATAAAGAACCTCCCACTCTGAAAATCGAACAGCACCCCACATCCTCTGGATAACCGGAAATTGCACAATCTCATGTTGAACTAAACCGCTTCGCGGTGGCCAACGGGCTCCGCATGGGTCTTTGACAACCGAATAGCGTTTGGGTTTTGCGCGGATATGCGTAGGGGAGGCCCTTGTCTTTCGCGCACGCGCAGGATCTCCTTTTCTCGAGGGGTCATGAGCAACCACTGGCCGAGGAAAGGAGAATGACCATGGGAAAGCTGCGTGATGCGATGCAAGTGGACATGGAGCTGAAGAACTTCAGTTCCAAGACGATGAAATGTTAATTGTAGCTGGATGAGCCGGTACGCTATTCACCACCCCAGGCCGCCCGATGAACTGGGGGACACGGAGATCAAGGCGTTCCTGCATTTCCTGCGCAAAGAATAATTGTCCTCCCGGTCTTCGATGAACCAGGCTTACAGCGCTCTGAAGTTTTTCTATGAAACGACGTTGGGCAGACCGTGGAACGGCCGGCAGATTTCCCGGTGCAAGCGGGGCAGGAGGCTCCCGGTGGTCCTTTCCCTCGAATAGCGAGCCCAATCGGTACGCTGGAGCCGCCCGAAAAGCCGCCCATCCTCCCCGTGGGGAGTGCGTGCCATGAAAACTGTTTTTGACCTGGGGGAGATCTTCAGGGCATTCGGGCGCAAGTATCGGGAAATCCACGGCGAGACAATGCCTTTGAGGCTCCACCGGGCCGTGGAGGCCATCGAGGCTTGCCGCACAGCCGAACTGGGCGGCCATGTGGAGGAATGCGAGGCCTGCGGGCACATCAAGGTTTCCTAAAACTCCTGCAGGAACCGCCACTGTCCCAAGTGCCGGTTTCTGGAAAAAGAGCGCCGGCTCGAGAGCAGGAAGCAGGATCTTTTGCCCATAGGAAAAAGGGGACGCCCTCAACTTATTAACTTTCAAACCTTGCTTCTGTTGAATATTCTCTTTCGCATGGCCGGACAATCACGCATAGACACGCCGGGAGCGCTGTAGGAAAAAGGGGACGCCCTCAACTTATTAACTTTCAAACCTTGCTTCTGTTGAATATTCTCTTTCGCATGGCCGGACAATCACGCATAGACACGCCGGGAGCGCTGCACTACCTCATTGCCCGGGCATTGGCCGGTGTAAGATTTTTTTGAGGGTGACCAAGCTGTCATAATTTTGCCAAACATCTGGGTTCGATCCTGGAACAGATGGAAACGTCGTGTCTTGCCTGGTCTCTGATGCCCAGCCATTTTCATCTCCTGTTGAGAACCGGCGCGGCTCCCATTGCCACTGTGATGCGTCGGCTGCCGACGGGCCACGCCATCCGGTGTGACCGCCTAATCAGAGGCACGGCCAGCTTTTCCAGAACCGCCACAAATCGATTCTGTGCCGGGAAGACCGCACCCTCCTGGAACTGGTTCGCCACATTCATCTGAATCCTTTACGGGTATAACTGGTGACTGCCTCGATGAGCTGGATCCATACCCGTTTTCGTGTCATGGAGTTCTTGTCGCCACACACGAAAAACCCCGATAGGATATCGAGAAGGTCCTCAAGCACCTCGGAAGCCGAATCGAGTCGGCGAGGCGGAACACGAGGGAATTTGTTGCGGGAGGAATCCCCGAAGGCTGCGCGGAGGCTCTGGCCGGTGGGGGAATGATCCGGAGCGCAGGTAGATGGGCCGCGGTCAAGGAACTGAAAAGATCCGCCGCTCACCTTATAAATGACGAACGCATCCTGTGAGACGGGGATTTTGTCTCAGAAATTCTGCTCCAGGCCGAGGAATCCTTCGAGCGGTGCACTGCGCTGAAAGCCGGTGGGCTCGATGTGGATCATGTGGCCAAAAGAGCTGCGGCCCTTTTGAACATCGCAGAGGGTGATCTGTGGCGTGAAGGCAGAAGAAGGGAGCTGGTGCGGGCTCGAAGCCTTCTGTGTTTCCGGGCCGTTCGAGAACTGGGCATGAGCATGACGCACCTGGCGCGCCGGTTGAATATTTCTACCGTGGGCGTGAGCAAATCGGTTGCCCGGGGAGTGGGGATGATAAAGAAAGATGGGCTGGAGCTGGAATAAGTTAAGAAGTTAAGGGCGTCCCTTTTTTTCTTTTTTTTAGTACCTGTTGGGCTGGGGTAACTGCTTTGCCCCGAGCGAGCTTCGGTCGGGATGCAAGGAATTGGATTCCTGGATTAGGCGGCGGTTACGCAGCTGTCTTTGGAAGCATTGCGGTCGCAGGGGATACAGGGGGCTGCGCAAAAGGGGTGTCAGCCGAAAACCGGCATGGAACGCCGCCAAATCGGCTAACGGTCCCTGGCGTCTCAACTGCAGTCCCGCTCTCGCTATCGCCCTGCCGGGCCGTTACTTTGACGGTCTCGGCCTACCCAGGCTGTACAGCAAACGATCATCTCGAACGAATCGCCTTGGTACGTGATCCGTATGCCAGGTGGTGTGGGAGGAGAGGGGCCGCGAGGTCTCTCCCAATCCCGAGCAGCGCGCTCGGAGGGAAGGCAGTCGGCAGTCGCATATGAGCCGAATCCCATGAATCGTTATTGACCTCACAAACTAGTGCGTGTATCTTCATTGTAGACACAGGCCGTCAAGATTGCAGAGATTGGAGGTCGACATGAAGACACGAGTTCAAAAGTGGGGCAACAGTCTGGCTCTCCGCATCCCCAAGTCCTTCGCTGCTGAGGCGGGTCTCCACGCAGATGCGGCTGTGGAGCTATCCCTTGTCGAAGGCAGGCTCGTTGTGCAGCCGATCACGCAGCCGCCGCTCACCCTTGACCAGATGCTGCGCGACGTCACCGATGAAAACCTTCCCGGCGAGTGGGGTACCGGGCCGGCCGTCGGCAAGGAGGTCTGGTGAGGCGTAAAGGTGAGTATGTCCCGGAGCGAGGAGATGCTGTCTGGATAACGCTCGATCCGCAGGCGGGCTACGAACAGGCAGGACGTCGCCCCGCCCTGGTTCTGTCTCCGTCCGCTTACAACGGTCGGGTTGGTTTGGCTCTGTTATGCCCGATCACGTCACAGGTGAAAGGCTATCCGTTCGAGGTGCCCTTGCCTGAGGGATTGCCTGTGGCTGGTGTGGTGGGATCGGACCAGGTCAAGAGCCTGGACTGGCGGGCGCGCAAAGCTACCCGGATCGCTGTTGTCCCGAAGGAAATCGTCACTCAAGTCGTAACCCGTCTTCAAACATTGCTCGAAGAACCTGATTAATCTGTAAGAGACGAAAGGGGGGCCTGGAACGGTTTTCTCCAGGCCCCTTCCGCTCGGGCGAGAGCATGCGACGCCCTTAAGTTATTAACTCGAAATCCTTGCATGTTCTGAATATTCTCTTTCGCATGCCCAGACCATCACACATTGACATGACGGAAGCGCTGCACCACCTCATTTCGGTGGCGCGAGGCATTGAGCGGTGTAAGATTCTCGAGGATAATTAGGACTGCCACGATTTCCTGAAGCATCCGGGTTCGATCCTGGAGCAGACGGAAACGTCATGTTTTGCCTGGTCTTTGATGCCCAACGATTCTCATCTC
>CAZZHS010000067.1:0-17941 GCA_964654275.1 uncultured Syntrophobacteraceae bacterium
ATCGTAACGACTCCAGTAGACACTGCTATTTTTTGCCAAGCATGAGAAAAAGAAGAAATCCTATGACTATCGTTATCCAAATCCAGTCATAGGATCTCTTTTCGACTTTCGATGCTGGCTGGGGATTCGCCGTTGCGCTTTTCCTTGTAGTGGGTCTGGCAGGGTGGGAGGTAGGCCTGTTGCAGTCTTCTTCATTTGAGAGAGTTTCACCTGATTCCGGCTTACCCTGGTTACCGATGTGGACGCGCTTTGTCCAACAGATGTCGGTGTGGCAGCTCCCATCTTTTGAAAGATCGCGACATTGCTTTGATCAGTTCGAGATTTCGGAACTCTCTTTGAACACTTTGGAGATGCCAATCTGTACTTTGCTTCCTGTCCCGAGATCGCACGTAGCTGATTATTCTCAGTGACCGAAATTGCAAGGTGAGAATATTTATAACGATTGCTGAAATAAGGGGGTTCCATAAGCCCTCGGGGAAGCTCGAGGGTTTTCTTGTTTGCGTGCGCGCTTTTCTTATTTCGTGCGCGTAATGTGCGCGGAGCACAAAAACGAAGGGGCTACGATTTCTCGTAACCCCTTGATTTTCCTGGCGCGCCTGAGAGGATTCGAACCTCTGACCTACGGATTCGTAGTCCGGCACTCTATCCAGCTGAGCTACAGGCGCATCGTTTGAACGGTTGCTTATGTAACAGACTTTCCGAGTCATGGCAAGGGCAAAAAGGGACTTGCCCGCCCGGGTTGCGCAAAGGATGAGGTTTTCCACTTTTTGGGCAGGATTCGTGATATAGAACACCTCGTTCAAGCGACTTGGGCATTTGCCATCAGACGGTAACGAAGTCCTTTCAGTCCGGTGCCGACTCAAACCACGCTTATCGATGCGCCGGCACAGGAGTGGGAGCCCGCAACTTCCAGAAGCCTTTGCGCTGCCCGCACAGGGGGACTCGAAGAATGACGGCGAAAAGCCGAATCCCCGTTAGAGCATCCTGGAAAGACCGGTTGAGCGACGAGCATTTAGCGGGTCGCACTGCCCTCGAGGCCCCTTGAATGCAAAAATTCCCGCCGGAACATGGCGGGAAGGGCGATTCCGGACACCCGATTCATTCGTAGGGCAAGTGAATCGGGTTCCTCTCCTCCCTTCGCCAATGGATCGACGCGAACATGCCGTTTTGGAACCGACAGCAACAGATGGGCCTGGCCGCCGTGATCATGGGCGTGAGCGTGCTCCTCTCACGCTTCACGGGCCTCATTCGCGACAAGGTGATCTCTTATCTCTTCGGTGCCACGCGCGAGTCGGACCTTTATTTCGCGGCATTTGTCATCCCCGATTTCATCAATTACCTCCTTGCCGGAGCCTACTTCTCCATCACGCTCATTCCCCTGCTGGCCCTCTACTTCGAAAACCGGGAAGAAGAGGGGTGGACCTTCTTCTCTGCCGCCGTCAACTGGATCGGGTTGAGCATCCTGGCCCTGACCCTCGTCGCCATGGGGTTCTCCCACAAACTGGCCCGGGTGGCCGCTCCGGGGCTTTCCCCCGACGACCTCGCCCGGCTCGCCTTCTTCCTGCGCATCGTCATGCCCGCCCAGGTGTGCTTCCTCGTGGGGTCCTGCTTCGCCGCCATCCTCTATCTTCGGCGGCAGTTTCTCGTTCCCGCCCTCATTCCCATCGTCTACAACGGGTTCATCATCCTGGGGGGCGTCGTTTTGCAACATCGAGGCATGGAGGGGTTCTGCTGGGGAGTGCTGGCGGGCGCCGTCCTGGGAAATCTGTTGCTGCCCGTTCTGGCCGTCAGGTTCGGAGGGGGGGTGAAATGGAGACCTTCCTTTGCGCATCCCGGCCTGAAGCGCCTCCTCCTTTTAGCACTCCCCCTCATGATCGGGCAGTCCATCGTGGTGCTGGATGAGCAACTGGTCCGCATCTTCGGCTCCCTGGTGGGAGAAGGCGCCGTCAGCTGGCTCAACTATGCCCGGCGCATCATGCTCGTCCCCGTCGGCGTCGTGGCTCAGGCCGCCGGGGTCGCTTCCTACCCCTTTCTGGCCCAGCTCATCGCGAAGCAGGATTATCAAAAATTCCACCTCACCCTCAACAAGGCCCTGGAAGGGGTCCTGTTTTTGCTCATTCCCATGTCTGCGTGGATGATTCTTGTGGCACGGCCCACCATCACGCTGATCTTCCAGCAGGGGAATTTCGATGCGGCAGACACCGTGGCCACGAGCCGGCTGCTTCAAATTTCCCTCACGGTGGTCGTCTGCTGGGGCGTCCAGCAGGTGGTGGGAAGGGCCTTTTACGCCCGCCAGGACACGCTCACTCCCGCCGTCATCGGCACCCTGGTGACGGTCGTCTGCGTCCCGGCCTTTTACCTGCTCACTTCCAGATTCGGGGCCATGGGGGTAGCCGCCGCCAGCGCCTCCTCCATCGCGCTCTACACCCTGGCCCTCACGTCCTGGTGGATTCACCGCTTCGGGCGGGAAGCCTTCGCAGGACTCGCCGCCACCTCGGCGAAAGTGTTGTCCATCACCGTCCTTTCCGCTGTTCCCGCTTTCAGCATGGGGCGCGTCCAGCTGTTCGATCCATTTTTGTCGCCCTACCTGGCTTCCCTGTGGCACCTGGCGACCAGCGGTCTCATTTTTGGCGCCGTATTTCTGCTCTTTTCCCTGAGGTGGATGCCGCACCTTGTGGGGCCCGTCCTCTCCAAAACCGGTCCCGCCGGAAGGTGGCTTCTGAAGAAATCCAGCCCGCGCGGAGAGTGAGCGAGGATAGGTTTTGCGGTTTCCATTGAAATGGGTTAGATGTTCACGGAGAATAGGAAAACTCAGGATCAACACATCGATTCAGCCCTTGCGGGCCCTTGTGCCGGGGAGAATGCCCTATGAAAGCCAGAGACATCATGACCCGGGACGTGACCACGGTGACTCCCGAAACGGAAATCGTCAAAGTGGCCAAACTGCTCCTGGAAAAGCGCATCAACGGCCTGCCTGTCCTGGACGGCAAGGCCCGGCTGGTGGGAATCATCTGCCAGAGCGATCTGGTGTCCCAGCAAAAGCGAATTTCCCTGCCATCCCTCTTCAACTTGCTGGATGGACTCATTCCGCTCAAATCGCCCAAGAGCATCGAGCAGGAGATCAATAAAATCGCTGCGGTCACCGTGGGAGACGCCATGGTGCGAAATCCGGTGACCGTGACGCCCGAGACCAGCATCGAGGACATCGCGACGCTCATGGTTGAAAAGAAATTTCACACGCTCCCTGTGGTGGAGGAAGGCCGGCTGGTGGGTGTCATCGGGAAGGAGGATGTGCTGAAAACGCTCCTGGGACTGGACGAAAGCCAGGAATCCTGAAAAGGGCGGAAGGCTCAGGATGCCCGTCACACCTTTTGACGGCAGGTTGCGGTCAAAAAAGCTCTCCCACGGCCTTCAGGTTCAGGATGGGCGCCCCGGAATACGAATCCCTCTCGATGTGAAAGGCAAGGTCCTGGGGCGTCGAGGAGTTCAGAGAGGGAAGGTCCAGAATGCCTGCCCCCCGCCAGAAGATTCCCTCCAAACCGTTGCCGAGCCTCAGCCGCACATGGTCTCCCTTTTGCCCGAAGGGAACTGCGCTCCGGATGGCCGCACCCCGGACTCCAAAGGCCGGTGTGGGATTGCCCATGCCGTGAGGTTCCAATCGCTGCAGCGCGTCCAGGAGGGAATCATTGACAAGATCCAGGTTGATGAGCGCGTCGATTTTCCGAACAGGAACAAAACAGTGCGCCGGGTAAGTCTGCATCACCGCCTCCAGTCGGTCAGCAAATGCCTCGATGCGGTCTGCGGCCAGAGTCATGCCCGCAGCCTGCTCATGTCCTCCCCACTTGAGCAGCAGGTCGGCACATTGTCCGAGAGCTTCGTAGATATTGACTCCCGGGATGCTCCGTGCCGAGCCTCTCGCCGTTCCCTTTGCCGTGTCCACGGAAAAGACCACTGTCGGCCCGTAATGTAATTCTCTTTGAAGCCTCGAGGCGAGAATTCCCGCCAGACCCGCAGGCCAGGCAGGATCGCCCAAAACGAGGGATCGCCTTCCCGGTCGGATGTTTTCCCATCGAGTCCGGATGACGCTGAGAATTTCTTCTTCTGCCTTTTGTCGGTGTGCATTGAGGGCGTTGAGCCGCTGAGCACAGTCCTGAAGAGTCGGGGAAGATTCCGCCATGAACAGTCTGTAGGCGGAGAGGGCGTGTTCCATGCGCCCGGCGGCATTGATTCGGGGAGCCAGGTAAAAGGCAAGGTGCCCGGCGGTGAGCGGCGAGCGCTGCCACAGCCCGGCTTGTTGGATCAGTGCATTGAGGGGCTGAAAGGTGCGGGCATTGAGGCAGCTGAGGCCGCTGCGCACCAGGATGCGGTTGGCATGCACCAGGGGAACGACATCGGCCACGGTGCCGAGGGCTGCCAGGGCAAGGTATTTGCCTCCCAGGGACGGCGGGGTGAACGCTCTGGGGAGCACGCGCCGGAGCTGCGCCAGGAAGAGGAGCGTCAGCCCGGAAGCGCAGAAATCTTTGAAGGGTGAGGGGCAGCCGGGCTTTTTGGGGTTGATGAGCACGCTGGCCGGTGCGTGTCCACGGCGGGGGACTTCGTGGTGGTCCAAAACGATCACGTCGGCTCCGCTCGAGCGTGCCCGCTCGATGACGGGGACGTCGGAGGTGCCGCAATCCAGAGCCACAAACAGCCGGGCGTCCGGGTGCTGTTCCAGCGCGATCGACGGAAATCCGTAGCCGTCGCTTCGGTCGGGAATCACGACCTCGAATTCGCTGTAGCCGATGTCTCTGAGAAAAAGTGCCATCTGGGACACAGCGGTGACGCCGTCGCAATCGTAATCGCCCACCAGCACGATCTTGCTTCGCCGGTGCAGGTGACGGCTCATCAAGCGGGAGCCCGCTTCCATGCCGTCCATGGCGAGGTGAGCTTCCAGGTCCTTGAGGGAACCATTCAGACAGGAAGGATCCATTTTTCGGTTTTCGAGGAGAAGGCCGAGGAGTTCTTCCACACTCGATGGGTTTTTGGGCGACGTCACTTGCCAGTGTGTTTGGGACATGGGAACTGCCATAGGTTTCAGAGATTTTACCTCGCCTTGCGTGCTGAGTCCGCATGGAGCATTGCTGCCGGCCCTCTTTTCACCGGTGAGTGAGAGCGTGCCGCAGAAGTCCTCTCGAGAGATCCCCCGCGAACCTGCTATTGATACACGGGACGCCGCCGGGAGTCCATGGGCTCAGTGATCGCGAGCGGGTTCAATACTGCTGAAGGATGCATATATTTTATGTTCAAGGCTTTTGAAATCTGCTATACAATGCCGCGTAAATGGTTTCCTGCATTCTATCTACACGGATAATGGATTTCTCTTGGGAGATGTTTCCCCTCGACCAGGAGGAGAGTGAACACAATCGGTCGGCTGTCGATTTTGCAGGGCGGTGCACAGAACGTTGAGATTTGCGGTTGCCACCAGCCGTTCCCATGCAAAAGTCAGGGTCCCATGTCGGTGCTGAAGCTTCAGGAGTCTTCAAGTATGGATACTTTCACATACCTCAAAGCATTTATTAAAGATAAAAACGTTGCATCCGTCACCCCGACCTCCGGTGTGTGCGTGAAGAGGTTGTGCAGCAAGATCAATTTTGATCAAACGGATCTGATCGTGGAATATGGTCCCGGAACCGGCGTCTTTTCCAATTTTCTGCTCAAGAACATGAAGAATGACGCGCGCCTCATTCTCATCGAGAGAAACAAGGATTTTGGCTCCATCCTGCAGCGCAAACTGCACGACCCCCGGGTGATTGTGGTCAACGACAGCGCTGAAAACGTTCTCGAGACGCTTCGTGCCTGCAAGGAGTCCCAGGCCGACTACATCATTTCCGGCATTCCCTTCATCATGATCAAAGACGAGATGAAACAAAAGATCCTCTACAATACCCACCGGGCTCTCAAGTATGGAGGCAAATTCCTCGTCTATCAAACCTGCTTCCAGACCGATTCCCACCTCAAAGTGCATCTCGAAAAATACTTTCCCAGTGTGGTGACCAAATACGAGGTGCGGAACATTCCCCCCATGAGACTCTACGAAGCCGTCAAGTAAAAGAGTTCTGAGCGTCGCGCAGCTGAGTTCAGGACGTCTCCGTTGTTTCAGGCTGCTCCGGAGGAAGAGCGAAAGGGACGGAAGCCTCGTCGGAATTGTTCCCAGATCCTGGGGAGAGGGTCGCCGGATTCGTGCCACCCCGGCTCGTTCCGGCTCTTCCCCCCTCTCAAAGCCTCGAATCCTTTTGCGAGAAGCAGCACGAGAGGATGTGATCGTCTTGAATAACTTTTGGAGCTGCCCGAAAGCACTGCCACCCTGCCGTCCCTTGAAGCCGCATCGTTCTCGATGTGTGCCGCGCAAGTGCAGGGCGTGATTTTGCTTCATGCACCCCGAGGCCTTGTTTCTACGCACCTGGCGGGTGAATCATGAAGTGCTTCCATGTTCAGCAGGTGCAAAATTTCGAGCTCGCACGGCGCAGGGCTCTGTGCAGGTTGGAAGAACTCCAGTGTCATGAATGAGTGTGGCGGGGGGATGGAGGGAAGCATAAGGATAGGAAGGCCTGGCCGCCGAGGCAGGGGCCAGGCCTTCCTCTCTCAGGGAAATTGGAAGGCGGGTTATCTGAGGACGTATTTTACCTGAACAATGAGTGAATACAATCGGCTGAAACACTCAATTCCCTATCGGTAAAAGTACCTATGGAGCGAGGTCTTGTCGGAATCGATCGACTGCACCTCCTTCAAGACTCTCCCTTCAGGACCGTCTTCAGTGTGGCATTCCGGTGCGCCTTCGCAGAACTTTTTCCTTTGCACAACTCAGCACGATAGAATGTCCGTCAATCGATCCGTCATTCCGGCAGTCTTTCAGGCGGAGTTCCCAGAAAAGAACTGGAACACGACCTGACAACTGCCGGAACGATGAGAGTCCAAATGGCCACTTTGACCTCTAGATTTCCATTCAGATGTCGAGCGTCACGTAGCCTTTCTGTATGGCATACTTGGTGAGGTCGGCTTCTTTCCTGATTTTGAGTTTCCGTTGAATGTTCGAACGGTGGTGCTGCACGGTGCGGAAACTGATGAAAAGGAGCTGGGCGATTTCCTTGTTGGCCTTCCCCTCGGCGATGAGTTTCAAGATTTCCCTTTCGCGCGCCGTGAGGGGATCCAGAGGGCGGGGCACATGACGCTGACGACTCTTTTCCTTGAGCATCTCTGCGACCTGGGACGAGAGAAGCGATGAGATGTAGGTGCCCCCGTCGCGAAGGGTCCTGATGGCGGTGACAAGTTCGTCATCCGCATCCTCCTTCAGGAGATAGCCTTCGGCGCCTGCGGCCAGGGCTGAATCCAGATACTCGGAGTCCTTGTGCATCGTGAGGATGAGGACCTTGACTCCGGGGAATTTTCGCTTGATCTCGTGGGTCGCTTCGATGCCCCGGAGGTTGGGCATGCTGATGTCGAGAATCACGAGATCCGGCTCCAATCGATTGAGGAGCCTCAACAACTCCAGCCCATCTTTGGCCTCTGCGGCCACTTCGAATTCCTCGACCTCTTCCAGGATTCTTCGGACTCCATGGCGAAACATCACGTGGTCATCGGCGAGCAGAATCTTGTAGGTGGACATCAGGTGTCTCTCCCGCGTCTGTGAGGCACAAACAGTCTGATCCGAGTGCCTTTTCCTTCGCTGCTTTCTATTTCAAGTCGGCCCGTCAACATGCGCGCCCGTTCGTCCATGGCGGCAAAGCCGAGTCCACGATCGCCGGCTTTGGCGGCAAGTGTTTCAGAGACATTGAACCCTTTCCCGTCATCCTCGATGACAAAGAGGAAGCCCTTCTCTCCCTGTGTGATGCTGATGGTGACCTGGCGCGCCTCCGCATATTTGGCAACATTGGTCAGCGATTCCTGGAGGATTCTGTAGATCGAGATCTGCTCGTCGGGGGTGAAGGGAGCATCCACGTCGATCATGTCGTATTGGCACTGAATCTCGTTGTGGTCACAAAAATCTTTGATGAGTCGTCGTATGGCGGCTGACAAGCCCAGATCTTCCAGGATCGCCGGTCTGAGATCTCTCGATAACCTGCGCACATTATCGATGATTTGATCAATGTAGCGCAACATATTCCCGCAGGGTTGCTTCAAATCCGGGGCGTCCTGGGGGAGTTTTCTCTCGATCTGCTTCAATTGGAGTTTGAGAATGAGCAGTGACTGACCCAGTTCGTCATGCAACTCCTTGGAAATGCGATGTCGCTCCCGCTCCTGCGCAGCCAGGAGTTGCGAAGACAAAAATCGCGAGTTTTTCTCGGATTCCCTGAGGGCCTCTTCCGTCTGCATTTTCCGGATCGCGTTGCCCATTTCGCGACCCATGCTCTGAAGCATGCGCTTTTCCTCCCGGGTGAACGTGTGCCTTGTGCAACGGGCAATGAAAAGGCTGCCGATGACCCGGTCGTCTGCGAGGAGGGGCACAATCGCCGCCGAGTTGCAGCCGGTCTCCTCGAGGCGGTGTCTCCAGGGACCGAAATTGCTTTTCAGATCATTTCCGACGAGGGCCTTCTGTTTCACGAAAACCCTGTCGTGAGGACTTTCCACGATCTGAAGTGTGCTGCAGCGGTCAAGGAAGGCCGCAGGGAGTCCCCTGGCGCACTTCACCTCCGCAGTCTGTCCTCTCGGTTCCACCAGGTAAATGGCCCCCATGTCAAAATCCATCAGCCCCAGGGACGAGTCCAGAAAACCCTCGAGGAGTGTCGGAAGGTCCTGGGACTTGTTCGCCCAGAGAATGATGCGGTTGAGCGTGTCGACTCTCCTCGTCTGTGCACGCGCGCTCTGCTCGGCCTTTCTCCGCTTGGTGATGTCAAGGCCGACCGCCTGATATTCAATGATGTTGCCATCTTCATCCAGGATGGCCCTGTCCGTCCATTGCAGGTATTTCCTCTCGCCGCCGGCCGTCACGATCTCGTGCTGGATGGTGGCCACGGGATTGTTTTTGCAGAGCTTGGCGATGTGCCGCCGCAGTCTTTTCCGGTCTTCGCGGGGCAGGTGGTGCCAGAAGCGATTGCCGATGAGGTCTTCGTGGCTTTCACCAAAGTAGCGGCAATAGGCCTGGTTGACGAAGGTGAGCGTACCGTCGGGTTTGAAGCGCGAGATCAGTTCGGTCTGATCTTCCACCACGGCCCGGTAATAGGCCTCGCTTTTTTTGAGGGCGGCCTCGGCATGCCGCCTGTCCGTGACGTCGTCGAAGATGACGACCAGCTCTCCGGAGGGCAGCTTGAAAACCGAAAAGTCAAGCCATTGATCATGGCCGTCCTCAGCCTGGTGCTTCACCGTAAGACTTTCGGATCCCCCTGTGCGCCACACTCTCTCCAGCAGGTGAATGCCGCTCAAGGTTTCCAGTTGAGGAAGGAACGAACAGACATTTTTACCAATGGCTTCGATTTTGCTCACCCTGCAGATTTTTTCCGCACGTCGGTTGAAATCGGTGATGATAAAGGCCTTGCCGCTGCTGACCGGCTCAAGGATGATGCCGCCGCTGGTGAAGTGGTTGAAAAGCTCCCTGAATCTGGCCGCACCGGTGCGGATCTTTTCCTCGGCCATCCGAAACTCGGTCGTGTCGACCGCATAGTGAAGATACTTGTCTTCATCGACCGCGATCCAGCGGATGTCCCATATCCTTCCGAACGCGGTGCAATCGGGTCTTCGAATGATTTCACCGGGGAAGGCCCATGGCTCCGCGCAGTGAGGTTTCGTGGGTTCAGGGTCGTAAATGGCCTGCACAAGAGGGGTAGCCTTCGGGTTTGCCGGCAAAGGAGAGGGGGCCTTGATTTCGGAGGAAGAAAACTCCCACCAGCATTTTTCACCGATTCTTGCTCCCATCTGTTTCGCAATGTAATTGGCGGCCAGGATAGTGGCATCGCGGCGCACGAGCATGGCGGGGTGGGGGATGCTGTCGAGCAGGATCATGTTGAGGCGGGCGCTCTCCTGCAGTTTGGCCAGTGTTGCCGACTGCTCCTCCATGTCGTCGGGCCTGAGAGCGTTTTCCTGATCCGGCCTTTCGGCGGCGCGTTTTTTTCTGTTCAGCTTTTCCGTCGGTGTTTGAGACTGCTTTTGCACTGCGTCCAGTTCCTCCATGATGTCGGACTCCACCAAGTCGCTCGGGCGGAAATGATCGCTCAGATCGTCCGGCTCCCGGGCTCCAGCCTGGGAATCGGCAGGCAGTCATGGCCTTGCGCCCGATTGTCCCGGGGCAGGCGCCGGCGTCCGCCTGTCTTGCTCATTGAGTCCCGGGACAGTTCCGGGGCCAAGGAGAAAGAATTGAAAACGGAGCAGGGTTTATCATAGCCGATGATCGTTCCGTCCGGACACTCCCCCGTGCTCGATCGTCTCAAGGGGCGGCGTTCACAATTTTCTCTTGAGGAGAGGGTGCGTCCGGTTTTACAGCAGCGTCAAAAACCGTTGGAAAGGCCTCGAACAAATCTCTTGCTTTTGGAGGCTTGAATGGATAAAAAGCAGCGCTTTTCGGGTGGGGTTCTCGCCTGGCTTCAAGGAAATCCTCGATTTTTCCCAAACCTGCCATGAACGCAAAGAGGTCGGCTTCATGAGCCTCAACAGCAGCACCCTCTACACCCCGCCTTTTTTTGCGATGGCGTTCGCCAACCTCTGCAATTTGACCAGTTTCGGCGCCTTTTTCCTGTTTCCCCTCTACATCACTCAAAAAGGGGGCAACCAGGTGGATGTGGGGGTCATCATGGGAGCCTTTGCGCTGGCGTCGGTCCTTTGCCGCCCCTGGATCTCGGAGATGATCGACCGCATGGGGCGCAAGTGGACCTTCGCTCTGGGGTCGATCATCATGACCCTTATGCCCCTCACCTATACGTGCCTCGATGGGACGGTGAAGGATTTTCTCTGGCCCTTGATCCTGGTTCGCGTCATTCATGGCGTGGGGTTCGCCATTTGCCTCACGGCGGCATTCACCTATGTGGCGGATCTGGTGCCCCCGGCGAGACTCAACGAAGGCGTCGGCATGTTCGGCGTCTCGGGTCTCACCGGATCGGCGGTCGGTCCCGTCATTGGCGAATGGATCATCCACCACTGGGGATTTCAAAGCCTGTTTCATATCGCCGCCGTCATCCCCTTCCTCGGGCTCCTGGTGCAGCTGCCGTTGGCCGAAACGCATCTGCGGGCTGCGCGCATCGTCTCCAACTCTTTTTTTCAGGTTTTCACGATGCCCAGGATTCTTCTGGTCGCCGCCCTCTCCTTTCTCTTTGGAGTGGGCATCGCCGCATCCAACGGTTTTGTGTCTCCGTTTGCCAGCGAACAGCAGGTGGGGTTCATCTCCATTTATTTCATGGCCTATTCTTCGGCAGCCATCATGACGCGTTTTGTGGGCAGCCGGGTGGCCGACCGCTACGGGGAGGCAAAGATCATTCCCTACGCCATGTTCATAACGGGCTCAGGCCTGCTGCTGCTCATTTTTCTGGGAGGAGAGACGCTGCTGCTGTGTTCCGGTCTTTTATCCGGCTGCGGCCACGGCTTCCTCTATCCCTCGCTCAATGCCCTCGCAGTGCGTGGTGCTGAATCTCACAGTCGAGGGAAAATCACCGGGGCCTTCACGGGGAGCATTGACGCCGGGGTCTTCGCAGGTTCGATGGTCCTCGGCATCATCGGAGAATATGCCGGTTTCCCCATCCTTTTTCTCACTGCGGGCCTGGCCCTTTGGGCGGCTCTGGTGCTCTTCCGCTTTCAGATGTGGCGGCGCCCCGGGATGCTGCTGTCCTGGGATAGGGAAAAGCTCTGACGGGCATGTAAACGCGCAAGATTTGGGGCTGGGCCCGAAGCCCGAAACCGAGGCGGGACTTCTAAACCACGCCCCGGTAGAAAGCCAGCCTCCGTGCATGGGGAGCGAAGGCTTTCACGAGCTCCTGTTGATCCCCGGAGTCCATCGGGACAAAGTCCCGGCCGCTTTGCGCCAATACGGCCACGTGCGCCGGGCTTGAACAACCCACAATGGCCACGCTGATGGATTGGGAGAGTGCAAAGCGGATGAGGAGTTCTGCCGTGACGCCGCCTTCGGGAAAGAGGTAATGGGACCCTCCGAGGACTTTCATGGCGATGACACCCAATCCCCGGTCCAATGCGGCGGGGAGCGTTTCCGTCAGGAAGCCGCCCAGGGCTGCTTCAATGGGGTTGATGGGCATCATGACGGTGTCCACAGGCCAGTCCCGGAGCGCCTGAGTGAGGATCGCCGGATCGTGATGACCCGTGACGCCGATGAAGCGAGTTTTTCCGGAAGCCTTGGCGTCCAGAAAGGCTTCGAGAGCTCCACCGGGACCGCCGATCGCTTCTAGGTCCTCCCGGGTTCGCACGTCGTGAATCTGCCAAAGATCGAGATGGTCCAGGTGCATGCTTTCCAAGGTGGCATCGAGTTCCTGGAGCGCCCCTTTCTTGTCCCGCCGCGCAGACTTGCTTGCCTGAAAGATGCCCCTGCGCGTTTCCGGTTTCTCGGACCAAACCCGGCCGTAATAGCCCTCGCTGCCTGCATAGGCGTGGGCACAGTCGAAATACGTCACTCCCTGATCCAGCGCCTCGGAGATAACCCGCACCGCCTCGGGCGCTCTGCCGTGTGTCCGCAGGACCCCTTCTCCGCCCAGTCCCACCTGGGAGACCCTCAATCCCGTGTTTCCAAGCAGTCGAGTGGAAATTGCGTGAGACATAAAAGCCTCCTTGGACGTGCTTCCCTCTGGGCCGATGGCCGGTTCCAGCCGGCTGGAAAAGGTTCTGAAGCCCCCAGGGGCCGTCGAATGTGTTTCGCTTTGGCCCGCCCCCCTCAGGGTTCTCCGGGCTCCGTGGGAGGGTTCTGAAGGGCTGTGAGCCGCTCTTCCAGGAGTTCCACCCGCTTTTTCAGTTCATCAAATTCTTTTTTCCTCACAAATTCCAGGCTCTCGGTCCATTTGTTCCACGTGGAGGTGGTCTTCTCATTGATCTCCTCCCACTGCTGTTCGCCGGCACGAACCAGATCCTCAGCCAGCTTCTCGGATTCCTCCGAACTCAATTTGCCCTCTTCCACCAACCGGCGCGTGGCCTCCTCGATCTTCTCCTTCGTCAGTACTGCGGCGCCGATGCTTGCAAAAAAACCTTTCTTGAGGAGTTCCAACATTTGATTTACCTCCTTGTGGATTCCCATGTCTCGGTGACCCGATTTTCCGGTGCAACTCACTTTGTGCCAAGGTTTTGGACTTCCATGGGCATCAAATTATCAATGATTTAAAATCATGCCACGCGCCCGGGGACGAGTCCGTGCGCCCAATCCGCATGTTGCCGCCACCTTGTTGTGCGCCACGCAGATGATGACCGTGTGCCGATTCGTCATTCCCGCGCTGCATTGACGGAAATCGAGATTCCGGTCGGCATGTGTGGAAATCCCGTCTGGAGAGTGAGGGAATGACGCCCTGCGGCAATGGAGATTTCATTCTGTTGCGTTGCACTTGCAGCATGGTATCTCAGAAAGAAGGGATTTACAATTTTTCCATGGCCTGTGTAATTTCAGCCCTCGGAAAAGAGTTCCATCTGCGCGATACTTTCGGAGGTGACCTGTTGTGGCGACCATTCGGCAACGCATCATGACCCTGTTGCTCGAGGGCGAATTTACGGATCGCGAGCTTTCTCAGAGGCTGGGCATTCAGGAAAAGGAGGTGCTTTATCATCTCGAGCACATCCGCCAATCGGTCCTGACCAGGAAAATGAAGCTGAAAGTGACGCCTGCCCGATGTCTCGAGTGCGGCTATTCGTTCGAAAACCGCCGGCGCCTGAGCAAGCCGGGCCGATGTCCCCGGTGCAAGGGGGAACATGTGGAAGACCCCAGATACCACATTGCATGAGCGCTGTGGTCCGGCCGGCGATTCGTCTTCCCCATGGGCCGGCAGGTGAAGGGGCCCGATGATGGCGGCGGGATTTTGCCTGTCCCGGAATTGGATTGGAAAAGCTTCGAGCGAGGGCTGGTTTCGGCGCCGGGGAGATGGAGCCTTTTCTTCAGTGGAGGTTTGTGGAGTCGATACCCCGTGCGGGTTTATGTCCGTAGTATCTGGCATAGAGTTCTTCGTTTTTCACACCGAGGTGGTAGAGCATCATCATCCAGTGGTTTTTCAAGGAAGTCCTGAGGACACCGAGGCGGTGATAGCGTCGCGGCGAGGTAGCCATGAAATTCGGCAGAAGGCTCAGTCGTCCCAGCTTTCGGCAGGACCTTACAAAATCAACGTCCTCGAAAAGGAATGGATTTCGAAAGCCCAAGACCGCATCGAAAACCTCCCGCCTGCAAAAAAGCCCCTGATCCCCATAGGGCAGTCTGAAAAAGGACGACCTGAAATTGGCCCATTTGGCGATGAGGTCCAGGGGTGGGCTGGACGGAGAGAAGCGCAAGGAGAAAGCTCCCAGAGCCACCCCCTCGTCGGAGAGGGTCTTTCTTATGAGATACGGAAACAATGATGGAGGAACGCTGTCATCATGGAGGAACAGGAGGAGGTCGTTTGCCGACGCCAGGACGCCACGATTCAACTGTAAACCGCGCCCCCGCGGTGCTCTCACGCAGTTGATGCGATCCCCGACTTTCACGGGAGCTGAGGTTCCTGCATCGTCGGGCGTGACGAGGATGAGCTCATCCTCCGGCCACAATTGTTTTTCCAGAATCCTGAGCCGTTCCAGGATGGCTTCCGGTCTCTCCGTGGTGGGGAGGATAACGGAGAGGCGGGCTTCTTGAAAGGGATGCCCTTGCAGACAGGCCAAGTCTTCCGCGCGATCCACGTCCTGTTTGGTGTGGAGTTCCACAGCCTGAAGACCCTCGGCTTCAAGCAGCCGCCGGGTCCGCTCCAGGATTTTGCCCCGGCCCCACGTCGGGGGTGCAAAAGGCGCCCGGCAGACACGATCCAGACCGATGAGATAAAAACCGCCGTCGCTCGCGGGTCCCAAGGGAATGCGACCCTCCTCGAGTTTTTGAAAGGCCGCGTCGTAGTCTTCCACAGCGGGATGAGCGAGGTCTGTGCCTGCGAGAACGATGTGCCGAAACCCCATGCCCATGAGCTGCTCGATGGCGTTGCCCATGCGCTCGCCCAGGTGATCTCCCCATTGAGGCAGCAAATGCCAGGGGCCGGGAAAACGCTCGGCCATTTCCGTCGACCTTTCGCGCGGGCTGAAAAAAACGAACAGTTCAACGTCTCGGCGGCTTGCGGCAAAATCGCTCGCCACTCCCAGGCTTGTGCGTGCGAGCTTCTCGTAGACGCGAGCCGCCCGCTGCTTTCCCAGAACGGACGCCAGTCGCGTCTTGACCTGGCCGGGCTCCGGATAGCGCATGAAAAGGATGAGAGCTTTTTTCATGTCTCTCAGGGGCAAACAGATTTCATGGCAGGTGCTGGAGTCATATAAAATCCCGAGGACTTGAAACAGCCTCCGCATCTCGCCGGCGGTGAATCCTGAAGGCCGGTCGCGGTCTCCCCCTGCTGCACGGGGACGTCAATAGGAGAGGCTCCCCAGGGACCGCATGATCAGGGTGAATCCCATGGCGAGCATGCCCATGAGTCCCATTCCGCATGAAAACCCCGCCAGGAGAACGGGAGCGTATTGGCGCCACGCCAGCCCGTATTTTTTCAGAAAGACATACCTTCCCAGCAGCGCCCCGATGATTTCCAGAAAGATGCCGTGAGGTGTGGATTGTCCCAGACCCCGGGTCACGCCGTAGATGAGCATGATGGGCAGCTTCAGGGCTGAGAGGGCCCAGTACGTGAAAATTCCCAGCCCGGCGCCGATGAACACGTAATTGGCTTTGAGCGCCTGAAAAAAGGGCGAGTCGCCTTCCAGGGTGGCGCTTTGCATCAGCAGGGTGTTGAGGGCCTGAAGATGCCAGAGTTCCTGCGCATAAGGGTACTGGTTGGACGGTATGGGGGCCAGCCTCCAGATGTATTGGGAAAAAAGCAGGCTCGCGACAAGAACCACGGGGATGACCAGGATTTCCGCTTTGATGATGCTCCGGAAGCTCGTTCCCGTCAGCTCGATTTCCCGCCAGCGCTGGGTGGCTTTCCCATAGTTGTGAAAAGGAATGGGGGCATACCAGATGCCGATGCCCGTGTAGCCGAAAAACTTGGAGGCTGCAATGAAACTGGCTTCCCGCACCATGGGGAGGCTCACGAACTGGCCCGCTATGCCTTCCATGCGTGCGGAAACGTACGAAATGATGGGGGTGTAGATGAAGCCGTAAGCCACCAGAAAGATCCAGGGAAACCCCGGGACCAGCCACGAAGATATGATGATGTAGGCCGTGGTGGACCCGACGTAGATGGCCAGAGCGATCCAGATGCTGAAATCGCCCCGCCCCGGGGGCGGAGTGAAGAGGACCTTGAGCCGTTCTCGGAAAGAACTTTCATACTTCTGCCGAAAACTGAAGATCACGTGGATGATCCCCACGGCGGCGATGGCGAGTCCCAATCCGATGCCGAAGCTCATGTAGAAGTCAAAGTTGTTGGCAAAGACCGTGTCCACAGTCCCCATGCCCTTGTGCCAGCGCTGGAGGATGCCGTGATTGTAGAGGATGGGGTTGGCCACGACGGTGATGAGAAAGCCGATGCCGCCGCCGATGACCGCCCAGAAGGGCAGGACCATCCCGATGAGGAGAAGGCCCAGATCGAGCTGTATGCCCATGGCGACTGCGGGGAGGATGTCTTCCGTCACCTGGGTGAGTTCGATCCAGGGAATGGGAAACAGGCGTATGGGTTCCGAAAGGAGAACCCCGGATGCCGCAGGGAGGAGCACATAGAGGGCCCCGAAGGCGAGCCCCATCATGCCTCCGATGGAAAAGACCCTCCATTTCCAGCTGGTCTCCTGCCGTTCGGTGGATTCCGCCAGAGCCATGTTGCCCAATGCACCCACGGGGGCCATGGGGAAGGGCAGTTTCTCCACGTCGGAGGTGAGCCGGTAGAGGGCGTAACCCAGTCCAAAGTGATCGACGGCGGAGATGAGCTCGAAGCCCACCATGAGCAGGATGGGGATGAGCCAGTCGCGGTGGAAAAAGGTGCGGTCCAGGTAGGACTCGGAGCCGACGGGGGGGGCGATCCAGGTGGGGATGTGCTGCGCCAGCCCCAACATTCTGGCTGCTTCGGACTGGACCAGGTACTGGTTCCAGAGCAGGCCGGAGAACGGGGATGCCATGGCCGCGCCGGCCATATAATAGAGGACGAAGACTTCCTGCTGTCGCAACTTGGTGTAGGACCTCTTGGCGATTTCAGCAAAAAGAATGATCGTCACCCAGCGAGCGGCAGGCCCGATGCCCGTTCCAATGACCAGGCCAAGGTACATGGACCCGGGCATCATCAGGAAGCCGATGAAGACGGCGCCGATGATCGATTTCCAGCCGAAGCCCTCTTCGAACTGTTCGGGTGGCTTGAGGAGGTCGCGATATTCCTTGAGTTCCTTATCCTCGTGCATCCGTGTCCCTTCCTCCTGTTTCTCGAGACGGCCGAATTTCAGGGCCGTTTTCCGGCCGCTCCTCTTTTCAGCTCCTCAGGGCGAAAGCCGGGCGGTCCCTGGAAACCCCACGGCTTCACATGGGCAGCACGTGATAGCTGAGGGGAGCGAAAATGCCCACCACAAGCCACACGATGGCCATGACCATGTCTCCCACGATGAGCCCGATGAAGATTCGTCGTGCTTCCCTGAAATTGTGAACCCCCCCGTAGCGAAGAACCAGCGTGTTGCAAAGCCAGCCGATGAAAAAACCGAACCACAGGATTCTCATGGCGGAACTGTAGGTCGTCAGATAACCGATGGGATGGAGCGGCCACCAGATGAAGAGATGATAGCCGGTCACGAGAAAGATCATCACGGCGCCGCCGATGAAGGTGAAAATCATGCTCCAGTTTTTGGCTCCCTCCGGGTAGGAGATGAGCTGGGC
>CAZZHS010000068.1:0-8992 GCA_964654275.1 uncultured Syntrophobacteraceae bacterium
TCACTAAAAAATGGCTGTTTCTTGTCTGTCAACTTGCCATGCCGAAGGCAGGGCTCACTTCGCTCACCACGAACGGAGAACCAGCCCCGTAGAGTCAATCATGATCGTTCGCCCTGATGCCTGTCCTGAGGTCGTGAAGGCTATTGAAGGGCAGAACGGAGTCTTGCGAAAGGCTCAATTCGGTTTCCGTCAACTTTTTTACTTTTTTGAGGTGTGGGAATGAAACACAAGGCTATCATGATTTGCACCTCCTTTCTGCTGGCGCTGACCTTCACGGTGAACAACCCACACGCTGCATCCAGGACTTCGGAGCCTTCTGAATCTCTGAACGGAAGCCGCGTCGAAGACAGTGGGGCGTATCGCTATGGCGAGATGATCGTCGGCGAACTTCTCCAGGATATCACGGTGCCGGCCGACGTGAGCGACCTGCTGAGCAGCTTCTACACGATGCACCGCTCCGAGATCCTGCGCCTCATGAATGGAAATCCCCAGATGATCTGGAGCACGCTCGACGTGGTCCTCGATGCTTTGCCGGCCCTCCGGACTCTGCGCAAAAATGATGGGGCCCTCATTGTGGACCGAAGGGTCTATTCCAAGGCGGAGGGCGTCCTCGAGCAGTATCGGTCCCTGGCTTCCGAGGGGCTGGCCCGGGACCTGGATGGCCTAAAAAAATATGTCGAAAGCCGGGCGATCCCCCTCGATGGGGACCGGGTCAAAGTGGATTTCAAGTGATTCCAAAAAGTTGCCGCGGGAGGAGGTCGTCGCTCCTCTGCGCTCTGGAACTCTACGAGCCCTCCTCTTCGCTTTCGCTGCAGCAGCGGGAAAGGTGTTCGACGATTTCCGCGGGTAAATCCAGAAACCGGACCCCGAACCCCTGGGGGTAGTGGGTCACCTGCCCATGGTTGACCCAGGCCACCTGCCCCCTGCATTGGGCGCACTGATCCATGCCTGCGGGAACCTCCAACTCCAGCAGGGTGTTCGGCGGAAGCGTCCGGTTGGAGACGATGAAGAGCCCGCCAGGACAGATGTCCAGGGTGACGTCCTCAAATTGGAGCGTCTCGTTTTTCCATCGGACACGAAGCTTTTTCAACAGTCTCTCGTGTTTTCTCACTGTACCCTTCACCTCGCTTTACATTTTCGGTTCCTTTGTGGCGTCACATTGGACGTTGAGGGGCAGCCCCTGGTCGATCCGTTTTCCTTGCAGGCTTCGGCCGGGCATCCTGAGTGCTTCCAAGTCCCTGAGGAATTGGACAGATTCGGGTTTCCATGGTCGGGTTCCAGGGACGGCTGAGGGCTTGCGGATTGCGTGGACCTGTTGTCCGTGCGTGGTACAGACGGTGCCGGTGAAGCGATTCGTGACGAGACAACCTGTGGCGTCACGCCACTGTCTCCCACACTGCTATCGGCACGAAGGCGTCGAAATGTGAGCAGTTTTTCCGGATTTGGCCATAATAACGCAGGGGGGCTCGCGTGATTTCAAGAAGCCTCGGGCAGGCGCTGCATGAAAAGGGATCTGGTGCGGCCGGTCCTTGATGCGGGGTCGAACCGGAAGCACCGTTTGGATCCGAAAAAGAGTGGGCGAGGCCTTTTTGCCGGTTGATTTTTGAGTGGTCGCTATGCCAGTATTGATACAAAAATGGGCGTCGTTTTCGGGCCTGGTTTGTGGCGAGCGAACAGCTCATCAACACCCTCAACGGCAAAAAGGAGTCTCCACATGGGAAAAGGCTTGATGGTTTCACTGGCAGTTCTCGTTTTGGGCATTGGTTTGGTCCTGTCCCTGGCTTTGGCTTCCGCACAAGGATCTCCGCAAATGAAAGACGTCATACTGGCCACCACCACTTCCACCGTGGATTCCGGGCTCCTGGATGTGCTCATCCCTGTCTTTGAAAAGAACACGGGCTACCGGGTCAAGACCATATCCGTCGGCACAGGACAGGCCCTCGCCCTGGGGGAAAGGGGCGAAGCGGATGTGCTGCTTACCCACGCTCAGGCCGCCGAGAAAAAACTTGTGGAGAGCGGAGCCGTCATCAACTACCAGTTGGTGATGCACAACGATTTTGTCATTGCGGGTCCCCCGGATGACCCCGCAGGCATCCAGGGAAAACCCAGTGTGGAAGCCTTCAAACACATTGCGGCCAAAGAAGCCGTCTTCATGTCCCGGGGGGATGATTCGGGAACCCACAAAATGGAGCTCAACCTCTGGAAGAAGGCGGAAATCACCCCTCAGGGCGCCAAATGGTACCAGGAATCGGGACAGGGCATGGGGGCGACCCTGCTTCTCGCTTCCGAAAAGGCCGGGTACACCCTCACGGACCGTGCGACCTACCTGGCGCAGAAACCCAATATCCGCCTCGAAATCCTCTCGGAGGGGGACCAGTTCCTCCTGAATATCTATCATGTGATGCAGGTCAATCCCGAAAAATTTCAAAAAGTGAACGCGGCGGGGGGCAAAGCCTTCGTGGAGTTCCTGCTCGATCCCGAAACCCAGAAAATGATCGGCGATTTCGGAAAGGAAAAATATGGGCAGCCTCTCTTCTTTCCCGATGCAGGCAAGAAGCTTTGATTTCAATTGAAAGATTGAGGGTCCGCCTGTGGATGTGATTCTTGCGGGACTGCTGGAGGCGCTGCGCCTGCTCGCAACCCTCGATGCCGAGGTGCTGGAGATCACGCTGCTCACCCTGCGGGTTGCGGTGACCTCCACCCTCATCAGCGTCTTCATCGGGATTCCCATTGGCACGTTGCTGGCCCTCACCAGGTTTTCAGGGCGCGGTTTCATGGTGAGCGTGGTGAATTTCGGCATGGGGCTGCCCCCTGTGGTCGTGGGTCTCATAACCTGGCTCATGTTGGCCCGCTACGGTCCCCTCGGTTTCTTCAACCTCATTTACACGCCCGCCGCCATGATCCTCGCACAGGCGGTCATCGCCTCCCCCCTGGTGGCCGGGTTCAGCCTTGCAGCCATCCAGTCCGTGAACCCCAAGCTGCGGCTGCAAATGATCTCCCTGGGCGCCAATCGGTGGCAATACCTCCTCCTCCTGCTCTGGGAGGCCCGGCTCGGGATTTTGGCCGCAGTCATTGCGGGCTTCGGCGCGGTCGTCAGCGAAGTGGGGGCGTCCATGATGGTCGGCGGCAATGTTAAGGGGCACACCCGGGTGCTCACCACCGCCACCGTCCTGGAAGTGTCCAAGGGAAATTTCCAGCTGGCCACGGCACTGAGCATCATCCTCCTTCTTCTCACGTTTTTCATCACGGCAACGCTGAGTTATCTCCAGCAGCGAAGGAGGCGGATGTGAGGAATGCCCTCCAGGTGACGAACCTTCGCCTGATCCGGCAGGGCAAAGAGATCTTGAACATCGAAGAGTTCTGTGTGGAGACGGGAGAGACCCTGGCGGTGGTGGGACCCAACGGGGCCGGCAAGTCCAGCCTTCTGGCCGTCCTCGCCCTATTGGAACGGCCCACTTCAGGACGCATGGAGTTGTTCGGGGAAGCGGTCGAAAATGGAAACCTTCTGAATCTGCGCCGAAAAATGGCCCTGGTGTTCCAGGAACCCTTGCTCCTCGACACCACCGTGCTGCGCAATGTGACGCTGCCGCTGCGCATGAGAGGCATTCCGAAACGCGAAGCCGCCGCGAGAGCCGAGGGGTGGCTGGAGAGATTTGGAGTGTCCCATCTGGCCCGTCGTTCCATCCTGCACCTTTCCGGGGGGGAGGCCCAGCGGACGAGCCTTGCGCGCGCTTTCGCCCTGGAACCTCAAATCCTCTTCCTTGATGAGCCCTTCTCCGCGCTCGACTATCCCACCCGAAAGGCCCTTCTCTCCGAACTGGGCCCCCTGCTCAAAGAGATGCGTCCCACCACCATCTTCGTGACCCATGACTATTCGGAAATCCCTCACCTTACCGAAAATGTCGCGGTCCTCTTCGAGGGCAAGATCCTCCGGCGGGGCAATGTTCGAGACGTCTTCGGCCGGGAGTTTCTGGATCGGCCCATGCCCGTGCCCTGGGAGTGAGGGCGGTTGCGTGGGCATCGGTCTGCCCGCAATCTCCTGCAGTTCTCCCCGCCCGCGACCGCTTCTCATGGAGTTCCGCCCAATGACCGGCCGGGGACTTGTGCTCGGCTCCGGCTGGGCCCATCGGCGACTCTTGATTTTTCTTAACTGACAGGAGTCGCCTTTTTCATATAGTATAGGCGCAATCCATCGGCGGGGGACTGCCGTCGATGCCGCCCTCATGTTCATGAAGATCTTAAGGAGTGATCCCGCTGCCGGGCAAAACCTGGTGCAAGGGAGCCATCGAACCTGCTTGTCGCGGGTGATGGCCGGGCCCGGTCAAAGGAGTCCATTTCCCCAGGAACCCAGAACTTATTCGGAGGACGTATCCATGCCCAACCTGGTCAGAAACATTCGTCCCAATCTTGCCGGTGACTATCCCCAGGTTCACCCTGACGCCCTCATCGACCCATCGGCCCAGATCATCGGCAACGTTCGAATCGCCAAAGACGCGTTCGTAGGACCTCTGGCCGTGATCCGAGCCGATGAACGGGGTCCGGACGGGAAGGTGCAGCCGATCATCATCGAGGAAGAAGCCAACGTCCAGGATGGCGCCATCATTCACAGCCATGGTGGATCTTCAGTGATCGTCGGTCCCCAGACCTGTGTGAGCCACGGCGTCGTTATCCATGGACCGTGCACGATAGGAGCCAGATGTCTCCTGGCCATGCGGTGCGTGATTTACACTTCGACGATCGAAGACTCCGTTTGGGTGGGCATGGGGGCGTTGGTCATGCGTGCCACGCTGCAGTCGCACATCCTCGTTCCCGCAGGGAGTGTCATCACCGGGCGCACGGATCTCGTCGGCCTGCGCTTTGTCTCTCCCAAAGAAGACCAATACATGGAGCATGTCCTGCAATCCAGCTCCCGTCTGCGGAAGGACTACCAGGAATTGCGCGCCATGCTGACCCAGAAATGAGCCTCCATTCGACATTTCAGCTGCGTGCCTCGATACCTCGGCACGAACGGATTGTGGCAACTCCTTCGCCAGCAAGATCGATGCGGTTGGGCTGGGTGGGGTTCCCCCGTGGTCGGCACGAACGGATTGTGGCAGCTCTGCCGTTTTGGTGTTGTAGACCTTTTTGTCAAGAATTTTCCCTCCTCACCCCTTTCACACTTCAACGGTGTCGTTCGGCGCCGTAGAATCTGAGGAATGTAAGATGGATACGTCAACTCTCAAGACCATTGACACGTTGGAACGGCTGCGCGGAGAGTCCCTCGTGGGCGGCGGAACGGAGAAGATCGACGAGCAGCACGGTAAGGGAAAGCTCACGGCCCGGGAGCGCATCAACCTGTTGGTGGACGAGGGCACCTTCGAGGAATTCGACATGCTCAAGGTGGGACGCGGCGCGGCCCTGGGAGGACAGCGCACTTACGCGGGTGACGGGGTTGTCACCGGCCACGGTTCCATCGACGGGCGCGAAGTTTTTGTCTTCAGCCAGGATTTCACGGTCCTCGGCGGATCCCTTGGGGAGGCCCATTCCCAGAAGATCTGCAAGGTCATGGACCTGGCCGTGAAAATGGGGGCCCCCATCATCGGCCTCAACGATTCGGGAGGCGCGCGCATCCAGGAAGGAGTGGATGCTCTGGCAGCCTACGGGGAAATCTTCCACCGCAATGTGCGGGCCAGCGGCGTGGTGCCTCAGATTTCCTGCATCATGGGACCCTGTGCCGGGGGGGCCGTCTACAGCCCTTCCATCACCGATTTCGTCTTCATGGTGGAAGACTCCTCCTACATGTTCGTCACGGGGCCGAGCGTGGTCAAAACGGTGATCTACCAGGACATCACCTCGGAAGATCTGGGCGGCGCCGGAGTGCACACGCGCAAGAGCGGGGTGGCCCACTTCACGGCCGCCAACGACATCCTCTGCCTGCGCGACATCCGGCGCCTCATCAGCTACCTCCCCTCCAACAACCGCCAGCGGGCGCCCATCTTGGATCTTCGGGACCCCGCCAACCGCACGGACCCGGCCCTCGACTTTCTGGTCCCCGCCAATCCCAACCAGACCTACGACATGAACGTCCTCATTTACAGCATCCTGGACGGGGCCGAATTCATGGAAGTGCAGGCCGGCTTTGCCCGCAACATCATCTGCGGATTTGGGCGCCTCGGCGGCCAGACCATCGGCCTCGTGGCCAACCAGCCCGCGGTACTGGCGGGGGTTCTCGACAGCGACGCCTCGGTCAAGGCGGGGCGTTTCGTGCGCTTTTGCGACGCCTTCAATATCCCGCTCATCGCCCTCGTGGACGTTCCCGGATTCATGCCGGGTCCCGACCAGGAACACGGCGGCATCATCCGGCACGGGGCCAAGCTCCTCTACGCATTCACGGAGGCCACCGTCCCGAGGGTTTCCGTCATCATCCGAAAGGCCTACGGCGGCGCCTACCTGGTGATGAATTCCAAGCACATCCACTGCGATGTGAACTATGCCTGGCCTTCGGCTGAAATCGCGGTGATGGGCCCCAAAGGCGCTGCCGAGGTCATCTACCGCAGGGAAATCCAGGAAGCCCCGGACCCGGAAACTCTCCTCAAAGAGAGGATGGAGCATTACCGGAAGGCCTTCGTGAACCCTTTTCTGGCTGCTCAGCGCGGCTACATCGACGATGTCATTTTCCCCAGGGACACCCGCCACCGGCTCATCCGCACGCTGCAGGTTCTGGAAGGCAAACGAGCTGCCGGCCCTCAGCGCAAACACGGCAACATTCCACTGTGAGGGACACGATGTTCACAAAAATCCTGATCGCCAACCGGGGGGAAATCGCGGTCCGCGTCATTCGCACCTGCCGACGCCTCCACATCGGCACCGTGGCCGTGTATTCCGATGCGGACGAACGCAGCCTGCACGTGCGCCTGGCCGATGAAAGCGTCCATATCGGGCCCGCTCCCGCCCGGGAATCCTACCTGGTGGGCCGGTCGATCATCGAGGCGGCCCTTTCCACGGGATGCCGGGCCATTCATCCCGGCTACGGTTTTCTTTCCGAAAGCGCCGCATTTGCCGAAGCCGTGGCGGCGGCAGGGCTCGTTTTCATCGGCCCGCCTGCGGCGGCCATCGGTCTCATGGGAGACAAGATCGCCTCCAAAGAGTTGGCCGTGAAGGCGGGAGTCCCCGTGATTCCGGGCCATACCCGGCCCCTGAGGGATCTGGACGAAGCTCTCCGCGTGGCCGAAGAGATCGGGTTTCCCGTCCTGCTCAAACCCTCGGCGGGAGGCGGCGGCAAGGGAATGCGCATCGTCCGGGAGCCCGGGGAGATGGAAAGTGCCCTGACCGCCGGCCGTTCGGAAGCCCTGAAGGCCTTCGGGGATGACCGCATCTTCATGGAGCGCTACATTGTGCGGCCGCGGCATGTGGAAATTCAGGTGCTGGCCGACAGCCACGGAAACGTGGTCCACCTCGGTGAGAGGGAATGCTCCATTCAACGGCGCTATCAAAAAGTCATCGAGGAGTCTCCATCACCCGCCGTTTCCCCGGATCTGCGGCGACGGATGGGACAGGCCGCCTGTGACCTGGCCCGCCAGGTGGGCTACGTCAATGCGGGAACGGTGGAATTCGTGCTGGACCCGGAGGGCCATTTCTATTTTCTCGAGATGAACACCCGTCTCCAGGTGGAACATCCCGTCACGGAGATGGTGACAGGCTTCGACCTGGTGGAGCTGCAGCTGCGCATCGCCGCAGGGGAGCACCTGCCGTTTTCCCAGGAGGAGGTGGCCTTCAACGGGTGGGCCATGGAGGCCCGCATTTGCGCCGAGAAGCCCGAAAACGATTTTCTGCCTTCCACGGGCATGATCACACGCTATGCCGAACCCAGAGGAAAGGGGATCCGTGTCGACAGCGGCGTGGAGACCGGGAGCATGGTGGGCATCAACTACGACTCCATGCTGGCCAAGGTCATCTGCTGGGGGGCTGACCGCGACGAAGCCCGCAAGCGGCTGGTGGAAGCCCTCGACGGTTATCACATCGAAGGGGTGGACACCAACATCGATTTCGTCAATGCTGTGCTCGGCCACCAGGAATTTGCACGGGGCAATCTCTCCACCGATTTCATCCCCGAGCACTTCGAGGGCAGCCGGTCCCGCACGCCTCCCGACCGGGAAGCCCTGCAGCGACTGGTCATCGCCAGCACCCTGGTTTTCCATGGACGCATGATGGCCGTGAGGGAATCGGTCAAGCCCATGACCTCCCAGATCGGCACTGCGGTTGAGGAAGTCGAAGCCTATCGCTACTACGTGCGATCGGAAAACGACCTGTTTGAGGTGATGCTCGAGGAAGGTGCCGGAAGTCGACACTGGAAAGTGTCCGTCGACGGGCGGAATCACGATGTGTTGGTCCCCGAGTTTGAGTTCTTCCGCAGGCGGTTGAGACTCACCATCGACGGCCATGTCCATCGATTTCGGCTGCGCCAGGATGCCCCCTTCATGGCTGCGGCTCATTCAGGCGTCAATCGCCGTGTCGAAGTCTACACACCCCGGGAATGGGAACTCATCCATCACATGCCCAAAAAGGTCGAACGCCGATCGGAAAACGTGCTCGTCTGCCCCATGCCCGGCCTGGTGGTGGAGGTGCGCGTCGCAAAGGGCGATCGGGTCTATCGAGGCCAGGACCTCCTGATCCTCGAATCCATGAAGCTGGAAACGGGCGTGGCTTCCCCCCGGGACGCCGTGGTGGAAAAAGTTTTGGTCCGGCAGGGCGACTCCGTGGAGATGGGCACGGCGCTGCTCCGGTTTGCAGCGAGGGAAACAGGTGAAGAAGACATCCTGAGCAGCGCGTGAACGAGTGATGCTCGCCCGTCCGTCAGAGTTCGCGATCCTTGTCGATCACCCGGGTGCACCACGTCACGTCATAGAATAAATTCGCGGCCGGCTTAGAAGAAGAGCTCGGCCGGGTTTAAGACACGACCGCTACCGGTTCAGGACAGGACCGCTGCCCGCGCAGGACAGGACCGCTGCCCGCG
>CAZZHS010000068.1:9092-17254 GCA_964654275.1 uncultured Syntrophobacteraceae bacterium
CGCTACCGGTTCAGGACAGGACCGCTGCCCGCGCAGGACAGGACCGCTGCCCGCGTCTCGTGTCCACCCGTTCGCCCTGATGTATAGAAGGGCGAACGGAAAGGGTGGAAGCAGGCGGGTCGGTTTCAGGTGAAGGGATGCCGCCGCTCGGTCCAAGACCGCAGGTGCGTCCTCGCTTGTGAGTCTCACACGGACACAATCTGTGTTGACCTCCGGCATGTCAGATTATACAAAGTGAAGTCAGGTCATCTGCCACCGCTTTGGAGAGGGGGAACGCATCGTGGGGAGGTTTGTTCTTGCCTTTTCGGTTTCCTGTCTTGCCGTCTGCCTTCTGATCCCGTCTAATCCGCCGGCCGCTCAATACGGGAATGGCCCTCCCCGAACAGACCAAGGGCAGGCCGTGACCGGTTCGCGCCAGGACCCGCTTTCTCCCTGGGCTGCGCGCGCAAGCGCGACCACGCGCCCCCTCAACATCGAGGAAGCCATCGCCACGGCGCTCGCCAACAACCCGGACCTGGAAATGGCCGCAGCCCGGATCCTCGAATCCAGGGCCATCATCGCCGAATCCCGCGCCGCCTTCTGGCCCTCCCTTCAGCTCTACACCGAATACCTTCTGGCGGATGCCCCTTCCGTCCACGCCTTCAAAAAGCTGGACCAGCGGCAACTCCCCCTCGTGAACTTCGACTTCAACGAACCGGGCACCTTTCAAAACTTTGAAAGCGGCATGGCCGCGCGGCTCAACCTCTTCAGGGGAGGCAGCGATGTGCTCCGGGAACGCATGGCCCGCACCGGGCTGAAAATCCAGGAACTGGACCGGGACGCCGTGCGAAACGACCTGATAGCTTCCGTCATCGGCGCCTGTTTCAACGTGCTCGCGTCCCGGGACTACGTGGACATCGCCGAACAGTCCGTAAAAACAGCGGAATCCCAGCTGCGAAACGTCAAGGTGCGCTTCGAGGGGGGCAGCGCCCTCAAGTCGGAGCTGCTCTCCATGGAAGTGCGCCTTGCCCAGGCCCGGGAGGAACGCATCCGGGCGGGCAACCGCCATGAGCTCTCCCTCGCGGCCCTTGTGCATGTCCTGGGACTCGAGGGCCACGCACGGCTGGAACTTTCGCAGGATGCATGGGTTCCCCCCGCAATCCCCCCTGACCTGGAGGGCTGCCTCACAGCGGCCCGGGCGAGGCGCCCCGAACTCCTGAGAGTCCGCCAGGAAGCAGCTTCGGCTCAACTGGGGGTGGACACGGAGCGAACGGCCTATCTCCCCGCCGTGGACCTGCACCTCAAGGGCTACATGGATGACGAAAATATGCACTACGATGTGGATCGTGGCAACTGGACCGTGGGCGTGCTCCTGACCTGGGATCTTTTCACGGGAGGGAGCACCCGCGCCAGGGTGGACCAGGCCCGGGCCCGCCTCGCCCGGGTCAGGGCCATGGACCGCAAGACCATGCAGGCCGTCGAACTGGACGTGAAGCAGGCCTACTACGCACTGGAGGAAGCCGGGGCCCGGCTGGAGGTGAGCCGCAGCGCCGTGGCCCAGGCGGAGGAAGCTTTGAGGCTGGTACAGATCGAGTACGAAAAGGGATCGGCGAGCATCGTGCGCTACCTGGATGCGGAATTGACAAGAAACGCGCTCCGGGTTGCGGAAACCGCTGCGGCGTATGATTTCAAGCGGGCCCAGGCCGAGACGGCACGGGCCCTGGGGTATTTCGCCACTCAATGAACCCCCCGGGAGGTGGATGCATCTCATGGGAAAAACGACCAGAATCCTCACCCTGTCTGCGGGAGTCCTCCTGCTCCTCCTGGCCATGCTCACCATGGCGGGCGTTTTCCGAACAGGCCTGATCAGACCCGGCAGCGTCGGCGAAGACAAAGGGGAGCCGCCTCCCGAGCGCACCGCCACGGCCACGGTTCAGAACATCCCCCAGGTCTACGAGGCGGTGGGGACCGTTCGAGCCCGCACGGAAGCCTCCATCGCAGCCCAGGTGAGCGGGCGCGTTCTCTCCGTTGCCGTGCGTGAGGGCGACCTGGTGCAGGAGGGGGATCTCCTGGTCAAGCTCGACGATCGCGAATTCCAGGCCCGGGTGAGCCAGGCCCGGGAAGCCGTCCGTGGAGCCCTTGCCCAGGAGGAACGGGCGCGGGAGGCTCTGAGGGGCGCCGAGGCCGTGCACGCCGAAGCGCGGGCCCGTCACGAACGGGTGAAGGGTTACTTCCAGCAGGACGTGGCCACCCGGCAGGACCTGGAGCAGGTGCAGGCAGCCTTCGGGAGCGCCCGGGCGGCGGTGGGGGAAGCAGCCCGGGCGGTTGCCGCGGCGCAAGCGGAGGCGGAGCGGGCCAGGAAGTTCGAAGAGGAAGCCCGGGTGGGCCTGGATCACACGGTGGTGAGGGCGCCTCATGGCGGGCAGATCGCCCGACGCATGGTGGACCCGGGCGACATGGCCTGGCCCGGAAAACCGCTGCTGGTCCTGCAATCGCCCCAGTCCCTCCAGCTGGAAGCTCAGGTGCGTGAAGGACTGATCGGGCGGATTCACAGGGGAACCCGGCTTCCCGTCGGGGTGGACGCGCTCCGTGCGGAACTGGAAGGGACCGTGGAGGAGATTGTTCCTTCGGGGGACCCCGCCAGCCGTTCCTTCCTGGTGAAGGTGTCCGTGCCGGCCCGGGAGGGACTGTTGCCGGGGATGTTCGGCCGGCTCCAGGTCCCGCTCGATGAACGGACCACGGTCCTGGTGCCGCGGGAAGCGGTCCGCCGCATCGGGCAGATGGAAGTGATTCGTGTGGAGGAAGACGGCCGCTGGATCAACCTCTTCGTAAAAACCGGCCGGGAGATTCAAGGGCAGTTGGAAATTCTCTCCGGCCTCCATGGCAATGAACGGGTGGCCCTGCCCCCTGCGGAAGGGCAGGGTGCCTCCAGTGCGGGGGACTCCCCCGGCGCGGCCATGGAGGATGACAGGCGGGGGCGGCCATGAACGACCGTGAAACGGGTGCACCACTCGGAATCATCGGTTCCCTCGTCCAGAAGGTCATCACCTCCCAGGTTCCCATCCTTCTCGCCATTTTTGCGCTGGTCGTCGGGGTCGCTGCCGTCTTCATGACGCCCCGGGAGGAAGACCCGCAAATCGTCGTGCCCCTGGCCGATGTGTTCGTGGAATTTCCCGGAGCCAGCGCCGAAGAAGTGGAAAAGCTGGTGGCCACGCCCCTCGAGCGGCTCCTGTGGCAGATCGACGGGGTGGAATACGTCTATTCCATGTCCCGGCGGGACATGGCGGTCGTCACCGTGCGGTTTTTCGTGGGCCAGGACCTCATCGAATCCCTGGTGCGGCTCCACAACAAGATCAGCATGAACATCGACGAGGCGCCCCCCGGGGTGAAGGGCTGGATCATCAAGCCCGTGGAAATCGACGATGTGCCCATCGTGAACCTCACCCTCCATTCCAGCCGCTACGACGACCACGAACTGAAACGCATCGGCGGGGAACTTCTCGCCCGCCTGGAGGGCATCGAAGACATCTCGCGCACGGCCGTCGTGGGGGGACGCAAGCGCGAAATCCGCGTGGAGCTCGACCGGGAGCGCATGGCGGGGTTTGGCGTTTCCCCGTTGGAAGTGCTTCGAGCCCTCCAGGGGACGGACGTTTCCGTGACGGCCGGCTCCTTTTCCCGTGAAAACCGTGAATTGACGGTCATCTCCGATGCTTTCCTCACTTCCCGGGAGGAAATCGAACGGGTGGTCGTGGGGGTCCATGAAGACCGTCCCGTGCACGTGGCGGACATCGCCGCCGTACTGGACGGCCCCGAGGAGGCTTCCACTTTCACGCGCATTGGCTTTTCCCATCAACACCTCCTGCGGCAGGGGCTGGAGGCGCAGCGGGCCGAATACCCCGCCGTGACCCTGGCGCTGGCCAAGAAAAAGGGGACCAACGCCGTCCGGGTGGCCGACAACATTCTCAAACGCCTGGAGGAGCTCCGGGAGGATGTCATCCCCCACGGGGTGGAGGTGGAAGTCACGCGCAACTACGGCGAGACGGCCCAGCAGAAGGTCGACGACCTCCTCACATCCCTGGCCTTTGCCATCATCACCGTGGTGGGGCTCATCATCTTCACCATGGGCTGGCGGGAAGGCCTGGTGGTGGGCGTCACGGTGCCGCTGACCTTTGCCCTGGCCCTCTTCGTCAACTACCTCTCGGGCTACACCATCAACCGGGTGACCCTGTTCGCGCTCATCCTTTCCCTGGGCCTCGTGGTGGACGATCCCATCACCAACGTGGACAACATCCAGCGCCACATTCTCGAAAAGAAGCGGAACCCGCTCCAGGCGACCCTTTTTGCCGTGAATGAGGTGCTGCCCCCGGTGATCCTTTCCACCCTGGCCATCATCGTCTCCTTCACGCCCATGTTTTTCATCACGGGAATGATGGGCCCCTACATGGCCCCCATGGCCATCAACGTGCCCCTGGCCGTGACGTTCTCCACGGTGAACGCGCTCGTCATCGTCCCCTGGCTGGCCTACCTTCTTTTGAGGAAACTGGGGGAAAACGGCGTGCAGGCTGAAAAGGCGGCGGCCGGTGGAGGGGCGATTCCCCCCTGGGTGCGGAGCGGCTACCGCAGGGCGGTGTCGCCCTTTCTCGATTCACGCCCCTTGAGCACCCTGCTCCTTGGCGGCATGGTCTTCCTGCTCCTCGCATCCGCGTCGCTGGCGGCCTTTCGCCTGGTGCCCCTCAAGATGCTTCCCTTCGACAACAAGAGCGAATTCCAGATCGTGGTGGACATGGACGAGGGCACAACCCTGGAAACCACGGACCGGGCGGTGCGCGCCCTGGAGGACTACCTGCGCACGGTGCCCGAAGTCACCAATTTTGTTTCTTATGTGGGGACGGCGTCTCCCATGGATTTCAACGGCCTGGTGCGCCACTACTACCTGAGGCACGGAAGCCACGTGGCCGACATCCGCGTCAACCTGGCGCCCAAGGAACAGCGGGAACAGCAGAGCCACGAAATCGTCCTGCGCCTCCGCCGGGATCTGCAGGAGATCGCGCTCCGTCACGGTGTGAATCTCAAAGTGGTGGAAACCCCGCCGGGGCCGCCCGTCATCGCCACGCTGGCGGCCGAAATCTACGGCACGCCCGACAAGACCTACCGGGAACTGGTGGAGGCGGCCGGCCGCGTGCGCCGTGTCATGGAAGAAGAACCCAACGTGGTGGACGTGGACGACACGGTGGAAGCCCGGCGGGATCGGCTGGATTTTGTCATCGACCGTGAGAAGAGCGGCCTACACGGGGTCACGCCCGAGCAGATCACCCAGACCCTGAGACTGGCCCTGAGCGGCGTTTCGGCGGCTACGGTGCACCTGCCCCATGAGCGGCAGCCGCTTCGCATCAACCTCGTCCTGCCGCGGGAGAAGCGGTCGGGGGCGGAGGAACTGGCCGGGCTGGCGGTCAAGACGGCCGGGGGCGGCATGGTGGAACTGGGGGAACTGGGGCGGTTCGTGACACGGCCCGAAGAACAGACCATCTACCACAAGAACCTGGAACGGCTGGTGTACGTGTTCGGGGAAATGGCCGGGCAGGCCCCGGTGGAAGCCATCCTGGACATGCAGTCGAGGCTGAAGCGGGAGCCGCTGCCGCAGGGGACGTGGGCCGTCTGGACCGGCGAGGGAGAGTGGCACATCACCATCCAGGTCTTCCGGGACCTGGGGATCGCCTTCGGAGTGGCGCTCATCGGGATCTACCTGCTCCTGATCATCCAGACGGGGTCCTATTCCATCCCCGTCATCATCATGATGGCCATCCCGCTGACCCTCATCGGGATCATGCCCGGGTTCTGGCTCCTGAACCTGGTGAGCAGCCGGACCATCGGAGGCTATGAAAGCCTCGTCTTCTTCACGGCCACCAGCATGATCGGCATGATCGCGCTGGGAGGCATCGTGGTGCGCAACTCCATCGTGCTCATCGAATTCATCGACGGAGCGGTGAAGGAGGGACTCCCGTTCCGGGAAGCCATCCTGGAAAGCGGAGCCGTGCGCCTTCGACCCATCGTCCTCACCGCGGCCACCACGGCCCTGGGAGCCTGGCCCATCACCCTCGACCCCATCTTCTCCGGCCTCGCGTGGGCCCTCATCTTCGGCCTTTTCGCCTCCACCGCCTTCACCCTCATCGTCATCCCCGTGGTCTACTACCTCATCTACCGGAAGAAGCACGAAAACGACCCGGGAGAGGACGAAAGAGCCGCCATGACCGCCTGAGGTGTGCGTTTCCCATCCAGGGGGGAGTCTCGTATGTGCTGCGGAGTTTCCACGATCAAGGCCAGCAGGGCAATCCATATCTCGTGCCAGAACCGTGGGAACTCCTTTGGAAGAATGAACCCACAGCAACCACCCGGGGGCTCAGCGCACTGTTTCAATCGTGCGCGCATCGTTCTGATGGTATAAGAATGAAATCCGAGAACCTACCCAGGGTCAGCAGCGCGCCGCCCTGGGAGTTTTGACCACCGTATAATCCTCGCCCTGAAAGGGTTCGCTGAATCAATCATATCAAGGAGACCACCATGAAACGCACTCCAATGAGCATCCTTCCCCTGACGATCCTGCTCTTATCCGTTCTTTTCACCTCGCCCGCCCGCGGAGGTGAGCCACCCATTGAAACCCTCGTCGACGGCAACACCGCCTTCGCCCTGGATCTTTACCGGAAGCTCTCCACCGCCGAGGGCAACCTCTTTTTCTCCCCCCACAGCATCTCCACGGCCCTCGCCATGACTTACGCCGGAGCCCGTGGCGAAACGGAAAAGCAAATGGCGGCAACGCTGCGCTTCGCCCTGGAACAGAAAGACCTCCACGCAGCCTTCGCCGAACTCGAGTCCATCCTGAACAAAATCCAGGAAGGGGGGCAGATCTCCCTCAACGTGGCCAATTCCCTGTGGCCTCAGAAGGACTACCCCTTTCTGGAAGACTACCTGACCCTGGTCAGGAATCACTACGGTGTGTCCATCACCGCGGTGGATTACAAGACCGCTGCCGAAGCCGCACGAAAGATGATCAACCGCTGGGTGGAGGACAAAACGCATTACAAGATCAAGGATCTCCTTCAGCCCGGTGTCCTCGATCCCCTGACGCGCCTCGTGCTGGTCAACGCCATCTACTTCAAGGGCAACTGGGAAAGCCGCTTCCAGACTAAAAACACGAAGGACGGACCCTTTCACACAGCCCCGGGGGTGACGGTCGTGGCGCCGCTCATGACCCAGCAGGAGAAATTCCGCTACGCCGACTTCGATTCGCTGCAGGTCCTGGAATTGCCTTACGTGGGCAAGGAACTCTCCATGCTGGTGCTGCTGCCCGCGGAAGTGGGCGGGCTGAAAGAACTGGAAGCCCAGCTCACGCCGGAAAAGGTCAAGGAGTGGGAAAGTGCATTGAACCAGAGGGAAGTGGTGGTCTTCCTGCCCCGGTTCAAGATGACGTCCATGTTCCGGCTCGACGACACCCTCTCCATGATGGGCATGCCCGATGCGTTCAGTCAGTCCCAGGCCGATTTTTCAGGCATGGACGGCAGAAAAGGCTGGCTGTACATCGGGGCCGTGATTCACAAGGGATTCGTCGAGGTAAACGAAGAAGGCACGGAAGCCGCAGCCGCCACCGCCGTAGGGATCCGCGCCATGAGCATGCCCGCCCCACCCCCCGTCTTCCGAGCCGACCGCCCCTTCCTCTTCCTCATCAAGGAAAACCAGACGGGAAGCATCCTCTTCATGGGCAGAGTGACCGACCCCACCGAGGGCGGGGAATAGGAGTCATTTCCACTGCGATCGCTGACGGCGTGGGAATCCGGCCCTATGAGGTCCCGCGAGATTGATATTTCAAGAGCTGACCCTATGGGTGTGATTAAGAATCAAGCCTTCGCACGGGCCACCACCATTTTATCGGGGTACGGTGTCTGAAGGTCTATCGGGGAGGTTAGTAATGAATGCTTTTAAAAAAATAATAATAATAATCGGAATTTTGATGATTGTTAGCACGAACGCTCACGCACTTGATGTTTTTGGAGAAATTCCCAATGGAACGGTTTGGTCCACTGCGGACTCTCCGATTAATGTGGTTGGCGATGGTGATATTGCGGGACTCACGGTAGCTTTCTCGTTGCTGGTCCACCGGGAGCTCACCTTCCGGCAATAGGAAACATAAT
>CAZZHS010000069.1:0-17160 GCA_964654275.1 uncultured Syntrophobacteraceae bacterium
TGCGCCGGCTGTCTCACCTGTGTCCGCGTGTGCCCATTTGGTGTGGCCACCGTGGAGCGCACGGCTGTTATGCCCGCCGAGCAGTGCCAGACGTGCGGGCTTTGCGCTGCGGAATGTCCCGCGGCCGGCGTGGCCCTGGCGCGCTTCGCCACGGGACACATGAGGGAGACTCTCCAGGACATTCTGAAAAATGCGGAGATGCGGAAGATTTCGCGTCCCTTTGCTGTTGCGTACTGCTGCCTGCATGAAACCACCAGCCGCCGGTATCTTGTGCCTCAAAGCCTCCAGGAAATTGAAAACACGGGAATCTTGAGGGTCATGGTCCCCTGCGTGGGGCGGCTCAGCGCGCTGGATCTGGTGAGCCCCTTCGAACTGGGAGCGGATCGCGTGGCGGTGATCGCCTGCAGAGAGGACGCATGTTTCTACATCGGCGCGGAGGAACTGCTTCAGCGGCGGATCGAGCAGTCGCAGAGGTTTCTCGAGGAAATTGGAGTGGGGGGAACCCATCTTCAGTTTCACAGGACGACTGAAAATGCCGAAACATCCTGGCCGGCCATCTGGAAGGAAGTCAAAAGAGAAGCCCCTGAACGGACTTCGGGAGGATAGAAGAAGATGATCGTTGCGGACCAGAAACCCTTCCACGAGGTCAAGGCGTTTGTCGAGCCCTACCAGAATATCCTGGTGGCGGGCTGCGGCACCTGCGTGACCGTGTGCCTCTCGGGAGGCGCCGCCGAGGCGCGCCTCCTAGCTACCGGCCTGCGCATCGCCTTTCAACGGGAAAATGAGAGCAGGCGCATCCAGGAACAGACCGTGCAGCGGCAATGCGACGAAGAATTTGTGATGCCTCTGCTCCAGCGCGTTGAAGACGAGAAGATCGATGCCGTCATCACCCTCGCGTGCGGCGTCGGGGTGAATTTTCTGGCGGACCGGCTGGGCACCGTCCCCGTTTTCCCCGGAGTGAACACGACCTTTTACGGGGCTGCCACAGAACCGGGAGTCTGGGCCGAAATGTGTGCGGGCTGCGGCGACTGCATCACGCACATGACGGGCGGCATCTGCCCCATCGCACGATGTTCCAAGCACCTGTTCAACGGCCCTTGCGGCGGGTCTGAAAAAGGCCGCTGCGAGGTGGACCCCCGAAACACCGAATGTGTGTGGCAACTCATCTACGAACGCATGAAAAAGTTGGGGCGCCTTCAGGAACTCCAAAACTTCATCCCCGCCAAAAACTGGCGGTCGGCCATGGATGGCGGAGTGCGGCGCACCGTTCGAAAACAGATCTACAGGCTGGGGTACAAATCTTCATGACCCGGAAGGAAATCATGAGCAGCTTCGTTGACATGAAATCCGGAAGCAAGCTGGAAAGGGTGCTGCGGGCGGGGCATTTTGCGGTCACCTGTGAGTGCGGCCCTCCGAAAGGGGCCGATACGGAACATCTCCTCAAGAAAATCGCCTACATCCGGGGGTCCGTGGATGCCGCCAATGTCACGGACAACCAGACGGCCGTGGTGCGCATGTCGAGCATCGCAGCCGGCGCCATTTTAGTTCGGGAAGGCGTTGAGCCGGTCATGCAGATGGTGACGCGGGACCGCAACCGCATCGCCGCACAGAGCGACGTATTCGGGGCCCACGCGCTGGGCATCCGCAACATGCTCTGCCTGAGCGGCGACCATCAGTCGTTCGGCAACCACCCTTCCGCGAAAAATGTTTTTGACATCGACTCCATCCAGCTCCTGCACATGATCCGCACCATCCGTGACGAGGGCAAAATGGACAGTGGAGAGCCGGTGGAAGGGGGCATCGGGATGTTTCTCGGCGCCGCGGCCAACCCCTTCGCCGACCCGTTTGAATTCCGAGTGATCCGCATGGCCAAGAAGATTGCTGCAGGAGCCGACTTCATCCAGACGCAGTGCATCTACGACATGGGCCGCTTTCGTGAATTCATGAAAATGGCCTGCGACATGGGCCTGCATGAGAAATGTTTCATCCTGGCGGGCCTCACGCCCTTGAAATCGGTGGGCATGGCCCGTTACATGAACAGCAACGTGTCCGGAATCTCCATTCCGGAAGGGATCATCAAACGGTTGCGCGGAGTGCCCAAGAACACCCAGTCGGAGGAGGGAGTCAAGATTCTCCTGGAACAGATCGAGGAAGTGAAAACCCTTCCGGGAGTGGCGGGCGTTCACGTCATGGCCATCGAATGGGAGGAAAAGATCCCGGAAATCATGGAACGTGCCGGGCTGCTTCCCAGGCCGCAGGTGGATTGAGCGCGTTCCAGCCCGAGGCAAAGAGGACTTGCGAAGAAAAAACCGTCACACGCCCCCCGGGGAATCAAAATTTCTGCCCGCATCCCGCGAGGAAATGCTCGCCCGGGGCTGGAGCCGGGTGGACGTTGTCCTCGTCACGGGAGACGCCTACGTGGATCACCCCTCCTTCGGGGTCGCCGTCATTGGAAGGTGGCTGGAAGCCCACGGGTTTCGCACGGCCATCCTCTCCCAGCCCCGGTACGACTCTCCGGAATCCTTCAAAGAATTTGGACGCCCCCGGCTTTTTTTCGGCGTCACCGCCGGAAACCTCGATTCCATCGTGGCCAATTACAGCGGGAACGCCAGGGTTCGGGACCGTGACGACTATTCACCCGACGGCAACCCCTATTTCGGGACGGAGCGAACGCGGCAGAACCGGCGGCGCCCCGACCGGGCTTCGATCATTTACACCTCCCTTTGCAAAGCCGCTTTTGAAGGAATTCCCGTGATCCTGGGGGGGCTCGAAGGATCCCTCAGAAGGTTCGTCCACTACGACTATCAGCAAGGCAAACTGCGCAATTCCATCCTGACCGATGCCAAGGCGGACCTCCTGGTTTACGGAATGGGGGAACTCCCCATCCTCGAGGCGGCACGGCGCCTCTCTGAAGGCAGAGCGCTGCACTTCATTCCGGGAACCTGTGAACGGCTGACGGAAAGGGAGCTCCAGGAAAGGCAGCTGCCCGCCGGAACTCTGACGCTGCCGTCCTGGAACGAAATCGGAGAACACACCGAGAAATTCCTGGATGCGGAGAAGGCCGTGGACCGGCTCGCCAGATCCATGGAGAACACTTCCGTGCTCCAGCGTCAACAGGCCATGTGGGTCCTCCAAAACCCTCCCGCACGCCCCCTGACCCCCGAGGAACTGGACTCGGTCCATGCGTTGCCGTTCCAGAGAGCCCCCCACCCTTCCATGGGCGATGTGCCTGCGTGGCGCATGATTCGGGATTCCGTCACCATCGTGCGGGGCTGTGTGGGCAACTGCTCGTTTTGTTCCATAGCGCGCCACCAGGGACCGGTGATCGTCAGCCGGAGCCGGGAGTCCATCCTGGCTGAAATCGGCGAGATCTCCCGCCAAAAAGGCTTCAAAGGCACTATCAGCGACCTGGGCGGTCCCACGGCCAACCTTTTCGGCGTCTTTTGCGGCAAGGACTCCCCGTGCAGGAGGCGGGACTGCCTGTATCCCCGGGTGTGCCGCCATCTCCGGGTGGATGAAGATGCCCTGCTGGAACTCCTGCGGCATGCGACGGAAGTTGAAGGCGTGCACCACGTTTTCATTTCGTCGGGTCTGCGCATGGAACTGCTCCTTCAGACGCCGCGGCTGCTGGCTCGCATCCTGGAACGTCACACGCCGGGCGCCCTGAAAATCGCCCCGGAACACTCGGAACCCCATGTGCTGCGTCTCATGCACAAAGGCGATCCCCAGGTCCTCGTGGATTTCCTCGAACTCGCCCGGCGCCTCGCTGGTCAACTGGGACGCAAGGCTCACTTCACCCCCTACGTGATCGCGTCCCATCCCGGCTGCCGCAGAGAGGACATGGTCCGCCTGGCGGAAAAATTCGAGCAGCTGCGCCTCCCCATCCGTCAATTCCAGGACTTCACCCCCACCCCCGGTACACTTTCCACGGCCATGTACGTCACCGGACTCGACCGCGACAGCAGGAAACCCATCTGTGTGGCCCGCGGCGACGGAGAACGCCGAGAGCAGAGGAAAGCTTTGGGCAAAGACCTTGCGACACCCGGCAGAGGTTCACGACACGAATCTGACTCCAGGAAAAGCTCTTGAGAACTGCGCCTGACCGGTCGGCCTGATTGACCCGAGGGGCGTGGCGAATCGTCAAAACCGTTTTCCATTTCGCTCGAGTCCCTGGTGGGAAAATGCACTTTTATATTGACGCCTGATAGTCCGTATGCCAAATATTTATGTGCCCACATTTGAACGGCCGACTTCAGGCTGTCCCGAGCAGCGGCGTCGGACCCGAAAGGCACGAAGGATCCCGGCATGATCAAAGACGACCGCCTCATCTACCTGGTTTTCATGGCGCAGCAGAAATTGCGCAACCACCTCAACACCACCCTCAGGGCCGAGGGCATCAAGATCACCCCCTCGCAGGCCGGCATTCTTTTTCTCCTCAGGCAGGAGGACGGACGCACCATGACGGAACTGAGCCAGATTCTGGGTGCGGACAACTCCAGCATGACGGGTCTCATCGACCGCCTTGAAAAATCGGGGTTCGTTCAACGCCGGGCCAGTCCCGAAGATCGACGCGCCTTGCGGATCCACATCACCCCGGAAGGCATCGAGGAAATCGGGAGAGCCCGGGCTGTCATCAAGCGCGTGAACGAGGAGATCAAGGCCGGCCATTCGGAGGAAGAGGTGGATGCCTTCAAGCGAGTGCTGGGCGGTTTCTTCAAGAAATTCGACGGAAGCCCTTCCAGTTCTTAGGGGAGTGTCCATGGTCTCTGATGTCGATCCCAGGGCGTGCGTCCTGAAGAAAGTCGCCCGTTTTGCCGCGGCCGAGGTGGCTCCGGAGGCGGAACTTTTCAGCACCGGCGGGGAGTTTCCCCTTTCCGTGTGGCGCAGAATGGGAGCGGAAGGCTTGCTGGGGTTGAATCTCCCGGAATCCGTGGGGGGAATGGGGTGTGACGTCGCCTCGACCCTGGCAGCGCTGGAGACCTTCACCCGCCATGGGCGCTGCCTCGGCCTGGCCTTTTCCTGGCTCATCCACCTCATCGTCTCCCGGCACTTCATCCTGGGTTTTGGCTCCCCATCCCAATGTGCGCGATACCTTCCCCAACTGGCCGCTGGAAACATGACGGCATCGGTGGCCATCTCCGAACCGGGGGTGGGGGCCCATCCCAAACATCTCAAAACCTCGGCGCACAGTGACGGAAACGGCCGGTTCGTGTTGAACGGCGAAAAATCTTTTCTCACCAACGGCCCCATCGCGGACTGCTTCATCATCTTCGCCTTCACCTCCGTCGGTGCACCCACAGACCGAAAAGGCTTCAGCGCCTTCCTGGTGAAAAGGGACACTCCCGGACTCTCACTCAGCCCTCCTTTCGACCTCGGCTGCTTTTATCCATCGCCGCACTGCGCCTTGACGCTCCGAAACTGCCGCGTGCCCGCGGCTTCCATCCTCGGAAAAAAGGACATTGCCTACGAACAGATGGCCAGGCCTTTTCGGTCCGTGGAAGACCTTTATCTGGCTGCCTTGGCTCTGGGAGGGATGGAACTGCAGCTGGATCTCCTTCTCGAGCACATCCGGAGTGAAGACAGGACCCGGGGCGATGGCACGGCGGAGGGTCTCGGCCGGTTGCGTGTCCTTCTGGACAGCTTCCAGGTGATTTTTCACCAGATCGCCGGACTCGGTCATATCCGCGGCGCAGACAATCCTCTATTGCTCTCCCGCCTGCTCGCGTTCCGGCAATTGCTGCAGCATTACCAGGCGTGCTTTGAAGATCTGCGAGGCGGACTCGGCGGCGCGGAAAATTCGTTCCTTGGCGTCGTCACGCGGGACCTTCGCCGCCTGGGAGGCATCGCCAAAAATATCGTCTCCCTCCAGCTCAAAAAGATTGGGGAATCACTGCTCTCAGGAAAGGAATCCAATGCCGGGCCCCCACCATGACAAGATCGGTTCGCGCGAGCGGATCCAACAGGGATTCCGCGAGGCGGGCTACATTTGCAGCGGCCGGATCGCGACCACCCTTTACCTCGCCTTTCACCTGGAAAAGCCCATCCTCATCGAGGGACCGGCGGGTGTCGGCAAGACGGAACTGGCCAAAACAGCAGCCACCTTCCTCGATGTGCCGCTCATCCGGCTCCAGTGCTACGAGGGGCTCGACGAATCCAAGGCCCTCTACGAGTGGAAATACGGGAAGCAGTTGCTCTACACCCAAATTCTCAAGGACAGGATGAACGAAATCATCCAGGGCACCTCAGGGCTGGCAGGGGCCATCGACCGGCTCCATCAGTACAGCGACATCTTCTTTTCCGTCGAGTTCCTCGAGCCCCGGCCTCTCCTTCATGCCCTCCAGCAGGAGAAGGGCGCCGTCCTGCTCGTGGACGAGATCGACAAGGCGGACGAAGAGTTTGAAGCCTTCCTCCTGGAGGTTCTCTCGGACTTCCAGGTGTCCATCCCGGAAATCGGCACCATCCAGGCGCGTTCCAAACCCTTTGTCTTTCTGACGAGCAACAACACGCGGGAAATCAGTGAAGCCCTCAAGCGGCGGTGCCTGCACCTTCACATCCCGCTTCCCACCCCGGCGGTGGAGAGAGAGATCATTAGGGTTCGCGTTCCCGGCATTTCTGAGCGGCTCAGGCATCAGCTGGTGGCCTTCATCCAGCAGTTGAGGGAGTTGGACATCCGCAAGATCCCCTCCATCGGTGAAACCATCGACTGGGCGCGGGTGCTCCTCCTCCTCCACACGAAGGAGCTACATCCGGACCTCATCCGGGAGACCTGCAATGTCATCCTGAAATTCGAGGAGGACATTCGGATCGCCGAGGAGCAGCTCCTCGAGATGACTCGAAAAGCCATCATGGCGGCTCAGGGCTGAGGCATGGAGCAGATCCTTCTCGACTTCATCACCGCCCTGCGCCGGTCGGGAACTCGGGTCTCTCTCTCCGAGAACGTGGATGCAATGCGTGCCCTGGACCTCGTGGGCTACGGGGATCGAGATGTCCTCAAGGATGCCCTGGGGGCCTGCCTCGCCAAGTCGATCGAAGATCAGGACGTTTTTTCCATCCTGTTCGATCGGTTCTTCGCTCCCGGCGGCACTTCACCTCAAAGCGAGGGCTCCCCAGGTCACCCGCAGGGCGAGCCCGAACAGGTCGCTGTGGAATCGCCCCTGAGCGAACTGCTGCTTTCCGGCGATGCGGCCGGGGTGGCCATCTCCATGCGGGAAGCGGGGCGCGAAGCGGACTTGACCAATTTGCGCACCTTCACGCAAAAGGGGTTCTTCATCCGAAACATTCTGAACCGGATGGGGTGGGAGGCGCTCAACCGGGATATCCAGGAGCTTGATCAAGCATCCGAAGATGCAGGCCGGCGCGCGGCGGCGTGGTTGAAGGGACAGAGGGACGCGCTCTACAGGATGGTGAAAGAATACGTGGAAGCGCAGTTCCTGCTCTATGCCGGTTCCTCACCCGAGGAGGATGCGGAACACCTCGGCCGCATGCATCTCAACAGGGTCGAGGAACGGGACTATCGTCGGATGGATGCACTGATCCGGCAGATGGTCAAGCGTCTCAACACCAGGCACTCCAGGAGGCGAAAACTTTCCAGGCGCGGCCGCGTCGACATCAAGGGCGTGATTTGCAGGAGCATCCCCCACCAGGGCGTGCCTTTCGAGATGCGGTGGAAGGCCAGGAAAGTCGAACGGGCGGACATCGTGGTCCTCTGCGACGTGAGCCGTTCCGTGAGGGCGACGGTGCGCTTCCTGCTCCTTCTCCTCTACAACCTCAGCCAGACGCTGGCAAGGACGCGCACGTTCGTGTTCTGCTCCAACCTCGTTCAGGTGGACCACATCCTGGAGAAGCACCCCGTCGAGGAGGCCATCGCCCGGATTCAGAATGGGGTCGGGCTGGACATGAATCTGGGACTGACGGACTACGGACGGGCTCTGGCCGACTTCAAGGCGAGGTGGTTTGAAACGGTGACCCGAAAGACCACGGTGCTCGTGTTGGGAGATGGACGGAACAACTTCGGGGATCCGCGCACCGACATCCTGGAAGCTTTGTCGCTCCGGTCTAAAAGGCTCATTTGGCTCAACCCCGAAGCGCGAGGCCGCTGGGGATCGGGCGATTCGGAAATGAAGCGCTACCTCCCCTATTGCCATGTGGCCAAATCCTGCCGTACCGTGAGAGATCTCGAGCGGGTGGTGGACGCCGTCTTGAAGCAATATCACTGACTGCCCCTGGTGTTCAGGAAACGGCGGCCAAACCGTCGCGGGGTCAAAATGTTTTTTTTGACAAATTCAAAAACGCGGCATAAAAGAAACTTCGAAAATGCGAACACGCATGTTCCAGGTGCCCGCAAGGGAGAATAGGGAACCGGGTGAAAGTCCCGGGCGGTCCCGCCACTGTAACCGGTAGTCCCCCTCGGAGCCACCGTCGGTCGCCCGTTTTCGGCAAGGCAGGCGGGAAGGGAGGTTCGGACGTTACTCCGGGAGCCAGGAGACCTGCCTGGAAACATGAATGCACCCCCTGAAAGGGGTTGTGCGAGGCATCCATGGATGATGGAAAAGTCCATGCCGGAAACGGCATGGACTTTTTTTTTGCGGCAGAGACGCACGACGTGGAACACCAACGCATCCCGCAGAAAAAAGGTCCGTGCCCTGATGGAAAACATCGAGACCAGGAAAGGGAACCGATGACCCAGTTGAGTGAAGCGCTCGAGGGAAAAATCACCCCGGCAATGGAAAAGGTGGCGGAGCAGGAAAACATTTCGCCCGAAAAGGTGCGGCAGGGCGTGGCGGAAGGCACCCTGGTCATCCCGTGCAACACCCGGCGCACCGGCAGGATCCCCATGGGGATCGGCGCGGGCCTGCGCACCAAGGTGAGCGCCAGCGTGGGCCTCTACGGCACCGGTGCAAGTGTGGACGTGGAGCTCAGGAAAATCCAGGCCGCCGTCGATGCCGGCACGGACGCCATCATGGATTTGAGTGTGAGCGGCGACATCGACGCCATGCGGAAAAAGGCCCTCGCCGCCACCCCCACCCCCCTGGGGACCCTTCCCCTCTACCAGGCCATCGCCGAGGCGGCCCAAAAACATGCATCCCCCGTCCGCATGACTGCGGAAGAGCTCTTCGACGTGATCGAACGCCAGGCGGCCGACGGCGTGGACTTCCTAGCCCTTCACTGCGCCACCACCATGGCCGTGGTGGAACGGGCCAAGAACGAGGGGAGGATCGATCCCCTGGTGAGCTACGGCGGCTCTCACCTCATCGGGTGGATGATCCACAACGAAAAAGAAAACCCCCTTTACGAACAGTACGACCGCGTTTTGGAAATCGCCCGCCGGTACGACGTCACCCTCAGCCTGGCCGACGGCATGCGGCCCGGCTGCACGGCCGATTCCCTGGACGGCGCCCAGGTGCACGAACTGGTCATCCTGGGCGAACTGGTGCGAAGAGCCCGGGAAGCCGGAGTCCAGATCATGATCAAGGGCCCCGGCCACGTTCCCCTGAACCACATCGAAGCCACCGTCACCCTGCAGAAGAGCCTCTGCAGGGGCGCGCCCTACTTTGTCTTCGGCCCCGTGGTGACGGACATCGCCGCGGGCTACGACCACGTGAGCGGAGCCATCGGCGGGGCCATCGCCGCCTGGGCCGGTGCGGACTTCCTCTGCTATGTGACCGCCGCCGAACATGTCGGCATCCCCGACACGGCCCAGGTGCGGGAAGGAGTCATCGCCGCGCGCATCGGGGCTCACGCGGCCGACCTGGCCAAGGGCATCCAGGGCGCCGCGGATTGGGATCTCAAGCTTTCACAGGCCAGGAAGGAACTGGACTGGGAACGACAGCTTGCGCTCGCCATCGACCCCGTTAGAGCCCGGGAACTGCGCAGGCAGCGGAGCGAAGAATCTTCCGCCGTCTGCGCCATGTGCGGCAAGTATTGCGCCATGAAGGTCGTGTCCCAGTATCTGGGAACTTCGAAACTCGCTTGCTGAACAAGCTCAAAGAAAGGAGAACCCCATGACTCAGGTGCTGTCGGCCCGTGCAGGCAGGATCACTCCAGAAATGGAAGCGGTGGCGCTACGGGAGCAGCTGGACGTTTCATTCGTCCGTGACGGAGTGGCGTCGGGAAGAATCGTCATCCCCAGGAACAGGAAGCGGAAGGAATTCCAGTACTGCGGTATCGGACAGGGCTTGACAATCAAGGTGAACACCCTCATCGGCACCTCAAGCGACCGCGACCTCATCGACATGGAAGCGCGCAAGCTGGTCATCGCCCGGGAAGCGGGCGCCGATGCGGTGATGGATCTCAGCACGGGCGGCGACATCGACGGCGTTCGCCGGCAGACCCTCTCCCTGGCGAACATGCCGGTGGGGAGCGTTCCCATCTACCAGTGCGCCATCGAGGCCATCGAGCGCCGCGGAAGCGTGGTGGCCATGGAACCCGAGGACATGTTCGAAGCCGTCGAAAAGCAGGCGGCCGAAGGCGTGGACTTCATGGCGATCCACTGCGCGCTGAATTTCGATGTCATCAAGCGCCTCAAGACCACCGGGCGGGTGACGGACGTGGTGAGCCGCGGCGGCGCCTTCCTCACGGGCTGGATGCTCCACAACAACAGGGAAAATCCTCTCTACGAGCAGTTCGACCGGCTGCTGGAAATCCTCGCGCGGCACGACGTGACCCTGAGTTTGGGTGACGCCATCCGGCCCGGCGCGACGGCCGATTCGCTCGACGGCGCCCAGTTGCAGGGGATGATCATCGCAGGCGAATTGACCGCGAGGGCCCAGGCGGTGGGAGTCCAGGTCATGGTGGAAGGCCCGGGCCACGTTCCCATGCACCACGTGAAGGCCACCATGCTGCTCCAGAAGCGGCTCTGCAACGGCGCGCCCTATTTCGTCCTGGGGACATTGGCCACGGACATCGCCCCGGGATACGACCACATCACCTCGGCCATAGGGGGCGCCCTGGCGGGTGTGGCCGGAGCCGACTTCATCTGCAACGTGACGCCTGCGGAACACCTGGGGCTCCCCACGGAACAGGACGTGAAAGACGGGATCATGGCCGCCCGCATCGCCGCACACGCCGCGGACATCGCCCGGGGGAACCGGCAGGCCCTGGCCCGGGACCTTCAAATGGCCAAAGCCCGCGTGGCGCTCGACCTGGATCGGCAGATCGGCCTGTGTCTCGATCCCGAAAAGGTGAAAGCAGGCTGCGAAACTGGAAACGGGAATCACGGCTGCGCCGTTTGCGGGCCTCAGTGCGCCGCGGACGTGGCGGCCAGGTATTTCGGCATTGCATGAACGGGGAGGAATCAAAATGGGAACGAAGCTGCAGGCAGCCCTTGAAGGGATCAAGCCCGTGAGCACCCAGTGGCGGATCAAGGCCAGGAATCATCTGGACAATCTCGCCATTCCCCCGGGGAGCCTGGGGGAGCTCCTGGACCTGGCGGAACGACTGGCGGGCATGAAGGAAACCCTCAAGCCCTCCGTCACCCGCAAGGCGGTGGTCACCATGGCGGGAGATCACGGGGTGGTGGAAGAAGGGGTGAGCGCCTTTCCCAGGGAAGTCACCCCGCAGATGGTGGCGAACTTCGTGGCGGGAGGCGCGGCTATCAATGTGCTGGCGGGGGTGGCGGGAGCCCGCGTGGTGGTCGTGGACATGGGCGTCGCCACCGATCTCGACCCATCCTTTGCGGAAAAGGTCTTGCCCTGCAAAGTGGACTACGGCACGCGCAACATGGCCAAAGGACCGGCCATGACGCGCGAACAGGCTGTGAAGGCCCTTGAAACGGGCATCGAGATCGCGGGGCGCCTCATCGAGGGAGGGGTCGAGCTCCTCGCCACGGGAGACATGGGCATCGGGAATACCACGCCGAGCAGCGCCATTCTCGCCGCCATTTCCGGGCGCCCCGTCCGGGACGTGACGGGACGGGGCACGGGAATCACCGATGAGGGACTCGAAAACAAGATCCGGGTCATTGAAAAAGCCCTCCTGGTCAACCGACCGAACCCCGGGGATGCCGTGGATGTCCTTTCCAAGGTGGGCGGGTTTGAAATCGGCGGCATTGCCGGGCTCATCCTGGGGGCCGCCCGTCACAAAACGCCCGTCGTGGTGGACGGTTTCATCTCCTCGGCGGGAGCACTCCTCGCCAAAACCTTAGCACCTGCATCGCTCGATTACATGATCTCAGGCCACCAGTCCCTGGAATACGGCCACCGGCTCATGCTGGAAGAACTGGGCCTGAAACCTCTGTTGAACCTGAACCTGCGCCTGGGAGAAGGAACCGGGGCGGCCCTGGCCCTGAACATTGTGGAAGCGGCGGCGCAGGTGATCTGCAAGATGCTCACGTTCGAAGAAGCGGGCGTGGTGAGAGCATCGGGAGAGGCGGAGCATGACGCCGTTGCCGTTTCTCGCGCATGATCCCCAGGAAAGCGGTTCCCAGTACCTGGAGGATCTCGCCACGGCGTACTGGTATTCGGAAGTGATTTTCACGGCGGTGGAACTGGACATCTTCTCCCGGCTCGAACCGGCCGGGGCCACCGCAGAGCGGATCGCCCACCTGCTGGGATTGGACACCGGCGCCGTGGAGCGCTTCATGGGAGCGCTCCACTCCATGGGTCTGGTGACCCATTTTACTGGCTTGTTTTATAATACAAAAATTACGTCAACTTATCTCGTGAAGGGCAAAGAAAACTACCAGGGGAATTCGATCCTCTGGCGAAAATTTCTTTCCGGCCCATGGGGAAACCTGGAAGCTTCGCTTCAGTCGGGGGGAAGAGTTCTCGATGCTTCCACCCCGAAGCCCGGAGAGCTCGCGAAACGCATCCGGCGTTACATCCACGCCATGGACGACGTGGCCCGGACCAAGGTTCCTGAAATCCTTAAACTTTTTAGCAACCTTGAAGGAAACATCCTGGACGCGGGAGCGGGTTCCGGGGCCGTCTCCGCGGGTTTCCTGGAACGTTTTCCCTCCACCCGGGCCACACTCCTGGATCTGCCCGAGGTCCTGGAATGCGCGGCCGAGATGCTGCGCCATCGGCAGCTGGAAGACCGGACGACATTTCTGTCAGCAAACATCCTGGAACCCTGGCCCGTCCCCAAGGGGGCCTTCGACCTGGTGATCCTCTCCAACGTGCTCCACGCCTTCGCCGAAAGCGAAGCCGGCCACCTGCTGGATGAAGGCCGGGATTGCCTCCATTCCGGCGGTCTTTTGCTGATCCATGACTTTTTTAAAGAACACCATCCCCCCAAAGCGGCGCTCTTCGACCTGAACATGCTGCTGAACACTTACAACGGGAAGGTCTTTGCCGCCGACTGGGTGCGGGAGCAGCTGCAAGCACGAAACCTTCACGCCACCGAGTTCATCCCTCTCACTTCGGACACGGGCGTGATCGTCGCCGCAAAAGATGCGAATCAATTGACCAGGCTCCAACTGGACCCCGTTTCCCGGTTGGCGGCGCGCATGAAGAGCCTCGGGTTCCGCAACGTGAGGCCCATCTCCGTGGACTCCATTCACGTGCCCAACTGGGGACCGCAGCGCTGCCGTTTCGGCTGCACCGAATACGGGAAGCTCCGGTGCCCGCCCCACAGCCCCTCCCCCGCCGCCACGAGAGATGTTTTGAAAGATTATTCCCGGGCCCTCCTCCTGGAAGGGGAACCTCCCACCCGCAGCTTTCAGCTCAAGGTCCTGGATGCGGAAAGGGAAGCTTTCGCGGGGGGATTCCACAAGGCCTTCGCCTACTGGGCCGGGCCCTGCTCCCTTTGCAGGGAGGGGTGCGCTCCGGAGGGCACCTGCCGCAACACGCGGCTGGCCAGGCCCTCCATGGAAGCCGCAGGAATGGATGTGTTCGAGACCGTGAGGCGTGCGGGATTTTCGCTGCGCCCGCTCAAAAGCCCGGACGATTTCGTCAAGTACTTCGCGTTGATCTTGCTGGAGTGACCATGCGTGTGCTGCTGGTACAGACCCTCTCCATGGAGGAAGCGTCTCCCGAGCGGGTTTACCCCATCGGGATCGTGTCCCTGGCCGGGCGCCTGGCCGACCGGGGGCACGACATCCGCCTCCTGGACATGAACATGGCCGCGAATCCCTTCGGGGCGTTGAAAGAAACGCTGCAGGATTTCCGGCCCGACCTGGTGGGGCTTTCCCTGCGCAACATCGATCCCCTGGGAAACCGAACCAGTTCGCTCATTCCCCCGTTCGTGGTGACCGTGCGGATGACGGCCTCCCTGGCTCCCCAGGCCTGGATCGTGGCGGGGGGCACCGGCTTTTCCCTTTTTCCCCACCGGATCATGGGGGAGCTGCCCGAAATCGATTTCGGGTTCGTGGGCGAAGCGGAAGTTTCATTTCCGACTTTCGTCTCCTCCCTGGGAAAGCGGTCCGGCCCCAGGAAAGCGCCGTTGGAACACACGCCGGGCTCCCGGCTCATTATACCGTCCACGCAGCTGGATCTCACCCGATACACGCCCCCGGCCCGACACTTGCTCGACCCGGCTCCCTACCTGGACATCAACAGCTACGTGCCTCCCGTGGGGATCGAAACCAAGCGGGGATGCTCTTACCGGTGCGGCTACTGCGTCTACCCTGACCTGCAGGGAGGCGGACTCCGGTGCCGCCGGCCCGCAGACGTGGTGGACGAAATGGAAATGCTGCACAAAGAATATGCTGTCACACGCTTTCACTTCACGGACCCGGTTTTGAACATCCCGCGCGGCCACCTGGAAGCGATCTGCGGGGAAATCGTGCGGCGGCGCCTTCGGATTCAGTGGAGCGGCTTCATGCGGGAAGATCACCTGGACGAGGGAAACATCGGGCTCTTCGAAAGTGCGGGCTGCGAATGCTTTTTCTTCTCGGCGGACGGGTTGTGCCGGGAAGCCCTGGATGTCCTGAACAAGGGACTGAGCGAAGAAGCCGTCTTGAAAGCGGCGCGGCTGGCTGCGGCGAGCGATGTGCTCAGCGTCTATCATTTCATGGTCAACGTCCCCGGGGAGACGGAAGCGACCGTCGCCAGGGGGATGAAGCTCCTGGATCGCCTCTACGACCTCCACAGCCGCAAAAAGAACCTGGGGACGGTGGTGCTCAACAACATCCGGATCCTTCCCGGGACCCTCATGGAAGAAATCGCCCGGGAAGAAGGCGTGGTCGGGCCGGAAACGGATCTCCTCTACCCCGTCTATTACAATCCCAAACCCTTCGACACCCTGCGATACCGGCTGCAGACTCTCCACCTGCAGCACAACGTATTCCTGTGGCACGGGGTGAACCCATGAAAATTCTCCTGCTGGAACATCCGCGGGCCTTCAACCCCGCGCGGTGCAACGACATCGCCAACACCCCCCTCGCCTCCTGCCTCCTTTCGGGATACGCCGCCGGAATGCTCGCCGAGGCCGGGCACGACGTGGAGATCGTGGAAGGCTACCTGGAAAACCTTTCCTACGAGACGATCCGCCGGAAAATCCTTGTGGAAAATCCCGATCTGCTCGGTGTTCACATGGTCTATCACTGGCAGACGGACCGGGAGCTTTTCCGCCTGCTGGAAGACATCAAGAGCGCAGGAAGCGCCGGTCACATCGCCGCCTACGGGTATTATCCCACCTTTCATTTTGAAGAGATCCTGAGGGCCTGCGATGGTGTGGATTCCGTCGTCCTGGGGGAACCCGAACGGACCTTCGCCGAACTGGCCCATGCGCTGGAACGGCGTGACGCGTCACCGGACACGGCGGGACTGGCTCGGCGCGACGGATGCGGCGGCATCGCCCGGACCCGGCGCAAGCCCGTGGAGGATTTGGACCGTCTCCCTTTTCCCGTGAGGACGGACGCCATGTTGCGTCTCCCCGAGGTGAACCTGCAGGGGAGCCGCGGATGCTACGGGGGTGCACCTTCTGCTGCATCAATCCGTTCTACGGCGAGGGTTCGCGGTGGCGCGGGAGAAGCCCGGAAAACATCACGGCGGAAATCGACCGGCTTCTGGCGGACCGGGGCGTGAGAGAATTTTACTTCACCGATCCCAACTTTTTCGGACCGGGCCGGCAGGGACAAAGGAGGGCCCTGCGCCTGGCATCGCTCCTCAAGAGTCGAAACATCCGCTTCGGCATCGAAGCCAGGGTCAACGACATCCACGAGGAAACCATCGAAGTCCTGGTGGATGCGGGCCTGCGCCATCTGCTCATCGGTCTCGAAAGCGGCCGGGATACCACCCTCAAGCGTCTGAACAAGATGACCACCGTGGCCCAGAACGAACGGGCCATCCAGGTGCTGCGCCGGCACGGCATCGAACCCAACATTGGTTTCATCATGTTCGAACCTTACTCGACCCTCCGGGACATCCGCACCAACCTGGAATTTCTCCAGCGAAACAATCTGCTGTGCAGCCTGCCCGTGACGGCGAACGTGCTCTACCACCAGCAGATCGTGCTGAAGGGTTCTCCCGCCTTCCAAGCCCTGCAGCGCGAAGGGCTGCTTCGCCTGTCCCCCGACGAAGGCTACGAAGGAACGGCCCTCTTTGTGGACAGCAAGGTGGAAGCCCTGGCGGACCTCATGGGGCGGATCACCAACGAGCTGTTTCTCCGCATGTGGAACATCTGGAGCGGCAGGGAACCGGAACCCGCAGGCGCCCCGGAAAAATACGCCGCCATCAACAACCTGCTGGCCGCCCTTTTCGAGCACCACCTCACCCGCCTCGAAAACGGCGGAACGCTGCCCCACGAAGAAAAGCCCCACATCGTCCGGGAAACAGGAATGAAAATCGCCTCCCTGCTGCAGGGGCGAATTCGCCCGGACGGGAATATGGGGACGTCCTTAACTTATTAACTTAGGTCAGTTCCAGCCCGTCGCTTTGTACCATCCCGGCTCCCCGTACAATCGGTTTGCTCACGGCCACGGTGGATAGATTCAATCGGCGCGCCAAGGCTGTCATGCTCAAACCCAATTCTCGCACAGCCCGGAAGCACAGGAGGCTTCGAGCCCGCACCAGCTCCCCTCTCCTGCCTTCACGCCAGAGTCACCCTCCGCGATGTTCAACAGGATCGCCACTTTTTTGGCCACATCATCCACATCGAGGCCGCCGGCTTGCAGGGCAGTGCACAGCTCAAAGGTGGTGCAGCGCTCCCGTCATGTCAATGCGCGATTTTCTGGGCATGCGAAAGCGAATGTTCAAAAGAAGCAAGAATCGCGAGTTAATA
>CAZZHS010000070.1:0-16046 GCA_964654275.1 uncultured Syntrophobacteraceae bacterium
TCGGAGCGTTCGCGGCGGCGCAAAAGAACGGAGTGGGAGACACAAGCGACCCCAAGTGGCCTGACGAGCTGCAGAAGGCCTGGCCATGGTTCATCATGGGAGTGAGTGAGAGCTGGCTGGCACTCATCGGTCAGAATGTGCGCGATCTCCGGATCGAATCCGGAAGGCTGAGTGTTCTTGAATTGAAAGATGCCTACGAGGAAGTGAATCGGCGGGTCTCGGAACAATGGCGCGAGCATGGCGCTCACGCCTTCCTCCACCATTTGAATGCGGTGTTTGGATATGAACCCTTTCGGGTGAGCCCCGAAAGGCTCATTCGCTTCTAGTGCCTGTGGGCGCAAATGACCGCCCGGATCAGCCGGTTATGCAGCTCCAGTCCGAGCAAGGCGAACCGGGCATGAATTTGCGCTTGGCTCCATCAGTGCTCTGACAAACTAACAAAACCGGGTTCACCCCCCTCAATGGCTCCCGGGGGGGAAGCGAAAGGGGGTGTAGCCGGTGAAATTATCCGAAAAAACACGAGCTGTTTTGCGGGGGCCCGGTTTGTGATTCAGCAGGGCTCACTCTGGTGTTCCGGGCGGAGCAGGTCAAAGACCGTCTTGACAGGGTTGAAAGTAATGCGCGGCACATCCACCGCAATGGTGATCCAGTCGGACATGGAGCCGTTCCAGAGCCCCGGCAGCTCCAACGCTTTGAGATCTCTGCCGTCTTTGGACTTTTTGCTGATGAACACCGCGTCACGATCCACAAATCGAGACAGGTCAAAGGGCTTTCCTTCATAATCCCGAACAGCACAAACAAGGTCCACCGGATTGAAATGGGTGGAGGACTCCCAGATATTTTTCTGAGTGGCGTCGTTCAGATTCACTTGCGCTTTTTCCACGATCTGAAGCGAAAGAGACCCTGCCTTGTCACGAACCCAGAACGGGGCGCCACCGGGTTCACCCACGTTTTTGACCACGCCGCAAATCCGAATGGGGCGGTTCAGACGACTCCTCAGATAGGCGGCTTTCCGATCATCGGGCCAGTGGCGGTAAGGTTGCGGGAATTGAATGGCAAGGCGATCCCGGGCAAATTGCGTGGCCTCATCGATCAGGTGGGGAGAGGGTTCGGAACTCAATTCACGAAGCAGATGATGGACCCTCTGCTGCACCTCCACGAGCACCCCGCCAAGAATCCGCTTCCATTTGGTCCCCTCCCCCTTGAGCTTGTCGGGGACGACATTGTCTATGTTCTTGATGTAGATGAGATCGCCCTGGAGATCGTTCAAGTTTTCCAGGAGAGCCCCGTGTCCTGCCGGGCGAAACACGAGCTGTCCCCTCCGGTCGCGAAAAAGCTCGTTGTTCATGTCGACGGCAATGGTGTTGGTGGAGGGCTTCTGAAAGGAAAATCCCACTTCATAGAGCACTCCGAAGCGTTCTTCATAGCACCTTCGGGACCTGTTGAAGAGTTTCATGAAGTCCGCCTCGTGTTCCGGAGAGACCGTAAAGTGCAGGTGACAGACCCGGTCACCGTTGCCGAGATACCCGGCCGCCTCCACCAGGTGTTCCTCAAAGGAGGTGCGGCTTCCATTGGCATACTGATGAAATTTGAGCAGTGCCTTGGGCAGGGAGCCATAATTGAGGCCGCTGTCCATGAGCAAATATTCCAGCAGGGGGCGGAACCTTCGTTCTCGAATCAGCAGTTCCAGGTCGAAGCCGTTGCGTGCCAGGACGTCCATCAAATCGTCAAAAAAGGCAAAGCATCCCAAGTGTCTCAAAAATTTAAGAAAATCGCTTGCTACAGACACCCCCTGCTCTGCCCGCCGATGGAGCTCATCGTGTTCGAGGTACTGAGGCATGTGATAGATTTGAATCAGGCTCTGGAACATGCGGGTTGCCGCGCCCGATGCCGGTACAAACTTTGTGAAACGCCCCTGTTCGGCAGCTTTCTGATGGAGGTGGATGTATTCCTGCCATTTGGATTCAGGAATCACCTGAATGCCGTCCATCAGCGTGGAGGGTCTCTCGAGACGAATGAAACTGTCGGCTTTCTGGAAGATTCGGACCTGCTCGCGGATTTTCGATTCGTCGATTCCCATGGATTCCATCTGCATGAGGTCCGCATCGAGAAATGTTGCGCTCTCCATCTTTCTTCCCTGTCTCTCCTGCTCCCATGGGCTGCGAATCCGGCCATGAGGGTGTGAGTCTGTCAAGGCTTTCAGGTGTAGGGGTCCATCCCGAGCTCCCCTATCTATATCGAACGGGGAAAGAGTCTTCTTGACCCTTTTCACGAACTGGTGGAAACCACCCCGTTTTGCGGTGATGCCGAGAAACAAATTTGGAGAGGGGACGGGATGTCCGCCCCCTGCTGGGTTGGTCATGACGACACTGTGACATTTATACAACAAGATGGAGACGAACTCCAGGGGCAAGCCGGGGAGCCCCGGAATCTGAAGGGGTTTGGGGCTCACCGGCTGGCTTGGGTTGGGGGGAGGCTTTGGGCCGCTATTTCAGGTAGGTCTCTATTTTTGCCTGGGACTTGAGTTGAGCGATGTAATCGTTGACCTGCTTGTTCACTTTTTCCTGCTTGAGATGCTGTTCGATTTTTTCGTCAATTTCTTCATAAGGCGTCATTCCTGCCTCTTTTTTATCCGTCACCTTGATGAGATGGTAGCCAAACTGAGTTTCCACCACATCGCTCACGTCACCGGGTTTGAGAGCAAATGCGGCGTTTTCAAAAGGAGCAACCATCTGTCCCTTTTGAAAATAGTCCAGGTCTCCACCGTTTTCCGCACTGGGACAGTCCGAGTTTTCCTTGGCGACTGCGGCAAAATCGGCGCCCTCTTTGATCTTTTTCTGGAGACCCTGAATTTTTTCTTTGGCCTTTTTCTTGTCGTCGTCGGTAGCCTTGGGGTCAACTTTCACGAGGATGTGGCTGGCGCGCACCATCTCGGGAGCCTTGAAGAGGTCGGGATTGGAGTCATAGAAGCTCCTGGTTTCCTCGGGTGTCACCACCACTTTGCCTGCCACTTGAGTGTCTATCAGTTTTTGAACGGCCAGATCCTGGGAAAACTGTAGCTTCAGGGTCTCTTCAGTGAGATTCATTTTGGAAAGGGTGCTCTGAAAATCGGCTTCGTTAGGAAATCGCTTCTTGAGGGAAGCCAGTTGGTCGTCCACTTCCTGAGGCTCGATCTTGATCCCCTGCTTTTCACTTTCCTGCTTCAGAATTTCTCGGTTGATCAGACCATCCAGCACGCGCGTGCGCATCTCCGCCAGTTGAGCTTCATCGGGAGTTTGACCTGCCATGCCGAGTTGACGCTCGTAGCGGCTCATCTCATCGTTCAGACTGCTCATGGTGATGACCTTGTTGTTGACCGTAGCAGCCTTTTCGTCTTTTGCTCCTGCACCGCCTTTACCCACATCCTTCTTGACCGTTTCGTCCTTGCCCGCAGCCTTCTGTGCGTACAGGCCGGCCTTCGACTGCTCTTTTTGCGCAGACTTCTCCTGTGCCATGGCGGTAGGGACAACACCCGAGAGCAGCAAACATGTCCCCAGCGCGAAAATCACAAACCCTCTCTTTTGACGCATAAGTTTGAACTCCTGCATTCGGTTCCAAAAAAAACAACTCATAAGGGATGAATGTGCCCATTATGAGTTTGCCAAAGATGCCCCACTCTCTCGCGAATGGCGCTAAAATCGTCCGGTGGCCTGGTGATCCAGCCAACCGGGAGGGCAATCCATCGGTCCACGACTCGCAATTCCGACGGATCCCATGATGCACTGTCAATTAAACCCTTTCCCCGGAGAAGTCCAATCAATTCTGAAGAGCGTCCCCGAACCGGGCAAAGAACCGAAGGACCACAGGCGGGTCTCAGCCCCTCGTCTCTCCCTCGGCACTACGAAAGAGTCAGGAAAAAACAATCGGCTGCAACTGCATTTTCCTCAAGATATTTCGCGCGATCTGACTTTCCTTCTCCCCGTGGAATTTGATGTAATGAAAAACGGGCACCACTTCAAATCCCCGAATCAGCTTGTGTTCTCCGCCGAAGCCCGGATCCATCACCTGATAGCCGCGTTCGATGGCGTATTGGGCAGGATAATAGTAACAGAGCACAAAATGAAGAAAAGGGATCTCTTCAAAACATCCCCAGTAGCGCCCGTAAAGAGTTTCCCCCTTGTGGTAGAAGAGCGCCATGGCCTGAACGCGCTGCTCCAGACGGGCCACGCAGAAACTGACCCGATGCCTGAAGCTCTTCTCCAGATGATCGAAGAACGTTTCCTTGAGAAAGGGTGAAATCTCCAAACCCATGTGCTTGCGCCACGTGCGCACATAGAGTTCCCGCATGGCCCTGAAATCTTCCGGTGATGCTTCCTCTCCGGGAACCATCTTGATTTCGATGCCCCGGTTCCTGATGGCTCGAATCTCCCGCTTGATTTTCGTTCGCCGGCTGGACTTGAAGGTCATGAGAAAATCGTCAAAGGTCCGAAAACCTCGATTGAACCAGAGGGAGTAACCGGTCTTGAAGGTTAAATATCCCTGCGATCTCAAAATGGAATGGACTTCGGAAGCGCTGGGCGCAAAAAAATAAAGTCGTGAGGTGTGCAGATTTCGCGTGCTGCAGAGGAAGTCGATGTAGTCGAGCAGCAGGTGTGTCATCCGCGCCGCATCCATGTCCGCACGGCAGAGGAACTGGTAGGCGGGAACGGGTGTGAAGGGCAATGTCCCCACCAGTCCTCTCTGGAAAGGGATTCGAGTCAGTTCGGCCAAGAATTGCACGAGACCCCCGTCTCCGAATTCCACCCAGGATCGGTCGCGTTCATACATGGGGGCCAGGGCGACGGGTTCGTCCTCCAGGTGTGCCAGGATATGACTCGGAAAATAGCCGCGCTCCGGCCCGGCAGATTCGGACTGTTCCAGGGCCGCGAAGTATTCCCACTCCATGAGCGGACTCGCAGATTCAGCCAGTTCGTTCCAGACTTTCGGATCGATGAAAGCTGCCTGTGAAAAGGTTTTGAACCTGACCGACATGATAACCCTCACAAACGGTGCAATGGTTCTGTATAATCGCTTTTGACGTCCTGACGATACTTCGAGAAGATAACCGTTTCAAAGGCAGGTTCCATCCGCCGGCGAACGTTTTTTGCTTTTTCCCCATATTTGGAAGTTTCAGGCGTTTTCGCGCTGAATGACGCGGCTGCGGATCGATGCTCATCAAGAGGGGGGGACCCTCCGATGACCCATGGGATGCTGCGATCCTCTCCGCGGTCCGCGGTCCGAGCTTTCCGTGTGGTGCCGTTTTCTCTACATTCCTTTGCCCATGCCCCGCAAGGAGATATCCGATGATTCCCGATGCAATACTGGCCAAGATAGACCGGAACCGAGAACGTTACGTCGATGAACTGCTGGGATTTTTGAGGATTCCCAGTGTGAGCACCTATTCCGTCAATGCCAAGGATGTGCGCAGGGCTGCGGAGTGGGTTTTTAACCATTTGAAGCGGCTTGGTTTTCAGTCCAGCCTCTGTGAAACGAGTGGCCATCCCATCGTCCTGGGCCATCACTGCAAGCAGGAAGGACGCCCCACTCTTTTGATTTACGGCCACTACGATGTTCAGCCCCCCGAACCCCTCGATGAATGGCACTCTCCTCCTTTCCAGCCGAAGATACAGGATGGATACGTCTATGCGCGCGGTGCCACCGATGACAAGGGACAGTTTTTCACCTACCTCAAGGCCATCGAAGCCATCATGGCAGCAGAAGGCCGGCTGCCCATCAACGTGAAAATCCTGGTCGAAGGGGAGGAGGAGATCGGAAGTCCGGCGCTGGGGCCCTTTCTCCGTTCCGGCAAAGAACTGCTCAGGTCCGACGCCGTGGCCATATCGGACACTTCCCAGTTCAAACAGGGAATTCCCGCCATCACCTACGGTCTTCGCGGCTTGCTGTACTTTCAAATCGAGGTGACCGGCCCGCGCTTCGATCTTCACTCGGGATCCTTCGGCGGTGTTGTGGCCAACCCTGTTCAGGCTCTTGCGGAAATGCTGTCTCAGCTCAAAAATGCGGACGGGAGCGTGGCCATCCCTGGATTTTATGATCAGGTGCTTCCCCTCCAGGAATGGGAACGCAAGGAGATGATGTTCCTGCAGCACGATGAAGAGGAACTCAAGAGCTATCTCGGGGTGAAGGAGCTCGTGGGAGAGCCCGGCTACACGGCCCTGGAACGCAAGACAGCCCGGCCCACCCTGGATGTCAACGGTGTCTGGGGGGGATTTCCCGGAGAGGGAGCCAAGACGATCATCCCCGCCAAAGCGGGGGCCAAAGTGAGCATGCGGCTGGTGCCCAATCAGACGTTTGCCGACATCAGCCGACTTTTCCGGGTTCACCTGGAATCCCTCGTCCCCGCGGGAGTGGAAATGAAGGTGAAAGAACTCAATGGGGCTGACCCGGTTTTGGTGATGCGGGATTCTCCTGCGGTCCAGGCTGCGGCGCGGGCCATCGAGGTGGGTTTTGGCAAAACACCGGTGTTTATTCGCGAAGGAGGTTCCATCCCCATCGTCAACTTGATGAAGGAGGAACTGGGCATCCAGGACATCCTTCTGCTGGGATGGGGCAGTCCGGACGATGGAGCCCATTCGCCCAACGAGAGGTTCTCGCTTCGTGACTTTCATCACGGCATCCGCTCTGCGGCAGCGCTCCTCTATGAGCTGGCCTCCCCTTGATGTCCCCGGTGGATTGAGTGTCTTGTCCGAACTGGCGATTGAGCACCATGCGCCTGGAATGCCCTTTGTGGCGGAGGGTGAAACATCAACGGCCTCGGGAGTGAACGACGGGCGACGCGAGCGACTTCGTGTCTCGATCGGCCCGCACCTTCCATGTCCGTGCTGTTTCCGGGCGTTCACAGGAGGCGCTGCCGGTTTGAGACGATGGTGGGACTTGTGAACGTGTGAGGAATGGTTCGGGCTAAGCCGGGCAGGACGCAAACCATGATTCGGTGGTCAGATCGGTGGATGAGACGGTTGCGTTGGCTGACGGTGAGGCAACGGCGCTCTTGCCATGCCGTCTTCATGGGCCGGCGGTGGACTCAGGAAGGTCGGGGCGGCTTTCCTCAAAATACGAGGGTCTTTCAGGAGGGCTCCAGGAAAGGAGCCCTCCTGGTGAACACTTACTTCTTAACGACCTTCTTCAGGAAGTAACCTTCAGCGTCGATGACATCGCGCATGAGGTGGAGGTCTTCCTCTCGGGGTTCGACCATCTGCTTCACATCAGAGGGGATGATCAGTTCGAAGCTGACCAGATCCTGAATGTCTTTGGGGGTGAGCCCAGGCTTCACTTCCAGCAGTTTCATCCTTCGAGTGGCTTCGTCGAACCCGAAGACCGCACGGTTGGTGATGACGCGGTAGGGACCGGATCCGCAGACACCGGCTTTCTGGCGATAGTCGGGCGAACCGTCGCCGAACCCGATGCTGGTGACGAAGTCCACTTTTTCTACGAAGCGACGTTTTTCCAGCGCCATGATCGCGATGGTCTTTTCGCAGTTTGCGGCCATGGCACCGGCCCCGCCGCTTCCAGGAAAGCGGATGGAGGGTTTGTCGTAGTTAGAACCTTCCATGGTGGAGCAGATGTTGCCGTACATGTCGATCTGAGCCCCGCCGATGAACGCGTAGTCGGCATAGCCTCTCTGCGTCAGCTCGAAAGCGGCGCACAGCCCCTTCAGGTAGCAGGCTTTGCGCCCGGCGCGGGTGTCACCCACGGAGAGGGGCATGCCCATGTCCAGGATGGGTGCCAGGGACCCGGCCTCATAGATCATGTAAAGGTTAGGAGCGTGGGTGAGCTGTGCGTGCATGGCGGCAATGATGGGCAAACCCGTCCCCACGAACACGATCTTATCATCTTCGAGACTTCTTGAGCCTGCGTAGGCAATCATTTCCATATCGCTGTATTCTGGCATTCTGTACTCCCTCGGCTTTCCGATATGTTCAGATGTTATGGCTTCGCGGCGCTGAGCCGCGGAATCCGCGGTCTTCGGCGACAGCTTCTCGGTCAACGATTTGAAAAAGCCGGATCGAAACCAGCTCATATTAGTAAAGAATGATGGGTTGATGGCCGTCCATGTCTCTCAGCTTCTGCAACCGCCTGAAGCCGATCTTTTCCAGGAATTCATTGTGGTCGGCCACGCCGAACACGTATTCATCGTAGTATTGCTGGAGAGCTTCCTTGCTGCCCGTCTTGCGGAATTCTTCCCCGGCGCTGCGGAACATCTTGATGTGATCCATGTCAAACCAGTAGTTGCCGTAGCAGGCTCCGGGATAGCTGGCAAACGGCTGCTCGATCAAGGAATCGACAGCGGCGTAAGGAATTTCGGTCAGGTTGGGATAGGTCCGCATGTTCTCGGTGGGAATGATTTTTTCTGCGGTCATGATGACATGGTTGGCGGCCGTGGCCATTTCAGGATCGGTACACAGAGCGCCGAAGAGCCGCGCATTTCCGAACTTGTCGGCGCAGGTGGCATTGATGATGGCCACATCGGGAATACATGAGGGCACCAAATAGACGTTTTCTTTCGTGAAGGGGCACTCGATCATTTTGCCGCGATTCACCAGTTCCATGTCGGATCCGCCGTGGTCGCGGATGGGAACGAAGGGGATGCCCATGGCGGCGGCTTTGAAACGTACGGACATGCCGTAGTTCGTGTAGTCGTCCACTTCAATGATGCCGTTGGTGACCAGATGGCGGAACAGGGGAGCGATGCCGATGATTTCATAGCCCCACCAGGCCAGTTCCACACGACGAATGGACACACGGTCCGGATCGAGGATCATGGCGCCTGCGAGCAGTTCGCAGCAGATGGAGTTGGATTGAATGGAGATCGTCAGATCCCTCACGCCTTTGCGAACAATTTCATGGACGATGGCGGTGGGAACCCGCGTGTTGACGAAGCCGCCGATGCAAAGATTCATGCCGTCCTTGATATGCTTTTCTACCGCTTCCTTCATGGTGGTCCTCTTGTCGCGAAGACCATGCGGCTTGTTCACCACGGCCTTTCTGGCCTCGGCCGGAGTGGGACCCCAGTATTCAAAAGGTTTTTCCTTGTAGGTGACCTTGGATATATTCTTGATTTTCGAGCTGACGTTGTTAATCAATGTAGTCCTCCTTCTCAAGACTTACCCTGGAATGATAACGATGGTTTTACAGACTTGGCATGCCCTAAAAGACCGATCTAAATCGATGATGAAGACAAAGTTTCATGTACACAACTCGAGCGGGTCTCCTCCTTTCTAGCGATCTGATTCACGTGCATTTGCTCGAACGCCAAGATTAGAATTGAGAGTCATACACCCCCAGCGGACTCCTTGTGGGCGAGGCCACAAACAATTTAGACCGTTGTCAGGTTTTAAATCCTACATTCTCAGATACTGCGGCACAGGACTGTGCCCTGAATGAACCACAACTTTGAGCGAGAGATTGAGCTTGGAGAGAGAGCAGCAATGATTTGCTATCAGCATCAGTAGTCGATTGCACTTGCACATTGCTCACCGCTGAGAGATATAACGGGTATTTTTCCTAGCACGCTAATCCTGGCGTGTCAACGAAAAAAGGACCAGCCTTGAGCGATATTCTTCATTCCACAACCCCTAGGGTGCCTTCCGGGCGATATGGTTGCGAATCAGGGGACCACTCTCCCTTGCGCTCCTCCTTTTGCAGTACCCTGGACGTTTTGAATGTCCGGTTGAATGTCCGGGTCTTCTTGCCGCGTGGTCTTTTGCTTAAAACCGCACCCCGGACTTTTTTGCCACCTGCATTTGCCAAAGGAACCTTTTTATCCTCTCAAAAATAAGTTTTCTCTTGTCAAAATAGATGGCTGATAGTATCAAATCCTCCTACAGTTCCTCGATACCGATCCCTGAAATGAGCCCCTCCCGGATCCAGCGATCCTCCACCGGCACCGGCCCGGGGCTCGAAGGATGCGTGCTCCGCTTCCCAGTGCGATTTCCAGGTTGTATCGGACCCATTTCCCCGCACGGAGTTCGCCCCGTTTGCAATGTGTCGACAGGTCGTGCGCTGGAGGGAGTCGCGCATGGACTCGAGAGAGAAGGCCCCTGCACCGTCGCGGGAAGGGCCCCAGGTTCACGCAGGCCCGTCCTGCCCGGTGTGTGACCCCTCGTTGACAACGGCATCGTATGCGACCGTTGAGCTGGCAAGAATCACGAAACTTCCAACATGAAGAGGAGGCTCAGATGGCGAGAAGTCTTCCAAAGACCAAGAAAGCTGAAATCCTGACCCTTGAAGAAGCCGTCAGGAAGTACATGCACGATGGGATCATGTGCGCATTCAGCGGGTTCACGGGATTCAATCGAAATCCCGTTGCGTTTGCCTGGGAAACTGTCCGTCAGGGGATCAAAGACATCCATGTTCTGGACCGTCACGGCAGCGTGTGCACGTGGCTTCTCAACGCCGTCAATGCCATCAAAGTTCAGGAAACAGACTGGTTCGGCTGGGGGGAGATGGCGGGCAAACTGGATGTGAACCTGGAAAGAAATTACAAAGCGGGCAAGATGATTCTCGAGGATCATGCCCACGGGGCCATCGCCATGCGTTTTCTTGCGGGGGCGGTGGGCGCTCCGTTCATCCCCTACCAGGCCCCTCTGGGATCTGACCTCTACAATCCGGAATTCGACGCCCTGGGACGTGCCGGCCTTCGCAACGGTGCCAACCCCAAAATCCCCAGGAAGAAGTTCATCCAGATGGAAGAGCCTTTCTTCGGTGAGGGTGAAGTGGTGCTGCTGCCCGCGGCGCGCCCGGACCTGGCCGTTATCCACGTGACGCAGGCCGGGGAAAAGGGCACTGCGCGGTGGCGTGGCGTCGGAACCATCGACAAGGAAATCGCCTTCGCGTGCGACAAGGTCATCGTGATCTGCGAGGAGATTGTTCCCGAATCGGAATTGAGGAAAACTCCCGAGTCCAACCAGATCCCGTACTTTGTGGTGGATTGCGTTGTGGAGCAGCCCTGGGGGGCTTATCCCAGCTCGGTTCCCTTCTACTACGATTACGACGCCCCCTTCATGAGGGCGATGGATGCGGCCTCCCGCAAGGAAGAGGACCTCAAAAAGTGGCTCGATGAGTGGGTCTTCGAACCCAAATCGTGGGAAGAATTCATCACCAAGCTCGGAGCCAAGAAACTCCTGGATCTGAAGGCTGACAGTGTGACGGGCTACAGCACCCGAATGATGCGCGGAAAAAAGCCTGCTCCAAGGATGAAACTGCCCTTGTCCGTTGCCAAAAGCGGCTATTAAAGAAAGGGGGAGATACCTATGGCAAAGTCAATGGAACAATTGATGGAAGTCATCGACAAAATTCCCGATGAGCCTGCCAAGCCCAACGAATTCATTTTGCCGGAACTCATGGCTATCGCCGTGGCCCACGAAGTGCGTGACGACGACATCGTCTTTGCAGGCACAGGCCTGCCCATGGTGGGGATCATGACCGCGAACCTCTTGAATGCCCCGCATGCACTGCTCATTTACGAGTCCGGCATCTGCGACGGCAAGACCATGCACGTGCCCATGACCGTGTGCGATCAGAGAGCGGCCAACATGAGCTCCACCCTCGGCGGCCTGGTCGATACTTTTGGATATTACCTCCAGAGAGGCTACGTCTCCCTGGGTTTTCTGGGCGGGGCAGCCATCGACAAATACGGCGGGGTCAATGTCACTTCCATCGGCGATTATTTCTTGCCCACCCATCGTTTCACAGGCTCCGGAGGCAACTCGGACATCGGCACCATGGCGCACCGGACGGCTTTCATCATTCTGCAGGAAAAGCGACGGTTTCTGGAGAAAAACGATTACACGACAACGCCCGGCTGGTGGTGCTGGGATTTCAAGACCCGCGAGTGGAAGCCCAAGAAGGAAGTCTGGAAGAACACGCCCTTTGCCGACTGCGGACCCTGCACGGTGGTCACCAACATGGGCGTTTACGGGTTCGACGAGCAGGGCATCATTTACCTCAAAACCATTCATCCCGGGGTGACCGAAGCACAGGTCAAGGAAAACTGCGGATTTGACCTGAATGTATCCCGCCTGGAGGGGGAAACGCCCCATCCGACCTACAGGGAGCTCTTTGTGCTGCGGGAATTCGTGGATCCGGAGCTGATCTTCCTGCCACAAAAGGTGGAATACCCCAAAAGCATTCAATCCCTCATCGACGGCTGACAAACTCGATCAGAGCGCGGCGCCCGTTGCGAGCAGGAATCGCCGGCACGGGCCGCCCCGACCCAAACTTCTTAAAAAAGCACCAAGAAAGGGAAGAGACCGCGGGCAAAGGTTTCTCTCCCCTTCTGAGTGCTTTTTTTATTTCGGCAAATCGACGGCGGAAATTCAAGGCCGCGATGGACATATCCCTCCCATGATCCTGACGAGAATCACAACCGGCTCACGGCTGCCTGCGGGTCGATTTCCTCCATGCCCACTTCACCGGCAAGTTGTCGCAAAAATTCGATTGAAATCTCTCCGGCAAGCTGTTTCGGCTGGGTTTCGAGGACCTCGCACAACGCATGCACAAAGCCTTCATAGAGGTGAATGAGCCCGCGCAAGCCCGCCTCCGGATCACCCATCATCGCAGCCTCCTCGAGGGTTGAGCGTATGAAGGGGTCTTGGCCCAGGTCCAGGGAAGAGCGTTCGAGCACGTCCGCATAGGCACCCGGCGAAACCTTGTGGTTCGCGTGCAGCCAGCTCAGCTGCAAAAAAACGCAGCAGCAGAAGATCGCGCGATCCCGCACTTCGTTTTCCGGCAGCATGCGGGTGGCCCTACAGCGACATAGCCTGGTGAAGTCGAGGCCCTCTCCGGGAACGGTCGAAACAGTGGACCTCCATGCTCGGAATCACGACGCGTACCGTGGGAATTTTGAACTTCGGGTGGGTGAGGTCCACCACGATGACCCGTTCGAAGTTCATGGCCCTGAGACGCTCCAGGACGATCTGCAAATCGTCGCGCACATCCGTGGTGGCGAGGGTGTCCAGTTCCGCGAGCCGCTGGAATTCCTCGGCAAAGAGGCGGGAATCCTCCTCGAGTCCCTCCAGGTAGGAAGAAACGACAGGCAGTGAAGGGAACCCCCCCTCCCTCGTCAGGAAGAGAGCCCGGGTGGTCGCGATCTCCAGCAGCGCCCTGGCCATGGCGACCTTCGGGTCGAGGTGGGTGCCGAATCCCTCTACGATTTCCCGGTGCGGGTGGAGGAGGTCTTCTGCAAAGGCGGCAATGGTGGGAATTCCGGTGTCCGAGGTGACGTTTCGCGCGATGATGGAAACGCCGGCCGCCTCATATTTTCGGACAATTTCCAGCAGAAATTCCTCATCCTCTCGATTCTGTAGCACGATCGCCTGGGAAAACGCCTGATTGAATTTGGCGATGCTCCAGGCATCTCTCTCCACCACTTCGCAAATTCCGTGAAAGATGGCCTCCTCCAGGGTGTTGCCCGATGCAGTGCCGTTGGTGTGGGTGTTCGTGAGGGGGTGGTATTCTTGAGGGTAAGGGTGGAAGACCGAACACGCGGGGACGAAAACAGGCTCTTCCTGCAGGAGGTCGTATCCCTCCACCCAGCGGAGCACCTGTTCCCGTGAGTCGTGAGAGAACTGAGGAAGCAGCAGGTCGCGGGGGTCGAGAACCCGGTGACTTCGTGAGAGTTCCCCAAGGGATGCGCAAACCAGCCGTGCTTCATGCTCGGGTCTGAATTCGGAGCAGTACCTTTCGACGGCTTCCATGAGGAGAGACACTTTGGCCTGGGTCCTGGACAAACCTTTGCCGGTGTGGCAGGCCACGGATCCATCGGGGCGCCTTCGCCTGCAAAGGTAGACGGGCAGTCCGATGCGGTCATCCTCGGTTGCGTCACTGAGCGAAATCATGTCCAGGTTCTGGATGAATCCTTCCACTTCGAGGCAGGTGCTTTCCGGAATCCTGCAACGGTGAGTTTCCAGTTGATAGACTTTGGGGCAGCTGCTGAGCGTAATGACTCCGGACAAAGGCAACCTCCTTTCATCTCTCACCCTTCAAGTTTCACGCTTCCACAAGCCAGAGATCGGACTTTGGATCGTTCGTTTCGAGAAGCCGGGCTTTCCAATCCATCTCCAATCCATCAAGGTCCATCCCGATTTCGGGGGAAGCCCGTCAAAGGGCCCCTTAACTCGCAAACCCTGCCATTCAAGAGGCCGACCCACCGCAGGAGGTCCGCGACTTGGCCCCAGGCCTTAAGAAGTAACAGGAAATCGTTTCCTTCTCAAACGTTATCACTCGTGTGCACCTGAATTTGGTGAGGGGACCGGGGCTCCTCCAATCCGCCGACTCGGCGAGGGCTTTTGCTGTGGGCGCGTTCGGGAGATGCGGCCCGTTTCGGAGAGGGCAGAGCAAGGCACTGAGCCGCCGCCGGCCCGGCCCCTGTCGCGTGTGCGCACATTTTGCTTGATGTTTGCAAGTCTTCGTGATATCAAACCCGTGTTTTTGGCAGGGAACAATTTTTTGTGGTGGGTGTAGCTCAATCGGTCAGAGCACTGGGTTGTGGCCCCAGAGGCTGTCGGTTCAAGTCCGATCACTCACCCCACACTGGAAGGCTCAAGACCGCCGTGGCGGTCTTTTTTTATTCCCCGACGGCATTCCGCGGGACCCCATTGCCCCCTGGTGAACCCATGAAGCCCTTTGTGCTCAAAAGCAGCTGGAAGGCAACGGGCGATCAGCCCCAGGCCATTGAAAAACTCTCGAAGGCCGTGCAAGGCGGTGTGAGGGAACAGACACTTCTCGGGGTGACCGGGTCGGGAAAAACGTACACCATGGCGCAGGTCATTGCCAGGACGCAAAAGCCCGCTCTCGTCATCGCGCCCAACAAAACGCTCGCGGCTCAACTCTACGGTGAATTCAAGGCGTTTTTCCCCGAAAATGCCGTCGAGTACTTTGTGTCCTATTACGACTATTATCAGCCGGAAGCGTATGTGCCCCGCACGGATACCTACATCGCCAAGGACGCTTCCATCAACGACACGATCGACAAGATGCGGCACTCCGCGACCCGTGCCATCCTTGAGCGCAGAGACGTCGTCATTGTGGCCAGTGTGTCCTGCATCTACGGTCTGGGTTCTCCCGAAAGCTACCGGGACATGCTCCTCACCCTTCGCGTGAACGATGAAATTCTCAGGGACGCCGTCCTGCGCAAGCTCGTGCAGATTCAATACGAGCGCAATGACGTGGATTTCCACCGGGGCACCTTTCGGGTCCGGGGCGACGTGATTGAAGTCTTCCCGGCGCACGAGGAAGAACGGGCAGTGCGCATCGAATTCTTTGGCGACGAGGTGGATTCCCTCAAGGAGGTGGACCCGCTCACGGGCAAAACGCTCAGGGTGCTGGATTCCATCGCGGTCTATCCGGCCACTCACTACGTCACCGACCGGGGCACGCTGGAGAAGGCGGTGCGGTCGATCAAGCAGGAACTGGCTCAGTGCCTCGAGGACTTTTATCGTGAAGGCAAACTGGTCGAAGCGCAGCGACTGGATGAGAGAACCCGCCTGGACCTCGAGATGCTTCTCGAACTGGGCTACTGCACCGGCATCGAGAACTACTCGCGCTACCTGGACGGTCGCCGGGCGGGGGAGCCTCCCCCCACCCTCCTGGATTATTTCCCTCGGGACTGGTTGGTTTTCATCGATGAGAGCCACATCACCATCCCCCAGATTCGAGGCATGTACCGGGGGGACCGTTCGCGAAAGGAGACGCTGGTGCGGTATGGCTTTCGCCTGCCCTCCGCTCTGGACAACCGGCCCCTCACCTTCGAGGAATTCGAAGGCAAAGTCCCGCAAATCGTCTATGTGTCGGCCACGCCTGGGCCCTATGAACTCTCGCACTCCCACGGCCATGTGGTCGAACAGATCATACGCCCCACGGGACTGGCGGACCCGGAGGTGGAGGTCCGGCGGGCTGATTTCCAGGTGGACGATTTGATCGGTGAAATCCGAAAAAGGGTCCGGAAGGGCGAGCGGACCCTGGTCACGACCCTCACCAAGAGAATGGCGGAGGACCTCACCGAGTACCTGGCG
>CAZZHS010000071.1:0-16020 GCA_964654275.1 uncultured Syntrophobacteraceae bacterium
CTTGAAACTTCGCTCATAAACTCCCCCGATCAGGGGTGTGCGAAACTTTAGTTATTACTGTTCATGGAGGCGGAAGTGATTCAGTCTAGTTTTGGCCCTGAGAGTCGCAAGGTCAACTGGTGGTGCGCGTACCGGGGATACAAAGTGAGAATAAGAAGTCATAATTATTAAAATTTATATTACTTTATAATACCATATAAAAAGAATATGTCGCGACCTACCAAAAGCCGTAAAATATAATGCCCTAACCCTATGTGTGGTTAGGGACCGACGTATTAATGTGATATAGTAGATTAAGGTTCGTGAAGAAGTGAAGGTGGGTGCGAAAAATCCTACACCCACCCTGAGCCTCTTACCAATTTTAGCGCGGGCTCCTAAAGTTTGAGTCTGAGGAAGTCAGATGGATCTGAACACGTCTTGACGTTAGTATGCTTCGGCGACGGCACAGAAACAGATTGAGCTTTCCGAGCAACGGAAAAAAGCTGAAGACCTTTCTTTTCTCGCTCGACAATGAAATGGATGGGGGCAGCCCTTTGCAAAACTTCAAATATCGCCATTCCCATGCGAGAAAAAAACACCCTGGCTCCTCTTTTAAGGTGCAATGCTTGTTAATCAAGGTGCATCACAATAAATAATCTTAATCAAGGAGTTGGCCGAACCTGTCCCCGCAATCCGAACCCATACAGTTCCTTTCATGGATAAAGCAGTCAGCGCTGTGGCGTACCCCTGATTCCCAAGATCGGGGCTGAGCCAGAAAATCCTATTCCCAGTCCATAAGGGAGTTGGGGCCATATCTTGAAGTTGAACCATAAGTCCAAGAGTTGGGTGCACCCCAACCCTATGGACTCTAGCTTTCGCCACATCTACATCTGCCATGGCCGCAGGTGGAATCGCCCAGAAAAACAGCAAAACGGCAAAAATAAGTATAAAACAGACTCTAGAGTTAAATTTCATGATTGGTCCTCCTTTTGGTGAGTTAATGAAACATAATAGATCATCCACCTTAGACATTCGTTCAAAAGATATCAATCTCTTTTTTTCCATAACCCGCCACGATTTATTTAAGAGTCGTAGCGAAAAATTGAAATGGTCCTTTCAGCTTGCATTCCCTTAACAGTCAATGGGATTGTGAGTATTACAGTCGGTCACTAATTCAGTCTTTTGCCTCCGTTGTAGCGGCGAATATTAATTCTCCATGTCCGCTGAGGTATTCTATCACCCTCCAAGCCTTACTCCAATTGAATTTTTTCCAACAGACATGGTCTCCACTTCGTTCAGGTCAAAACTCGGACTTATCCTCGGCCCTCTGTTTTTCATGAAGGGCCAGAATGTCCCTTAACCTCATTCCAGGTTCACCATCATCAGATGGAAGGATGGCCACCTCATCCATCTGCGCACTGGCGTTCACGCCGGAGCGTTGTTCTTCATGTAGCGTCTCTATTTCCCTCAACGTCATCCCGGGATCACCGCTTTCCGAAGGAGCAATGACCCACTCATCCAAACCTGGACCCGCCCTCATCTCGGCAAGCTGCTGCTCATGGAGGGCCAGAGTATCCCTCACCGTCATCCCCGGTTCGCCATCCTCGGAAGGAAGGATCGCCGGTTCATCCAACTCAGAACCAGTTTTCATCTCGCCCAGCTGTTGCTCGTGGAGGGCCGTGACATCCCAACCCGTCATTGCGGGTTCCCCGCCCTCCGGATGCGGAACCACCAAGTCCCCCAGCTCAAATTCGACCCACGTTTCGGCTCTCTGCTGCTCGTGGAGAGACTTGATGTCGCCCTCGGTCAGGCCGGGTTCCCCATCTTCCGACGGCGCGATGACGAATTCATCCGCCCCAGAGCCCATGCCGGATGCCATGTTCACACCTTCGGCACGCCCCCCGGCACCCGCTCCCCATGGAGCTTTTCCTCGATTTCCGTCTTGCGAAACCGTCGCGTTGTCACGAATCCCCGGAACGTTGCTCTGGGTGGTGTCCGATGGACGCGAGGCTGTCGCCTGGCTGCCTTTTTCGGCGGAACTTGTTTCTCTGGTGTTGTCGTTTTGCTGCCTGGGTGAAAAGAGCATGTGATGGGCCGACCACCCAAGGACGACGACGGCAACACCCGCCAGCAGCAACTTGAATACACCGCTTCCTACCTGTCTCATATTCGTCCACTCCCGCAAAAGCAAGTTTCGCGTGTGTTTCGTCGCGTTCCGACCCTTTGCCCTCTCGAGAGAGAAATGAGAGTGACAAACGGTATGCTTCATCGTGACGAGCTCTCAAGGAGCACCGGTCCGATCATTGAAGCCGCTGGGAACCCGCTGAACCGCATTCCACCATGTCGACTCATGGAACGGACCGTTCTTTTTCAGGTTCAAAAACAGGTGCTCTCCCGGTTTGTAAATCCTCTCCGACCAAAGCCCTTCGGTCGATGCATTCCTATCTACAAGATAACACACAAAAGGGATAAAAAGCACTTTTTCAACGCTGCCTTTGAAGACTTTTTCAATTTTAATCTCCGCGACGAAGACTCCCTCAATCCGGACCTGGGACCGTGTGAAGGGGAAATTCCGCAGAAGCTTCAAAACGCCATCTTCGGAGTCCGGTAAACCCTTCGCCAGCGCTATTCCCTCGTCCCCCAGCTCCCCACTTTTCAGATGGTTCAGCCAGTGCCGATAGGAATAAACCCGGCACACCCGCCCTTCCACCACGACATCGGAGTCTTGAAAAAGTGCTTCGGTGCTCTTCGGCGCCGGCAGGGCCTCGGCGGCTCCTGAAAAAACCTCCCCCAGGGCGAAGAAACCGGCCAGCAAAGCCAGGCATCCCCCCAAAACGTGATTGCGAGTCAAGAGCCTGGGCATGCCCGTCCTTTTTATGGCACAATCCGGTTTATGGCACAATCCGGTCATGAAAATTTGTCATGAAAATTTGAGGATACAATGCAGCATCCAAACGGCCTCGAGAGGGCGTTTTCCCCGAACATTTCCGGCCGATTTTCGCACTTCATGTGCCTGCAGGGAATTCCGGTCCTCGACACCCGGACCGACTCGGTTCTGATAACCGGGCCGGTCGTTTTCCCCGCCTGGATGAGGATGAACGAGCAAATGCGCCGGGACATCGGCCCATCGGTTTTCAGCCGGTTTCGGTCATTCCATGTAAATGATCGAGGTGGTGCCGTCTTTCCCCTTGATCGGGGCAAAGATCCCTTCCCGCTCACCTTCGATGATGAACGGAAACCCCTGGGATGTAAGGGTCCCACTGTCCAATGCCTCAGCCCAGCTTCCCGAACCGGCCGAAAACTGCAGCGCATTTCCGGTGGTAGTCTGCCCGTTGATGGTGATGGGCGGAGCCCAGGGTCCTGAGGCCAAGGACCCGCCGGTCTGCCAGTCCAGCCAGTAGGTCCCGGGGTCCAGGGTGACGTCCACACTGACGGTATTCACCATGATCGGACGCTGGGTGCTTCCCTCTGCCGTGTCCACCACCCTGTAGATATTCGACCAGGTCGTGCCCGTCAGGCGGTTCGTGGTGGTATCGCCGAACAGCACAGTGCTTGCCGGATCATTCGGCGGACCGCTCCAGATGCGCAGGTTCACCGCGTCGATCGTCGAGGTCGTGGTGGAGCCGGTCTGGTAGGCGTAAAACTTGATCGTCCTCAGCCTCGCCCGCCCCTTCAAAGTGAAATCATCAGCAATCCGATTATTGTCGAATACCTGGTGGCCGAATCCATAGGTGGTCATTCCCAGAGAGCTTTGCAGAACGCTGAGGTCAGCACCCCCGGCACCGGCTCCCGCCTTGTTCACCAGAGGTCCATTGTCAAAGAGCACCACCCCACCGGCAGGTGAAGCCGCCATAAAATTGACCCCCCACCGATTCCCCGTCGTGATGGAAAAATCGGTGCTGGTTCCGGTGGTCACTGTCTGAGGACTGAAAGTGTGCCCGGACTTGACAGCGGTAACGGTGTAGGTGCTGTTCGATAGAACCCCGGGCAAAGCGTAAATACCGTTGGCGTTGGTCGTGGCGGTGTAAGGACCGCCGGGACCGCCGGCGCTGACCGTGACCCCGCCGATGGGGTTGCCGCCCGTGTCCGTCACCCTGCCGCTGATGATCTCGCCCGAGCCGGTTTTATAGACATTGTAGACCACCTTGTAATGGACATCGAACGTCGTCCAACTGGTGTCCACGGTGGGCAGATTGTACCAGGCGTCTTCCGAACCCGACCAGCCCATGTTGAGATGGTGATAGAGGGTCCCCGCGTTGTAACCGTATCCGTCGCAGACGATGGCGTGGCCGCCCGCCGAACCCGTTATGCCCAGCAGCGTGGGAAATCCGGCGTCCAGGTTGGGATTGACCATGTCATTGCGGTTGGCGGCCGGGATGCTGCTTGCGCCGCCCGAATATCCGTTTCTGGCGTTGCTGTACCCGAACGTGTTGACAAACGCCGCTGAGGCGTTGAGCGTGTCCGTCCCAGAACCACTCGAGGTGTAGTCCATGTTGACCGAAACCCCGGCGTCGGCGGTCAGTGCCCCAATGGCCTGGCGCTGCGCGAGCGTCATGCCGGAGCTCGGAACAAGGGGCATGTTGCCCCAGTCATAGGATCCTCCCGCCCCGTCGCCGCCACGCAGACTTCGCGTGGTCGGGCTGCCGTTCACATAGATGGTGTGGGACCCCGTGCCCACTCCCGTGGTGGGGTGGGACCAGAAGCGCATGAGCTGCGCCATGGCCGTGGCCACGCAGCCGCAGACATAATTGTTCACGTTGCCGGACTCATGAGGCGGTGTGTAATAATTGTAGCAGGCAGCACCCCCCACCAGGCTCTGGTTCCACTTGCTTTGAACCAGAGGCGGCACACGCACACTCGAGACAGAGGGCAGCCCAAACTCCGCACCGTCGGTCGCAGCGGCAGGATTGGCCAGCAGAGCCCATTTACGCCGGGCCACGGCATGAACATCGTTGGGGGCCAGCTGCAGCCCCTCAGTCCTCACTTGCGTTTCCACCTGCCGCGCAGCCAGCACCCGGCCCGGCAGGTCCTGGCTCACCATGGCACCCAGGGGGTTGTCGGCAGAGGGATCATAGCGACCTGCAGGCAGGAAGCCGACGATGGGTTCCACCAGATCGTCCGCGGAAACGATGACAAAACCCGCTGGATTCAGATAGACGACATAGTAGGCCGCAGCACCCTGATGCGTGTAGGTCTCCACCCCTTTGATCCGATTGCGGACGGGTTCGCTCGGCAGCGACGCGTCAACGCCGGTCTCCTTCGCGATATCGTCCCGGGTCCGATCCGGTGCAATGACGTCGACACTCTCCACCTGTCGGCCCAGGGGAGCACCCAGCGGCATCGCATCCAGCGCCAGCCAGTTTTCCACCACGGCCCTGGCCTCATCCGGCGTGGTGGGCCTGGCCCAAACCCCCGATGCCGTGAGGGAGATGAAAACGAGAAGGAAAACCAACCACTTTAAACAGTTACGGCACAAGTCTCTCCCCATCATGACGCTCTCCATGTCGCGCCTTGCAGCCGGTGGAGCACTGCAAGAAAAGAATCACAACCGCAGGTCAAAACACAGCGTAGTCATGGATTGAAACGCCGGCAGGCAGCGCTGCGAACCGGCCATCCATTCGGCTCCCGTCAGATTTCAAGTCCCGGCCATGAGAAGCACCCGTCGGTCCCGTACACCCATGGACCTGAAAAGGTCCCCCTCACACCCATCCAGGACGACCTGTGATTGAGCAAGATTTGGGCCAAGGAGAGATGAGATTTCTGCTTGTACCCTCCGAGAAGATTCAATAGTTCACATGGGGCTCCAGGAAAAAGAATATCCCCCCCATTTTCACAATGAGCCGCCTGTCGGCCAGGCGCAGGAATGTATCAAAACCAGGGATGCGGCAATTGGCGCGAACCAGGACGGCATCCCCCGGCTCGATGCCGAGAAAATCAGGCGTGACGCCGAAGGCAGTGCTCAGGTGTCTGTCGACCGAACCCGGTTCCCGGAGGAAGGTCACCTCCGTGCAGGTCCGCCCGTCGAAGGTGATGGACCTCTCATCCATGTCGAGCGGCTTGAAGAGCATGGCTCTCGCCTGATCCTCCGTCCACAAGGCATCGGGACCCATGATGTATTGGGAGACGGTCCACAGGACACGCATGGAAACGGCCTGCCCCTCTGCCGGTGTTCGGCTCCCCTCTTTGCCGCCATGGGCGCAGGACAATCCGATTGTCAGAGAGAAAACACCCAGGCAACAAAGACCCCACGACAATTTTCCCATCCCCAACTCCCCCTCTGCCCCTGGAAGTCCATCCCGCTCCCACAGGGACGTCGCATTCAAGTCGCGCGGCACTATTCGTCCAGGAGCAACATCATGACTCCCGGCAAAATTCCTGACCCCTCTGTCCAGGAGACTCTGTCCAGCCATCCTGCATCTGAAAGCTGCGACCCGCTCTGGTTCTTGGAGTAGCTCCATCTCAGCAGGTGCGTCCCCTCGGGAACGGTGATGATCCTTTGCTGCCAGTCCACATTCCCGCTGATCCGCACCTGAAGCGCGGCCCCGATGAAGAAACTCAGGACATCAGCTTCAGCCTCCGAAGAAACTTTCCAGTAAAAACTGAGGGTGCCCGGCCCGGTGACACTCGTCTGCAGCCAGGTTTCCTGGCTGTTCGAGATCGCCCCGGACTGGGCCGCGCCCACACCGTCGTGAGTGATTGCGCTCTGGCAGAACCACTCGGCATTTCCTCCCGTCTTCCAAACCAGGGAGGGCGCGTCCACGGCGTCGCCGAGCGTGCAGGGGCCAATGTTGACCGTACACCCGTTGGAGCCGGTTCGCCAGGCGCTGTCCGTGTAGCCGACCCTGGTTGCCTTCACCCGGTAGTAATACGTGCTCCCGCTGGTGCGGCCCGTGATGGACGCGCTCGTCCCGATACCGGAATACGCCGTCCGAAGGCCACTCGTGAAACCCGCGTCGGTCGCTTCTTCCAGGACGTACGTCACGCCCGCCGTGCTGGAACTGCCCCAGGAAACCGTGTAGCTCCCCGTGTTGCTGCTCGAAGGAACCGAAATCGACGCCGGCGTGCCGCAGATGATGACGACAATACACCCGTTCGATCCGGTCCGCCAGTCACTGTCCGTGAAACCGGCTTTTGTTGCCTTCACCCGGTAGTAATACGTGCTCCCGCTGGTGCGGCCCGTGATGGACGCGCTCGTCCCGATACCGGAATACGCCGTCCGAAGGCCACTCGTGAAACCCGCGTCGGTCGCTTCTTCCAGGACGTACGTCACGCCCTCCGTGCTGGAACTGCCCCAGGAAACCGTGTAGCTTCCCGTGCTGCTGCTCGAAGGAACCGAAATCGACGCCGGCGTGCCGCAGATCGAACTTCCGGACCACACCACCTGATCCACCCAACCGGCATCCGCACCGGCATCGAGGCTGTAATCTTTTTCATAAATCCAATGAAGGGTGTGGGTTCCCGCTCCGATTTCAAAGGTCATCTGGTGCCAGCCGACTTCTCCGGAGATGCTCTCCTGTTCAACAGAATCAATTGAAAATATTAAGAAATCCCAGAACTCCTCCGACGAGACCTTCCACCAGAAGCTGAGCACCCCCGGCCCCGTGACGGTCGTCTGAAGAACCGTCATCTGATCGTGGCTGATTTTTCCACTTTGAGCTGCATCAATCCCGTCATGCGTGACGCTCGTCTGGCAAAACCAGTCGGCACTGCCGGTGGTTGTCCAGTCCAGCGCGGGAGCATCCACGGCGTCGCCAAGGGTGCAGGGACCAATGCTCACGGTGCAGCCGTTGGAACCAGTCCTCCAGCCGCTGTCCGTGTAACCGGCTTTAGTCGCCTTCACCCGGTAATAATAGGTGTTTCCACTGGCGCGCCCGGTGATGGAGGCACTCGTCCCGGTTCCGGAATACGCCGTCCGAAGGTTGCTCGTGAAGCCTCCGTCCATGGCTTCCTCAAGCACATAGGTCACGCCCGCCGTGCTGGAGCTGCCCCAGGATACGGTGTAACTCCCCGTGCTGCTGCTCGAAGGAACCGAAATCGACGTCGGGGTGCCGCAGACCGGAGCCGCGGACGAGGGCCAGCCAAGATCCTTGAGCAGGCCCAGGGTCACGGGACCCGGATCGTGGATGGAGCTGCCGGAGGAGATGGCGTACACCATCAGACGATTGACGGTGCCGGCAAACGTGGCGTAGTCCAGATGGGAATAGCTCGAGCCGGGCGCCCAGGTTCCGGGGGCATACATTTTGACGCGCTGTCCGCCGTTGGCGGCCATGGCATCGGCCCCATGAAACCATAGATTGTTCGAAGTCAACGCCGTGCCGAGAGTCGTGGAGGGATTGGGATAGACGCCGGTGTTGGTCAGTCCGTTTCCGGAACCATCCCGCATGAGCGTGTCGTAGACGTTGGGATAGCCGGTGTTGTATCCCCAGGAACCCGATCCACCGCTGTAGTTCATGGAGCCGGCGAAATTGAGCCCGTGACCGATTTCGTGGAGGACGACAGACATGAAGTCGTGCTGGCCGGCGGGTGTGTTGCCGTCCGTGCCGAAATACCAGGAAAAATTCTGATTGTAAGTGATGTGCATGTCGAAGCTGCCCGGCCCGTTGTCGGCACCTCGAAGGGCGTTGGCCAGGGACTCCGTGTACCAGGTCCCCGACTGAGGGGCATTGGGAAAATCTCGGTAAAGATTCCCTCCCCCCGAGTATCCCAGGGTTCCGCCCGTCAGGCTCGCCCAGCATGCCCGGATGGTGATGGGAACGGAGGAGGTCAGGAGGCCGGCCCACACGGCGGCGGCGGCGTCGAAAGCGGCGCGTGCGTTCTCGGGAAATGTCGAACACGGCTCCCCCCAGGGGTCCTGTTCCCCGGCAGCCGCATAGGTGATGGAGAAGACGGCGGTCTGGCGATGGGGCAGCGGAAGCCCTTCCTCGTCCAGGATGCCGGAAGGCGGGGGGATGCGAAGGGGTGGGTCGGCGGGTGTGGGGTCGGCAATCAAAACCACCGGGAGCGCGGCATGGGTGAGAGACCTCCCGTCTTCGGAAAGCTCCGGCTCCAGAGCCGACGGGACAAAGTACTCGACACGGACCCCATGGATGTCCACGGTCTCCAGTGTCCCAGCCCACGAGTTGCCTCCTGGAGCCAGCACACAAAGCACCATCACGGAAAAGACAAAGCACCACGACTTCCCGGAACCCATGCCGCCCCTCCTTGTTTTACACATTCATCCGGGCTTTTCCGCCACTCATGTCAGTGACGACTCCTCCGTGCCCCTGTGAAGCCAGGGGCATCCCCAACGGATCGGCACGCACTGCAGTTATCGCCGCGGGCATGCCGACCCTGCGGAGAGACGGTTCATGGGTGTCGGGATCACTCGAGATAGATCACCGTGCCCTTGCCGTCCTTTCCCTTGATTGGAAACATCATCGGTTCCAGAATATCTCCTTCTACGACAAAGGGAAACCCCTGCGGCGGCCCGTCAAGAACTCTGCCCCAGCCGCTGCCGGTGAGAAACTGCAGAGCGTTTCCCGTCGCTCTCTGACAGTTTCTCGTGATCGGCGGCGCCCACGGCCCTGAAGCCAGCGTCCCGCCCGTCTGCCAGTCCAGCCAGTAGGTCCCCGGCTCAAGAGTGATGCCGACATTGACCGTGTTGACCATGACGGGGCGATCCGTGTTCCCCTGCGACGTTTCGTTCACTCTGTAGATGTTCGACCAGGTCGTCGCGATGAGGCGGTTGGTGATGGTGTCACCAAATATGACGGAGCTCGCAGGATCGTTCGGCGGCCCATCCCAGATGCGCAGGTTGACCGACGTGATGGTCGAGGTCGTGGAGGAGTCGGTCTGGTAGGCGTAAAATTTGATCCTCCGCAAGCGGGACCGTGTCGTCAGGGTGAAGTCATCGGCAATCCGGCTGTCTGAGGACAAGTGATGAGCAAATCCAAAAACACCCATTCCGAGGGAATTCTGTAAAACACTCTCGTCATGCCCCCCCGCCCCGGTTCCCCAGCTGTTGACCAGCGGTCCGTTGTCGTAGAGCACCCCCCTGGCCGTAGGAGAAGGGGACACGTAGTACACCGTCCCGTTCCAGGTTCGCGGACTGAATGTGGCCCCAAAGGGGTATGACTTGCCGACTCCGGTCTGGATACGGATTTCACCATTGTCAAACGTCTCGCTCCCGTTGGTGTAGTTAATCAGACCGGTGGTGCCGCCGATATCCGTGATGTAGATCCCGTAGGTCTCGCCCGACTTGATCGTCAGGCCGCCGATGTTCACATAGGCAGCCACGCCGGTGCCGTTGGGCTGAACCGTGGCCTCCCCCATCAGGGTCCATGCGTCTGCATTGTTCTCCTTACCCGCGTAGCCGCCCGGGGTGTAATAGACTCTGATGGGCACCGGACTGGTGCCCGTGCGGGAGACGTCGAAACCCGTGAGGGTTACCGCCTGGTGGGCAGTCAGGTCGAACATGGCACCGTTTTGAGAGTTGCCGGCCCGGTAGGTCGTCTGGAGCGAGTTGGACTCGGTGCCGCCCGTCACCCAGAGGGCATAGCTCGCATCCACTGCAGCCGTCGCGCTGTAAGCGTCCTGGACCACGACGTCGGCCTGAATCTGGATGCACCAGTCTCCCGGCTCTGGATTTCGGATGAAAACGTTTTCCACGGTGTCCCTGGTGTTGGGGGAGCCGCCGGGAGTCGAAACGTTGCCGCTGGTCAACCCGTTGTTGCCCCAGTAAACCGTTCCACTGGGCGAGGTGACTTTCAGGGTGAGGTCGTTGATGCGGTGCAGGGTCGCACTGGTCGTCCCCGGAGGGTCCATGTAGGTCATGGTCACGTTCAGCTCAGGCTCTCCGGCGGCCACCTTGATCGTGTGCGTTTTACGCTGACCCTGCCGCAGCAAATTGGATTCATTGACGTAGAACGTCTTGTGGCGGAGATCGTGCAGCTTCTGCAGGTCGGGCATGCCCCAGCCCTGCACATAGCGGTTGATGCTGCCGCGAAAGGTCCAGGGAACCAACGGTGTCCACGAATACCGGTAGGCCGAGTTGATGAGGGCGGCCTTGGCCAGCATCGCCCTGGGACGGTTGCTAAAGACTGTGCCGGTGCCGGAAGTCAATTGGCCCGACCCCGCCCACACATTCTCGTGCCACATCTGGTGAAAGAGGCCCATGTACCCCGCCACCGAAGGCGTGGCGCCGCTGGTTCCCCCGAACTGCGTGTAAGCCGTGTCGTTGGCGTTCCTGGCCGCCCACGTGCAGTCGTAGAAAAAGCTCAAATCGGGCTTGATGCGATCGTCCGCGGCGGGGCCGACGCTCGTTCCCGTATTGATCCCCGTGCATCCGGTCCCATTTCCAACCCAGGTGTCGTCGATACGGGTGAGGGTGTCATAGTGGTTCACCGCACCCACCGAGACAATGTTTTTGGCCCAGGCCTGGGGCCTGGAATTCCTGGGATCGGGGTCGAAATTGGCCGCATTGCTCTGGGACTGCATGTGCAGCAGCCCTGTTCGAAAGATCACGTCGTCCATTTCGGAGGAGATGGACGTGTAGCTGGTGGTGCGGGTGTTGCCCACGCTGGAAGTCTGGAGAACGGCTCCGGGCGCCGGGCCGCCAACGCTCACCAGGTCGGTGGCAATCTGAAGACGTGTGATTGCACCGCCGAACTGGGTCGCCTCATTTGCGGCAAAAAAGTACCCCCTGTCCGCGTCGGGCAGCAGCCCCCGCGCCGCAGCGCTGGCACCGCGCGCAAACAGGATGGAGTAAACCGACGTGCCGTGGGGATTGCCGGCTTGCCCCGCAGTGGTGCTGTGAAGGGTCGGCACGAGCGAGGTGAACTCCGTGTGCCCTGTGCGAACCTCGGTGTCAAAGACTTCGGCCCGCACTCCCTGCCCCGTGTAGCCAAGGGTGTTCTGGATGAAATTCGCCCCTCCAATCTGGCGGACAATGTCCATGTCGGTGCCGCCATAGCCCCACGGTTCGATGAAATGAACTTCGTTCATACGCGCCACTTGCAGGAGCTGGTCCATGTTCAGGGTCGCCTGCAAGCGGAAGCCGCCTGGAGTGACCACGCTCACGCGCCCGCCCATGGCCTCGATGGCCGCCTTGACGATCCCCTGCTGCCCCAGATCGGTCCTCGACTTAAATGCATCGGTCCTCGGCCCCGACGGCATCACTCCCGCATCGTTTGGCTCACCGGGGTCATCGACGAAAGGATTGACCACCGGAGCGCCTCCGGCTCGCTCAAACACTTCAATGGAATACTCGTCTTTCGTGAAAAACTCGCCCAAACCTTCGCGCGCACCCTCGATCCCGTCCAGTCCATAGACGTGGGCACCCAATATGGTCTCATCCAGCTTGTAAGCAGGGTGAAACTCCCCGACCCAGCGTACGTAAGGCAGTTGGGCAACATGAGCTGCCCGCGACGCGGGCATTCGCACCACGTGCGTCTGTTCCGGAATGTATCGGTAGACTCTTCCGCCCAGCGCCTCGATTTGATTGCGGTATTCCTCGATCGGCGCCGTCCGGAACTGGACCAGGTAAAGCTCATTCCCCAGGGCAGACCTCAGTCCGAAGTTCACCCCCGGGACGTCCAGCAGCGGATCGAACCGGCCGTGACGAAGCGGGATCGTAAAGTCTGCGGGACGCCCGGTGCCCAAAGCCCAATCCGCAACATTATCCCCATCGCCCTGGCTGGTCGAGTAAAAGGGGGTCCGGGTTCCATCCGGCTGCACCTCGTCCCAGAGATGCACAACCGTGGACGAGTCCGGGACAGGCATTTCCCTAAGGTTCACTATTTCTCTGGGGGCCGATGGAGATCCTTCGCAGCAGGGAGCAGACTTCTGTTCGCGCGTCTTGCTCTCCAGCCTGTGCGTGTCCTCCCTCCCAAATGCAAAAAGGGTCGTGGCTCCCACAAGTATCACCACAAATGCCGCTGAAATCGCGGCAACCCATCTTTTTGTCTTTTTCATGGTCAATGCTCCTTCATGTGCCTCGAGATGCCACCGCAATTTTTTTGAGCTCGCGGCCTGCAGGAACCATCAAGGAATCTGCGGGTCTCGGGTGACTGGAGGCATTAAGCGAGTTTCCACGCACAACGGCAGGGAAAACCCTGAGAACTTGGGACTCACCTGTGATTAACCTGGAGCTGGAGCAATTGGGTTGCCCGCCTTCCAAGTGGCATTCAGCATAGGGAGCGTCCCAGGTTATTTGGCTGTGAGTCCTCAGTACAAGTCAGCACAACAGAGTGCCCGGCACTCGAGTCGTCATTCCGGCAGTCCTTTAGCCGGAATCCACAGAAAAGAACTGGGAGCCGGCTTAGAAACTGCCGGCTTGACGAGTTTCGCACTGCCGCCGGCCAAATCTGCTGCGGCGGCGGCACGCGTTGCCAGCACATGCGGGGCTTATGTCACACAAGGCGAACGGGCACCCACAATGCGTTACACGATGGGTACTGAAACACGACGCCACGCTTTAAACTTAATGACTGACGATCACAAAGGGAGGTGCGGAGGCTTTTCCGGGACGAAAAACTTGCAGGCCGCCGGGAGAATCGAAGGAGATCGATTCTCCCGGCGGGGGGATGGGGAAGGTCACATTCAGTGGGTCTCACAGTGGTCGCAGAACGGAGCCGATTTTAGCTTCAGCCCGCTCCGAAGTCCTCACTCCAGATAGATGACCGCACCGCCTTGCGAATGCGGCAGGATGTAGTACATTCCATCTGCTCTTTTCAGAATGCAGAGGTTGTCCAGTGAGGCCAGGCTGCCACCCGGGTCTTCCCAGTACAACCTTCGAATGCCGGGTCCCGACAGGGTCTGCGGACCCGCCGGTGCACGGGTATAGGTATCGGCCTGGAAGAACGAATCGACCACGGCTCCGTTCTTGTCCCGGGCCTCCACCTTGATGCTGCCGATATTTCCACCATAAACGAAGGTGACGGACTCGACGTCGAAGTTGAAGAGAATCTCCGCTGTAGAGTTGGGAGCATTGAGAATGTCGAACACGTTCCCAACGGAGCCGGCGGCCGCCAGTTCCGGATCGGCGTTGTTTCGGATTTCGACCGTCCCGATGGCACTCACCGTCCCGACGGCAGTGAACAGCCGAGTCGTGTCGATGGTGCTGCCGGTGGCCACCGTGTCGGCGTCAAGAATCATGTCCGGCGGCTTGATGTAGTAGAGTTCGATCCGCGAAAAGGGAGAAACGTTCTCCGCCCAGAGGTCACGGGCCGGCGTTCTGTTCAGGTTGAACTGCATTCCCATGCGCTTGAGAGTGACGGGTTGGCCGAGGATCTCGGTCTGGTAGGTGTTGGACGTGGCGTAGGAGTTGCGCATCGTCGCCGTGCCGGCGGCGCCCAGCACCCCGATCGTGTCACCGGCCCGGACCGGTATGACCGTGTGGATGATGCTCTTGCCGGTGTAATTGACGCGACGGAACAACGACACGAACGCATTCGTGCTTGCGTCGGTTCCGGGCTCCTGCCCGAAGTCGCCGATCGCCATGTCGGGATTGTCGGAAAATAAGGGCGGTGGAGTCCCATTGTCAAAGCGGACGACTTCGACGTTCTGGACCCCCTCGTTGGCTTCATCCGGCACTCGCAGGCCAATGATCAGCAGGTCCGCGGGGGCCGTGAAAAAGTACCCGCGAGTGAGAGAGGCGGAGCTGAACGTGGAACCGAACGGTTCGAGCTTTGTGGGGACCGCAGCCGAGCAGGGCGGAATCGCGAGCCCCTCCCATCCGCCCACAATCAAACAATCGCCGAGGGTCACGTTGGCCACAAAAGACGCGGCACCGGTGCTCGTGTTGATGGTGTAAATCTTGCCGCCGCTCGTGATGGCATACAGCGTGCCTCCCATGAACGCCAGCCCGCTCTGTTCGCTCACATTGCCCAGACCCAGCGAACCGACCAGAACGGTGCTTCCGGTTGCCAGATCCACCCTGTAGAGCGAATCCGTGTAGACCCAATCGGTGGCGAACGCGGTCCCGTCGGCTCGAATCGCCAGTCCGTCCAGGAACACGCTCGTCGATCCGACCTCAACCGCGTTGCCGTTGGAGGGGTTGACCCGGTAAAGCGTGGAACCACCCGCAGCCCCATTGATGTTGTAGAGCACACCGTTGTAGTAGTCCAGGCCGGCATCGATGCCGCTTCGGGGTCCGGTCTCCCCGATCAGGGCACCGGGCGGTGAGCCGACATTCCAGAGTTGATGCGTGGTTCCTCCAATGCCGTAAACCGTTCCCGTCGGACCGATCGCCATGCCCTCGGCGTCGGTAAAGGACATGGGGGCGCCCATGGGCGTCGCTTCCCCCGTCGTCAGGTTGATCCGATAGAGCTGATGGTCGGCGTTGGACCGGATCGAGTAAGCGAAGGGTCCCAAATCGGCCGCCCTGTGACGATAATAGACGGTCCCGTTCCAGGTTCGCGGGCTGAATGTGGTCCCAAACGGGTAGGCCTTGCCCACTCCGGTCTGAATGCGGATTTCACCGTTGTCAATGTTTGCGCTTCCATCGGTATAGTTCATGAAACCGCCGGTGCCGCCGACATCCGTGATGTAGATCCCGTAGGTCTCGCCCGACTTGATCGTCAGGCCGCCGATGTTCACAAAAGCGGCCACGCCGGTCCCGTTGGGTTGAACCGTGGCCGACCCCATCAGGGTCCATGCGGAGGCATCGGTCTCCTTGCCCGCGTAGCCGCCCGGGGTGTAATAGACTTCAATGGTCACCGGATTGGAACTCGTGTGGGAGAGGTCGAAGCCCGTGAGGGTCACCACCTGGTGGGCAGTGATGTCGAACATGGCACCGTTTTGGTTGTTACCGGCCCGGTAGGTTGTCTTGAGTGACCTGGACTCGGTGCCGCCCGTCACCCAGAGGGCGTAGTCCGCATCGATCGCCGCCGTCTCGGTGTGTGCATCCTGGACTACGACGTCGGCCTGGACCTGGATGCACCAATTCCCGGCCTCAGGATTCTGGATGAAGACGTTCTCCACGGTGTCCCTGGTGTTGGGGGACCCGCCGGGAGTCGAAAAGTTGCCGTCGGTCAAGCCGTTGTTGCCCCAGTAAACCACTCC
>CAZZHS010000072.1:0-16006 GCA_964654275.1 uncultured Syntrophobacteraceae bacterium
CATGCGTGAATTTCACCCCAAGACCATCATGGAACCCTTCCGAATCCGTTCTGTGGAACCCATTCGCTTCACCACCCCCGCGGAGCGGGAAAAAGCCCTTGCGGAAGCCGGTTACAACCCCTTTCTGCTCCGTTCGGAGGATGTGCTCATCGATCTGCTTTCGGACAGCGGCACCGGGGCCATGTCCTCCCGCCAGTGGGCGGGGATGATGGCGAGCGACGAGGCCTACGCGGGGGCCTCTTCATTTTATAGATTCGAAGCCGCCGTGCGGGATATCACGGGTTTCAAACACGTCATTCCCACCCACCAGGGACGCGCGGCGGAGCACATTCTCTTCACATCCATCGCCAGGCCCGGGGATGTGGTGCCCAACAACACCCACTTCGACACCACGCGGGCTCACGTGGAGCATGCCGGCGCCGAAGCCCGGGACCACGTGGTGGCCGAAGGTCTCCAGCCCCGGTTGATCCATCCCTTCAAGGGCAACATGGACGTGGCGGCCCTGGAGCGAACCATTGCGCAAACGGGACGCGACCGCATTCCCGTCATCATGCTCACGGTGACCAACAACTCGGGGGGCGGGCAGCCTGTGAGCATGGCCAACATCCGGGCCGTGAGCGAACTGGCCCGCGAGCGCAGGATCCCATTTTTCCTGGATGCGTGCCGCTTTGCCGAGAACAGCTGGTTCATCAAAACCCGCGAAGAGGGTTACGCGAACAGGAGCCCCCTGGAGATCGCCCGGGAGATGTTCAGTTACGCCGATGGGTGCACCATGAGCGCCAAAAAGGACGGCATGGCGAACATCGGTGGATTTCTGGCGCTCAACGACGATGTTCTGGCTGCCAGGTGCCGGAACCTCGAAATCCTCACGGAAGGTTTTCCCACCTATGGCGGCATGGCCGGATACGACATGGAGGCCATCGCCGTGGGGCTCTATGAAGCCCTGGATTCTCATTACCTGCGCTACCGCATCCGCTCCATGGCCTACCTGGGAGAAAGATTGACGGCTGCCGGGATTCCCATCATCGAGCCCACGGGTGGACACGCCGTCTACATCGATGCCCGTGCCATTCTGCCGGACATTCCTCCACACCATTACCCCGCCTGGTCGTTGAACAATGCCTGCTACCTTCTAGGAGGTGTGCGGGGTGTGGAAATCGGAACGGTCATGTTCGGCCTGCAACCCGATGGCACGGAACGGCCGGCGCCCATGGAACTGGTGCGGCTGGCCTTTCCGAGGCGCGCCTACACCCAGAGCCATGTGGACTACCTGGTGGAAGTGCTTGTGGAAGCCCACGCCCGGCGCCACGAACTCAAAGGATACCGCATCGTGTGGCAGGCACCGGCGCTGCGTCACTTCACGGTCCGGCTGGAGCCCCTGGGATGAAGGCGTTTTGTCACTCTCCGGGTGCCGACGCGCCGTATTTGCCTTCGATGCCCGAAGGGGCCGGGAAATGGCCTGAGGATGCTTCCCTTTGTCTCCGGTTTTCCTCCGGCGAAAGGCCTTCTTCAGGCACGGGAGAATGAAATGGTCGTGGTCATTTTCGAAGTCCAACTCAAGCCTGGAAAACAGCAGGAATATTTGGATATTGCCGCCAGGCTGAGAGAACACCTTTCACAGATGCAGGGATTCATCTCCGTTGAAAGGTTCGCCAGTTTGACTGGAGAGGGAAAACTTTGCTCTCTCTCCTTCTGGGAGGATGAAGCGGCGGTCACCAGGTGGCGGGAGTTCGAACTGCACGCCGTTGCCCAGCAGGAGGGCATTGAGGAACTGTTCGAAAATTACCGCATACGGGTTGGAAATATCATTCGGGACAACAGCATGAAAGGGGAGAACTGACAGCCTTTTCGCGGCTTGACCGAACTGGTGCCAGGGTTATATATATCGCACGCTGGTTTAGCGGGATCCATCTCGCAAAGAACCATTTCCGAGCAGGTTGCTGAAAGAACAAAGGGATTTTATTTTCTGTGCAAAATGCCCGCAAGTGTTGCAGCGGGACACCGTTATCGTCGCTGAACATGCTCTTCCGGAGAGGGAGGCTGGGAACATGCCGCCGAAAAAGACGAACACAGACGCTACAACGACGGATCAGATCATTGCGGAAGCCCTGCGCAATCGGGAACAGCGGGAGAAGACCTATCGCGAACGAGCGCTCAAGCTCTTTCCCTGGGTCTGCGGAAGATGCGGGCGGGAGTTTTCAGGAAAACGTGTCCGTGAACTCACGGTCCATCACAGAGATCACAACCATGACAACAACCCTCCTGATGGGAGCAACTGGGAACTCCTCTGCATCTACTGCCACGACAACGAGCATTCGCGGGACCAGGTGCAGGATTGGTACGAAGATGAAGGTCCCCGCAGTGTTGTGCAGAAACCCACAACCACCCATAAAGCCTTTGCAGGTCTAGAAGCTCTGCTGAAAGGCAAGAAGCCGTCCTAAACGTGCCGGCCTGCGGCATACCCCGATGCCCAGGCCCAGTGGAGATTGTAGCCTCCCAGGTGACCGGTCACGTCCAAGACCTCTCCCAGGAAATACAGACCGCCCACCCTTCTGGACTCCATGGTCCGCGAGGAGAGCTGGGCGGTGTCCACCCCGCCCAGTGTCACCTCGGCTTTGTTGAACCCCTCCACACCCAGCGGTTGAAGCTTCCAGTGGTGCAGACCGTGAGCGATGACCTGCAGGTCCTTTGGCGTGCACTGATTCAAAGGCTTGGGCTCGAAAAGAAGATCACACCAGGCCCTTGCGAAGCGGGTAGGCAGATGGCGACCGAGGAGGGTCGAGAGGAGCATCCTGCTGCGCCGGTTTTTTTCGAGCAGCGCGAGGGCGTCCTCGTCCGGAAGCAGGTCCAGTTCGATGAAATCGTTTTGCCTCCAGTAGGAGGAAATTTGCAGAATGGCTGGCCCGCTCAGTCCGCGGTGTGTGAAAAGCACTTTTTCGCGAAACCGTGTTCCCTGGTGGCTCACAATCGCGTCCAGGGAAATGCCGCTCAAAGGGGCAAAGACTTCAGCCTCTCTCGGGGCGAGGCGCAGGGGGGTGAGAGCGGGACGCAGGGGAGTGACGTCCATTCCAAAACGGCGGGCCAGGGCATGCCCGAAGTTTGTCGCCCCCAGCTGGGGGGCGGCCAGTCCCCCCGTTGCGATGACCAGAGAGTCGCATTCAAAAACACCGTGGTTTGTTGAAACTCTGAAACCTTCGTTTTTCAGGACCTCCGAGACATTGCAGTTGAGCACAAAACTCACCGAGGCTCTGCTGCATTCCGCCGTGAGCATCTGAACGATTTCCTGAGAACCCCCATTGCAGAAAAGTTGCCCGCCGCTGCGTTCGTGATAGGGAATGCGGTATTTTTCAACCAGTGCGATGAAATCGTCGGGTGTGAAGCGGGACAGGGCGGATGTGGTGAAATGGGGATTCCGGGAAAGGTAGTGGTCGCTGCTGACCACTCTGTTGGTGAAGTTGCATTTGCCGCCCCCGGAAATCTGGATCTTTCGGCCGATGGTTGCCGAATGATCCAGGACAGAAACGGAGCGCCCCCGCTTTCCCGCCTCCATGGCACACACGAGCCCCGATGCTCCCGCACCGATGATCAAGACATCCGTTCTCACTCACAATCCTCGAAAAAAACGGCACCGCAAAACCCGGGTCTGAAATGCGTGCACGAAAAAAACGCGCTTTCCTCTGTGGTCACCGGCTATAAAACATTCGAAAATTCATCTCGCAAGGGCCTCTCTCGATTTTCCACCCAACGCCTCATGGCAGGTTCACCTGCAGTCGTGTGCGGGTTGGCTTTCAATTTCGTGGGTTCGGCCGTTGCGGAGGTCCACTTTGGCGCAGCCACCAACTCTCAGAGGCCCGGCTTTTTCGTGGAATTCAGTGGCTGCGTCCGCGACGACGGTGCGCCCGCCGATGGTCCACTCACCCTGGGGGCTGCTCGCCGGCATGGATTGGACCAATCCGTAGAAACGTTCGCGATTGTCTCTGTCTCCACCCCGCTTTGCGGAGGCATCCTCCGTCAGCAGCAACAGCGGGAAAACCAGGACGGCAATGAGAAGAAGGGACCAGGCTCTCAAGTATCTCATTTTTTGAGAAGGATCTTCCATGACAGGGGTGCCTTTACGCTTGGGTGAACTGCTCTGATGTCGTGTCCCTCTTCTGGTAACAATGCCCAGGTCAGGCGTCAATTGTGGCGGCACCGACCTGAAATTTCATGAAGATGCGGTTTGTGCGTGTGCGGCAGCACAAAGTGATGCCTTCTCGATCCACCGGCTCACTCGCCTTCCTTTTCGTGGCGTTTCCATGCAGAATTTTTGTAACCTTTTACTTTCCTGAGACCACTTGAGTGAGTAAAGAGAGTTTCAAATTTTCCAGCCCTTTTCCCGACGCTCGAAGGAGCGCGCATTTCTTGATCGAAGGGGGCAGAAGACGGGACCTTGAGATGGGGTCGGTGGATGAGCCGGGGACCTCCTGCGCGGACTCACCGCAGACTGAACGATGGTGAATGGAAAAGTGAGAACCCAAGTGAAACGAGCCACCTGGAGAATTATTGCAGCGGGAAGTGTCGTGCTGGGGGTCCTGGGAATCCTGACAGTAGTTTTCTCCTGGAACGGCAAGTCGTCGGCGGCCTATCGAACGGCACCCGTGACCAGGGAGAATCTTCAGTGGGCGGTCAGCGCCACCGGCACCGTGCAGCCGGAAGAGCTGGTGGATGTGGGGGCCCAGGTGGCCGGCAAGATCGTGGATTTTGGAAAAGATGAAGCGGGAAGGATCATCGATTATGGTTCCAGCGTGGAAGAGGGCACCGTGCTGGCGAAGATCGACGATTCGCTTTACGCGGCCGATGTGGCTCTGGCGGAGGCTCAACTGGGGCAGGCCCTGGCGGGAGTGGAGCGGGCCGAGGCGGACATGGCTCAACTGCAGGCGAGGCTACTTCAGGCCCAGCGGGATTGGAACCGGGCCCGCAGACTGGGGCCTTCCGAGGCGCTCTCCCAGAGCGCCTACGATGCGGCTCAGTCGGCTTTTGAGGTGGCACAGGCCAATGTTGCAGTGGGAAAAGCCTCCGTCGATCAGGCAAAAAAAACCGTTGCTCAAGCCCGCGCCACCCTCGACCGCGCGCGTCGCAACCTGGATTACTGCATCATCAAGTCCCCCGTGAAGGGCATCATCATCGACCGCAGGGTGAACATCGGGCAGACGGTGGTGGCGAGCCTCAATGCACCGAGCCTCTTTCTCATCGCCAAAGACCTGCGGCGCCTCCAGGTGTGGGTGCCGGTCAATGAGGCGGACATCGGCAGAATCCGCCCCGAGCAGCGGGTAGTTTTCACGGTGGATACCTTCCCGGACGAAGTTTTCGAAGGCCGGGTGAACAAAATCCGCCTCAACGCCACCATGACGCAAAACGTCGTCACGTACATTGTCGAGGTCAACACGGACAACTCCAGCGGCCGACTGCTGCCGTACCTCACGGCCAACCTGAAATTCATCGTGGAAGAACGAGAAGCGGTTCTGACAGTGCCCAATGCGGCTTTGCGATGGAAACCCGATGCACAACCCAATCCGGCAAGTCATGGAACATCGCGGGAAGCCGGCGCAGAGCCTGGCGCGTCAAAGACTTCCGGAGACCCTCCAGGCTCCCGAGACCGTGGCAACCTGTGGGTTCTGGAAGGCAACTCGCTGAAACCTGTTCCCGTCAGGATCGGATTGAATGACGGGATTCGAACCGAAGTGGAGGGCGAGGGAATCCGGGAAGGCATGGACGTGGTGATCGGCGAGTCGACGGAGGAAAGCCGGCAAAACGATCAGAAAGTCAATCCCTTCACCCCGCAGTTCCCTGGACGGGGGCAAAGGCGTTGACGGCTGCTTGAAGCAGTCTCTAAGCGTCGCTCTGCGCTCATCCATCCAGGAGGTTTCCAAGACATTCGGGAAGAGGAGATTTTTTCCTTGGCATTGGTCGAACTGGAAAACATATCCAAAGCGTACCGGATCGGCGAAATGGACATGCCGGTGCTCCACGGTATTTCCGTAAAGATTTCCCGCGGCGAATACGTGGCGCTCATGGGCACTTCCGGATCGGGCAAGACCACGCTCATGAACATTCTCGGATGCCTGGACCGCCCCACTTCCGGCCGGTACCGGCTTGACGGCAGGGATGTGACCGCCCTGTCGGCAGACGAACGGGCCTTGCTCCGAAACAGCAAAATGGGTTTCGTTTTCCAGAGCTTCAACCTCCTGCCCCGCACCAGTGCGCTGAACAACGTGCGCATGCCTCTGGCCTACGCTGCCGATCTCCCGTCGGAACGCGAGGGGCGCGAACGTGCGCAGAGAATGCTCGAACGGTTTGGGCTGGGAGATTGGGCAGCTCACGAACCCTCACAGCTCTCAGGAGGCCAGCAGCAGCGTGTGGCCATCGCCCGCGCGCTCATCAACCGCCCCCCGATTCTCTTTGCCGACGAACCCACGGGCAATCTGGATTCGCGGACCAGCGAGGAGGTGATGCGCATTTTTCAGGAGTTGAACGAAGAGGGCGTCACCATCGTCATGGTCACGCATGATGAGCACGTGGCCCGGCATGCCGGTCGTATCCTCAGGATTCGCGACGGGGTTCTGGAATCCGAAGCAAAGGGGAACCCTGCCGCAACGGTCCGCCCGCTCCCGGTCACGCCCGAAGCCGATACCGCAGAGGCCCCTTCGGAGCGAAGCGCGCTGGCGGGCTGGTTTCGAATGCTGCGGACTGCGCTCAACGGTCTTGGAAGAAACAGGATGCGGGCGGCTCTGACCACACTGGGTATCGTCATCGGCATCTCCGCGGTCATCGCCATGATGGAAATCGGAAGGGGGTCTTCGAGTTCCATTCAGAAGACCATCGCCAGCATGGGCGCCAATAACCTTCTTGTTGTTCCGGGCACGGCTTCGAGCGGCGGAGTCACCTTCGGGGCCGGGAGCGTCATGACGCTCACGCCTGAGGACGCCGACGCCATCATGGCCGAAGTGCCGGCGATCCGCGCCGCAGCTCCCCTTGTGAGGACGCGGACACAGGTCATCTACGGAAATCGCAACTGGGTCCCTTCCGAGATTTACGGCACCACGGCCAAATACCTCGACGTTCGGGAATGGCGCATGGCGGAGGGCGCACCCTTCACGGACCATGACGTTCGCAGCGCTGCCAAGGTCTGTCTTCTGGGTCAGACCATCGTGCGGGAATTGTTCGAGGGAGAGTCTCCCCTCGGAAAGGAGGTGCGGGTCAACAACGTTCCTTTTCGAGTGGTCGGTGTCTTGAATCGCAAGGGGGCCAACATGATGGGCATGGACCAGGACGACATTCTGCTCGCCCCCTGGACGACCATCAAGTACCGGGTCTCGGCAAGAGCTCTCACGGCCACCAATCAAAGTGCGACGTCGACGGGCACCACGGGACAGGCCGGCACCACCAGTCAGCTTTATCCCGGTACGGCAACGGCCTTTTATCCGGAACAGTCGGCCACTCAGGCTGCCAACACTCCCATGCCCGTCCGGTTCACCAATGTCGACCGCATCCTGACCTCTGCGATCTCCTCCTCACACGTTCAGGACGCCATCGCCCAGATGACCGAGGTCCTGCGCGAGCGGCACCGGCTGGGCCCGGGGGATCCGGATGATTTTGTCATTCGGGATATGACGGAGATGACCAGGGTGATGTCCTCCACCGCCACCATGATGACCCGGCTTTTGCTCTCGGTTGCCCTGATTTCACTGCTGGTCGGCGGAGTGGGCATCATGAACATCATGCTGGTCTCGGTCACGGAACGCACACGGGAAATCGGGCTGCGCATGGCGGTGGGAGCCTGGCCGGGAAATATTCTGCGGCAGTTCCTGACCGAGTCGGTGATGTTGTGCTTCCTCGGCGGAGCCGTGGGGATTCTTATGGGACGCGGCGCCTCGGCACTGGTTTCCATGCTCCTCAACTGGCCCACGGAACTCTCGCTGGAGGCCATCGCGGCGGCCTTCGCAGTTTCGGCCACTGTGGGCATTCTCTTTGGGTATTATCCAGCCTGGAAAGCTTCGAGATTGGACCCCATCAACGCGCTGCGCTACGAATGAAAAAGGATTGGGACTCGTATGCCTGTCCACTTCTGCTGGAATGGGAATGCCGAAAGCCCTCGAAAGGGTAGGGCCGGGGCTCTGCCGGGAGGGGCTTTGTTCACCGGGTGGCCGATTTCTCGAAGGCCCGGCCCCGAGCGGAAATCGCAGCCCCGCAAGAATTTGTGCGGGCCTGGGTTGCGATGGATTCTGGTTCTCGGAATCTTGTGGGTGACGGGCTGCGCCGTCGGACCCGACTACAAGCCACCCCATGCGAGCTTTCCATCCAACTGGCAGGGGGTTGCCGATTCCGGGCAGGCTCCCCTGAGCACGGCCACGGACGAACCTGTCACGCTGGTGGAGTGGTGGAAGAGTTTCAACGATCCCACGCTGTCGTCTCTGGTGGCGCGAGCCATCCAGTCCAATCCGGACATCCGGCAGGCCACGGCCCGCATTCGTCAGGCAAGGGCCGCGCGCGGTGTGGGATCGTCTGCGCTCTGGCCCGGCATCGACGCTTCGGGAGCGTACCGCCGCATTGGAAGCGGAGACTCCGGGTCGCGTTCCGTTTCCACCGGGTCACTGGAATCCGGTGACCTTGCGGGAGGCAGCGGGGGAGATCGTGACCTTTTCGATGTGGGGCTGGATGCTGCCTGGGAGCTGGACATTTTTGGCGGCACGCGGCGCAACGTGGAGGCGTTGAGCGCGGACCTGCAGGCGGCCATCGAAGACCGGCGGGATGTCCTGGTGAGTCTCGCTGCCGAAGTGGCCATCAACTACATCAATCTGCGGGGCTTGCAGCAGCAGATGGTCATTGCCCGGGAAAATCTCGAGGCACAGCAGAAATCCGTGCGCATCACCCAGCAGCTCTTCGATGTGGGGTTCGTGAGCGGCCTCGATGTGACCAACGCCAGGGCCCAGTACGCCACCACCGCTTCGCAGATTCCCCAGATCGAAGCCGCGATCAAGGAAACCATTTACAACCTCAGCGTCCTGCTGAGTCGGGAACCCACGGCACTGGTGGAAGAACTGGAAGTGGCGGCTCCCCTGCCGCTCACTCCACCCTCAGTGCCCGTGGGGCTCCCCTCGGATCTGCTCCGCCGCCGCCCCGATATCCGTCGCGGTGAAGCCCAGCTCCATGCAGCCACGGCCCGCATTGGCGCGGCCACTGCCGATCTCTATCCCAAGTTCACCCTGACGGGATCCCTCAGTTTCACGGGCGAAGATCTCGGTTCCATGGCGAGCTGGACCAGCAGGAGCTGGGGGGTGGGGCCGGGAGTCCGCTGGTCCGTTTTCAGTGCAGGCCGCATCCGCTGGAACATCGAGGTGCAGAAGGCCGTCGAGGAACAAACCTTGCTGGCTTACGAAAAGACCCTCCTCACCGCGCTGAAGGATGTGGAAACGGCCCTGGCGGCCTATGCCCGAGAGCAGGAACGGCTCATGTTCCTCGAGGAGGCGGTGGCCCGCAACCGCAGGGCCGTGGAGCTGGCCACGGAACTTTACACGGGAGGGCAGACGGATTTTCTCAACGTTCTCTCGGCCCAGCGCTCCCTTTTCGTTTCGGAGGAAGCGCTGGTGCAGAGCACGCGCAATGTCTCCCTCCAACTGGTCGCTCTCTATAAGGCTCTGGGTGGAGGCTGGGAAACCACGGACGGATCCCGGGATTTCGGCGGGACATGAAACCCGCTCCGGTCTTTCACCCGGGCGGGAACCTGGGCTTTCGTTTTTCCGCGAAGGCTCGCAAGCCTTCCCTGCCGTCAGCGTGATCAGCGCAGACTTCGAGCCCCCGCCTTTCCCGCTCCAGAATTGACTCGAAGCCGGTGTTGAAGGAATCGGTGAGGAGACGTTTGGCCCACCCGAAAGAGTGCATCGAACGCCCTGCCGGCTCCCGCGCCATGTTCATGGCCTCTTCCACGGCTTTTCCATCCTGGACCACCCTGGTTGCAAGCCCCCAGGACAGGGCCTGTGCGGCGGAGATCGGTTGGTCGAAGGCAACGATTTCCAGGGCCCGGGCCAGCCCCACGAGCCTCGGCAGGGTGAAGGTTCCTCCCCCGTCGAGGCAGAGGCCGCTCGAAGTGTAGGCCTGCTTGAGAGTGGCGGATTCGGACATGACCCTGAAATCACACGCGAGAGCCAGGGAAAAGCCTCCCCCTGCGGCCGCTCCATTCACTGCGGCGATCACCGGTTTGGGCATGCGCCGAATCTCCAGGACGGCCTGGTGAAAGAGTCCCGCCAGCTGGTGGAAGACGGCGGGCGGATTTTGGGGAGAGGCGAGGGCATATCGCAAATCCCCTCCTGCACTGAACGCCTTGCCTTCTCCTAAAATGACGATCCCCCGCACGCGTTCATCGGCCGCAAGGGCAACGAGACTCTCGGCAAAACTCCGGGTCAGGTCCAGGTTGAACGCATTGTAGGCATCGGGTCTGCAGAGCAGCACGCAGCAGATTTCACCCTCTTTCATGATCCTGACGGGATCGCTCACATTGCCCTCCTTGTGCGGGACAGGTTTTCTTTTCTACTTGATGTCAAAGTCAATAGAGCGAGGGACAATTTCTTTGAAGATGGTTATTTTCCACCCATAGTCACCGTGCATAAGGAGGTGAACGACTATGGAATCACAAACAGCCGAAAAAATCAGTGTGAAGATGACAAACGGGGTGGATGTGGGCAAGCTCTTTGAAACCATTGAGGCCATCAAGGGCGCCCCGGATATCGCAAAATTCAAGTTTCGCGCGCGGAACAAATGGATCCATGGAGGGCACAACCACACGACCATCAAGGATTTCTATGGGGCCGGGGAAGAGCATGCTCACGAAAAACCCTTTGAGCTGGAAGTGGACGAACCTCCTCTCCTCTTGAGCGGAGATGCGGGGGCAAACCCCGTGGAGTATGTTCTCACGGGATTGGCCGGTTGCCTCACGACCTCCCTTGTCTACCATGCGGCGGCCAGGGGGATCGAAATCAAGGGCGTGGAGTCACGACTGGAAGGTGATCTGGACCTTCGCGGCTTCCTCGGTCTTTCCAAAGACGTTCCGGTAGGGTATCAAACCATTCGCGTCTATTTCAAGATCGACGCCGACATATCCGAGGCGCAGAAAGAGGAATTGATTCAGATGGCTCAGAAGTACTCTCCGGTTTTCAATACCGTTTTCAATGCCACGCCCGTGAAGGTTCAACTCGACAAATAATACCCAACGCCTGTAACCAGCTTCGGGAATTGCCCGAAGCTGGTGGTTTTTCCGGAATCCCGGCCTCCTGTTTCTGGAGGCATCAAACCCATAAGAGCGCGCCACTTGGCCTTAGAGATCGCACGGGGACGTTTTCGACCTTCAAGGGGAGCTCTTGACGAAAGCCGTCAACCGGTCCATGATCTTCTGAATCACCTGGAGTTGCGAGGACATAATCGTGACCCGGGAGTCCTTCATGAGCCGGGCATGGCCAGGTCCGGTTCGCCTCGCGACCTTTCCCGAAAGACACATGGAGAAGCCACATGAGACACTGTGTCGTTTTCTGCTCCCCCAATGGTTCGACCGAGCGGGTGGCGCGGGTCATTGCCCAAAGGCTCCTGGAGTTGGACTCCCCGCCGCATGTTTTTGACCTGGGATTGGCCGTCGAACGGGAAGAGGCCCTGTCGATCTGCACCGGGGAAGGTTCACCCCTGTGCCTCTGGATTGGGTCCCCGGTCTATGTGGATCACATGGTGCCCCCCGTGGAAGATTTCCTCCGATGCCTGCCCGGGCGAGGGGATTCGTATGCCGTTCCCTTTGTGACCTGGGGCGCCGTGAACAGCGGGGTGGCCCTCTACGAGATGGGTCAAATTCTCGAGGAGAAGGGATATCTGCTCCTGGGGGCGGCCAAAGTGCTCTCGGTCCACTCCTCGTTCTGGCGCTCGCAGCATCCCCTGGGAGCCGGTCACCCCGATGGGGAGGATGATGCCGGGGTCCGCGGCTTGGTGGATGCCGTGCAAGAAAAGCTCTCCTCCAGGAAGTTCCAGCCTCTGGCGCTTCAAGCCCTGGATTATCAGCCCGTCGAAGTGAAGGAAGCGGCTCGATCCAAGAGCATCGCCGCGGCCAAGAAGCTTTATCCCGAGCTGGCCGTGGACCGTGATCGATGCACCCAGTGCGGTGAATGTGCGGCCATTTGCCCCGCAGGAGCCATCGTCCTCGACCCCTATCCCCGGTTTCGGGAACACTGCTTCATTTGCCTCAAGTGCGTGCGGGAATGCCCTGAAGACGCCATCCCCCGAGACATGGCCGCAGTGGAAGAGCGGATCCGGGGCATGGCCAAGGCATCCAAAGAGCCACCGCTGACGGAGATTTTTGTCTGACCGGGAGGACAGTCATGCCGCTTTGCCGCGGAGAGCGGCGAAAGCAGGTCGCGGCATGGTGAAGCACCAGCAAAGTGATCCTCGCTGGGATCCCCGTTTCAATCCAGTCCATGGCAATCAGTTCTTATCTTCAATCATACCGAGGAACTGACGTGGTGTAACAATGGGAATATTGAAATCTTTCAACTGGAGCAAATGATCATCCCCGGAAATGATCCAATCAGCCTCTCCACTTTCAGCACACCAGAGAAATATGTCGTCCGACGGATCGGCTGCGACGAAAGGGCCACCGGCAGGAGCTTCGATCACTTCAAACCAGGGAAGGATTTCTTCGTAAAGAAGGAATTCGATCTCTTTCCTGGAGAGCCGGAACTTGGGATAAGCAAGAACACGGAGCACCTCGTCGATCATCTCTCGTGATGCAATGGGCTGGATCCGGCCGGTTTTCCAAACGGTATGAGGCGTGCAGGATTCCCAGCAAATAGAAGTGCCGAAATGAGCACATTGGTGTCGATGACAACCCTGATCACTTTGATCTTGCCCATTGGATGGCTTCTGAGACACTCTCTTTGCTCAGACCCAACTGCTTCATTTTGTCACGGATCTGTTCCAGGTTTGTATCCACAACGGCCACCGGCTTCATGATGATCGCACCGTCTTTCCATTCCACTTCAAGATATCGTGTGTCCGGCATCTGAGCGAGGATCTTTCGGGGCACGGTAACCTGATTCTTGGAACTCAGTTTGACCAGCATTTCCGCTCTCCTTGAAGTAAGGATTTCAAAATTTCCGATAATTATAATCCTCACCGTTCTGAACGGTAAACTGGGGCTTGGTGCATCCCAAGAGTCACTTCCTGATGTTGGCGCCATAAGCGCATCTCTGTAATTTGTGGATCAGGACTCAAGCAAACCCGCACGTTGCATGCTCAAGGGGTCAGCTTCGGCGACAATGATGTGCTCGAGAGTGGGTGGGCTGAAGATTTTGGCGGCTAGGAAGAGAGCTTTTGTGAGCTTGATCTCCATCCAGCTGGGTTGAAGCTCGCCACGGGGGTGGATGTGCGCCAAAAGGTTGACGAAACGCTCTCTTGCCACTTTGTTTATCTTTCTCGATCCAGAACGTTGTGTTCACTGTTTTGCTCGCCGACGGCAAAAAAAGCAAACGCTCGAAAACTCCGTTGTGGTATCTCAATAAGACAGGCCATCTGGCAGCCTGCAGGTTGACTCGAGGTTCCTGCGGGTGTCATCAGACCCGGGAGCTTGACAAATCGGTCATCCCTGTCCATCCCGGCCTTGTAAACATAAAGGCAAGGTCAGTGCTGTGAAGCGCTGTGGCGATCCCATTTTGATTTTGAAGAATAAGAATCGAATCTTGGCCCATTGTCGGCAAATAGAGGAGTGAACCCATGGCGGAGACCAGAACCCTCGTTCCTGCATCGCTCCTGAGTCCTTTTGACCTGCGGGGACTGCAGCTGAAAAATCGGGTCGTCATGGCCCCGTTGACGCGTTCCAGGGCGGGCGAGGAGCGCCTCCCCAATGCGCTGATGGCTCAATATTATGCCCAGAGAGCCTCCGCCGGGCTGATCGTCACCGAGGCGACCGTGGTGTCCAGGCAGGGGATCGGGTGGATAAACACTCCCGGGATCTACACCGACGAACAGGCGGAAGCCTGGAAGCAGGTGGTTGCGGCAATCCACGCCAAAGGGAGCCGGGTCTTTCTTCAATTGTGGCACTGCGGGCGGGCTTCCCACAGCAGTTACCACGAGGCGGAAGGCCTGCCGGTCGCCCCTTCGGCGATCAGGCTGGAGGGGGACGATATCCACACGCCCATCGGCAAACGACCCCACGAAGTCCCGCGAGCTTTGGATACCGAAGAAATCCCACTCATCGTGGAGGATTATCGCCGGGCCGCCGTGCGGGCGCTTGCAGCCGGGTTCGACGGGATCGAGATCCATGCGGCCAATGGGTACCTGATCGACCAGTTCCTGCAGTCCAGAACGAATCACCGAACGGATCGCTATGGCGGCAGCCTCGAAAATCGCTTCCGATTCCTGGATGAAATCGTCAGGGCGGTTGTCACGGTCTGGCCTGCGGAGCGCGTTGGCGTGCACCTGTCGCCCAACGGCAATTTCAACGACATGGGCTCGCCCGACTACCGGGAGACTTTTCTGTATGCGGCCGGGCAACTGGACCGGTACCGATTGGCCTACCTCCACGTGGTGGACGGCCTGGCCTTCGGTTTTCACCAACTGGGCGCCCCCATGACGCTCGCGGAGTTCCGTGACGTTTTCAATGGGCCCCTGATCGGCAACTGCGGCTACACCCGTGAGTCCGCCGAAGAGGCAATTCGAAACCATCACGCCGATCTCATTTCCTTCGGGCGCCCTTATATCAGCAATCCCGACCTCGTCGAACGCTTCGCACACGGTTGGCCGCTGAACCCGCCGGCAGACATGGAGACGTGGTTCTCCTTCGAGGCCCGCGGCTACACGGACTTTCCCACTTACAGTGAGAGTTGAAGTCTCCTTCCGACCGGGTTTGTCCCGGTAGAGCCCGGCGCAAGTCCCAGCCCGCTTCCTGGTTCCCAAGCTCGAGCCTGGGAACCACCTGATCTGCGGGGACATTTCAGGCCAGGTGTAGCGGCCCGTCCGATCCGGCGCTCATGAATGCTGTTTGGTGGAATTGCCCCCGACATGTGGTCTGCCGCCCCGGTTACGCAATGCCCTCGGTTCGGCTCAAGCAAACTGTTTGAGCCACATTTGCCCTAACATCGCTCTTTCTGATAGACTTCATGGCCCCAGAGCCAGGTGTCCTGCCAGAATTTGGTGAAGCCGCAGGCCTCAAGCTCCCGCAGGGTGGGCTCGAAATCCAGGATAATGTGGTGGGGCCGGTCTTCATCGGCTTCCGCATGAAATCGGCCGAAGAGCAGTCCTCCTGGTTTGAGCGCTCTGTGGATGTCTTTCACCGTTTTGACGGGATCGACCAGGTGTTCGAAGACGTCCATGGTCGTGATGAAATCGAATGCCGCTTCCGGCAACTCCCGGGCCTTGAGGTCCAGGTGCCTGGCGGAAAGCCCCCTTTGCTTGAAACGCCATGCGCTGAACTCCAGTGCTGTGGCGCTGATGTCCGCCAGGGTCACTTCCATGCCATGGCGCGCGAAAAGAATCCCGCCGGAACCTACGCCGGAGCCGAAATCCAGGCATCGCGTGCATCCATGTCCCTGCGCCAGCCTCAAAGCGACCACGTAGGCCAGTGGAGAAAGATCATCGATCAGGGTGTGCCACCACATGAGCTCAAAAATCATGGCCTGGCTGCGGTCATAGAATCCTTCGACGGATACCCTGTGCGCAGGGTCCACGCTCTGCTGCCAGTCCCCCTTGATCTGGAGCAGCGCCTGTCGGCAGAGTGCTCTGATCTCTTGAGGGTCCGCGCGGCCCAGAAAAGACCCGATTTCAAAGAGCAAGCTTTCCTCGAGATCGGCGAAACCCTCCAGCCGCAGGGCGTTCTCCCAGGTCCGGCGGTACTCTCCCAGGAGGCGTTCCTGCTCTCGACCAAACTCCTCCTGTGACAGATTTCCCTCTGAAGTTTCGCACACCAGCTGAGTGGTGCAAATAGGTACAACCAGTTGGGATT
>CAZZHS010000073.1:0-15240 GCA_964654275.1 uncultured Syntrophobacteraceae bacterium
CTAAGAGTTCGGCAGGCTGGAAGGCTCGCTCCGCAATCGCCTGGATCGACACGAGAAACCCGCCTGCCCCTTTGCTCGATGAATTTTCTGTGTTCCGAATTATCACCGCTCACATGGATAGGGATAGGCGGTGAGTGGGAAAAAAGGATGAAACCATGAAGCAGAACGAACCCCCCTACATCTCCACCACCAACGCGTGCAAGTTGTGCAAACCTCTCGGGGCCTGTGTGGCCTTTCGAGGGATCGAAGGGGCCATTCCTTTTCTTCATGGTTCCCAGGGCTGTGCCACCTACATGCGCCGTTACATCATCAGCCACTTCCGCGAACCCATGGACATCGCCTCCTCTTCTCTCGGCGAGAAGCAGGCCGTCTACGGCGGCGAGGCCAACCTCAAGCAGGGGCTGCTCAACGTGATGCACAAGTACCACCCCCAGATGATCGGCGTGGCCACCACCTGCCTCACCGAAACCATCGGGGACGACGTGCCCGGGATCCTTCGAAATTTCGAGAGGGAAACGACTCCCTGCCTGGAGGATGGACTGCCCCATCTGGTCCGGGTGTCCACGCCCAGCTATTCCGGCACTCACATGGAAGGCTTTCACAGCGCGGTTCGAGCCGTGGTGGACCAGCTGGCGGGGCACACGGAAGCGACGGAAGCGGTCAATCTCTTTCCTGGGTTCGTATCCCCCGCGGACGTGCGTCACCTCAAGGAGATCCTCGAAGATTTCGCACTGCCGTCCATCGTCCTGCCGGACATCTCGGACACACTGGACGGCCCCGCTCTGGAAGATTACGAAAAGATCCCCGCAGGCGGCACCCCCCTGGCGCAGATCCGGAACATGGGCGGTTCGCGGGCGAGCATCGAGTTCGGTCGGACCCTGGAAGGGTGGGAATCGGCGGGGCTGGTTCTGGAGCGGAAATTCGAGGTGGAGCGTCACCTCCTGGGCATGCCCGTCGGACTCCGGGAAACGGACCGGTTCTTCGCTCTCCTGGAAGAAATCAGCGGCAGCGCGACACCGGCCAGGCACCGGCTCGAACGCGGCCGCCTCATCGACGCGTTCGTGGACGGACACAAGTACATTTTCGGCAAGCGTGCGGTGATCTTCGGCGAGGAGGACCTCATCGTGGGACTCACTGCCCTCCTGGCGGAGATCGGCATTCGGCCGCTCCTCTGCGCCACCGGCGGCAGGAGCGGCAGGCTGAAGGAGGCGGTTGCCGCGGTGACGGAAGACATCCTGGAGGATCTCCCCCTGGTCAGGGAAGGCGTGGACTTCCACGAGATCGAAGAGGAGGTGCGTACCCTTTCGCCGGACCTCCTGGTGGGTCACAGCAAAGGTTATCAGATGGCCAAAAGGATGGACATTCCCCTCCTTCGGGTGGGTTTTCCCATCCACGACCGGTTCGGCGGGCAGAGAACCCTTCATCTGGGTTACCGGGGCGCACAGCAGCTCCTGGATCTCCTGGTGAATCTCTTTCTCGAGCGCAAGCAGACGGGATCCGCCATCGGCTACGGCTACATGTGAGGGCCGGCTCGTACCGATGAGGCTCAAAACGCGACGATCATGCTACGAAGCGAGGGTACGGGTGCTTCGATACCTCAGCACGAACGCAGAGTGGTCACCTTTGGGTTGTTGTCCCCCTTGGGAACTCATTATACCCGGGAATTTGCTACCAAACTGGAAACCAGTCAAACCTGATCGCCCTGAGCGAAATAAGCCCCGCTTTGGCGTGTCAAGGTGACCGACAAGAAACAGTCGTTTTTTGAAGATTTTGGAGGACCACAACCCAACAAAACCTACGTTCGCCCTGAGGTATCGAAGGGCGGCATGGCGTGCACAGCAACAACTGTTTCTTGAGAGCCTTGTCCTGAGGCACCGAAGGGCATCGAAGGGCGAATTGACCAGTGAAAGTAGCTTATCAAGTGAGTCTTCATCGCTTTGAACCCGAACCACCTGAGCGCTCTCTGTGACCTCTGCGGTGAAATAAGGTGATAGGAAAGGAATGAGACCATGAACAGCGCCTTGAGTACCAATCGGCATCCCTGCTTCAATGCGGGCGTGAAGGGTGATTGCGGTCGTGTGCATCTCCCTGTGGCCCCCAAATGCAACATCAAGTGCAATTACTGCAACCGCAAATACGATTGTGTCAACGAGAGCCGTCCCGGGGTTTCCAGTGCGTTGCTGACACCCTACCAGGCGCTGCGCTACATGGAGCAGATCCTGGAAAAGGAGCCTCGCATCACCGTCGCGGGCATCGCAGGTCCCGGTGACCCTTTCGCCAACGTGGAAGAGACCCTCGAAACCATAAGACTGGTCAAGGAAAAATTTCCTCACCTGCTCCTGTGCCTGGCCAGCAACGGGCTTGGTCTGCCCGACTGCGTGGATCGGCTGGCCGACCTGGGGGTGACGCACGTGACGGTCACCATCAACGCCGTGGATCCAAAAGTGGGGAAGGACATCTACGGCTGGGTGCGGGACGGAAAGATCATCTACCGGGGGATCGAAGCGGCGGAGCTGCTCCTCGACCGGCAGCTCGAAGCCGTGAGAAGGCTCAAGGAGAAGGGACTCCTCATCAAGGTGAACACCATTGTCGTTCCCGGTGTCAATGACGAGCATGTGGTCGATGTGGCCCGCAAAATGGGGGAAATGGGCGTGGACCTCCACAACTGCATGCCCGTCTTTCCCAACAAGGACACGCCCTTCGAGCACGTGGAGGAACCCACACCGGAAATGATGGCGAGCCTTCGGGACAGGACCGGCGAGCTCCTTCCCCAGATGCGTCACTGCACTCGATGTCGTGCCGACGCCGTCGGGCTTCTCGGCGAAGACCGTTCCAGCGAGCTGGGGGGATGCCTCTCCGCGTGCTCCACCCTGGTGCCCTCCACGGAGGATCGGCCAAGGGTGGCAGTGGCCACGCGGGAGGGAGTTCTCGTGAACCAGCACCTGGGGGAAGCACGAAGCTTTCAGATCTGGGAGCGCCGGGACGGGGAGTTTCAGCTGGTGGGTGAGCGGGAGGCTCCCCCCTCGGGCGGAGGTCTGGAGCGCTGGCGGAAGCTCGCCGAAGTTCTCGGGGACTGCCGGGCTGTCCTGGTGAGCGGAGTGGGGGAGAATCCCGCAAAGGTCCTGCTGGAAGCGGGCATCCTGCCCGTCGAGATGGATGGTTTCATCGAGATGGGGCTGCAGCTGATCTACGAGGGAGGAAACCTCCAGTCCCTCAAGAAGCGGCGCGCAGGAGGCTGCGCCAAAGGCGCCGGGTGCACCGGAGACGGCAGCGGGTGCTGACGGCACCGTCTTCGAGTGAGCTTTCCGCAGGGGAAACGTACCTGCCCCAGATACTCTCGTTCCCAGGCTCCGCTTGGGAACGGAACCTTCCTCTCGTTCCCAGGCTCTGCCTGGGAACGGAACCTTTTTAACGGTGGCTCTGCCGCCCCCGAGTGAACCGCTCTGCAATGGAATGTCCCAACACCATCGCAATTCCCCTCAAGGCAGGCAGGGTAGTTTGCCCTGGATTCCTGTCACCTGCAACCAACCGGCTATCCCTCAAAGGGGTATTCACTCCAGCCCAAAGCCCGACGGATTCCGGCCTCCGCATTCTGTTGCACCAGGCCTGCCCATTCCCACCTGTGCAGCGTTCTCGCACATTGCCAATCTTGTCCTTCACGCCGCTCCCCCGGTTTTTCACACAACTTCAATTTGTGATTGGCCGGGATTGATCGTATTATTTGCGTCATGAGCACCACTCTGATGAACTGGGAACCGGGCGACGGGTGAAAGCATCCCCTTCCCCTCAGGCTGAAGGACACTTTTGCAAGGCGCGGCGGCCCGACTGCACAAGGGACCTGCCGGGCTTTCAGGGGGAAAAGGACGTATGAAGATCGGATGTCCCAAGGAGATCAAGAATCACGAATACCGCGTCGGCCTGACCCCCGCTTCGGTCAGGGCCTACGTGGATCGCGGCCATGAGGTTTTTGTGGAACGCGGTGCGGGGCTTGGGTCGGGCCTCCCCGACGAGGACTACACCGCAGCGGGCGCTAGACTCCTGGACACTGCGGCCGAGGTGTGGGAAAGGGGGGACCTGATCATCAAAGTCAAGGAACCGCTCCCGCCGGAATATGAATACCTGACCCCGGGAAAGATGCTCTACACGTTCTTTCACTTTGCAGCCGATGAAGAACTGACCCGGGTCTGCCTGGAGAAGAAAATCAGTGCGGTCGCTTATGAAACCGTTCAGGAAGCCGACGGCAGCCTGCCGCTGCTCAAGCCCATGAGCGAAGTGGCCGGTCGCATGGCGCCTCTCATGGGTTGCTATTTTCTGAGCAAATTCAATGGAGGACGGGGGCTGCTGCCCACGGGGGTTCCCGGCGTTTCTCCCGCCGGCGTGCTCATTGTGGGCGGCGGCACCGTGGGAAGCAATGCGGCTCGAGTGGCTGCCGGGCTTGGGGCCCGGGTCACCGTTCTGGATGTGGACATCGACCTGCTCGAACGCCTGGCCGACACCATGCCTCCCAATGTCGTCCCGCTGTTCAGCGACAGTTACACCCTGGAAATGGGCCTGAGAGAAGCCGTCATCGTGGTGGGCGCCGTGCTCATCCGGGGAGCCAAAGCCCCGCGGCTCATCCGACGCCATCATCTCCAACTCATGAAGCCCGGTTCCGTTTTTCTCGATGTGGCCATCGACCAGGGGGGCTGCAGTGAAACTTCGCGGCCGACCACCCACGCCGACCCGGTCTACGTGGTGGATGACATCATTCATTATTGCGTGGCCAACATGCCCGGGGCCTATGCGCGAACCTCCACCTTCGCCCTCAACAACCGCACCATCAAGTACGGCCTGATCCTTGCCGATGAAGGTCTGGAGAAGGCGTGTGCATCCAATGCCGCCATCAGGAACGGTTTGAACCTGCATGGAGGCTTCGTCACCTTCAAGCCCGTGGCAGAGGCTTTCGGCTGGGAAGATAGATACAGGTCTTCGGACAACGTCCTCTTTCAATGATCTTTCAGCTCAGCGTTCTTCTGCATCGAGAGCCGTCATGGTTTGCTTCTTTTCCTGGAATCCCACCGCTTGCGGACAGCGGAAAGACCTCGCCCTTCTGAGTCTGGCCCTGGGCTGTTTTCTGCTGACCGGCCTGTTTGCCTCATCGGGACTGGCCTTCGAGGAGGACAAGGTCATGGCGGCTTTCGTGGGGAAGAGCTGGGTCAACGGGAGATCCTGGGAAAAGCTCGGGTATGCGGGAAAGCTGGGGTTTGTGTGCGGATTCTTCGACGGCGCCACGGTCTTTCGGGCCATGGCCGATCAGGAGAAGGGACTCCAGAAAGGTCCTGTGCAGTCCATTTATGACTCCCTGAGTGTCCCCCTGGAAATGACCGTCGGCGATGTGGTCAAGGGCATGGACGAGTTCTATGCCGATGCGGAAAACCTGGATCTTCCGGCCGTTTGTGCCTACATCCACTTCATCCACAAATCCAGGCATGGAGACATGGCGGCCATGGACCGGAGGGTCTCGGTCTGGCGTAAAATGTTTCGTCCATGACAGAAATCTGCACGGTGCCGGAGGGATTAAACGGCGACGGAGCACGACGCGGGGTCGGAAAAATGATCCGGAGCTGGATTTGCCAATACGGCGCAAGTGGTGAGTGAACGAACCGCCGAGGGCTAATCCCTTAGGGAATGGTATTTCATGAGCCTTTCGAGGAGCCTCTTCTGCTCCCGGGTGAGGCGCAAAAATTTCACGCCACAGGATTTCAGGTGCAATTCTTTTCCCGGGACCGGGTCGTTGAAGTCATAGACGAGCCGGCACCAGAGGTTTTCAAGCCGAAGAGGCGCGTCGTGCTGCACGTGCAGGGAAAGTTTCAGCGGGCCGGGACGCTCCGGTTTCAAGGAAAGCATGCGCAGCCCCATTCCTGCCCAACTGATGTTCTCCAGCGTTCCAAAATTGCCCGAAAAATTTGAAAAGTAGACCAGCGTCGGGTTGCCCATCCGGTACCGGGGGTGAGAACGCCGCTCCGCGAGCTGAGGTCGTGCGCTCATCGGAACTTTCCTTTCTCATTGGGTTCACCTTGTTCATGCCGCCTCGTGGCGGCTGCGAGGGAAGAACATCCTCGAAATGCAGCGCGCCCCGCGTGGAGGAGTGAGGGTCCGCTCGGGCCCCTCCTTTCTCCATTCCTCATGTGTTCTCCTTCCCCTGCGGGGGCAGGAGGCACCCCTCCCGCTCTCTCTTCAGGATGTTCATGATGCGGTCGATTTCCCGGCGCGTGATCTCGAGGTATTCCGTGCTGACACGCTCCTCGGGATTGAGGAGCATGAGATCGGCGATGAGGGAGATCACCGTCAGGGGCTGGCTCAGGGAGTCGTAGAGCCTGAGAAATTGCAGGTTTGAATCATTTGGAGCGGCGACACCCGCCCTTTTGACGGCTGCGGATCCGAAAATGACCAGGGATTTGAACGTGCCGTTGTCCTCGTGCAGGGGCATGTGCGTCACCTGGAGAGGCGTTCCGTTGTTCAGCCGTTGCTCAACGCAAATCTGATCGTGGATGACTCGTTGAAGGGGGCAGTCGGAATAAGGTTCCTCGGACCGGTGGATGACCTCATAGCATTTGCAGCCGATGGTGTCGTGGAATCCACGATTGAAAAGCTCCACGAAGGCCTTGTTCGCCCTCTCGATGGTGTGATCGGGCCCAATGACGCCCACCGGCCTGGGGATGAGGTCGAAAATGGCCTGCAGGCGGCGTTTGGATGCGGCGATCTGCAGCAGAACATTTCCCCAGGAGAGGTAACTTCCCAGCTTTTCGGCAAACGAGGTGAGGGAGTCTTCATCGTGGATCCAGAGCGGAACCCCGGACTCGGGCCAATTGAGACGGAGGCAGAGGAGCGGCGCGCCCAGGTGGCGAAAGGGAAGGAGCAGAGTGCACTCCCCGTGAGAAGAGCGGCAAAGAGGCTTCAGGGACTCGAGTTCGGCGGGTTTGGGTTCCTGCCCTTTGACGCCCGGTCTTCCCATCTGCTCCAGCAAAGGGTGCCCTCCCACAAGGGTCAAGCAGTCTTGGGAGGGGTCGCCGACCAGCAGGTGAACGCGCCGGGTGCGAAAGGCCCGGGCCATTTCCAGCAGGATGGTCTTGAAAAAGTCCTGCCTGCGTTCGATGCCCGACGTGATCGACATGACGGTGACCAGAAAATCCTTGAGTTCGTGATGCATTCTTTCTCCATTCCGGAAGCTGGGCGTTTTGTGAGTTCTCTGTGGGCACAGCTTTTCCGGATCTTGAAAAAAATGAATCTCGCAGGAATAGCGAGTCCGGTCGGGGACCGAGAGGCACGGAAACGGTCTTTATCTGATGAAGGCGCACTTGTCGCTAATGCTGCAGGTTCAAAACTCCGATTCCTCTCTGGGGAAAGCAGGTGTCCTGCCTGCCGGGGATCGAGGGCCGGCCGGACGGTGCGCCTTTGAATCAGATCTTGCGGGACGAAACACCGTTTTTAGGAACAGCGCCTGGGATTCGATTTCTTTCTCAAACCCTGTACTCTTTCACGTGGGATGTTTTGATTATTGGCGCAATGAGATGGGCTTGTCTATCAGGAGATTCCTGATTTTTGGATCGAATGAATGTTCCCCCCTTGGTGAGACGTTGCGTCCCTTTGGGGTGGTGTTCCGGAAGTTGGTTGTTCTCTGCAGGGTCCCGGCTTGTTACATTTAATTAAACATATGCAGGATGCTTTCGCCTGGGGCCGCGCGAAAAGAATTCCAGAACAGCACAGGAAATGATGATGGCGAGAATTCTTGTCTTAGAGAGCAATGAGAGCTGGAGAGATTTATTCTTGAAACATCTGAGTGCGGATCATGACCTTGACTTCTGCGAGGGCCACAAGACCGCCTCCAGACGGTTGAAGACCGAATCCTTCGACGCCATCGTGTGCGACCTGGACCCGCGCGTGCCCGGGCAGATGAGTTTTGTGGAACGTGTCCGGGATGCGGCTCCCCGAACTCCCGTGATCGTGACCAGTGAAGTGGAAAAGGCCGAATTGATCGTCAAGGTGATGAAGGCGGGCATCTTCGATTTCATTCCCAAGCCCTACACGGCCGAAAAGATGAAGCTGGCTCTCGACAATGCCCTCGAAAAGATCAGCCTGCGCCACGAAATCGACTATCTGCGAAGGCAGCAGGACGTCATCTATGACCTGGGGCGCATCATCGCCGTGAGCCCCGCCATGAAAAAAGTCATGCAGACCATCCGCAAGCTCGCCGGAACCGATTCCACCGTGCTCATGACCGGAGAGACGGGAACGGGCAAGAGTTTCCTGTCCGGGACGGTTCATTTCAACAGTGCCCGGCGCGACAAGCCCTTTGTCACCATCAACTGCGCCAACATTCCCGAAACTCTTCTGGAAAGCGAACTCTTCGGCCACGAAATGGGGGCCTTCACCGGGGCGCACAAGGCCCGGGCCGGCCGTCTCGAGCAGGCCAACGGCGGGACGGTTTTCCTGGACGAGATCGGTGAGTTGAGCCCCGCCCTGCAGGCCAAGCTCCTGCGGGTCCTCGAGGAGAAAGCTTTCGAGCGGCTCGGGGGCAATCGGACCATCCACTCCAACATCCGCATCATTGCGGCGACCAACCGCGACCTGGAAGCCCTCATGGACACAGGCCATTTTCGGCAGGATCTCTATTACCGCATCAATGTGCTCCGCATCCAGCTGCCGCCCGTGAGGGAGCGGCGGGAGTGCATCGAGCCCATCGCGCGGCATCTCCTGGAAAAGGTCTGCCGCACCGTCAAGAAGCATGTGGACGGGTTCTCTCCCGGCGTGCTGGACCTGTTCAAGCGCTACAGCTGGCCCGGAAACATCCGCGAAATGTCCAACGTAATCGAACGGGCCGTGCTTCTGGAAGAGACGTCCACGGTCACCCTGGAAAACGTGTCGCTGCCCAATCTCCCGACGGCGGGAGCGAGGCAGGATTCGGCTGCGGCGCCGCGCGCCACGGTCCAGCACCTGGATGAACAGGAAAAATCCCTGATCCTCGAAGCGCTGGAGAAAAGTCTTTGGATTCAAAAGGATGCGGCTGCCCTCCTGGGGGTGACCCCGAGGGTCCTCCATTACAAAATCAAGAAATTCGGCATCACCCACGCGCGGTGGTACAAGAACAAGTGAAGCGTTTGCGGCAGCTTCCGGGCACAGTGGGGGCAATTCACCGGCGACATCCGGGCTCCTGAATTCCATCGCCATCGACATGGCAGAGCGCTGGGGGATTGAGCGCCTGTGACCCCGATGCGTCACTCCCGCAGGATTTTGAAGGGTATCCGGCCGGGTTGCTTTCCGCCCAGGATTTCGTGACTCAATTCTTCGATGAATCGGGAGACGAAGTCCCTGAATTCAGGCGGCACGGCGGTTCCATTCGGGAACCATTGATCCAGGTGGCCTGAAACCCGAATTTCACAGGGGGAGGCTTCCCTCCCGCCGATGGGAAGCACAATGTCCAGGGAGCCGAAGGGCGTCAGGACGTGTGTTTCAAGGGTCTCATATCCATTCTGGCAGGTCGACAGGGGCAGAAACGGAATGGCGAGGGATACGGTTTTCAACGACGGCTCCTTGGGAGTTGAATCCTTTCGGAAAACATGGCGAAGGGCTCACGCACTGCCCGGTTTGTTCCGAATTGCACCGTGGCGAGGTTAGCCAGGGTATGGAGAGCGTGGTGAGCAATTATGATACCAGTGCGGCCGGCCGTTGTTCCCCCTTTTTTCCTGGGATGCCTTCCAAAACACCTGAAACGTGGTACGCTCGGCCGAAATGATCGCTCAGATCCGCCGGTTCCCGGGCTCCAGCCCGGGAATCGGCAGACGGTCAAGGATTTGCGCCCGGTTTTACCGGACTATAAAAGGCTCGATGTTTTAGCGTTCCCGCCTTCAGCCCCCGGCGGCTCTCCCGCCCAATTGTCTTCCGGCTCCAGGAGTTGCCCTTCGTGCAGCGACACGATGAGCAACCATTTACCAATCCGTGATTCTCACCCGGCTTTGGCGGGATTCCAGGTTTTCATGCCCTCCCGCCCGGAGCATCCAGGAATGACGCTTTGAGGCTGAGGGGATGCTCCGTAGGAAGGTCTGTACTGAACGTCACAATTTTGTATTTCCCATGAGGATTTTATGCGCTGAGCCGAGCGAGGCATCTCCTAATTGGTTCCACTCCAGTAATTTCTTAAAATTTCCTCCTGGTTCAACGCCCGGCTGTACAGGGCCACGAGATGAAATTCTCCCAGCCAGGGGCGATCTTCCGTCAATTCGTTTCCCAGTGCGAGCCGAAAGCCCGTCTCCCAGTTGGAGGGAGTACCTCCGACCAGCCCGGAGGCTTTCTCCTGCCCATTGAGGTACAATTTCGCCAATCCCGATGTGTTGCGCGTGTACACCACGTGGGTCAGAACCGTCGAAAGGCTCCCGGGTGGAGAGGTGATGGATGGCATGCCGTTCAGATCGGTGTCTGAGGATCGAAACCGCACGTCATAGACTGCCGGGGAGCCCCCAAAGATCCCCTGCCCGAGGGTGAAGTTACGGTGAAAGGCATCGGAAGATAGAGTGACCACACGTGCAGGTCCGTTTTGCCACGTATTGGCGGGCTTGATCCAGGCTTCGATCGTGATTTCCCCGGTGCTCCTGACGCCCTGGCTGATCTTGGACGCAGCCCCGGGTGAAGCGATAATCGTTGCGTTGGTGATGGCCAGTCCTCCGCCTGGGAGCCACCTGACCCAGGCGGGGTTGTTCACGACAAGGTCCAAGGCGGTTCCGACCCCTGACGTATCCCGGATGATCGAACCCCCGCCCTCTTTGAATCGGTAGAGCGCCTGGAGGCCCGTCGTCACCCGTTGCCAGCCCGAAGCACTGCGAACCGACAGCAGGGCTGCCGCGCTGGTGAGACTTCCCTCGCTGTTCCACACTCTGCAGCGGTAAGAGGTGTTATCGTCTTCCAATTTCGTGCTGGGGATCGTGCAGGAAGGGGCTGTGGCCTGGGAGATGTCGTACCAGGTGGTTCCAACGCGTCGCTGCCACTGGTAGAACAGGGGCGAGCTGCCTTCGGCTTCGAGGGTGAATTCGGCGGCACTGCCGGCTGTGACTGACTGGTTTTCAGGCTGCCGGGTGATGGCCGGAGCCCTTTTGACCTCGTAGGGTTTGGAGCCTGCACTGAGATTTTGGGAGATTTCGGCTGCGCTCAGAGCCCTGCTGTAAATGGCGACCAGCTGAAATTCGCCCAGCCAGGGTCGATCGCCGGTGAACTCATTGGCGAGAGCGAACCGGTAGCTCGTGTTCCAGTTGGACAGGGTGCCGCCGACGGTTCCAGCGGCTTGCTGCTGACCGTCGACGTAGAGCCGTGCCGTGCCCGAAGCATTGCGCGTGTAGACGATGTGCGTCAGTTTGGTGGAGGGTGTGCCGTGGGGAGTATCGAGAGAGGGGAGCCCGTTCAGGCTGCTGGTCGTGGTTCGGAGTCGCACGCCGTAGAGGTGGGAGGACCCATCATTGACTCCCTGTCCCAGAGTGAAGTTGCGCAAGCTGGTGTCCGTGGAAAGAGTGACGATGCGTGCAGGGCCGGTTTGAGTGGCGCTCGCCGGTTTGATCCAGGCTTCGATGGTGATTTCATTGGATCTGCTCACCGCGTCGACAATTTTGCCGGCGGGTTCATCTGAGGCGATGAGTGTCGCTCCTGTGACCGACAAGCCCCCTTCGACCCACTTGATGCGACTCGTGTTGTTCACCCTGAGGTCCAAAGGCACTCCGACACCCGAAACATCAAAAACGGTCCCACCCATGCCCTCGTCAAACGTGTAGAGCGCCTGAAGGCCCTGCGTCACGCGCGGTTCCTGTGCTGTGACGGCGATGCTGACCATGGCTGTGGACGAGCTGAGTTTCCCGTCGTACACGCTGAACGTGAAGGAGTCGCTGGTGTTCACAACCCCCGTATTGGGCTGGTAGGTGAAAGCGCCCGTTGTGGAATTGTTGAGCACGAGGCTGCCCTTGGTGGGGCGGGTGACAATCCTGAAAGTCAATGGATCCCCATCGGGATCGGTTCCCTTCAACGTCCCTTTTAACACGCCATTCTGAATCACCTGAAAGCTGGAGCCCATCGCTGAGGGTGCACGGTTTTCCAGCGGCAGGGTTGTTTTGATTTCAGCCGAGTATGCACTTTCGTGGCCCTGGTTGTCGTAGGCTGTCGCGGCGAAATAATAGGTCCTGCCTGGTTCGAGTCCGGAAATGGTGCACTGGGTGACGTTTCCCACGTCTCTTTGGAATGTGTAGATCCTGCTGGACGTCCCATAATAAATCCTGTACCCGGCGAGGGTCGGCTCCGTGTTGGGATTCCAGGCCAGGGAAACCTGTTGAGCCGGTGAGCTTGCAGCGAGGAAAAGACTCAGGCCCACGCAGGCCAGGAAGGAAAGTGCGAATTTGAGGCTGAGAAGCCGCTCCAAAATGCCCGCAACGGCCTTTTGGACCAAACTGAATTGCATTTGTTACCTCCAGAAGTTTTGATCGTCGTCGTTTCCGCAGAACGCTGCGCCTCTCCAATGATTTCACTGAACCGGCCCGTAGGGGTCGGGGCGATTTTCTGCGTTGGGCTCTGCCATGCGTCATCGACAAATCTCGAGAGTATTCCGTGAATATCTTTCAAGACACGACCCGAGCCCGGCCTCCGCCCGATGTCCGAGACCGTCGGTCCACCCGCCGTTCGAGCCCGACGTGGATGCGGGCAGTTCGGCAAGACGATGCACACTTTGTGTGGGAGGGCTGCACGCTGCATGAAAGTGCGGCACCCGACAAAAGCGAAACATTTACCCTCCTGAGAACCTCGCGGCCGCAGGTGTTGGGCGAAAATCCGCTCGCGCTGCCGGAAAGCCCCATTTCAGCCCAAACCCGACAGAGGAGTGGCAGATCTCGTGTACGACGAGGAATTTGTAGAGCACTGTGAGCCTGCAGCAATGCATTGTGAGAATCCCTGAGATTCAGTACGGCGTATAATAAAAAATTCGGAGTGTTGTCAAGCGAGGGAGGGGGCGCCATGGAGAGCACAATGAAGGGAAAGAGATACAAACGGTCGTCAAAAGATTGAATGTCTAATTTGTATATCACTGAAATTACATTTATTTTTTTTCTTATAAAAAAACATAAAAAAATTATGACATCTGCCTTGCTGCAGAGAATCATCACAATGCCATGCACCTCCGATTCCCCCGGCGGTACCGCTTCGGCCACTTCAGGGAATTGTCAACACGATTCTTCAGAATTGATTTCAAAAATGTATTTGCGATACAGGTTTCTGGTTTAGAAGGAATTGGAAATTCACCGTACACTAGTACTCCCGGGCGCAAGTCCCAAACCAATTGCTGGTTTCGCCTGGAAACCAGCCGATCTGGGCAATCATTTCTGCCCTGCTGTACCAGGCCGTTCAGAGCCGTTTGATTGTCTGTTGTAAAATCTAAAGTGCAGCGAGATAACTCGTTGGTGTTCCATAGTTCAAGGAGATGCACAGCACACCGGTGCCGTCCTGACTGAACAGCATCGCTGCACGATAAAGTGTCCATTGCCTCAGAGCGCCGTTCACGCACGCCCCGGAAATTCAGAAATCCTGACGACAACCTCCCTCCAAAATCACCCGGGAATCACGGGCTGCTCGCAGATGGTCCTCCTTGATAGGGCAATGGACACAGTACAGCTCCAATTGTATAGGGTGTCGATTTCGACACTCGTCATGCCGGCAGTTTCTAAACCGGCATCTATGTCTTAGCTGTGGATTCCGGCTTGGAGACTGCCGGAATGACGATTCCAGTGGTGGACATTCTATTGTTGTGTTGAGTTGTACTCGGTCGCTCGAGCCCACCCCCTGCTCAGGATTCGCGCCTGCCGCCGCGGTCTCGTTCTCACGCACCCAGGCGTTCCTGGAAAAAATCATGGCACACGCGTTGCTCTTAAACCTGCGAAAGTTGTCGGATCGCAGCGGGCGAATCATTTTTGTGATGGATATCATTAACAAAAAATGAAAAGGAGGTTTGATCTTTCGGTCTTGTGACCCGTACGTCATTGCAGCAATGTAATTTGAACTGTCTTTAACAACCAGCAACAACCAGCGCCGAAAAAGGCAAACCACGCCGAAAGGGTGGGACGCAAAGCCACTGGCCTAAATTCCGGATGTTCCGGGACACGGCAGCAGGGTTGCCGGCAGGTGCAGCGCCTCCTGTGGGGCTGGACTTAGCCCGGCCGCAACGCAACTCACAGGAGGTGTGATCATGTCGCATAACCCTCAGGGGAGAGGTGAACGATTTTTCAGTGTCGAGCTGCTCCCGTCTTTCCTGCTCTTCAAGGTGCTCTTCATCTTCATTTTTTTCATGGTTTCCCCTGTTTTTGCCGCACAAGTGAAGCTGGCCTGGAACGCCAACACCGAGCCCCAGCTTGCCGGCTACAAAATCCATTACGGCATCACCAGTGGTCGTTACACAAACACGATCGACGTGGGCAACACGACGTCGGTCACGCTCAACGATCTGCCCGATGACGTGGATTACTTTTTCGCCGCCACCGCCTACGACACGCAGGGCAATGAGAGCGGATATTCCAATGAGCTCAGCTGCCAGGTCATCAAGGCGGAAGCGGGGGAAAACGGCACCATTTCCCCGAGCGGTTCCTTTCTCGTGGAGCGGTCTGCCGACCAGGCGTTCACCATCACGCCCCATTCGGGATATTCCATCCAGGATGTGACCGTGGACGGCACTTCGGTGGGTCCGGTCGCTTCCTACAGGTTCGAGAATATTTCAGCAAATCACACCATCACGGCGCAGTTCGCCCTGACGCCCAAGTCCTTTGTCATCACCGCCGGCGCGGGCTCGAATGGGTCCATCAGCCCTTCCGGGTCCATCTCCGTCGTCCAGGGGGGAAGCGTGTCTTTCTCCATCGCACCGCACACAGGCTACTCAATCAAGGATGTGGTGGTGGATGGGATTTCCAGGGGACCGCTCGACGCTTTCACCTTCAACGATGTTGCGGCCGACCATGCGATTCACGCTGCCTTTGAGCTGAAAACGCACACCATCACCGCGAGCGCAGGCGCCAACGGCAGCATCAGCCCATCGGGAAACGTGGCCGTGACCCACGGCGGCAGCCGGACCTTCACGATCACACCCGATGCCGATCATGTGGTGAAGGACGTGTTGGTGAACGGCAAGTCGCAGGGCCCAGTGACGAGCTACACGTTCAGCAACGTGACGGAGGACGGGAGCATCAGCGCGAG
>CAZZHS010000074.1:0-14619 GCA_964654275.1 uncultured Syntrophobacteraceae bacterium
CTTATATCGGGAGGGGGATTCCGAGGACTCCGCCCCCCTGGAGGGCCCGGAGGAGCCCCGCCAGCTCAACGGTTCGCCCCTTCACCCTCCTCTCATCTATGTGGGATTCTGGCGCAGGGTGGCCGCCACGATCATCGACAGCGTGTTCTTTTTCTTCGCCGGTGGTTTCGTGGCGGGTATCATGATGCTTGCCCACCCTTTGTTGCCGTCACCCAGGGAGCCCGTGGGAAACTTTCTGCTCTCCTTTGTTTTTCCGGTGATCGTCACGCTGGCTTTCTGGTTCAAATACCTGGCAACTCCAGGGAAAATGGCCATCTCGGCCATCATCGTGGATGCCAGGACGGGCGGCGCTCCTTCCAAGAGCCAGTTTGTGGGCCGATATGTCGCCTATGCCCTGTCAGCCATCTTCCTCATGCTGGGCTTTCTCTGGGTGGCCTTCGATTCCAGAAAGCAGGGGTGGCATGACAAACTGGCCGGCACGCTGGTGGTGCGCAAGCCCAGGATGTATTCGGCAGAACCTTAGACGTCGGAAATTATCGGTGATGTTTCCCCGGGACTCATGGGCAGGGGAAGGTCGGACAGCGCCTGGATGGCATTGCACGAAATTTTGGAGTCATTTTAGTGCTACGGAGCCCGCAATGAAAATACTCTGGACCATTTTGTTGCTTTTGATCCTCACTGCCTGCGCCTCCACCGAGGGCAGGCAAAGGTCGGACCCTGAAGTGCGCTATGGCGGAACGTTCCGCACTCGGGCGGGTTCGAGCCACGGCATGTAGAACGGGGAAGGGTGTAGGGGTTTCCCTACATGCGTGATAATAAAATCCTGCAGGAAAGGCAGTACAAGGGCCCGGAACCTGGAAGCGGGGGTGGAGAATCCTCCCGGCTCCAGGAGCCGTGTGTCGGAGCGTGCGTGGGCGGCCCCGGAGTCAATGGGTCGCTCACGCACACTCGTTTTCATGGAACTGAAAATGAGGGAGCGCGGGAGATTCCCGTGATCCCCAAATCCGATCAATCGTACCTTTTGTGATGTTTCTTAGCCCATTTCCTGTCGTACTTCCGGTCGCATTTCTTGGCCAGGCCGGGGGGAAGGGGCTTGTACCGGCCGCCCTTCCGGTGCTCCTGAATCACCACGGGGTAAGAATGAACGACCACCGGCGCGGAGTGGACCACCACAGGGCGCGGAGGGACGACGACCGGTGCCGGTTCCACCATCACGACGGGTGGGGCGCTCACCACCACAGGGGGCGGGCCCACGACGACGCCGGGCAGCGGGAGATTGATGCCCACAAACACGTCCACACCCCCGGCATTTCCGTGCGAAGGGACCAGAAATGCCCCTGCCAGAACAGCCAGGGAAAGAACGAAAATGGAATGCTTCATCGGCTTTCTCGCAAAGTTTACCATGGTCCTCCTCTCTCGAATTCTCAATCAGTTTCAGTTTCGAACCTTTACAAGACCCTCACAACGGAGCGTCCGGACTCCATTTCGCATGCGATAGGCAATTCCCATGCCGTCCGGAACACCTCTCCCCGCTTGCTTTCCTCTGCGGCGTGCTGTAATGAGGCTTTGCGGTAAGTGGTCATGAACACGCAGTGCCACCGCTTCAAGACGCCACTCTCAGGAATCCCATGGGAAATCAATCGATTTCATGAAAGGTTCCGGGATCTCTTCTCGATGTGACGCGCTCGAGGCGTTTGTTCCGGGTCACGATTCCTGTTTCGCGGAGAAAGACGTCATGGAAACCCCCACCATTCTCATCACCTTTGGAGCCGTCTACCTGGGCATGATTCTCGGAAAATTCCCGGGACTGGCCCTGGACCGAACGGGCATCGCCCTGCTCGGCGCCATCGCCCTGCTCGCTGTGGGAGAAATCGACCCGCAGCATGCCTGGTTCGCCATCGACGTCCCAACCATGGCCCTGCTCCTGGGTCTCATGGTGGTCTCGGCCCAGTTTCGCCTGGGGGGTTTCTATGCCCAGGTCACCCGCAAGCTCGGTCAGATGGAAGTTTCGCCTCCGGCCTTCCTGGCCGTCCTCATCGGAGTCGCAGCGTTTCTCTCGGCCCTTCTCGCAAACGACATCATCTGCCTGGCCATGACCCCTGTGCTCATCGAAGCCTGCGCACGCCGAAACCTCGATCCACTGCCGTTCCTTCTCGCCCTGGCCTGCGCGTCCAATGTGGGTTCCGCGGCCACCCTCATCGGAAATCCGCAGAACATGCTCATCGGCCAGTCCCTGCAGCTCTCGTTCACCCGTTACCTCGTGGACGGCTCCGTTCCCGTGCTGCTGGGCCTCGTGGTCATCTGGGCCGTGCTGGTACGGCAGGTGCGCGGCAACTGGCACAAAACCATGGAGGTTCCCGAAGTCGCGGCCCCACCTTTCGACGCGTGGCATGCGGCCAAGGGACTTCTGGTCACCACCGGTCTCGTCCTCTGTTTTCTCTTCACCCACTGGCCCAGGGATGTGGTGGCGCTGGGGGCTGCGGGAATTCTCCTCACCAGCCGTCACATGGCCTCCCGGCGCATTCTGGGGCTGGTGGACTGGCAGCTGCTCGTCCTTTTCGCCGGGCTTTTCATCGTCAACCATTCCCTGCAAGCTTCCGGTCTTCTGGACGAAATGATGCACACCCTCAGAGGATTTGGCGTGGACCTGGTTCATCCCGCCTGGCTTTTTAGCATCACCGCGCTGCTCTCCAACCTCGTTTCCAACGTCCCGGCGGTGATGCTCCTGTTGCCCGCAGCCACCCACCCCTTGAGCGGGCCGATTTTAGCATTGTCCAGCACGTTTGCGGGAAACCTTTTCATCGTGGGCAGCATCGCCAACATCATCGTGGTGGAACAGGCCAGGGAGCACGGTGTTTCCATCAGCTGGCTCCAGCATGCCCGCGCGGGGATTCCCATCACCCTGATCACGCTGGTGCTGGCAGCCCTGTGGATCTGGGTGCGAGCGAACTGGATGTGAACGGTCCAAGTTCAAGCTGCATGGCCGTTTTTCTCGGGATTTACATGGACTTGGCCTCCTGCACCTTGTCGCGGTTGCGTTGCTCGAGCAGATGCAGAAGCAGCAGCACGCAGGTGGCGCTCGACACGGTGAGGATGGCGAGAAACCTTGGTTTCACCTCCCAGTCCAGGGACACGGTCCAGATGGCCAGCGCACCACACACGAAGTACGTGAAAATCATGAGGGAGGAGGCCGTTCCCACATCGCGGTCCACCTGTTTCAACACCAGGTTGTTGCTCAAAGGGCGGTTCATGCCCATGCAAAATGAGACGACACACATGGGAGCGGCAAAGCCCCAGGGGCCCATGGGTCCCGTCACCAACATGCAGACGCCCCCCGCCAGCACCCCTGCGAACCCCCAGACCAGCACCCTTCGCCCCGGGAAGATCTGAACCAGCCTGAGGCAGGTGAAGGAACCTCCCATGAGGGCCAGAGCGTTCAGACCGAAAAAATAGCCGAAAACCTGCTCGCTCACCCCGAACCCGTTGATGTAGATGTCCGAGGAGCCGCCCACGAAGGCGAAGAGAGGGCACAGGCTGATGGACATGAGGAGGTTGTAGCTCATGAAGCTTCTGTTGCGGGCCACCCTCCCGTAGAGCCCGTAGACCTTCCACGGGCTTCCGGAGAGTTTCGTGCGCAGCGGCTCCGCCATGAAGAAAACTCCCACGAGAGCCACTAGGCCGAGCAGGCTCTGGGTGATAAAAATCCAGGGCCAGCTCAACCCCATGAGGATCCAGCCGCCGATGGTGGGCGAAAGCATGGGGGCAAGGGCGATGATGACCCCCAGGTAGGCCAGGGCGCGTTCCCGGTCCCGATCCTCGAAGAGGTCCCGGCAGATGGCCAGCGCCAGCGCGGAAGCCGCTCCCGCCCCGGCGGCCTGGAGGATCCGGAAGCCGATGAGCGCCTCGATGCTCCGGGCCAGGGAGCACAGGAGGCTTGCCGCCACGTAGAGGGTGATCCCTCCCAGGAGCACGGGGCGCCGTCCGTAGCGGTCGGACAGAGGCCCGTAGATGAGCAGGGAGACGCTGAAACTGAGGAAAAAGAGCACGAGGGTCAGGTTGATGGTGGCGAGAGGCACCTGCCATTGAGCCTGCAGGAGCGGGATGGCCGGCAGGTACATGTCCGTGGCCAGGGGCGGGAAAGCCCCGAGCAGAGCGAGGAGCGGGAGCGTCCGCCTCATGTTGGGATGGCCGGGTGATTCAGAACTCATGCAACACCTTGAATTTTCGACCTCATCTCCACACAGGTTCCCAAAACAGGTGCCTGCCTGCTCCCGCGTGATTTTGCCGGAAGGCTAGTACAGCCGGGCAGAAATGATTGCCCAGATCGGCTGGTTTCCAGGCTCTTGCCTGGAAACCGGCAAGTGGTTTAGGACGTGCGCCCGGGAGTACTAGGTTCTCGGATGTCCTTCCACATTCTCATTCAAAGCCCGCGGGCATGAAGAGCTGCGGGCTTTGGACGCCTCACGGGGCGCGTTGGTGCACCAAGTCCTGCCGGACCCTGTAAACCGGAAGATTCCTCCCAGCGTGCCGAGTTGCCGAAATCTGCGTCATCTGCGAAAAACGAAGGGAAGAAGATACCTCATCCCCGGTCAAATGTCCGTTTCATTTTCAGCGAGACGCCGCCGCCCACTCCTCCATTGCTTTTTGTGCGGCGATGGAACAAAAATACTCAAGATTTTCCCTGTCCCGGCCGCCAGAGCGTTGAGGACGTGGAGCGCCGAAGATCCCATTTCGAGCTGAACGCAAAATGACAGGAGAGGGTGCCGTTTTTTGAAGCTGGATCTCTCTTTCATCACATCCAGGCTCAACTTTCTGAAAAAACCTCAGCAGGATGCTGCGTCCTTTCTCGAAGATTGCCTCCTGCTGGACGTGGAAGCCCAGGACAACCGCATCTATCACCTGGGCGCCATCCTGGGTGAAAAGCGCTTCGAGCGCAAGGGACGGGTCGACCTTCTCACGGCCCTTCAGGAGTTGGACCATTTTGCCCTGGGCGCTCGCGTCGTTCTGGGCCACAATATTCTGCAGCACGACCTGCCGCTTTTGCGTGAAGCCGCCGGCCGCCTCCGGCTCTTTCAAAAACCGTTGGTGGACACCCTGTACCTCTCCCCCCTGGCATTTCCCGAAAACCCCTACCACCGGCTCGTCAAGGACTACAAACTCGTCAAGGACTCGGTGAACGACCCTCTCGCCGATGCACTCCTGGCCGCTTCCATTTTTCGCGATCAGTGGGAAAGTTTTCAAAAGATGGCCGAGGCGGGACACGCAGAACTCCTCGCCTTCTACCGCTTTTGCTTTGAAAGAAGTGTCGAGCCCGAAGGGTTTCCTCTTTCGGGGGTTGCGTCTGTCTTTGCCGCGCTGGGAGCCGATTGGGTCGGCGCCGAAAAAGCCCTGGAGATCTTCCGGAAGGCGGTTTGGCGCATGGTGTGCCGCCAAGCCCTCCGGGAAAAAGTACCTCCGCTGCTTCAGGACAATCAATCCCGAGCCCCTCTGGCCTACGTGATGGCATGGCTCCGGGTGGCGGGGGGCAACTCCATTTTGCCCCCGTGGGTGCTGCGCCGTTTTCCGCTGGTTTCGGAGGTGCTCCGCGAGCTTCGCGACGTTCCCTGCGATGACCCCTCCTGCGTCCATTGCCGCAGCGTCCACGATCCTGGATTAGTTCTCAAGAGCACTTTCGGCTTCAGCCGCTTTCGATCCACCCCGGCAGCCGAGGATGGTTCCAGCCTGCAGGAACGAATTGTCGCACACGGCATGCGAGACCGCCCACTCCTGGCCATTCTCCCCACGGGAGGCGGCAAATCCCTCTGCTACCAGCTTCCGGCCCTGGCAAGGTATCGGCGCAGAGGTCTTCTCACCCTCGTCATCTCCCCCCTGCAGGCCCTCATGAAGGACCAGGTGGACAACCTGGCAAATAGAGCTCAAACCAACTGCGCCGCGGCCCTCTATGGGCTGCTCACGCCTCCCGAACGGGCCCAGGTGATGGAGCGGGTGCGCCTCGGCGACATCGGGATCCTCTATGTGGCCCCGGAGCAGCTTCGCAATGCGGGCTTCAAGAACATCATCTCCCAGCGGGAAATCGGGGCGTGGGTCTTCGACGAAGCGCACTGCCTTTCCAAGTGGGGGCACGACTTCCGGCCCGATTATCTCTACGCCGGGCGCTTCATCCGGCAGCTGGCCCAGGAGCAGAAAAGCCCCATTCCCACCGTGGCATGCTTCACGGCCACGGCCAAGCGGGATGTGAAGGAAGAAATCCTGCAGTTTTTCCAACGTGAACTCGACCAGGAACTCACCGTCTTTGAAGGGAGCGTGGAACGGGAGAACCTCCAGTTTGAAGTGCAGGTGGTCAAGAAGGCGGAAAAATTCGGCGTGATCCATGCCACCCTTGCGGAGAAGCTGGTTCCCCAATCCGAGGGCGCCGCCATTGTCTACACGGCCACCCGGCGGCGGGCGCAGGAGATCTCCGATTACCTCAAAATGCGGGGCTGGAGCGCAGCCGCATTTCATGCCGGGCTCAACGCCGCGGAAAAGCGGTCCGTGCAGGAGGCCTTTCTCTCAGGAAACACGCAGGTGATCGCAGCCACCAACGCCTTCGGCATGGGCATCGACAAGGACAACGTCCGCCTGGTGCTCCACGCGGACATTCCCGGGTCCCTGGAGAGCTACCTCCAGGAAGCGGGGCGTGCCGGACGGGACCTGCGCAACGCGCAGTGCGTGCTCCTCTACGATGAACAGGACGTGGAAACGCAGTTCAAGCTCGGCGCCCTGTCGCGGCTCAGCCAGAGAGACATCGGCCAGATCCTTCGGGGCATCCGCAGGGCGGCCCGCAACCCTTCCGGGGAAGTTATCCTCACTTCGGGGGAACTCCTCCGCGACGATCAGGTGGAAACGGAATTCGACGCCGAGGACCTCCAGGCCGACACCAAGGTCAAGACGGCCGTCGCCTGGCTGGAACGGGCGAACCTCATCGAACGCAATGAAAATCACACACGGGTTTTTCAGGGCAGACTCCTGGTGAAGACCCTTGAGGAGGCCAGGGCCCGCATGGCGTCCCTCAATCTTTCCGAAACACAGCAGAGACGCTGGATCGCCATCCTGCAGCAGATGATCAACGCCGACCCGCAGCGGGGACTGAGCACGGACGACCTGCTGGGAAGTTCCCAGTTGCACGAGGTCCAGGTTCCTTACGGCACACAGGGAGAGCGGCAGGGGGAGGAGCCGGCCCCCGTGGATCCCGCGGCCGCATCCCGGCGTGTGCTGCAAACCCTTCACGACATGGCCGAGGCGGGACTCATCGAAAAGGGCATTGTGCTCAGTGCCTTTGTGCGCCACAAGGTGAAGGATTCCTCCCCGCAGATCCTGCGCAACGTGTGCGACCTCGAAGAGGCAATGCTCAAGGTGCTTCGCGAGGAATCCCCCGACGCCGGCGAGGCGGGGTGGCAGGAGCTCTCGCTGCGGCGGGTGAACCAGCGCCTTCGGGAATCGGGTTTTGAAACCAACCCGGAACTCCTGCGCGGGCTTCTCAAGACCCTCAGCCTCGACGGCAGGGGCTTTGCCGCAAGCAGCGGGAGCCTCCAGTACCGGCAGGTTTACCAGGATCACTACCGAATGAAGCTCCTCAGGAGCTGGGAAGGGCTCACGACCACAGCCGCGAAACGACGGGCCATCGCGGGTGTGCTCCTGGAAACGATCCTCGCCCGGATTCCCGAAGACACGCCGGGCGGAGCGGAAGTCCTGGTGACTTTCGCCACCGAAGACCTCGTGAAAGCCCTCAAGTCGCACCTCTACCTGGCCCCCACCCTGAAAGACCCGCTCGCGGCCATCGACCGCGGGCTGCTCTACCTCCACGAGCAGCGCGTGATCCTCCTGCAGCAGGGGATGGCCATTTTCCGCCAGGCCATGTCCCTGCGGGTGATCCGTGAAGCCAGGAACCGGCGCTACAGCAAGCCCGATTACGCTCCCCTCGACCACCACTACCGGGAACGCATTTTCCAGGTCCACGTGATGAACGAATACGCCCGTCTCGGCGTGGAGAAGATCGGGCGCGCCCTGGAGCTGGTGCTTGCCTACTTCACCCTGGACAAGGCAGCCTTCATCAAACGTTACTTTCCCGGCCGGAAGGACATGCTGGAGCGGGCCGTGAGCCAGGAAGCCTATCGCAAGATTGTGGACGCCCTGGGAAACCCGGCCCAGATGGACGTGGTGCGGGCCGAGGACGACGCCAACCTGCTCATCCTCGCCGGACCCGGGTCGGGCAAAACGCGGGTCGTGGTCCACCGCTGCTCTTATCTCATGCGGGTGCAGCGGGTGGCCCCCGAGAGCATCCTGGTGCTCTGCTTCAATCACTGGGCCGCGGTGGCTTTGCGGCGCAGACTGGGGGAACTTCTGGGAGAGCATGCCCGGGGAATCATCGTCCAGACCTATCACGGTCTCGCCATGCGGCTCACGGGCTCCTCCTTCGCCGACATGGCGGAAAAGAATCGAGGCGGGGAGCTACCCTTCAACCGGCTGATTCCCGATGCCATCCGCCTGCTCAGGGGGGAGGAGGACTTCCAGGGACTGGCCCCCGATGAGCTGCGAGACCGCCTGCGGGGAAGCTTTCGCCACATCCTGGTGGACGAATACCAGGACATCGACGAAGAGCAGTACGAGTTGATCTCCGCCCTGGCGGGAAGACAGGAAAAAGACCCGGAAAGCCGGCTCACCATCCTGGCTGTGGGCGACGATGACCAGAATATCTACACATTTCGGGGCGCCAACGTGCAGTTCATTGTGCGATTCGAAGAGGACTACCGGGCGCGGGTTTTCCGGCTGGTGGAAAATTACCGGTCCACCCGGCACATCATCGCCGCGGCCAATGCGCTCATCGGCCACAACCGGGACCGCATGAAAGGGGATGCGCCCATCGTGGTCAACAGGGGACGCGCCGGGGAGCCTCCCGGAGGGTGCTGGGAAGGGATCGATCCCGTGGGCCGGGGGAAGGTGCAGGTCCTCGCGGTCCCCGATGGAGCAGGGCAGCTGGAAGCCCTGGTGGGAGAATGGGATCGCATGCGTTCCCTGCAGCCGGATCTCGAGTGGGAGCATGTGGCCGTCCTGAGCCGGAGCCGGGAAGGTCTCGCGGCGGTGCGGGCGCTGGCGGAAAATCTGGACATTCCCGTTTCCTGGGGGCTCACCCGCAATGCGGCGCCGTCCTTGTACCGCATTCGGGAAATACGAAGTTATCTCGAAGTTTTGAAAGAAAAACGCAGCAAAGTTCTGCCTGCGGCCGGGTTGGAAGAACGGCTCCGGTCCATGGAGGGGTACGATCCCTCTAATCCGTGGTTTGGAGTTCTCGGCGAGCTGCTTCAAGGCTGGAAGGATGAAAGCGGCAACGCGGAGCTTCCCGTGTCCCATGCCCTGGAGTTCATGTACGAGAGCCTGCAGGAAAAGAGGCGGGAACAGCGCCTGGGGCGGGGCATCTTTTTGAGCACCGTCCACGGAGCCAAGGGCATGGAATTCCCGCACGTATTTCTGCTGGATGGCGACTGGATGCGGGGCAAAACCCGGTCGGAAGAGGAGGAAGAGCGCCGCGTCTATTATGTGGGCATGACCCGCGCCGAAAAGACCCTCTGCCTCCTGGAGCGCCGCGACGTTTCCAACCCGCACGTGAAGCTCCTGCACGGCGATTTCATCCTGCGGCGGGCCCTGGGGGGAACACCGAGTTCGGGGGAAATCGCGGAAAGACCGGACCCCTCCCAGCCTTCGAGTGTGGCAGCGGGGGCAGGGGTCGGCAAAGACCTGAGCGCACCGGACTCCGGGATATGGCGGGGAGCCGCCGACAAAAAGCCTCTCCCTACAGCAGGGCGGACAAACTTCCGCGACCTCCTGCAATTGCGCTACGAAGTCCTGTCCCCGGAGGATATTGTCTTGAGCTTTCCCGGCCGGTTTCCCGGGGATCACCCCATCCACGGGCGGCTGGCCCGCCTGAAGCCCGGAATGGAACTCGCCGCGCGCCAGCATGCTCAATCGATCGGCTTGTTCGAAGCCCAATCCACCGGGGACGCCCCGTTGGCTCTCCTCTCCAGACGAGGTGCCGCCCGCTGGCTGGACCTCCTCCCCCGCATCCGCTCAATCCGGGTCCTCGGGATGATCCATCGCCGGATGACCGACAGCGAGCAAAAATTCCAGGACCGTTGCCGGTGCGCCTCGTGGGAAATCCCCTGGGTGGAAATTGTCTACTCGTGCGAGGCAACGCATGAAGACGGTTGCAGCGATTTCGTGGGTTCAGGTCGCATGGCCCCGGAGACGCGTCCGTCCAGCGTCTGAGCAAAGCGCCGCGTAATTGGGAGCCGGTTTTCCGCTGCGTGTCGGGCTGTTGTATTCATTTCCCCTTGAACGGGGTTGGGGGGTGTAACGTGTTGGAGGAAAACAACAACGCCGCCCTGCCTTCCCGGAGGGGGAAGCGCCGGTGAGTGGCAGCAGCTGGATTTTGAACATCTTGTCTTGCGGGAGTGTGCCGGGGATCCAGTTCCATGAGAGGAAGATGTGAACTGCCGGTTGCCTCTCCCGTTCTTTTTGGGGGCCTATTCAGGCTTCACCCATGTGCCTGTTTCCCTGTATCTGCGGGTGACGGAGCTCAGTTCTCTGCGGCGCGCCAGGAATTGTTCCTTCATCGACCGAAGCCACTCGGCGTGGCGGTCTACTTCTTCACGGGACAGGAAAAAGCTGTGTTCCAGCGGATAGGTTTCGATGACGAGCCGATTTTCCCGCCAGTCGCAGCGGCCCGCGCTGCTGCACAACATGCAGCGCAGCCTCCCGTCTTCCAGGAATCTGAAGGTGTCCCCCCCGCAGAGGGGACAAACGGGAACGGAAGGGGCAGCCGGCTCGCCCCCTTCCGTGAGGGCGCGCGCAAGCCGGGCGGCTGCTTGCTTCCCGCCGTTTTCAAGGAATATCTCGCCGGGAAGCGCGCCGTAGATCACCTCGGAGCCTCTCAAGTCGCCCAGGGTGAGCTTGATGAAGCTGTCCACGCAAAGCTTTGTGTAGCCCTCCATCTCGGGGATGCCCGCTATGGCAACGCCCACGGCCGGTTTTCCCCAGAGTCTGTCCGTGTGGGCGTAGAAACTCAATCCGCGGTCCAGGAACCGCTTCAGACAGCCGTTGGGCCCCAGAAAGTAGGTGGGAACCGCCACCGCGTAAGCGTCTGCTTCGACGAGATTATCCAGCACCAGCTGAAAATCGTCCTGCTGCGGGCACTTCATCTCCCCGAACAAACACTGGTAACAGGCAAGGCAGGGGCGAATGTCCAGGGCGGGAAGCCGAATAAGCCTCAGCTGCCATCCTGAGGGAAGACGGCGGAAGAGTTCCTTGATGAAAAGTTCCGAATTCCCTGACTTCCTGGGTGAGCCCACGATGCCGAGCAGTGTTTGTGCCATGGGGTCTTTTCTCTTTCGTGCGGTGTGGGCCTTCCGGGCAAGGGGGGGTCAATCCTGCCGTTCCGGCACCAGGACGGTTCGATTGCCGTTGCTCTCCATGGGGGTGACCAGGCCGGATGCTTCCATCTGCTCGACGAGCCGGGCGGCCCGGTTGTAGCCGATCCGCAGCTGGCGCTGCACTGCGGAAATCGAGGCGCGGCGGGAACTGATCACGTAGGCGACGGCAGCGTCGTACAGCGGATCCGTCTCACCGCCGAAACGATCCGCCTCCACCTCCCCGAACTCGGCGTCCGCGGCTCCGTCGAGCACGCCCTCGACATAGTCGGGGTCTCCATATTGCTTGAGATGCTCGACCACGGCCTGGACTTCCTCGTCCCCGACAAACGCGCCGTGCACGCGCTGCGGATAGCCGGTGCCGGGCGGCAGGTAGAGCATGTCTCCCTGCCCGAGCAGGCATTCCGCACCCATCTGGTCCAGAATGGTGCGGCTGTCGACCTTGGACGAGACCTGAAACGCAATCCGGGTGGGGATGTTCGCTTTGATCAACCCCGTGATGACATCGACGGAAGGACGCTGCGTGGCGAGGATCAGGTGAATGCCGGCGGCCCGCGCTTTCTGGGCGAGGCGTGCGATGAGCTCCTCGATCTTTTTGCCCGATACCATCATCAGGTCGGCAAGCTCATCGACCACCACGACCACGTAGGGGAGCGGGGAAAGCAACACCGGGTCATCTAGTCCCGAGCAACACGGATCGACCAACGGCTCGCCGGCGTCCAGAGCGTCACGCACCTTTTGATTGTAACCGGCCAGATTGCGGACCCGGAGCCCACTCATCAGGCGGTAGCGCCGCTCCATCTCCCCGACGCACCAGCTGAGTGCGTTGGCTGCGAGCTTCATGTCGGTCACGACGGGAGCGAGCAGATGAGGGATGCCGTCGTACATGGACAATTCCAGCATTTTCGGGTCGATCATCACGAAGCGCACCTCGTCGGGTGTCGCCCGGTACAACAACGAGAGGATCATGGCATTCACGCCGACCGATTTGCCGGAACCGGTCGTTCCTGCCAGCAGCATGTGGGGGGCCTTGGCCAGGTCAGCGACCACCGGCTCGCCGATGATGTCCTTGCCGAGCGCCAGGGCGAGTTTCGACGCATGAGACTGGAAAGCGTGCGATGACAACACCTCCGACAGGCGAATCATTGCACGGCGCGGATTGGGCAGCTCCAGACCCATGCAGGTTTTGCCGGGAATGGTTTCGACCACGCGGATGGAAACGACACCGAGGGCGCGGGCCAGATCTTTCATCAGGCTCACCACCTGCCCGCCACGCACCCCCACCGCAGGCTGCACCTCATAACGCGTGATGACAGGGCCTGCATAGGCGTCCTGCACGTTCACCTTGACGCGGAATTCGGCGAGCTTTTCCTCGATCAGGATGCCGCCCTCGAGCAAATCGTCCTGACTCATCGACGCGAGCGCGGAATCGGGGGGACGCAGCAGCGAAACAGGGGGCAGAAAGACGTTGTCATGGAACTCTCTCTGGAAAGGGTCGATTCTGATGGCCGTTTCCCGGCGCGCGTCCGGTTCGCCGGGTCCGGTGTACGGCCGGCTCGGTTGCAGCGCGGGTAACGTTTCCTGCACCTCGTTTCGATCCACTTCCCCGTGAAAGCCGTTGTCCGTCGTGTTGCCATCACAATCGCCGGCCGTCGGCATCCCGGTGTCATCCTCCGGGAGCGTGCGAGGGGGTGGTGCCATGGGAAGGGCGGGCGGCAATTTTTTCAGGAGCAGTTTCCCGCCCTCCACCACCTGCGCCGCCACTCTCTCCTGGGAACTGAAGTGGATGGACGAGACGGTCATGTTCGGACCATCGTCAGGCCCGCAGGCTGGACGGTGCGCGGCAGAGGACTCCCCGGCGGGTTCTTCCTTCACCCTGGTCGCACTGGCGGGCTGGAGGGGCAGGGGACGCCTCGGCGGTGGAACCTCGACACGTTCGCTGCCGGTGCGGGAAGCGGCACTGCCCTGGTGTTCCAGGGGCCGGTCGGGGGAGACAGGCTGACTGGTGCCGGATAGCCGCCCGCCATAAGCAGCCACGAGCCGCTGACGGATCTCTTTCATCTCCATTGTGACCGGCGGGGCTTTGTCGGAATGCGGCTCGGACGCAGGAGTCCGCCAGGCGGGCTGCCGGTCTCGATACCTTTTCCCCAGGTTTTCCAGCAGGGATGGCAGATCCATCACCTCGCCAGGCTCACTCCCGGCGATTGTCTTCTCATGCCCCACATCCGCCGCGTTACGGTCAGCGACCAGGCGGAAACTGTTTTGGGGACGCAGTCTGGCATCGGCCAGCCCATCCTTTGCAGGTGGAACGGGGCTCTCAACCAGGGCTCGACATGCTCCACCTCCGCGCTTCAAAACGATTTCATTTTCCGCTCTCTTCTTTGAGGGAGCGGGGGGAGGGACTTTGCGGGCCAGCGGCGGCAGAACCGGGCGTGCCGATTTCTGCCGGGCACGCAGCGATTCCAGAAGATTCGAGGCGGACCGTCTCAGCCAAAGCGGTGCACCCACCCACAGCGCGAATCCCGCCAACGCCATGGCCAGCGCAGCCCCGCGAGACCAAAACGCCAGTGCCACAGCGGCGATCACGCAGACCATGCCCAACCGCCGCCACCGTTTACGTGAATCCCTGACAAAACTCATAATTCTACAATTCCATTCAGCAACGCAAAAAAGCCACCGGCTCGTCATTCCGCCTTGAGCCACGCCTCTGTCCCTGAGGGTTTCAAGCAGAGGGAAAACTCTCCACCTTCGGTTGCGCGGGTGGATGGGGCTTCACGTCCTCCAGGTTCGCCATGCGAACCGGCAGCCCGCAAGCCGGCAAGGTCGCCTGTCACAGCCCTCCCGGGCCGGGCTGACAACAACAGACAATGATGTCCACCGCGTGCTCGTCCTCGTGGCGAGCGCTGCAAATTGGACACAGGAATTTTCCTCCCGAGCGCATGGCCCGATCCCTCCGCCCATGGCGCGGCCAGAAGGACCGTTCACAGCAGTTCGGTGCGATCTTCTCGGAAATACCACTCCGAAGGAGTTTTTGCAATGCGCCCGATATCCCGGTCCTTGGAGCCGCTGTTGATCCTTTTGTCGACCGTGTCTCCCCTGCAGGCGGGACTGCCTCCTTCAGGGGATACCATCACGCGGTTCTAGAGGAGTTTTCCTATAA
>CAZZHS010000075.1:0-13813 GCA_964654275.1 uncultured Syntrophobacteraceae bacterium
TCATGAGTCGGATGGCTTTTTTTATGGCTGAAAACAGCCCTGTGCAGGGGAGAAGGGAGAAGAACCAATGCGCCTGCTCATGATCGACAACTATGACTCCTTCACCCACAACCTGGTCCAGCTTTTCTATGAATTCGACGTCGAAGTCCTGGTCCACAGGCACGACACCATCACCCTGAAGCAGATCCAGGGCCTGCATCCCGACTGGATCTGCATCTCGCCGGGTCCCAGGGATCCCGCCCACGCGGGCATCAGCAAGGAAGTCATTGCAGTCTTCGGCTGCAGGATCCCGACCCTGGGCGTCTGTCTGGGCATGCAGGCCATCAACGAGGTTTTCGGCGGACAAACGCCCCGTGCCCCCGTTCCTGTACACGGCAAACGGTCCACCATCCGACACACCGGTGAAAGCCTTTTTGCAGGCATTCCCTCGCCTTTTCAGGCCGCCCGCTACCACTCTCTGTGCGTCGAAGTGAAGGATCCCGCCTTGAAAGTCCTGTCCTGGTGCGAAGAAGACGGAGTGATCATGGGCATTGCGCACCGCGAGCATCCCATTGTGGGCGTTCAATTCCATCCCGAATCTTTCATGACGGAATACGGACTGGAATTGATTGCCAACTTCCTGTCCCTGCATCCCCGGTGGGAGGCCGACTCGGCGCCTGTAGAATTGCCCGGGGACCGATTCCCGAGAGTCTCCCTGCCGGTCCGATCTCGCGCCGTGCCTTTCCTCAGGGAGGCCACGGGATGAGCGGAAGCGGTTCACAGTCACCCATGATTCGGAATGTAACCGTGGAACTGCTGGAACGGAATGTGGAGGATCCTCATTTCATCCGGCATGCGCGGGTGATCGCTCGCCATGCCCCGAGCGTCATCCTCCTGAGCGGAGGGGCCCTGGGTGAAGACTCCTTCAATCGCTATTCACTGGCGGCCTGGCATCCCCATCAGATCCTCAAAACCCGCGGTGAGCAGTGTGTGCGGGTCAGGGGGCACGAAACTTTCCACGCACAGCGGCCACCCCTGGACTTTCTGGATGCGGTTTTCCAGGAGAGCCGCGCGGCCTTTCCCCAAAGCTTCCACCCCTTTTGCGGCGGTGCACTGGGTTACTTCTCCTACGATCTGAAAAATTCCATCGAACGGCTTCCCACCACGGTCAACGACCATCTCCACCTTCCGGACATCTACCTCATGTGGCCCCGCTGCGTACTCGTGCACGACCGGGCACTCAAACATCTCCACCGGCTGACTTTCGATTTCGCCGAAAACGAGGAGAGCGCGAGTCCCCCCTGGAAAACGACGGACCGCTCTCAATGGAAGGAGGCGTTCCGGGTGGGCACGCTTCAGAGCAATTTCACCAGGGAGGAATATCTGGCGGCAGTGGCCACAGTCCGGGATTACATCCGTGCCGGGGATGTCTACCAGGTCAACCTTTCTCAACAGTTCCAGTGTGACTTTGAAGGGAACCCTTTTGAGCTGTGGATTGCTCTGTTTCAGCGAAATCCTGCACCTTTCTATGCGTTTGTCAACGCGGGGGATCACCAGATCGTCAGCACCTCCATGGAGCGATTTCTTCTCATGGAAAACGGTCGGATCGAGACGCGCCCCATCAAGGGCACACGCCCACGGGGCAAGACTTCGTCCGAAGATGAGGCCCTGGCGGAAGATCTCCTCCGGCACCCCAAGGACGATGCCGAACTCTCCATGATCGTCGATCTGCTGAGAAACGACCTGGGGCGCATCTGCGCGCCACGAACCGTTCGCGTGGAGGAACACAAACGATTGGAATCTTATCAGAATGTGCACCACCTTATCTCGATCGTCACCGGGCGCTTGAACCCCGGCACCACCTACGGCGACACCCTGAAGGCCACGTTTCCCGGTGGGTCCATCACGGGGTGTCCCAAGATCCGGGCCATGGAAATCATAGATGAAATGGAACCCAGCGTGCGCCACATTTACACCGGATCTCTGGGGTATCTCGGCTGTCATGGCAACATGGATCTCAACATTGCCATCCGCACCGCCGTGGTGGCCGCAGGCCGGCTTCATTTTTCCGTGGGGGGGGGCATCGTGTACGACTCGGATCCGATGGAGGAATACGAGGAAACCCTGCACAAGGGGCTCACCTTCTTCCAGACGCTGAAATCCTTGAGCGCGGGGGATGCATGAATCCGAACGGATGGGAACAAAACCCCTGGCTCTGGCTGAACGGTCAATTCCTGAGGGAGTCGGAGGCAAGAATTTCCCCGCTGGACCGAGGACTGCAGTTCGGCGACGGCGTTTTCGAAACCCTGCGCGTGGAAAAGGGCCGCCCGCTTTACCTTGAAAAACATCTCCGGAGGATGCTCAAATCGTTGGATCTCCTTCGCATCCCTCTGAAAAACTCTCCGGACTGGGCCGAGATCCTCCAGCGTCTTACGACCCTCAACGCCATGGAGTCCACGGTCGCCGCCGCCAAGATCCTGGTGACTCGCGGTGAGGACCCTCGCATGGGCCTGCCTCCCTCTCCTGCACCCACCCTTTGCTGCCTCCTGCGACCCTTCACCGTGCCTGGAGAGGATGTCTACGAGAACGGGTGTCGGCTTCATCTCTGCCGCGAGGGATACTCCCCCCCGCTGGCCCACCACAAGTCACTGAATTACCTCTATTTTCAAATGGCCAGGCAGGCGGCTTTGGACCGGGGAAAAGACGACTCCATCATCCTGGACTGTGAGGGGAACATCACCGAGACGTCCATCGGCGCGATCCTGATCAGGATCGGCAGTCAATGGCTGATCCCCGCAAGTCCCCATCGCCTGCCGAGCACCACGCTGGAAACCGTTTGCGTCCTGCTGCAGGAGTCCGGAGAAAACGTCTGCGAACAGCCCATCAGGCCCGCCCACCTGGAGGATGCCGAAACCCTCTGGGTGCTCAACGCCCTGCTGGGAATCATGCCCGCACGGGAGGTCGACGACCGGCCGGTGCCCGAGCTTCGAAGCGATCTGGCCCGTGACCTGAGGGCGCTCTGGCTGCTGGGGGGGGCGATAGAGTACTTCCAGAGCTAGATTCCCGAATTTTTATGTGACTTCAATGTGTTTTGAATTAACAGAGAAAATCTATTGACTTGTGGGTTATACTTTGAAGCGGGAGAGAAGAAAAGTCGGAACCTTCAGGGACCGGCTCTCCGCTCCCTGACGAGAGAGTCAGGTTTTCCCCTCCTTTCCTGACTCTCTCTCTTTTGTTGCCTCTTTCATTGTCTCAAACCTCAACAACTCCCATCACCGCAGGCCTGGCGCATTGGCCCGGAGGTATTCCAGCGCCCTCCGAGCCGCCTCCGGAGCATTTTCCGCATAGGTGTAGAGCTCAACGGTCACAAACCCCTCATAACCGATGCCATCGATGGCCTGGAGAATCCGGGGGATTTCGATGGCCCCTTCTCCCAGCATCAGGTGATGGTGCTCCCGGGATGCGGCGATGTCCTCGAGGTGGTAGTGGTGGGTCGCATCTTTCAGACTGTTCACCAGGGCAGCGGGATCCTCTCCCACACAATAAAAATGGCCGATGTCGAAATTGATGCCGAAGACGTCGGGATTGAGGCCTCGATAAAAATCCGTGAATTGCTCACTGTTCTCGATGAGGAGCCCCGGCTCCGGTTCGATGAGCACGCGGATTCCGTGCTGACGCGCTCTTGTCTCCACGGCCGCAAGGCCCTCCCGGAACAGTCGGAGGCCCTCCTCGGGCGACATGCCTTCTTCCAACGGCCCGCCGGGCTCGGTGGAGAGAGTTCCGGCACCCAGTCTTGCCGCAAGGTCGAGGCAGGCCAGGGTGTATTCGATGCGCCGGCGACGCTCCTTTTCATCCTGCTCGATCCACGAGGGGTGATAGGTGTCTCCGTCCGCATGGTGCATGAAGGCGTTGATGTTGGATATCTCGATCTTTTTCGTTTCAAGATGCCTGCGGATCCTGTCAACATCGCCGTCACGCAGGTGCAGGGGATAGGCGTGGGGCACATCGGCCATGATTTCAATGCCTTCGTAGCCCAAATCGGCCAATATGGTGATGGTTTCCAGCAAGTCGTGGTGAAGGAATGCATTGGAACTGAAAGCGAACTTCATGATGGCTCCTCAGCGGTCAACCGGGCATGACCCGCCGGAGGTGACCGAGGGCCCGGCGGGCTGCCTCCAGGGGTGCATGGGGGTAGGTGTAGAGTTCCACAGTGACGAATCCGCCGTACCCAATGCCTTCGAGAAGCCGGCCGAGGGCGGCAAAGTCCATGTCCCCCAGACCGGGTATGAGATGGTAGTGTTTCCCCGATTTGATGTCTTCCAGGTGGACATGAAAGATCTTGGCCCCCAGCCCCGAAATGACGGTCTGCGGATCTTCACCCAGGAGATGGCTGTGGCCCAGGTCCAGGTTGGCACCCAGGTAGGGAGAGGCAACGTCATCGAGAAAAGGAACCAGTTCTTCGTAACGCTCGATGAGCAAACCCGGCTCGTATTCGATCCCCACCAGAACACCATGCCTTCGCGCGTCTCCCAGAATCTCCTCGATGGAGGCCCGCAAAAGATCCAGCGATCTTCCGGGAGGAGTTCCCGGAACCATGCGCCCCGAAGTGATCGAGATGGAAGGGGCTTCCAGCTCGGCGGCAAGTTCGATGCACTTGCGCGTGTAGGCCGTGCGCCATTTCCTCAGCGCTTCATCGGGGTGCGAGAGGGAGGGTTCAAACAAAGGCTCCCAGAATTCACGGCCGTAGAAACCCACGGCGGTGTTGGCGTTGAGGTTGACCACCGGGAGGTTGCACCTTCGGAGCACTTGCTTCAGGGTTTCCAAATCCTCCGAGGCATACCGGTCGGCATAGAGGTGTGGCACATCGGCCAGGATCTCGACGCCGTCATAGCCGAGACGGGCGATGTGTTCGACGGCTTCGGTCACCGGGTGTCTGACAAATGCGTTGGTGCTGAACGAGAGTTTCATTGCCGATCACCTGATATGAATTGCGGTGGCGGGATCAAGCGCTTTTGGTGACGCGGGATTCGGCGATCACTTCACGCGCATACGCCACGAGCAGATCGTACTGTTGATAGAGCCGGTGCTCGTCGACCCCAAGGGGCGCCTTGAAATAGGACGCCAGGTGGGGCATGAGCCCCCCCTCACCCCTCCGGGCAGCCAGTTCGGCAAAACGCACCAGATCCAGAACCAGAGGGGCGGCGAGCAGGGAATCGTAACCCTGCCAGATGAACTGAAGGGACATTCTTGCTCCCAGGAACCCTTCGAAGTGTATGAAATCCCAGGCTGTCTTCTGATCATCCAGGGAGGGCACGTAGTGGATCTGAACGCGGGAATGGGGCGAGTAGCCCAGGATGTGAGCGAGGACCTGGTCTTTGGTCTTGATCTTCGCTTCACGATTGTCCGGGTGGTCCAGGATGCAGCCGTCGAGGTTTCCCAGGATATTGAATCCGGCCCAGCTCAGAACGTTCAGATTGCGGCAGGAGAACATGGGCGCCAGGGCGGATTTGACCAAAGTTTCACCGGTCTTGCCGTCATTTCCCATCACGGGGACCCCCGTCTGCTCGGCCAGTTGAACCACCGCAGGCACAAGAGCCCCGTTGGAGGGCGTGAAGTTGATGTAGGGGCACTCCTCGCTCACAGCGGCATACGCATAGAGGGTGCTGGCTCTCACGGCCTCGTGGTTGTCCGTTTCCAATTCCCTCCTGAAGGACTGAACTTCCCCGTGAAAACTCTGAATGGGCAGGTGCGGTTCCGTGGAAGCCAGATTGACCACGATCACGCGCTCCAGCCCGTGCGTCCTTTTAAAGTCCTGGAGCCAGCTCCGCACCTGCTCCACCTGACCCATGAGCGACAGCCCTTCCGCTCCTGGAACTCCGGCCATTTTTTGGATGGCCTCGCCACAGTTGATCACGGTGCCCATCTTCACATCCGCGTTCATAGCGGACAGATGAGGGGTCAATTTTTCGAGGCAGGCCGGGTCGACGGCCCGGGCCTCCGCCAGCAGATGACGGGCAGCTTCCTCCAGCCTCCCGGCCCTGATGTCACATCCCCCGAAGGTCAAGGATTCCACGGGAAGGAGATTCAGTTCACGGAAAGGCTCTCCCGCCGTGATCAGCCCGACCGGCGGGGTCTTTCCCTGTCGCAGCAGGAGGGCCCCCACCATCACGGTCGTCGCGATGGAACCCAGCGCACCGATAAACCAGACGCCGACTTTTGTCTCTTTCATGCCCTGAATGATTCCTTGAGGAAAGAAACAGTCTCTGCTGGGGCAGGCTGCTTCGAGAGTGTTTGTTATTCCCTTCCGGATCGGTACGCGGTTTTTCCCAGAGGCAGAGGATGGCAGCCTGAAGGCAATTCGCCGGTCTCCACCACCACATCGATGGGAATGCCTCCCCGTGGATTCCAAATTCCCACAATGCGGAGGTACTTGGGATGCATGGCCTCTTTCAGCCGCTTGAGAACATAGACCGTGCAGTCCTCGTGAAAGCTGCCGTGGTTGCGAAAACTTCCCAGGAAGAGCTTGAACGATTTGCTTTCCACCAGAAGCTCATCCGGAGCATAGTCGATGATGAGCGTGGCGAAATCGGGCTGGCCCGTGATGGGGCACACCGTGGTGAATTCAGTCGATGTGAGGCGCACCACATAATCCTGATCCCGGTGGGGATTGGGAAAAGTTTCCAACCGAGCCTCATGGGGCGATCCGGGCGTCTCCACCCATGAGCCCAGCTGGGTCAGAGAAGCTCCTGTGTCACTTGTCATCGGCAACTCCCGTCATGCCTGATTTCCATGGCCGGCCGCGCTCATGGCCACATAGGGTGTGGGGTCAGGGACACCTGCATCCTGAAAACCCTTCCGGCGCAACTGACAGCTGTCACAGCGCCCGCAGGCCTTCCCATGCGGGTCCGGATCGTAGCAGGAGTGTGTGAGGCCGTAGTCGAGCCCGAGTTCAAGCCCCCAGCGAATGATCTGACCTTTGGTGAGGGCGATGAGGGGGGTGTGAACTTTGATGCGGTGTTTTCCCTCCACCGCCTGCTTGATCCCCAGGTTGGCCATCTTCTCGTATGCCGCGATGAACTCGGGCCGGCAGTCGGGATAGCCTGAGTAGTCGAGGGCGTTCACACCGATGAAGAGATCCTCGACCTTCAGCACCTCGGCCCAGGCGAGCGCAAAGGAAAGGAAGATGATGTTTCGCGCAGGAACATAAGTGACCGGAATTCGATTTTGCATGTCCTCCAGGGCCACGTCCTTGGGAACTTCCAGGTCGCCCGTGAGGGCAGAACCCCCGATGAGGTTGAGGGGGAGTTCGAGAACCAGGTGCTCTTTCACACCCACATGCCGTGCCACACGCCGGGCGGCATCGAGTTCCGCCCGATGGCGCTGATGATAAAAGAAGCTCAGCGCATGCAGTTCAAAACCCTGTGACCTGGCAACGGCAAGGCAGGTGGTGGAGTCGATGCCGCCCGAAAAGAGCACCACTGCCCCGGGATTGCTGCCTTCATTTCGATTCACGGCTGTCAATTGCCTCTCCCCCATGTTCCTGCGGGTCACCTCCCAATTCATCCATCGCCGGGCACACCCTCCAGCCCGGAAGTGGTCCCGGGGAGCACCAGGACTCCGCTGGGCCGAAAGCGCCAGGCCGGGCCGTTTGTTTCTGCGCGGGCACGCTCCTCAGGCGTCACCCGCTCAGACTCCCCGCTGATCGGGTTCCCAGATGACCTTGTGCAACTGCACGTTGAGCCGCACTCGAAGCCGATCCTCAAGGACCCACTGCGCGAGCTGCCTCCAGCTCAGTGCACCGAAAACGACCGAGAAGAGCACCGTGATGTGCCCCTGCCGCTCGTGCCGGATGCGCGCAGCGAGTGCGGCAGCGTACTCGTAGTCTTGCCGGTCGCCGATCACGAACTTGATTTCATCATGTTTCTCGAGACGATAAATATTATCCAGATCGCTCGAGGCAGACTCTCCACTGGAGGGACACTTGAAATCGACGATCTTGATGCAAGGAGAAGGCACCCGGGAAATGTCTTGAGTTCCATTGGTCTCCAGGAGCACGTTATACCCCGATTCCAGCAATCGTTCAATCAAGCGGGGCGTCTCGGATTGAATCAGGGGCTCTCCCCCCGTGATTTCCACCAGAGGGCAGGAGAAACGTTTCACCTCTGCCAGAACCTGATCCGTGGTCATCTCGAAACCCTCTGTGTGTGCATAACGGGTGTCGCAGTAGGTGCAGCGCAGATTGCAACCCGTCAGCCTCACAAACACGCAGGGCCATCCCGCATAACTCGATTCCCCCTGGATGCTGTGAAAGATTTCGTTGACGACCAGCACGCGTCACTCCTCCCAATAAAACGCGCCTGCGCCGGGCGTTTCGCATACCTTGACCTTGGAGACTCGAATGTCATCGCTGTTTAGGATCCTGGACAGTTCCTCGTGGAGGTAACGGGCAATGTGCTCCGACGTGGGATTTTTGTTTTGAAAAGCCTCCAGCTCATTGAGATCGCAGTGGTCCATTTTCGACAGGACCTCTTTGACTGCAGACCGAATGTCTCTAAAATCGATCCCGATGCCGAGCTCGTTGAGTGCGGCGCAGCGCACAAACACCTCGACGATCCAGTTGTGTCCATGGATCCTGGAACAATCGCCCGGATACCCATGGAGGCGATGGGCCGCAGAAAAATGTGTTTTCACATAGACTTCATAGACTCCGGGCATCTCGGTCTCCCGCACTCCGGATTCTCAGAATCCGGAGGCCTAGCATGAATGATTTTCTCGAGGGTCACCCTCGCTTCCTTCGCAAGGTTTCGGGCCCTATTTCGTGCCTGTGCCTGGCGGCACATGGAAAAACATCGAGGGATCTCCATTTCCTGAGGAGCATGTCCCCCGCGTCGAGCCCTCCGCGAATGCACCTTGAAAAAATGCTGTTTATCCTATTTTTTCGGGATAATCCAGTCCCTCGGGAAGCCTGTCGAGGGGTCATACGGCAGCCGGAAGTCTTGGGTTTTCCTGATCGAGATTGTCCGGAGTGCACCACTGGGCGAAAAAGTGTATACATGTGGAAAGAATGTGGCAGGAGATACCTGGTCGGTCCGGGAGGAGGGACACGATCCAAACCACTCACCCCCTGTTTCGACCGAGAAGGGAAACCCCGTTTTGAAACGGTCTGCACTGTGGATTGAACCTCGCCGATGCGCATTGCTGCGGGGAAATCGGCGCTGCAGGGAAGGAGCCCAAACGTCATGAAAAGATTATCTTTTCTCATCATCCTGGTGGCCTTCCTGGGGCTGCTGGCTTACAAGAATCCCACCCTGGACGACTACAACCAGTACCTCCGCATGTCCATCGCCAGGGAACTCCAGAAGAATTCGAAAGAGGGCCTCGAGCAGCTCTTCGGAACCTTTCTGGGCGGCATCGCCAGCGGTGTGGTGACCAGCCAGACGGTAAGGACCGATTTCGTCTTTTTCAGCCTCTACAAGGCCCGGATCGGGGAAGAGGAACTGAAAATGCTGGGCATTCTAAACAATTTCATCGTGTTGAAAAAGCCGTCGTTCAAGGAAAAAGGTGACCGTTGAGCTGCCGCCCCTGTGAGCCGGCTCAATTTAGGCAGTGTTTGATGGAGAAAACCAGACTTGCCGCAAAAGATCCGTTTCCTTCAAAAACTTTGTATTCTCACCCCCATGCTGGTGGGGCTGCCTCTGCTGGGAGTGGTCCTGAAGGGAGAGGACCCGGGGCGGTACCTGGAGTTCCCCCCCCTGACGCAACACACGGTGCATGCGCCCTTCTCCTGGACGGCGTTCATCCTCTACAGCCTCATCATTCTGGCTTTCACTGCGCCCTTCATCAAACGACTGCTCATCACGAAGGCCGCTCTGCCACCCGGTGAGGGCGGAGCAGAGCGTTCTTTTCCCTGGTGGGGGCGTGTTGCGGCTGTCGGCTGCGCGATATCCTGGGTACTGGCCTGGACGCGATTCTCCTGGTTCGAACCGCTTCAGCCCTTCACGTTTCTCCCTCTCTGGCTGTCCTTCATCGTCGTCATCAACGCGCTCACCTGGCGCCGAAAAGGAAGCTGCCTGCTCACGGCACACCCGCCAAGCTTCCTGGCCCTGTTTCCCTTCAGCGCTCTTTTCTGGTGGTTTTTCGAGTACCTGAACCGATTTGTCCAAAACTGGCACTACGTCAACGTGCAGGACTTCAGCCCTCTTCAGTACACGCTGCACGCCACCCTCGCCTTTTCCACGGTGCTCCCCGCCGTTCTGAGCGTCCGCGAGTGGTTTCTCACCTTTCCCACCATCCAGCGCGGATTTTCCCGCTTCGCGGCCATTCCCGTGGGACACCCTCGCCTTCTCGCCTGGCTCATGCTCGTGGTCTCCGGCGCCGGTCTCGCCCTCATCGGCATCTTTCCCAACCATTTGTTCGGCCTCCTCTGGGTTTCGCCCTTGATCATCCTCCTTGCCCTTCAGACACTCCTGGGCGAACCCCACCTCCTGCGAGGTCTGGAACATGGCGACTGGCGCCTTTTCGTCGCCTCGGCTCTGGCAGCTCTCTTCTGCGGCTGGTTTTGGGAAATGTGGAATCTCCACAGCCAGGCCAAGTGGATGTACACCCTTCCCCATGTGGAACGTTTCAGGATTTTTGAAATGCCGCTGCTGGGCTATGCGGGATACCTGCCCTTCGGCCTGGAATGCGCAGTGGTGGGGGATCTCGTCTTTTCCCTTTTTATCCGGAGCGAGGGGTTTCGGACCGGTGAAGCCGGCCATGCCGGTTCGAGCTGAGAACGCTCCGCAGCGTCCGTCTGTCTGCATTGCCCGTAAATCCGGGCCTGAGCTGAAACCGGGACATCGGTGCGCCTTGCCGAGAAAGGAGTTCGGTCATGTTTCCCATGGAATTCGACCATCGGGTACTGGGCACGCTGCCCACGCCCTCCGAGGAGCAGACCCGGCGGATGATCGAACTGCTCAAACGTCTGGTGGTGCGCCGCATCGGCCCCTATTTCAAGACCAAGCGCGGGACGGATCCCATTCTTGTGGGTCGTTCTCAGGAGCAGATGTCTTTGCAGCGCCTGGAAGACGAGACAAACCAGAATCGCCTCATCAGCGTGCTCTCCCGGGAAGGTGAGGCCTGGACCCTCTATATTCATGAAAGGATTTTCGACTATCTGGTTTTTGTCATTCCCTCGGATCCTGATTCCAGGATTGGGAACGGAACGCTCGATGAACGTAAAATGCTCGCATTTGCTGAATTTTTCCTGCGTCATCAGATGGAGCACCTCCTGTATCCCGAGCGCAAGGAACGGGATGCCATCGCTTCAGACGTGGACTTCGCCCTGGAACGGCGCCGAACCGACCCGACCTATTACCGGATGCTGCGCAGCGCTCTGGCAGACGAAATGAACGGTATCCAGGGCGGTCTGTATCTCGCTCTCCTGGATCACGCAGAACAGGAACGGCCGTATGGTGCGGTCTTGAGCGAGATTGTCGAGAAATTTGTGACGGCCCTTGCGGATCTGCCCGTTCCCCTGCTCCACAGCCTCTTCCCGGCCCTCGATGTGGATCTGAAGAGCCGCCTCCTGGGGGAATGCTACCGCCGGAGCCAGAACAACACCCTCTCCCTGATGGAGCGGGCTTCCTGCCTCCAGTGCATCCTGGAACTCTTCCACCGGGAGGTGAACGCCCCGGGGAGCTCAGCCCTGGAGGTATTTCACGCCTTTAAGGACCGATGGGGGCTCGTGCCTCTGTTTCGCGAACTGGGAATGCCCGAAGGGAGTCTTGACGAGAGGAATGCCCGGGAGCTGTTCGAACTTTTCACAGCGAGGGTTCAGTCCTTTCTGGAGGAGAGACGGGAATGGTTTCACCTTCCGGCGGCCCCACCTGCTCCCTCCAGGATACCGCCGGCGCCTCTCCCTCCGGAGAAAACGCTCAAGGATCGCATCGAATCGGCCCATAAAGACCCGAGATTCCCACCCCAGGTCCTGGACGTCATCGACCGGAACAAGCTCAACGCAGTGGGTCACAGCGGCTCCAAATACAGCGAGCTCATCGAGACCCTGCTGAGCATCCCGTGGGGAAAAATACAAAAAATCCGGGTGACACCCTCTGACTTTGAGCAGGGTCTCCATCGTTCCCACTACGGTTTGAAGAAACCCAAAGAGATCCTCTGCGATTTTTTCTCGAATCTCATCTGGCGGTATCGGCAGTTCACGGAGGCGGATTCGGCTTCCTGGCATCATACGGGCAGCGCGTTTCTGTTTGTGGGGCCACCCGGGGTGGGCAAAACCTCCCTCGCCATCTCCATCGCACAGAATCTGGGGATTCCCTATCACAAGCTTTCGCTGGGCGGCATGCGCGATGAGGCGGACATCCGCGGTCATGGATTCACCTATGAAGGGTCAAAGCCCGGCGCCATCGTTCAGGGTCTCATCAAAATGGGGGTCATGAACGGCATGATCATCATGGACGAGGCCGACAAAACCGAGAAATTCGCCATCGCCACACTCCTCGAACTCCTGGACCCGGAACAGAACCACCTCTTCCACGACAAGTACACCGAAACGACGGTGGACATCGATCTCTCCAACTGCCATTTCATCCTCACCGCGAACACCCTGGAAACGGTGCCCCCCACGGTGATCAACCGGTGCGAAGTGATCTTTCTGGACCGCTACAGTGTGGAAGAAAAGATCGCCATTGCCCGGCAGCATCTCATCAAGCGGCTGCGAACCAAGTATCAGATCCGCAGAGAAGAAATCTATTTTGACGAAATACAGGAACCGGAACTTCTTCGCTACCTCATCCGCAATTACACCTACGAAGCGGGAGTCCGGGAACTGGAGCGGATCATCCGAACCCTTTTCCTCCGCATCCAGCGCAAGGAAATCCTCACGGGCGGCAGTTCATCTGTTTGCATCACACGGGTCAAGATCAAGCAGTACCTTGAGGAACCGGCACGCCCCCGGCAGATCAACCACGAGGACCGCGTGGGGGAAATGCTTGCCCTCGGCGTCGACGTGGAGCGGGGAGTGGGTGCGATCATTCCCATTCAGGCGACGCGGATTCGCCTGCCGGGCGGGCCTGCCGGGGATGGGCGCGGGGCCATGAGCATCGTCCATGCCACGGGAAATATCGAGAAAATCATGGATGAGAGCCGCAAGGTGGCGACCACGGCCCTTTTACACTGTGCAGAGGCTTTGGGCATTGCATCGGAACACCTGAAGGATCCCGTGCACCTCCATTTCATGGGAACCTCCACAGGAAAGGACGGCCCTTCCGCGGGAGGTGCCATTGCACTGGCCCTGGCCTCCCAGATCCTCGGCCTCAAGATTCGGCGCGATCTGGCCATGACCGGCGAGATCGACACCCAGGGGCGCATCTCCTCTGTGGGCGCTTTGAGTGTGAAGCTGGAAACCGCGTGTGATGCCGGCTGCAAGACCATGATCATTCCCAGGGAGAATCTTTTCGGACCCGACGGCATCGAGAGACTTCCCGCCTCCTTCAGGGAGGAACTGCAGATCCTCACGCACGAGCAGTGGGTGTCCCCACATGCTCCTTTTGACCACACGCGCCACGTCCTCCAGGTCGTGGCCGTGGAGCACATTGTCCAGGCGGCAGGCGTCGCCTTCATCGATGAGGGCGAGATTTCGGCCCTGGAGCCGCCTTTTATAACCCATGCCCTTGAGATTTCCGAGGAACTGGCCCGGCGTCGGAGCCTGCCGGACCGCTGGTTCCAGTTTCTGCAACTCAAAACCCCGGAGGAACTGAGCGCCGACTTCATTCGATCGACCACGCCCATCTCATGCGAAGGGTGGACGCTCCTGGTTCTCCCTGAACTGAGAGAGAGA
>CAZZHS010000076.1:0-12734 GCA_964654275.1 uncultured Syntrophobacteraceae bacterium
AAGAAAAAGGAGTTTCAATTTTTCATTGTCGGATTTCATGAAGGTTCACTCCTTCGAGCATGCTAAAAATGTGGGCGAGCGCACTGCCGATTTTTGAACTTATATATTGATACCCAACAATATACTATGCACGTAGGAAACCGTCAACGGTCGATTCAAGAAACTCTCGCATTTCTCGATCGATGGGATGCAGGGTGTCGGTTCACTCAGGACCAGAGACACAAGGTATGTGCTTATCTACTAAATCTTATGTGATCGCAAGTAGTTAAAAGTGAATCACAAGAGTCTACTATGTCAAAGTTTTTTTTGACACTGGAACTTATTCTTGATAAAAAATTAACGAGCGCGTTATGGAAAATTTCGCTGATTTTCTTGCCGTTACATTCCTTTCTTCTTCAACAATTTATTCAAAGTGAATGGACGCCCCTTAAATTCCATGGGTACTTTTGAGATATGCACCCGGATCAGGGAACTCTCCGTGGTGAGCGCATGGCTCATTTGGAAGCCCGAAAGCATGCATCCCGGAATGTAAAGCTTGCAGTGTCGGACCTTTTGGCAACAGCACGCAACCGTCCTAACCTTTCGGATGGAAAAGGAGGTGATGTCCGCTCTGTCCTGTAGTTTGCATCGGGTGAGGTGCCCCGGCATTCCGCAGGGGGATGTCAGTATCCCACGAGCTTCGGGCTCTTTCTCGAAAGGAGGAAATGATGAAAAACAAGACAGCGTTCTTTTCCTTTTTGTGGGCTGCCGCCATGGCTGCAGGGTGTCTGCTGGTCGCGCAGACGGCAGTTGCCAACACCTTGACACCCATCGAAGAACTCGGCAAAAAGCTCTTTTTCGATGAACGGCTTTCTGTGAACGGCAAGCAGTCATGCGCCACGTGCCATGCCCCCGAGGCGGGTTGGACGGGCCCCGATTCCGACATCAACTTCATGACCGCTGTATATCCCGGTGCGCTTCCCAGTCGCTTTGGTAATCGCAAGCCCCCCACGGCTGCCTATGGAGGGGAGAGTCCCGTGCTCTATTACGATGAAGAAGAAGAACTCTGGATCGGGGGCATGTTCTGGGACGCCCGTGCCACAGGCTGGACACTTGGGGATCCCCTGGCGGAACAGGCTCAAGGACCCTTTTTGAATCCCGTGGAGCAGGCCCTGCCCGGCGCCAAACAAGTGATCCTTCGAGTCAAGACATCCGATTATGCCGGTCTCTTCGAGGAGGTCTGGGGACCCGGTTCCCTCGATCCGGTTAAGGACGTTGACGGCACCTATGAACGGATCGCCCGGTCCATCGCTGCCTACGAAAGATCGGCTGAGGTGAATCCGTTCAGCTCCAAGTTCGACTATTACCTGAAAGGGGAAGCCGAACTGACCCCGGAGGAAGCCTTGGGTCTCGAGCTTTTTGAAGGCAAGGCCATGTGCTCCCTCTGTCACATCAGCGAGCCCGGCCCCAACGGCGAACCTCCGCTTTTCACCGACTTCACTTACGACAATCTCGGCGTGCCCAAAAACCCCGACAATCCTTTCTACACAATGCCCCGCAAGTTGAATCCCGATGGTTTCGACTGGGTGGATTACGGCCTGGGCGCGTTTCTCAAAAGCGCAGGTTATCCGGAAGAAGTCTACGCGCCTGAGATGGGCAAGCAGAAGGTTCCCACATTACGCAATGTTGACAAACGTCCTCATGAGGGTTTTGTGAAGGTATATGGCCACAACGGCTTCTTCAAATCCCTGGAGGAGATCGTGCATTTCTACAACACCCGCGATGTGGCTGACTGGCCCCCTCCCGAGGTTCCTGAGAATGTGAACGATGAGGAACTCGGGGATCTGGGTCTTACCGCTGAGGAAGAAGCGGCCCTCGTGGCCTTCATGAAAACATTGAGCGACGGCTACTCGCCGGAGCCGTCCTCGCCGGGACCAGCAAAGAAACAAACCAGAGCCGGCCGTTGAGTCCACCATTTTCGTGAGAGTTCGGGAGGCAGGGAGGATTTGGCTCTGCCTTCCGAGTTCTTTTTCCCTTCCCCTTTGTTCAGTCCCATTCCTTCCCGCATATTTTCACTGAAGGCCCTGGTTTGCATCAAATGATTGATTGCTCGCACTCAGGCAGGGGATGCGCCGGATTCCGTCGGAGCTTTGGGAAATGGCTCCATCCAACGATCTGCAGGATTTTCAGAATGACAAAACTGATAAAAATTGACCATGTTCGAAAAAATTGACTTATTTTGAAGAAGGTGAACCGGTATGATTAAAATTATAAATGAGGAAAGGGTATGGTCGAATTGTCAGCAGAAACAGAAAAGGCGAAGAGCAAGGCGGCGGTCTACAAAATCTCCATCCTGCTGCTGTTCATCGCATCAGCCATCTTCCTGGTTCAGTTCACGGAACTGACGCAGTATCTCACGGACGAGTCCCTCGGCACGCTTCTGGATCAGACCGGCTCGTGGTCGCCTTTGGCATTCATCTTCATTTACACGGCGGGCGTGCTGCTTTTCATTCCGGGACCCGTCCTGACAGCCGTCGGAGCGGCCCTTTTCGGGCCCTACTGGGGATTTCTCTACGTCTACCTCGGGGCCCTCTGTGGAGCCAGCCTGGCGTTTTTTATTTCACGAACCCTCGGGCGTGATTTCGCGGCCTCCATTGTTCGGCGCCGCCTCCGGAGATACGACGAGGCCATTGCTCGAAACGGCTTCGCCACGGTGCTCTACCTGCGCCTGATCTACTCGCCTTTCAGTCCCACAAGCTTCGGCATGGGATTGACCAAGGTCCGCTTCGTGCCCTATTTCTTTGCCACAGCGTTGGGAATCATCGTGGGAACCTTCCTCCTGACCTTTTCCATCGGGACCATCACCGATGTGTGGATCTCCGGTCAGTGGGATCAGCTGCTTTCCCAGAAGGTCTTGTTTTCCCTCGGGCTTTTCGTCCTCTCCTTCTTCATTCCCGTCATCGTGAAAAGGCTGCGCAAACTCTGAGGTCAAACCTCCTACTCCGAGTGGACCGATGAACTCATGATTCGCAGTGCTGCTGCACCTCGCATCGCCCTTCCCCATCGGCCTGCCTCCCCGTCAACCCACGCCGGCAGACGCTCCTCCAATTCTTCGCGGCCGCGGGCAGAACGGGACTCTTCAAACTTTCCCGGACTCCTGCTTCTTCGGCTGAGTAGCGAAACCGGGCGGATCTTCGCCCATCAGGTACCTGTGCATGGCCCGGGCCGCTTTCTTGCCTTGCCCCATGGCACTGATGACCGTCGCAGCCCCCGACACGATGTCTCCCCCCGCAAAAACGCCGGGTTTGGAGCTCATCATGGTTTCAGGGTCGGTGACGATGGTCCCCCTCCGGGTGACTTCGATTTCCGGTGACGTCTGGGGAACCAGGGGGTTGGGCTGGTTGCCGATGGCGATGATGACGGTGTCGGCCGGGATGACGAATTCGCTTCCTGCCACCGGAACGGGCCGTCTGCGCCCCGAGGCGTCGGGTTCTCCCAGTTCCATGCGAAGGCATTCCACGCCCGTGACCTGGCGCCGTTCGTCCGTCAGGATCCGCACGGGATTGGTGAGTAGGTGGAATTCCACCCCCTCTTCCTCCGCATGGTGAATTTCTTCCGCCCTGGCGGGCATTTCCGACCGGCTCCTCCGGTAGACGATGGTCGACTGAGCCCCCAGGCGCAGGCAGGTCCGCGCTGCATCCATGGCCACGTTTCCTCCACCGACGGTGACGGCCCTCCCGGGACGGATGGGCGAAGTCGCATAGCGCGGAAAATCATATGCCTTCATGAGGTTCACCCGGGTCAAAAATTCGTTGGCCGAAAAAACCCCGATGGCATTCTCACCGGGAATTCCCAGGAAAACCGGAAGGCCGGCGCCGGTTCCGATGAACACGGCGTCGAAGCCCTCTTCCAGCAACTGGTCCACCGTTTGGGCCTTGCCGATGACGGTATCGGTGTGGATCTCCACGCCAAGCTTCCGGAGGCTGTTGATTTCGTACTGAACGATTTCCTTGGGAAGGCGAAACTGGGGAATGCCGTACATGAGCACGCCCCCCGCGAGATGAAGCGCTTCGAAGATGACCACGTGGTGCCCCCAGCGGGAAAGTTCCCCGGCAACGGTGATCCCCGCCGGGCCGGCGCCGATCACCGCGATTTTCCTGCCCGTGGCGGCCGCTCGCACCGGATCGGGAACGCCTCCGTGTTTCCGCGCATAATCGGCGGCGAAACGCTCCAACCGCCCGATGGCCACCGGTTCCCCCTTTTTCCCCAGGATGCAGAGCGATTCGCACTGGCTCTCCTGGGGACAGACACGGCCGCACACCGCGGGCAGCGCATTCTGTTCCTTCAGCTTGAGAAGAGCCTCCACAAACCGCCCATCCGCAATGAGCCGGATGAAGCCGGGGATGTGGATGTTCACCGGGCAGCCCTGCACGCAGCCGGGCTTTTTGCACTGAATGCAGCGCGACGCTTCCAGGACGGCCGTTTCTTCCGAATAGCCCCGGGGCACCTCCTCGAAGTTGTGCCGACGACGCCGCGGATCCTGCTCCGGCATGGGCTGCCGCGGCGTTTGCTTCTTTTTGGGTTTCTCCTGCACCTCACCGGACGCGCCGGTCTGTGCTTCCCTCGTCTTTGTCATGAAACACTCCCGAAAAAGCTTTCCTTATTTGTGACCGTGGCCGCATCCGCACCCGCCGGACGAACCCTGGGGGTGAATGAGCGTTTGCAGGTCCACGGTTTGAGGCAGCGCTTCGATCTCCTCTCTCGAGTAGGCACTTCGCCGCGCAAAGAGCTCGTCCCAATCGACACCATGAGCGTCGAAAAAGGGGCCGTCCACACAGGCGAACCGCGTGCGGCCTTCGATGGACACGCGGCAGGCGCCGCACATGCCCGTGCCGTCCACCATGATGGGATTGAGCGCGACAAAGGTCGGAATGCCGAGGGGTTGGGTCGCCTCCGCCGCCATGCGCATCATGAAGGTGCAGCCGACAGCCACGAACATTGCCACAGGCGTGCCCTCCCTGACAAGGTTCACGAAAACCTCCTGCACGCCCCCGTGCACCCCGCGGCTGCCGTCTTTGGTGGCGATGAGGACCTCGTCGCAGACTGAACGGATTTCCTGTTCCATGTAGAGGAGGTACGCGCTGGAAGCCTCCAGGACGCCGATGACCCGGTTGCCCGCTTCCTTCAGAGCTTTCGCAAGCGGGTAGATGGCCCCGATGCCGTAGCAGCCGCCGCCCAGGACCACGGTCCCCTTCTTTTCGATGGGAAAGGGCAACCCCAGAGGTCCGCTCACATGAGCCACCCGAGTGCCTGCCGGCAGAGAGACCAGTTCCCGGCTCGAACGCCCCACCTCCTCGATCACCAGGGAAATGGTGCCCGCTTCCCCGTTCCAGTCCACCAGGGTGAAGGGGGCACGCTCCGAAGTTTCCCGGGCCATGAGGATCACGAACTGGCCGGGTTTGGCGAATCTGGCCACCTGGGGTGCCAATATTTTGATGAAATGCATGTTGGGCACGATTTCCCGTTTTTCCAGGATTTCGAATCCCTCGGCCGTCCCCTCCTCCCCTGCGTCCCCAGGCGTGGCAGGCAACCCGAAAGCCTCCAGGGATCGAACGAAATCGGCCGCCGGATGCCCGCGAAAGTGTGTCGGCAGCTGGCGAACATCGCGACGCGGCTGCCCGTCAAAGGGCTCCGGAGCGGGGTCATTGTCGATCCATGGGGTAACTTCCCGTGGAGCCGTAAAGTCGAAACCCTCCAGTCCCAACTTGGACGCCAGGTCGCAGACGATGCGCCACTCGGGCCTCGCTTTTCCCGGCGGCAGGCTCACGGCAGCGAGCTCTTTGATCTCTCCCGACGCATTGCGCCAGGTGCCCTCCACTTCGGAAAGGACCGCGGCGGGCAGAACCACATGAGCCGCATCCATCCCGGGCGAGGGCAGGCAGTCGATGAGAACGGAAAACTCCAGGCGCTCCATGAGTTCTATGGGCAGAAAATTGCCCCCGGAAATCACCGCACGAACATGCCCTTGCTGTACGTTTTCAAGAAGCTTTTTCAGCTCCGGTTCCTCGCCGTTCCGGGAGGTGGGAACCACCGTCAGGGTCGCATGGAGCCATTCGGCCAGCCTGTGGTAGAGGAAACGGTCTTCACGCGTGGTCGAATCGCTGACCACGATCGCCGACGTCCCGGAAAATTTCCGCAATCCCTCGGCAGCCGCTTCGAGAGCCGTCTCCCAGTCCGAAGGAATCTGCTCCCTTCCTTCCCGAATCACGGGCCGGATGAGCCGTTCCGGTGCATTGACGATCTGGGCCAGGGCAAACCGCCCCAGCGCGCAGAGACTCGCCTCGGCTTCAAAGGCGGTCATGCGGGTGCTCACCAGCCGTCTCGACTGGGTCAGGGCAAAAAACGAACAGCCTTCGGCACACAGGGTGCACGCACTGAGAGTCCGGCTGTCGGGTTTTCCGTACCAGCGGGCAAAACGGTCCGTGAGCGTTCCCGTGGGGCAGATGTCGATGCAGGACCCGCAGAAGGTGCAGCCCGAAAAAACGTGGCTTTTGTGAAAGGCGGTGCCAAGCCGGGCCCACTTTCCCCGATTGATGATGCTGATGGCCGGTTTGCCATGAATCTTTTCGCAGATCCTCCAGCACCGGCCGCACAGGATGCACAGGTTGTAGTCACGATCCATGAAGGGATCGTTCCGCTCCACGTTGTGCGCCGCATAAAGGGTGGGCAGCGCCAGCTCGTGATCTCCGGCCCTCAGAGCCATGTCGCGCAGGCTGCACTCGTCCCGCTTGCTGCAGAAGCCGCAGCGCGTGGTTCTGCCGGCCTTGACCGCTCCGGGCCGATATTTCTCACAGGCCTCGCGGTGCACGCACACGAGACAGCTGTTGGGGTGGCCGGAGAGCATGAGCTCCAGGGTGCGATTGCGAAGAACCGTGAGCTCCGCCGATTGAGTTCTCACGACCATTCCGTCGGCGGCCGGTGTGGTGCACGAGGTGGGAAAGCCTCGAACGCCGTCGATCTCGACCACGCACATCCGGCAGGCACCATAAGGGTTGAGGTCCTTGTGGTCGCAGATGGTGGGGATCGCGATGCCGGCCTCTCTCGACGCCTGCAGGACCGTCTTCCCTTCTTCCGTGTCGACCCTCCGGCCATCTATCGTCAAAGTGATTTGACCCATTGAAACTCCCTCTCGATACGCTGCAAACCGTCCGTGGCCACGTCATGAGGCGGCAACGCCGGATGCGGCGGTCGCCTTATCCGGCCTGCCACTGTCCCTGAAACCGCCACGGCCCGGATTGAATGTCTTGGTGAACACGCTTCTCATTTCACGACCACCGCATTGAATTTGCAAGCCTGACGACAGGAGCCGCAGCGGATGCAGAGGTCCTGATCGATGTGGTGCGCTTTTTTCTTTTCGCCCGAAATGGCTTCCACGGGACAGGCTGCGGCGCAGGCCATGCACCCCGTGCAGCGTTCCGAATCGATTCCAAACGAGATCAGGGAGCGGCAGACCCCGGCGGGACACGTTTTGTCCTCGATGTGCGCGCGGTATTCGTCCTCGAAATAGCGCAGGGTGGTCAGGACGGGATTGGGAGCCGTCTGGCCGAGGCCGCACAGGGACGCCTTTTTCATGGTGTCGCCGATCTTACGCATGATCTCGATCTGCCCGGGAGTCGCTCGGCCCTCGGTGATGTCCGTGAGAATCCTCAGAAGGTGCTGCGTCCCCATGCGACAGGGAACGCATTTTCCACAGGACTCGCTTTCGGTGAAGGTGAGGAAATAACGGGCCACATCGACCATGCAGGACTCTTCATCGATGACGATCATGCCGCCCGACCCCATGATGGAACCGACTTCCGCCAGGTGTTCGTAATCCACGGGAAGGTCCAGGAACCGGGCCGGGATGCAGCCGCCGGAAGGCCCCCCCGTCTGGACGGCCTTGAATTTCTTTCCCCCGAGCACTCCGCCTCCGATGTCTTCGATGATGGTGCGAAGCGGAATCCCCATGGGCACCTCGATGAGTCCCGTCCGGTTGATCTTTCCCGCGAGGGCGAAGGTTTTGGTGCCCCGGCTTTTTTCCGTGCCGAATCCCTGGTACCACCGAGCGCCCTTTTCCAGAATGGCGGAAACGGAGGCGAGGGTCTCCACGTTGTTGATGTTGGTAGGTTTTCCGAAAAGACCCGCCACAGCGGGAAAGGGCGGCCTCGAGCGGGGCATGCCCCGCATGCCCTCGATGCTCTGCATGAGGGAGGTTTCCTCGCCGCACACGAACGCACCGGCTCCCTTTTTGATCTTGATGTCGAAGGAAAACGAAGACCCCAGGACGTTTTTCCCGAGAAACCCTTTTTCACGCATCTGTGCAATGGCGCCGTTCAGCCGTTCGATGGCCAGCGGATACTCGGCGCGGCAGTAAACGTATCCCTGTTGCGCTCCGATGGCGTAGCCGGCGATGAGAAGCCCCTCCAGCACCGCGTGTGGGTCCCCCTCCAGGACGGACCGGTCCATGAAAGCCCCCGGGTCGCCTTCGTCGGCGTTGCAGATGACATATTTCACATCGCCGGGCGATTTCCCGGCGAATCCCCATTTCACTCCCGTGGGAAACCCGGCACCGCCGCGGCCGCGGAGACCGGAAGCGGTCATTTCCGCAATGACCTCCTCGGGGGTCATGCTCAGCGCCCGCTGCATCCCTGAATATCCTCCACGGGCGATGTAATGATCCACATTGGTGGGATCGATCAGACCACAGTTGCGCAGGACCACCCGGACCTGGTGCTCGATGATGGGAAGTTTTGAAAAGGAGGAGATCCCTTCGAGGGAATCCCCTTCCATGACGGCCATGGCTTTTTCGAGAACCGGTTTTCCATCCAGCAGATGGAATTCCACCAGTTCCGGCACGATCTTGGGGTCCACACTCTCGTAGAGGACGCGCCGGCCGTCCCGGCCCGTGAGCTCCACCAGCACTTCGGCGTAACACAGGCCCAGACACCCCACTTCGTGAACCGCCGTTTCGGCGGTGAGAGAGCGTCGGTCCAGTTCCGCTTGGAACGCATGCAGGACCTCAAGGGATCCCGCAGCCCTGCCGCACGTCGCGGAGCCGATCAACACCCGAAGACGTTTCCCCTGAGTGAACTTCTCCCATTCCAGATTGGCATTCCGCTGAATTTGCTCGAAACTCATTCCGTGCCCTCAATCATCTTTTGCGTCTTCCTGGGGGTCATCCGCCCGTAGACTTTCTCATCCAAAACCACCACGGGAGCCAGAGCGCAGGATCCGAAGCAGGCCACCCGTTCCAGGCTGAACTTTCCATCTTCCGTGGTCTCGCCCGGTGCGATGCCAAGCCGTCGGCTGACTCCCTCCAGAATGAGCCCACTCCCGCGCACATGGCAGGCCGTTCCCTGGCAGACCCTGATGTGGTGTCTGCCCGGGGGGTGGAAGCGAAACTGGGCATAGAAGGTCGCCACTCCATAGACATCGTTTTCGGAAAGGTCCAGAAAACGGGCCACCGCCTCCACGGCTTCGGCAGAAAGGAATTGCATGGATTCCTGAACGTCCTGAAGGATGGGGATCAGGCTGTCGCGCGTTGGGGGGTGGTTGGAAAAGATGAGATCCAACTGCTGCTGTGTGGACATTGGTGTCATTCAGAACTCCGTTGACCGACAAGTTCGTTTGTTTATTAGAACACTTTGCTTTTCAATGACTTTTCGGAGCTGTCTTCCCTGAGGAGCCGGCATTGCCGGACCGCTCCGCCAAACAGACCCGCAGGATCCCGGGAGGATCCTTCGAATTCAGGAATCGGTCACGATCCCTGTCATTTCAAATTGTAAAGGTTTGCGGACAAAAAAGCAGCACAGCAAGGGGCTGTCCTCCAGTAGGCAACTTTTTGCGGGCGCAACCCGGTCTTTCCCGACGCCCGCATTTCTCGTCTTCAAAAGGAGCCGTGAGAACCTCCTGCGCGAGCCCGCAAAATTCCCCAAACGGCCAAACCGGCCACCGCCGCACCCGACGGATCACCTCGGGACCCTCAAGATCGGGTGACGGCAGTTGAAAAAGACGAACCATTGTGGCATACAGGTGACCTTGTGGTCGTTGTCGCTTCCTTGAGGCTTGCTGCAGCGGACTCGGTCGAACATCGAGCCCCTTGCGATCCGGGCTTTTTCAACCGGGCGAAAATGCTTCCCTCCGTTCACTGAGAGCACAAATGACAGAAAGCCAGGGCGAAGCCACCCAAATCACTGTAAGGTTCAAACATTGCGGGGAGGCCGCGGTGACCGTCGAACTGGGGGATACCATCGACCTGACGACGAACCGGAGGGTCCACCAGCTGTTTCGAAGGTTTCAGCAGCAGCCTCTGGAGGGGGTCTTGTCTGTCATTCCCACTTATCGGTCGCTGTTTGTGCAATACGACCCCTGGGAGTGCTCCTTTGAAAAGCTGGCCCTGCACCTCGAAGAGCTGCTCAAGCCAAGCCGCGAAGACCTGCAACCGGAGGAGGTCCTGGAAATCCCCGTTTGTTACGGGGGCGAATTTGGCCCCGATCTCCCCTTTGTCGCATCCCACAGCGGCCTCACCATCAAGGACGTGATCCGCATCCACGCCGCACCCGTCTACCACGTCTTCATGATCGGTTTCACACCGGGGTTCCCATACCTGGGAGGGTTGGACTCCAGACTCTTCACTCCCCGACGGGACACGCCGCGCATCCGGGTCTTAGCCGGAAGCGTGGGCATAGCGGACCGGCAGACGGGAATCTACTCCCTCGACAGCCCTGGCGGCTGGCAAATCATCGGCAGGTCTCCTCTGAAACTTTTTGACCCCAACAGGAATCCGCCCGCTCTTCTGCATGCAGGCATGAGCATCCGATTCAGGCCGATCAACAAAGATGAATACACCTGCACTTGAAATCCTCCAGCCAGGGCCTCTCTCGTCGATCCAGGATCGGGGGCGGCTGGGCCACCAGCACCTGGGCGTTCCGGTATCAGGGGCCGTGGACCCGGATGCGCTTCGCATCGGAAATATCCTGGTGGGCAACGATCCCTTCGCAGCCTGCGTGGAGATCACCCTGGGAAAGTTCCAGGCCCGTTTTCTGCACGACACGGTCTTTGCCCTGACGGGCCCCAACACCCACCATGCACTTCTCAACCACACTCCCATCCCCACCTGGAGAGCCCTCACGGCCAGAAAGGGGCAAATCCTTCGGCTGACACAGCCCCTCCAGGGGCTGCGCGATTATCTGCTTCTCCGTGGCGGCGTTCAGGTCCCGCAGGTTATGGGAAGCAGCTCCACCTACCTGCGAGGCAAATTCGGAGGGCATGAGGGACGAGCGTTGAGAGCGGGAGATGTGCTTTATACGGGTCAGGCCAGGGGACACTACTCGGGCCACTATCCCCAGCACCTCATTCCCCGCTACAGTCCAAACCCCGAGTTGCGCGTGGTCCTCGGTCCCCAGGATGATGCGTTTTCCCAGATCAGTTTGCACACGTTTGCCAACAGCCCCTACCTGGTGACAGACCGCACGGACCGCACGGGCTGCAGGCTTTCGGGGCCCCCGATCCTCCATGAAGCCAAGGCGGACATCATCTCAGATGGGCTCGCCCTGGGAGCCATCCAGGTCCCCGGGAACGGGCAGCCCCTGATCCTCCTGGCAGACCGCCCCACCACGGGAGGGTATGCCAAGATCGCCACGGTCGTCAGCGTGGACATCCCGCTCATTGCCCAGGCCATGCCCGGCAGCAAGGTGAAATTCAAAATCATCAGCCTTTATGAAGCCCGCGAGCTCTATCTCCACAGGGAATTCGCCGTCCGGCGTTTTGCGGCGGGCATGGAGACCGGGGAAGTCTGAAAAGCGTTTCAGATTTTCAAGCGCCTCCACGCTCGTGAAACCCTCGCGGCTGAGGTCGGGACACAGAAAGAAAGGGTCTATACCACGGGGTAAATTGATTCGGCAACTCCTTTCGGTGCGCCGGCCGGCTCACGCTCCTGCAACGATTCGCTGCAGTCTGCGGGGAGCTGCTTTTCGCTCACCACCCTGCCATTGCGCAGCGCTGTTTTCCGCACCCCGGATCCCTCCGTTCAACCCTGCTCCCATCTCCTTTTTCGAGCCTTCGGAGATCCTGATGAACCGGCCCATGGGGCTCCGGCATCCGCCGCCTTGCGTTTTTTGCCCGACCCCACGAGGAATTCCTTGACATCTCCGGAGATCGTGATATTGGTAGAACCAATTTAGATAGATTGATGGTATTGGTTGGTCATTATTCCCTCTCTGGAGGTCCCATGCCCCAGGACAATGCGGCTGAAAGCCGCAAGTATCTCTTCGAGACCATTGTGGAGCGCATTCAGGACATGATCGCTCTGGGAGAAATCCAGGCCGGGCAAAAACTTCCCCCCGAAAGGACCCTGGCGGACAGATTCCGGGTCTCGCGCAGTTCCGTGAGGCAGGCCATTCAGGCCCTCTCGCAAAAAGGCATTCTGGAGAGTCGCCAGGGGGACGGAACCTACGTCTGCGAACCTGACTCCTCCGTGTTCGCGGACACCCTTGCTGCAGCGATCCATGCTCACCGGGACATCCTCCAGGAAGTCATGGAGTTCCGGCTCATGATCGAACCGCAGATCGCCTACCTCGCAGCCCGCCGAATTCGTGAAGAGGACCTGAACCGGCTCAAAGTCACCGCGTGCGACCAACAGCGGAAACTGCTCGCGGGAGAGGAGGATCACCTCCTGGATGCCGAGTTTCACCGACAACTCTGCCAAAGTGCCGGAA
>CAZZHS010000077.1:0-12612 GCA_964654275.1 uncultured Syntrophobacteraceae bacterium
TCTCTACGTTCGCCCTGAGGTATCGAAGGGCGGCATGGTGGCCGGATTACCGGCTGTTTCTTGAAAGGGATTCTCAAGCTGAAGACCTCATGCATTGGGACAAGGTGACGTGACCGAAGCCGTTATGTCGGATTCCGAATGCTGGTGACAATCACAACGCAACCACTCAGGAGGAGTTCAACCGTGGCAGAGTGCGAATTTCCAGAAAAAAACGTGACAGAGGCCGAAATCGTCGACCTTCTGAACCGAGCCAAAACCATTGCCGTGGTCGGCATCTCTCACAAGGAGGAGAGAGACAGTCACCGGGTGGCCAGGTACCTCCAGGACCACGGCTACAAAATGATTCCCGTCAACCCGAAATACAAGGAAGTTTTGGGTGTGCCCTGCTACCCGGATCTGAAATCCGTGCCGGAGCACATCGATGTGGTCGACATTTTCAGGAATGTGGAAGCCATTCCCGGAATTGTGGACGAAGCCATCGAGGTGAAGGCCGGCTGCGTCTGGATGCAGCTCGGTCTCGCCCACAACGAGGCTGCCGAGAAGGCTCGCTGCAGCGGCCTCCAGGTGGTCATGAACAAATGCATCAAGATCGAGCACACGCGGCTCATGAAGCAGTGAGCCCTATGAAACCCCGAACCGGATTGGAGCGACCCGGCTCACGCAGGACTGAAAGGGTCCGAGGTTTTCGTTCCATCTATGAAGCGTACAAGAGCTTTTACGATTCGTTGCGCACCCGTGGGCTCATGCCCTATGCCCTTACATCCGGAGGTGCCTGGGCGGCTTCGAGGCCCGTGCATGTTTTTCGCTTTTTTGAATTGGTCGGGTTGGAAAGCTACCGAAGGGTCTTCGACCTGGGGAGCGGAGACGGTATCGTCACACACGTGGCCTCCCTCTTCACCTCCGCCACAGGCATCGAAATCGATGAGGCGCTGTGCGGCAGCGCTCGACGCATTTCGAAACGCTTGAACCTTCCGCACCCTGTCCGGTTCCTCTGCGAGGACTTCACAAAGTCCGACTTGAGCAGTGCCGACTGCCTCTACATCTATCCAGACAAACCCGTTCAGGTCCTCGAGCGGCGCCTTGGGGACTGGCAGGGCACCGTGCTCATCTACGGGCCCCACTTCAAACCGCTTACGCTCACTCCCATCAAAGAGTTCAAGTGCGGTCGAGAGCGACTGATGCTCTACCGCCGCCGGCTTTCCTGAGGCTGGACGCCAACGCTGCCGCTATTTTCTCCTGGTCCGTCTTTTCCAGGTAGGGGTGCATTAGGAGGCTGAAAATGCGCTGGGCAATGTCTTCACTGACCGGGAAATCGCCGCTTCTATATCCCAGAAAGGCGAAGGCCGGCTGGAGATGAAGCGGGGTCGGGTAGTAGACGGCTGTGGGAATCCCCTCTCGGGAGAGTTCCTCCAGAAGGAGGGTGCGCGTGCCTGCATTCTTTGCCAGGACTGAGTACTGAGCCCAGGCGGATTGGCCATCCGAAGGAAATGACGGCAGGCGGAGGGTGTCACCCAGTGGCTCCAGCAATTCGTGATAGAATTTCGCCACGCGCTGTCTGCTGTTCAATTCATCTTCAAAGATTTCGAATTTTGAGAGAAGCACGGCGGCCTGAAGCGTGTCCATTCGAGCGTTAAGGCCCACTCTCACATTTTCGTACTTGTCGGTTCCCTGACCATGAACGCGCAGGGAGACCATGTGCTCTTTGAGGAGGTCGTCGTCGGTGAAACACATGCCGCCATCCCCGTAAGCCCCCAGGGGTTTTGCGGGGAAAAAAGAGGTGCAGCCGACATGTGCCAGGGAACAGGCCCGTCTGCCCCGGTAGGTGGCCCCGAAGGACTGGGCTCCATCCTCCACCACAAAGAGATCCCTCGATAGGGCAAAACGGTTGATGGGATCATAGTCCGCCGTCGTCCCGAAAAGGTCCACTGCCACGATCCCCCGCGGCTTCAGCCGTAAACCGCGAGGACGTGTCGGGAGGGGGTAAAGGGATGGATTTTCGTCTTTGAGGGCCTCCCAGGCCGTCTGGAGCAGTCGGGGGTCCAGGTTCATCGTCAGTGGGTCAATGTCCACGAACACAGGGGTCGCTCCCACGAGCGCAATGGCTTCCGCAGTGGCCATGAAGGTGAACGGGGTGGTGAAGACCGCATCCCCCGGCCCCACGCCATACGCCATGAGTGCAAGCAGCAACGCGTCTGTTCCTGAAGAGCAGGCCAGAGCGTGTTTGACGCCCACATAGCGGGCGAGAGTGGATTCGAGCTCCTCCAGTTCGGGTCCCATGACGTACTGGCCGTGGTCCAGGACTCTGCGAATGCGCGTCTCGATAGATTGCCGAATTCGATGCTGCTGTGCCGAAAGGTCGATAAATTTCATGGATCACCCCTTCATCGTCTGATGAAACCGGAATGGTGATACGGTCCCCCCAAAAAGGATTCGTCAGCCGTCCCTGTAGAAAGTCCCTTCCCCGACGTCCATGTCCCTGCCCGGTTCTCCCCGTGAGCACGCCGGATTTGGAAACCTGCCCGCTGGATCACAAGCCGCCGACCTTTAAACTCCCACGAAGGCGGGTGGCAATCTCGGCTTGCCGTCTGCATTCCACCTTTTTCGGTGTGGATTTTCCCTCCCCTCATCAGGCCTGGACGATGGGGAAATTGTCTTTGAACCTGCCACGAGACCTGGGTTATAGTGAATGAGTTCCAGGATAGCGTCCTCATTTCGCTGCGTCTCATTTCCGGCCGACCCTGTTCCTGTTGTGAACGACCGAGAATTCTATGCGAAAAGCGCGGGAATCTAAAACCCAAAACGCCATGGAATCCCTGGAAGGCACTCGTTGGCACGGCCGATGGAGTTTGAGCGGGTTTTTGACAACCACCCGGTTGGGTTTCAATCAAGAGAAGGGGGAAGACACATGTGCGAGGCCAATGCCTATTTTCTCCGAGAGGGAAAAGAGGAACTCATTCTGGAATCTGTGGATGTGCTGGAAAATCAAAACGGCGAGGTTCGAATCGCTAACATTTTCGGGGAGCAAAAAATCGTTAAGGGCAGGATTCACAGCATGTCTCTGGTCGAACATCGGATTCTCATTGAAGAACAGGCCTAGGGCGGGTCGTTTCACCCTCTGGTGTTCTTCGCCGATGTGCTGCAATGGGGGCAGCCGGACTCTTCCGACTGCCTGCAGTACCAATCCATTTGCCGGCAGATGCCCCGAATGATTTTGACATCTCTGGCCCTCAGTCCCACTCGGCTGAAAAAGCGCCGCACGTTCACCAGCCAGTAGTCGGGGTTCTCCGGGTTGATGAAATTGATTCTCGCGAGGGTGTCTCGCAAATGGTCGTACATGCCCTCCAGTTCATGACGGTTGGCCAGTCGCGGCACGAAACTCCGCGGTTTTTCCAGCGACGCCGTGAAGACCTCGTAAGCCATGACCATGACGGCCTGCGCCAGATTGAGGGAGCTGAACGTAGCGGTGGGTATGGTGACGAGCGTGTCGCAGTACCTCAGATCTTCATTGCTCAGACCGGAGGTTTCCGTGCCGAAGAGGATGACGATTCGATTCTCCTGGCTGATCTCCACGAGCGATTCGGCCAGTTCCCGGGGGTTCTTGATTTCCGTGCGCCTGGAACCATGCCGCGCCGTCGTTCCGACCACGTGCTGGAAGGGAAGCAGCGCGTCACGCAAATCGTCATGAATTTCCATATCCTGCACAACGTCTTCGGCATGGTGTGTCGCCATGCGCAGCACCTTGGTCAGGTCGCAGTCCCTGGGCCGGACCACGATAAGTCCCGCGAGCCCCATGTTTTTCACGACCCGGGCACTGGCGCCGATGTTTTCGGGGTAACTCGGCTCGTTGAGCAGGATGGAGATGTTTTTCAGCTGGGCTTTCATGGCATTTTCTGATCACGCAGATTGTGTCCCTGCCCCCCTCCCCTTCGAGAGACGGCCAAGGCGTTGCGAGGCTCCAGGCGAATAGTTGCACCGCTCCCGACCCGTGGGTGCCGTGAGGAAGCCAACAGACGGGAACGCTGCACTATAGGGGATTGGACGCGCCGGATCAAGGTGGAGCAGGTCGATTCAAGAGAATTTTTTTATCTTCGACCGACGGGTCTCAGGGAATCCAGGATTTCCGAGATGCCTCCGAGGCTGGCGGCAAAGGTCAGCCAAATTCCTTCAAAGAAGGTCTTGCTCATGAGAGAGGACAAAATTCGCGAATCCGTCATTGCCGGTTCCTGGTATCCTGGACGACCGGACGTTTTGCGGCGAGATATTCGAAAATATCTGGAATCTGCAAAGGTCTCGCCTGTAGAGGGGCAACTCATGGGGCTTGTGGTTCCCCACGCAGGGTATGTCTATTCGGGTGCTGTGGCAGCCCATGCCTATAAGCTTCTCGATGCCGGCGCTTTTGATCGCGTGCTCATTGTCGCTCCAAGTCACAGGGCAGCATTCAGCGGGGTGTGCGCCACTCGCAAGGAGGGTTATCGCACCCCCCTGGGAGTGGTGCCCATCGACAGAGAACTGGTCGAGGAGCTCCAGAGCAAAAGTGCCTGGGTGCAGGACCACCCGGAAGCTGAAGCGCTTGAACATTCCCTGGAGATCCAACTCCCTTTCCTGCAGGTCACTCTCGGCGACTTCAGGCTCACCCCGCTGCTCATGGGGGATCAGTCTTTTTCAATGTGTGAGTCGCTCTCCACGATAATTCACGAATTGTGCCGGAACCGGAAGGTCCTCCTGGTGGCGAGCACGGACCTTTCCCACTTTCACTCCTACCAGGAGGCCAAGGCATTGGACCGCCAGGTGTTGAAGAAAATGGAAGCCTTCGACCCTCGCGGCCTCTCGGAAGAACTGGCGAGCAGGCACTGTGAGGCATGCGGGGGAGGCCCCATGATCACGGTCATGCTCACAGCCCGCAAACTTGGAGCCGATACGGCCAGGGTCCTTCACTATGCCAACTCAGGAGACGTGACGGGCGACCGGAGTGGCGTCGTGGGTTACATGGCCGGAGTCATCTTCAGATCCTCGGCCGCTGAAAAGTCAACGGCGGACACTGAATCCCCAGCGTCCTCAGCGCAGGACGAAGCTGGAACGCTCGAAATGCTGGACGAGAGGGAAAGGGCGATCCTGCGTGAACTCGCCCTGGAATCCATCCGCAGCCATTGCCTTGGAACTCCGGCTCCTTCACCTTCTTTCCTCACGCCAAGGCTTCGGGAGCACAGGGGAGCTTTTGTTTGCATCCACAAGGGGAAGGAGCTCAGGGGGTGCATCGGGGTCATCGAGGGCACACGCCCCCTGCACGAGACGGTTCAGAAGATGGCCGTCCAGGCTGGTTTCAACGACCCCCGATTCCGCCCCTTGACCCCTTCGGAACTGGAGGACATTCATGTCGAGATCTCCGTATTGACCCCCATGCAAAGAATCAAGGATGTGGGGCAAATTCAACTGGGAAAACATGGACTTTGGATCTGCCGGGGACATCGGTCCGGGCTCCTGCTGCCCCAGGTGGCGACGCAGCAGGGCTGGAACGTGACCGAGTTCCTGGAGTGGACCTGCCGGAAAGCCGGCCTCCCCCCCGAAGCGTGGAAGGATGCTGAGACCGAAATTTACATCTTCTCGGCCCAGGTGTTTTGAATCGAAACGGACCGAGATCTTCCCTCGATCCCGAGACAAGGAGAAAGGAAGTGGGCAAAGTTCTTGATTTGCAGGAAGAGCGCCGTGCACTCATAGCCCGAAGGGGATTTCGGGCCTGGTCGGAACAGTTTTCCGAGGAGTTCGGCCCGCTCACAACCCTTTCAGACCTGAGTGACAAGACGCTGGCATTTCTCATCCAGGGGGGAGATGAATCGAACAGGGCGCTCCAGGATCTCGTGATGGGGCTGAAGGGCCTGGGGGCATCGGCACGGTTTCATTTCCTGGAAAACAGGGACAAGATGCTGGTCATGGACGTAGTCCTCTACGTGCTCGATCAACTGCGTTTCCAGGCCATGAAGCGGCTGGGCTGGGTGGAAGATTCCCCTGCCTTCCATGTCTCCATTCTGGATCTGGTGGAGGAATTTCACACCCGGTTTGCCGCCTTGCCGCAACTCCCCCCCCCACTTTCTCCACAACACCCTCGATTTGCTGAATATGCGGGCACCTTCGAACCGGACCGCGGGCCCTTCGTTCGGCGGCTCATTCCCGATGCCATCAAATCGTTCAACGAAAAAGTCGGATAGACTGCCCGCCGAAGAGAGCTTCTACCCGACCCGGATTACAGAGCCGCCTGTGAGGATGGGTTCAGGGGAGTGACCCGGGTGCAGCGGGAAATCTCCCCCTTTTGATGTCGAGGCGGGTTCACACCCTGATCCAGCCCCGGGTGCGTGCTTCCAGCACGGATTTTACAAGGCCTTCCACGTCGAGACCCTCGTGATGGTAGAGTTCCTCGGGGGTCCCGGAAAGCCCGTACTGCTTTACCCCCAGGCGCAGCAGTCGACAGGGGACGCCTTCGTCGGCGAGCACTGTGGCCGTTCTCGCCCCAAGTCCCGTGTCCACGTGATGGTCTTCCACCGTGATGAGCAATCCCGTTTTGGCTGCATCGAGGATAGCTTCCCGGTCCAGCGGCTTGATGGACGCGAAATTGAGCACGCCCACCTCGATTCCCTGCGTTTTCTTCAGTTCCTGGGCAGCCGCCACAACGCGATGCACCAAGGCGCCGTAGGTGAGAAATGTCGCGTGGTTCCCCTCCTGCAGTCGGTCCGCTTTGCCCGGAGCGAACTGGTAAGAATCACCGAAGAACAACTCCCCGTTGGCTTTGGTGAGGGGCGCGAGCTTCGACCGCCCCATGCCCACGAAAAAGTTTCCGGGATGCGTGGCGATGTATCGAATGATCCGGTCGGTCTGGTTGGGGTCCGCGGGCATGAAAACCGAAAAGCCAAAAAGATTTTGCAGGAGCCCGAGATAGTCGATGCACTGGTGTGTTTGACCGTCCTCGCCCACATCCAGCCCTAGGTGGGTGCAGACCAGCTTCATGTGGGTCTGGTTGATGTCGTTGAGGCGGGTTTGATTGTAGGTCTCACAGACGCCGAAAACACCAAAGGTGCTGAAAAACGAAACGAACCCCTCCTTGCTGACGGCTCCGGACGCCGTGGCACAGTGGTGTTCCTGTATGCCGGTTTCGAAGAAGGCGTCCTCCCGCACTCTTCTGAAGGCGGTCATCTTGACCGACCCTTCCAGATCGCAGCTGAACCCGAGCACCAGGGGAATCTCTCCCATGTTGTTGAGTTTGGCCAGGTCCTCGAGGGCATTGCCGTAGGCGGAACGATTGTCCAGCTTCATGTCGGCCGCATAGGTGCGCGGGGTTCCTCCATCGATCCGGGGAAGGGACGGAACCGGGCAATAATGGCTCTGGAAAATCGTCACATTCTTGCGCCGCCGTCGGTATTCGGCAATTGGGTTGTCCAGCCCCAGTTCCTCCAGGGCGCGTGCGGCCTCCTCTTCAGTGAGCGGCGAGCCGTGAAACTTGGCCTTGTGCTCCATGAAGGAGACCCCTTTTCCCATGATCGTTCGGGCCACGATCACCGACGGGTGTCTCGGATCGTCCACATCTCCCGTGTAAGCTTTTTTCAGGGCCAGGTAAATCTGATCGAAGTCGTGGCCGTCCTCCACGTAGAGGACATTCCACTGGGCAGCCACATAATCGGCTCTTATGGCCTGGGGCATCACCTGGTTGGTGTTGCCGCCGATCTGGAGATGGTTGCGGTCGACAACAGTGAAAAGGTTGTTGAGGCCGTATTTCACCGCGAATCGCCGGGCTTCGGCGATCTGACCTTTCTGCTGCTCCCCGTCACCCATGAGGACGGCGACCCTTGCGGGACTCCTTTTGAGCTTCAGTCCGAGAGCCATGCCCGTTGCCGTCGAGAGACCCTGCCCCAGGTTTCCCGTGTTCCATTCCACACCCGGCACACAGCTTTCCACGTGCCCGGTGAATGCAGACCCGGCGCGCCTGAATTCGAGGAAGACATTCTCTTCCCGGGCGTAGCCAAATTCGCACAACACCCCGTAAACGCCGGGGCTGATGTGCCCCATGCTCACCAGGAGGCGATCCCGATCGGACCAGCAGGGATCGTGACTGTTGTGATTGAGAGTGCTGTAGAGCATCAGAAGCAGGTGGAGGGAAGACATGGACCCTCCAGGGTGGCCGCTTCCCGCCAGAGTGGTGCTCACGATAATGCGGCGGACACATCGGAGCCACATTTCCTCGAGGTTTTTCTTCTGCTCGGCTGTCAGCGAGCTCTGTTCCAGAGATATCCTCTGCATGATCGGTCGGTTTCCTCGCTCAATGAACGGTCTGGTCTTTGGTGCTTCCGGGTGATCCCTTGTGGCGGATGCGCGCCAGCACCCTGTCGGCAAATTCGTGCACCGCATTCTTGAAGGCCGTCTCCCCGCCCTCTTCCAGGACGGGACGTCCCTTGTCGCCCCCTTGTACCACCGCGGGGTCGAAAGGCAGCGAGCCCAGAAATTCTATCTTCATGCGCTCGGAGGTGGCCTTTCCTCCGCCGGAGCTGAAAATCGGAATGAATTCATTGCAATGGGGACAGAAAAGACCCGACATGTTCTCAACGAGCCCCGCGATTTCCAGATTCACCTTGCGACAAAAGTTGATGGATTTGCGCACATCCGCCAGTGCGACTTCCTGGGGCGTGGTGACGATGAGCGCTTTTGCGTCGGGGATGAGCTTGGCAATGCTCAAGGGTTCGTCACCCGTACCCGGAGGACAGTCCACCACCAGGAAATCGAGCTCGTCCCACTTGCAGTCCGCGAGAAATTGCTGAATGACCCCGTGCTTCAGAGGGCCACGCCAGATCACCGCAGTGTCCGTGTCCTCCAGGAGCGATTCGATGGAGACCACTTTGAGATTGGGCCGGTATTCGTGGGGCAGGATCTTCTGGTCGGGAGACGTGTTGAGGATCCCGTGAAGACCCAGCATCTTGGGAATGCTCGGTCCGTGAAGATCGATGTCCATGAGCCCCACCTGGTAGCCCTTCTGGGCGAGAACCAGAGAGAGGTAGGTGGCCACACTGCTTTTGCCGACTCCACCTTTTCCGCTCATCACGATCAGCTTGTTTTTGATGCGCATCAGGTTGCATTGAGCCTGCTCCTCTTTGGACATCTTTTCCTTGTCTTTCTGTGAACAGGCGGCACAGTCTTTGGGATCGCATGGTTTCATGATTCTGAGACTCCTCGAACAACATCGGAATGGGATTGTATTTTTTACACAAAACCCGGTAACCTTAGAGTCAATGCGAGCGGATGTCAACTCATAGAAAATCGGTCCGTTCGATTGTCTCCGACGCCCGGATCGAGATCAGTCGACAACTATGTCAAGCTCATTATAAATCCGATTCTGTCCTGTGGCCTCAGAATCAGAAAGGATGTTTTTCATGGAAGACCCCCTGGTCAAAAAAACAAAAGCGACGGCGGAAGCGCTCTTCTCCGGACCCGTGGATCTGGAGGTGCCCTTTCAGCTCTGGAAGGTTTTCGATAAGGAACTGGCAAAAGACCTTTCCCTGTTCATCACGGGAAAGATGTATTCGCGCACCGTGCTGCCCCTGCCCGAACGACAGCTGGTGGCCGTTGCGGCCCTGGCTGCACTCCAGAAAACCGATGAACTCAAGCTTCACCTCCACGGCGCCCTCAATGTGGGGGTGGAACCTGCCAAAATCACGGAGACCCTCTTTCAGGTAGGCATTTATGCCGGCTTTCCAGCTGTCAATGCAGCCCTCAAAACCTATCGCGACGTGCTGGAAAGTCGAGGTGCGTGGCCTCCTGAAGGACCATGAGGTCGTGTCCCCTCCCCTCACGACCCGGAGGATCTCGAAGACCGCGCACCGGGAGGGGTTGAAACCTGGCGGTCAGTGGTTAGACTTCGTGAAACCTTGCAATCGATGTTGCCTGATTGTGTGAGCTGAGAGGAGGTAACTAGGTCATGCCCCTGTTTGAGTTCCGCTGCGACCGGTGCGAAGAATGCTTTGAAGTCCTTGTCTTTTCAAGTGAAGAGGAACAGCGTGTGGTGTGTCCGCACTGCGGCGACAACCGTGTGGAGCGCCTTCTGTCCTGTTTTTCCGCCAGAACAGCTCGCGGTGAGGCGTCTGCCTGCAGCGCGGCCTCATCGAAATTCAGCTGAGGATGAAAACAACCCGGCAGGGTGTCGGGACGGAAGCGGCCTGCATTCGAATGGAATGTGAGAAAGTCAAAGGGAGAAATGGATGTCCAACCTGCTGATCTTGATGGGCCTGGTGGCCTTTTGGATTGTGCTCAATCGATGGATTCTGCCCCGCATGGGCATACGAACTTGAATGTCTCGAAGCTGTGAGATCGGTGATCTCAAGAAGCCTGAAGACAAAAAATGAAATGCAGCTGCAACGGGAACCTCTCCAGGGACGTTCGCGGCACATCCTGCTGCCTATGTGACGGCGGCGACGGAGAACGGTTTCCCCACAGCGTCACAGGAAAAAGAACATTCCCGCAATCCCTTGTTCCCCATGTTTCAGGCGGGAAATTTGAGTTTCACCCTCAACCCCGCATGCCGGTCCGGAACGTGCGGGAAGGACCACCCGCGGGAGTGACCACCCCGCGGTATGGAACTGGGCATGGGTGGAAGGGCCTCTCATGTGACTTTCCGCCCTCCTCCCCTTCAAGGGCCGGTAAGGGCCGGGCGAGATACTCACCCTCCAGAAGGACCGACACCTGCCGCCATCAAACCAGGACGCTCCGGGGCGATCTCTTCCCCTCCTGTTCATCTCCCAAATGTTCTGGACCTTTTCGACGATTTTCGCCGTGCAATGGCGAGTACCAGGAGCGCCACAACCAGAACGCCGCCCGCGACCATGGAAAAGAGCTTCCAGTCGATCTGAGCAAGACGAAAAACGGACTGCCAGGTTCGCTTGAACCAGCCGGCCTGTTCGAGTTCCTCGAGATTCACCAGCGCCACCGTCCTCTGAGGCGTGTCGGAAAGATAGAAGATCAGTTCTCCCAGTTGTGTTCCTGCGGGGATCGGCGCCGTCACATGGTTCGGGGTGCGCACCTCCCACCTCAGGAGATTCTTGCTGGCCTGGGGAATGAGGAACCCCCCCTCATCGGCCGGATAGAGATCCACCTCATCCTTCACGCCTTTCCACACCCTGACCGTTGATGCCTTCTCTCCTTCGGGAAAGGGTTTCACGAGGGTATAGAAACGAAATCCAAAATTGAGCAGTTTCATCGCTTCCCGCTCCCTGGCCCCCGGGCTCGGTGCGCCCATGACCACGGCCAGAAGCCTCATTCCGTCGCGTTTAGCCGTCGCGGCAAGGTGGTAGCCCGCTTTGGAGACAAAACCTGTCTTCAAACCGTCCACCGTGGGATCCCGAAACAAAAGCCGATTGCGATTGTGCTGGGTGATGTCATTGAAAGTGTATTCGTGCATGGAGTGAAACTGGAGCGATTCGGGGAATCTCCGCAGATATTCCAGGTCCATCTTGGCCATGTCTCGCGCTGTGGTGACCTGTCCCTCGGCCGGGAGACCGTGAGGATTCATGAATCGGCTTCGTGTCATGCCCAGTTCCTGACTTTTTCGATTCATCGCGTCCACAAACGCTTCAAGACTTCCTGCAAGATGCTCTCCCGCCGCCACGCACGCGTCGTTTCCCGATACGACCGCGATACCCTTGATGATCTCGCGCAAGGGGACTTTGGTGCCGACCCCCACAAACATTTTGGACCCGCCGGTTCTCCAGGCTCTCTCGCTGATGTAGACTTCGTCGTCCAGAGTCACGACGCCCTGCTTCAGGGCTTCGTTGACGAGGTAGAGAGTGAGGATTTTTGTGAAGGAAGCCGGTTCGATGGGTTCGTCCGCATTCTGCTCGAAAATGATCGTTCCTGTGGACACCTCCAGCAGCACCGCAGATCGGGCATTCACCTGCCCGGGGGACATTTCAACGCCGGGCGCCTCGCTGCCGCCCCCCGAGTCGCGGGCCGCTTCGGTGGGAGCGTTCTCTTTGGCGGGCATCTGGATAGGATTTCTGACGGTCGCTTCCGCCGGAATTCTCACCGAGAGCAGGAAGACCAGGCCAACAAGCAGGGACAGAACCTTTGCACCTCTTTTCAACATCGTGTTTCTCCCATTGAGACGCTCGACGCGAGGGCCGGGATTGATCATTGGACCATCGGGGCTCTTCAGGACATCCATCGCCTTCCCGTGAAGGATCAGGGCAGCGGAACCACTTTATACCTTCAAGAGGTTCACATTACAAGGCTCGAAGGGAACTTCGACCTGGAGAGGACTGAGCGAGAGGACTCTGCGGACCCTTTGAACCCCGGGCACAGTTTGCGAAATCATTTTGTTCAATGAGGCTCACTTGGGAATGGGCTCAGTGGATTTGCGGCCCCATGGAGGATGGGATTTCAGCCTGGAGCTGGAGAGGGTGAAGCAGTCAGGGGAAAAAGCGGGAGAGTTCGCAAGGCGAGCTCTTGATTGGCTCACAAAGCGGCGCCGGCGTGCGCAACCAGGGAATTAAAAAAAGGGCCAGGCCGAATGGCCTGACCCTTTGATTTTCCCTGGAGGCGGCAACCGGATTCGAACCGGTGAATAACGGTTTTGCAGACCGCTCC
>CAZZHS010000078.1:0-12581 GCA_964654275.1 uncultured Syntrophobacteraceae bacterium
GCGTTCACTGCCCTGATCTATGAACACTCGGGCGGGAGCGCCTTCGTTCCCTGCCTGTTCGCTGGACTCTGTGCAGCAGGGGAGGGGAGGAGAACTGTTTCAAAGGCGATCACTCCATCGCAAAACGTTTCAGTTTGAAACGTTTCAAAGGGTCGAACTCTCCACGCTATTTCATCTAACCATTTGAGATATATATATTTTCTCATCAGGCACACTCCTTGATAATCCCTTCACATAAAGTCTTGACCGGCTGCATTTCTTGGCAGGGTGCAGCACGTGTCCTCAGGTTGGAGCAAGAATTTCTGGAGGCAGCGTGACCAATCTATTGATTCCCATAGAGGAATTTTCACTGCCCGCATTGGCTGCCGTGCGCTTCGCCGTCGAATTCGGCAAACGCAGCGGCGCCCGGCTTTTCTTTCTGTTCATCGATGGAGGGGAACCGGGAAAGACGCTGGAGGCCGGACGTCGCAGGGAGCCGGCCCAAGGGTCCGAAGAGCCCAGTCGAAGGGAGGTGAAGGAAACCATCGAATCCCTCATCGCACTTGGGAGATCCGGGAACGGGCTTCAGACGGAGATCCACTGCCGCAAGGGTGATTTTGTTCAGGAAGTGCGGCAATTCGTGCGCGACTATCCCATCACGGAAATCATTCTTTCCCTGCCCGATGAGCAGGACCAGGCCTACCCGCAGAGAAGCAACGACATCGTGCTTTTGAACCAGTTGACCCATTGCCGCATTCTGACCGTAAAACCTAAAACAAAAGGGGTGTGAACGCACATGGAACCGAGTGTCATGAACCTGGAAATCGCAATGGTTCTGGGAATCATCGCGCTGGCCATCTTCCTGTTCATCGTGGAGTGGATCCGCGTGGACATGGTGGCCATCCTGATGACCGTCCTGCTGCCCATTTTGAAGCTGGTGACCCCGAAAGAGGCGTTTTCGGGTTTCAGCAGCAACGCGGTGATTTCCATCATCGCCGTGATCATCATCGGGGCCGGACTGGACAAGACGGGACTCATCAACCGGCTGGTGCACCCGGTGGTCAAACTGGCCGGCAACAGTGCGTCGCGGGTGGTCATGGCCATGGGCGGTACCGTGGCGTTCATTTCAAGCTTCATGCAAAACATCGGTGCCGCGGCCCTTTTCCTGCCCGCCGTCAAACGCGTCAGCAAATCCATGAACCTGCCGCTGTCCCAGATGCTCATGCCCATCGGTTTCTGCGCGATTCTGGGGGGCACGGTCACGCTGGTGGGCTCCAGCCCGCTCATTCTCCTCAACGACCTCCTGACTCCCTTCGGCCTGACGCCGTTTCACCTGTTCGACGTCACGCCCATCGGCCTCGCCCTGGTGGTGAGCGGCATCCTTTCCTTCATCTTTCTGGGCCGCCTGGTCCTGCCCAAGGGCAGCGGCGAAGCCGGACGGGAGCATGACTTTTCCGCCACCTCCAGCTACGAGGATCTCGGCGCGACCTTTGAACTCCATGCGCCGGAGGATTTCGACCTGTTCCGGGATCCCCTGACCGTGAAGCACATTCGCGACCGCCACCAGGTGAACGTGGTGGCCTTCGCAGGAAGAGACGGTCTCAAAATGCTGACCCTGACCCCCGACTTCGCCATCCGGGCCGGCGGGCATCTGACCGTCTTCGGGCGGGAGGAGAACGTTGCCCGCCTGGCGGAAGAACACGGACTGGTGGTCAAGGAAACGCTGGAAGTCTTCAAAGACGATCTGTCGCCTACGGCCTCGGGAGTCCTGGAAGCGGTGGTGGCGCCCCGATCGGAACTCATCGGGAAAACGCTCAAGGACGTCCACTTCTGGGAGCAGTACCAGGTCAACACTCTGGCACTCTATCGGGCCGACCAAGTCTTTTACAGCGGGTTGTCGACCATGCCCCTCCGTTCCGGAGATTCCCTCGTGCTTCAGGGCACGTGGGAGCGTTTCAAGATCCTGGAAGAGAGGCACAATTTCATCTTCACGACTCCCGTGGGGGAAGTCCTGAAACCGGAAAAGGCGCTCTGGGCCGGTTTCTGGCTCGCAGCGGCCCTGGTGATGATCATCGTTTTCAAACTCCAGCTTTCGGTCTGCCTCATGACCGGGGCTTTCGGCATGATCGTCTGCCGGGTGCTGACCATCGACGAGGCTTACCAGGCCGTGGACTGGCGCACGGTGTTTCTGCTGGCCGGGCTCATTCCTCTGGGCATTGCCACGGAAAAATCCGGGGCCGCGGCCTGGATTGCCCAGACGGTGCTCGGATTCATCGGCAATGTGTCACCCGTGGGACTCCTCACGGCGATTGCAATTCTGTCCACGTTTTTCACGCTGGTGATCTCCAATGTGGGGGCGACGGTGCTCCTCGTTCCTCTGGTGGTGAACATGGCGCTCGCGGCCGGAACGGACCCCCGCATGGCCGCGCTGGTGGTGGGTCTGGCCACTTCCAACTCTTTCATCCTGCCCACGCACCAGGTGAATGCGCTCTACATGGGGCCGGGGCGCTACCGCAGCCTGGATTTTCTCAAGGCGGGGGGGTTGATGACCGTGATCTTCATCACGGTGCTCATCGCCATGTTGGTGCTGTTTTATGGGGTGTGAACCCTTTGAGTGCCGGTTCCCGCGGATTGTGTGGGCGGGCCGCTTTGCAGCACGATATTTTGAGGTGAAACCGTAACACCAGGAATCGATCGATTGTTGAAGGAGACGCACACATGTCCACCGTGGCCATTTTGTCGCAGCATCTTGCAGAAAGTCGGAAAATTGCGGAGTATATTGCCTCTGCACTGGAGTGTCCCCTGATTTCCACCCGCGACCTGATCGATGCGGCATCCAGGGCATTCAACAAGGAGCAAAAGGAACTGCTCGGTGCCCTGAAAAACGTGACCGCATGGCCTCATTTTCTCAGCCGGAAAAGGTCGGAGATCGTGGCCCTTCTGGAGCAGAAGCTCTGCGAATCCATGGCAGACAACCACATGGTTTATTATGGTTTCCTGGGGTATCCTCTCTTCGATCATGTCTCGCATGTGCTCAAGGTCCTGATCCTGCTCCGGTCGAAAGAGGGCGAAAATTCGCCTGGGACGGCCTCCGCCGGCGAAACGGAGATGTCCGGACCGAATATCCTGAAGTGGTTCCAGAAAGTCTACGGCAAACAATTGGAAGACCCGAGCCTCTATGACGTGACCGTGAACCTTTCGTCCCGCATGGAGGTGTCCGAAGTGGGGGGCCTGATCCTCAACACCCTCGGGCAGCGAGGGTTCACCCCGACCACCTACTCCATGAACTGCATGAACAGCCTGGGGCTTGCCTGCCGGGTCAAGGCGTCCCTGGTCGGTCAATATCCGGAGCTGGAAGTCAAGTCTCACGGAGAGAGCGTCTATGTCTTTTCGCGTGCGTTCAAGAAGGGCGGCCAGAAAACGGCCCTGGACATCAAGCAGCGCATCATGCGGATGGAGGGTGTCGGCTACGTGGAAGTGTACAATGACAGGGCGCTCTTCGACAACGTGGGGTGCGGCCAGGCCGTGTGATCCTGCGGGCGGGAAAAGAGACAGGGCCCTGGAATCGGGGGCCCTTGATGAATCACATCTATAAAGAAACAGGGAGGGAGACAATGAAACGCCCCGAGGTGTTGCTTTTGGACGACGAACCCATAGTGGGCCAGCGGCTCAAATCGGGATTGACCAAACTGGGATGCAATGTGGAGACGTGCGGCGATGCGCTGCAGGCCCTGGAACTCATCCGGGAAAAGGGATTCGACATCGTCATCACCGACGTGATGATGCCCGATGTCAACGGCATTCAGGTGCTGGAGGCGGCCCAAAAGACCGGCAGGGAGACCCGGGTCATCATCATCACGGGCTTTGCGACCACGGGACTGGCGAGAGAAGCCATGGACAAGGGGGCCTTCGACATGATCGCCAAGCCCTTCACGCCCGCCGACCTGAGAAAGGTCGTGGCCAGGGCGGCCCAGGACCTGGGCTTCACGGAAATCTCTCCGACGGAGCATTGATCGCGTGCAGGCAGCCATGGACACTTCACCCCAAGTTCCTCCCATGCCCGAGGACAAGGATCTCCTGGGAAGGCCGCTTTTCAGTTTCCGGCTTCAAATCATCCTGGGGTTTTTCACGTTTTTCATCCTGTCCGTCGTGATCACCCTTGCGGCGAAATTCGCCCTGGACAGCATAGAGAAGCGGATCAACACCGTCCAGACGTGGGAGCGTTTCCTCTTCCACATCGAACAGGCCCGCCGCTGGGAAAAGAATTTTTTCCTCTACGGCACCAACCTGGAAGACGCGCTGCAGAGCACTTCCGAGGCGCACACGATCCTGGAAGAAAACCTGGAGTACCTGAAAATCGTCTCGGTCCCCTCCCAGAAGGAGGAAATCGTCCAGCACCTCGACCTTTACCACTCGGAACTGACAAAGCTCTCGCAGCTGGTCCAGGACAAGCGGATGACTCAGGAACTGCAGCACGAGATCGAGGGCAACCTCCGGCATTACGGCTCCAAGATGGTCAAGGAGGCTGCGGAACTGGCGACCCGGGAGCATGAACTGGTTTCCAAGTGGCTGCAATGGATGCAGAAGGTCCCCACTTATTTTTTGATTTTCCTGTTCTTCCTGATGCTCTACATGACCCGTTTTCTCTCGCAGCGATTCATGAAACCTCTGAAATACCTCATCAATCAGACGAAGCGGATCGCCAAGGGAGACTTCTCGCCCGTGAAGCCCATGCGCAAGTACCGCGATGAATTCACGACCGTGGAAGTCGCCATCAACCGGATGCTCAAGGAACTGGAAAGCCGCCAGAACTCCCTGATAGAATCCCACAAGCTCCGTGCCGTGGGCATTCTGACGGCGGGTGTGGCCCACGAACTGAACAACCCGTTGAACAACATCATGCTCACGGCGCATTCCCTCCTGGAAGAATACGAGGAACTGTCGCCGGGGGAGCATGTGGAAATGATCCGGGACATCATCGGCGAAACGGATCGTTCGCGGAGCATCGTGCACAATCTTCTCGATTTCACCCGGGAGAACAAGTCGGTCATGGAGCCGCTTTTTCTCTGCCGGCTCATCGAGGAAACCACGAAACTGGCTGCGAACCAGGCCCGAGTCAAGGGGGTGCAGTTCAACCTGGAGATGGAACCGGGGCTTCCCAAGATTCAGGGAGACCGGCAGCAGCTCAAACAGGTTTTCTTGAACCTGATGCTCAATTCCATCGATGCCGTCGACAAGGGGGGGTGCATCTGCGTGCGTGTCAAACCGAGTTCCCCGGGTTATATTTGCGTTCAGGTGGAAGACAACGGCGTCGGCATTCCCCCGGATGTGCTGCCGTATATCTTCGATCCGTTTTTCACCACCAAGCCTGTGGGCAAGGGAACCGGCCTGGGGCTCTCGGTTTCGCACGGCATCGTCACCAAGCACGGAGGCCGCATCGAGGTGGAGAGCGTTCCGGGTCAATCCACCGTCTTCACGGTCATCCTCCCGTGCGACACATTGCCCCTGGCCCGGACCAACGGACTTTTTTCCTCGGAGGATCTGCTCAGCGGAGGCATATGAAGCAGGATCACATCCTGAAAGTGGCCGTGGTCGATGACGAACCCCTGGCCCTGAAAAACATCGGCCGGATGCTTGATCGCCATGGCTACACCGTGGAAGTTTTTTCGTCCCCGGTTCAGGCCCTGCAGCGGCTGCTTCAATCGCGCTTCGATGTGCTCATGACCGACATTCGCATGCCGCAGATGGACGGCATGGAACTCATGGAGCGCGTCAAGGCCCGTTTTCCGGAAACGGAAGTCATCGTGTTCACAGGGTATGCCTCGGTGGACGATGCGGTCCGGGCCATCAAGCAGGGGGCATTCTATTACATCGAAAAGCCGCTGACTCCCGACCGGATTCTTTCGGTCCTCAGGCGGGTCGCCGACAAAATTTCTCTCCTGGCGGAAAACAGGAGACTCCGGGAAGAACTGCTCAAGAGGGACCACACCCTCGAAATCCTGGGAATCAGCAATCACATCCGGGAATTGATCAAGGTCATCAACAAGGTGGCGCGCATCGACTGCAATGTGCTCATTCAGGGGGAGACGGGCACGGGAAAGGAACTGGTGGCGAGAGCGATCCACCATGGGAGTGCCAGAAAACACAAACCTTTCGTGGGATTCAACTGTGGTGGATTCACCGAGGATCTGGTGGCCAATGAACTGTTCGGCCATGAAAAAGGGGCGTTCACCGGTGCGGACAGCGTCAAGGCCGGCCTGTTCGAAGCCGCCCAGGGCGGCACCGTATTCCTGGATGAGGTCGGCGAAATGGCGCTGTCCACCCAGGTGAAACTGCTCCGTCTCATTCAGGAACGAAAGGTGCTTCGGGTGGGCGGCTCCGATCCGGTGGCTCTGAATGTGCGAATCATCTCCGCGACGAACAAGGACCTGGAGCACGAGGTCAAGGCGGGGCGCTTCCGGGAAGACCTCTTCTTCCGCCTGAAGGTGGTGGTGATTCATGTCCCGCCGCTGAGGGAGCGCAAGGAGGACATCCCGCTTCTCGCCGAACATTTCCGCCGGCAGTACAATCGATTATACAATAAAGATATCGAAGGGTTCACAGCCCAGGCCATGGAAACACTCACGCGCTATTCGTTTCCCGGCAATGTCCGCGAACTGGAACATATGGTCTGCAGTGCGGTTGCTCTCGGCGAGAAACGCAAAATCGGCGGGGACGATCTGCCCGAGGATCTCAAGCTGCTGGAGGTGAGCAGCGTGTCCCGCACGGATCTGACCTCTCTTGCGGCGCAGGAAAAAGCGCACATCATCAAAGTCCTGGAAGCGACCAACTACAACAAGGTGCGCGCAGCCTCCATCCTGGAAATCCCGAGGACGAGCCTGTGGCGCAAAATGAAGAAATACGGCATCGATGAAATCAAGTGATATGGGGGGGTGTGTCGCGTGAGCCTGCTTCGGCTCACCTCCGGCAGCACGTTCATCTCCCGCCTTCGCAAGCCTCGCATCCCTGCCTGATTACGCGTTTCCATTCGCGGACCCTCCCACGGACCTGCCGGAAATCTCCGACTCCCGATTGACCTGCCGGGACTACGGTCTTAGGAACAAAGCAGATGCTTTCCCCACACTGTCCATCTCCGGCCAACGAGGTGATACTTCCATGAAAGCTGCCTGTTTCACAATAATCGGGATGTTGTGTCACACGGCTCTGCAGGCCGGGACTCCCTTGCGTGCGGAGAATGGGTCTCTTGATTCTGCACCGGGCAATTCCGCCATTGAGGTGATCATTCCTCGAGTGATCCCCGTCATCTACGCTTACGTGTCGCCTTCCGCCGGCGATGCCACGCTGGTGCTTCGTATCACCACTCTCATCACCCATGAACATCAGGCGGCTCTCCTCGCAGACCCCTGCGGGGGAGCGGTCCTTGCCTCCCGGAGCAGAACATCGCCGGGGCAGGCCTTTGCACCGGACGCATCGGAAATTATTTGAACAGCCACATTAATGGAAAGGGGCTCAAAATGACTGAGAAAAGCTTGACGGAACTGGATTTGGAAGCGTTGTGTCGGCGGGATTTCCATCCGTCCCCCGCGGCGTGGGAAGACCAGGTGCTCTATTTCCTCATGCTGGATCGCTTCTCCGACGGCAACGAGGACGGTTACCTGGACAACGACGGCCGGGAGGTGACGGGAGGAGGGACGCCTCTGTACCGGGAGGAAGATGCCGGAAATGCCACCCGGACGGAGGAGGACCGCAGGCGATGGTTCGAAGCGGGCGGCAAATTCGTCGGAGGGACCCTCAAGGGGCTCGAGAGCAAGATCGGCTATCTCAAGCGACTGGGAGTGACGGCCATCTGGGTCAGCCCCATTTTCAAGCAGGTCGCTTTCGAGGAGACCTATCACGGGTACGGCATCCAGAATTTCCTGGACGTGGACCCCCGTTTCGGAACCCGGGAGGATCTCAGGAACATGGTTCAAACCGCCCATGAGCACGGCATTTATGTGATCCTGGACATCATCTTGAATCACACGGGCGATGTGTTCGCCTACGAACCGGACCGCTACGACTGCCGGGACGTGGACGGGCAGAGGATCTGCGACCCGCGCTGGGACGGCCGTCCCTATAACGTGCGGGGATTCCGGGACCGGGAAGGAAACCCGTCCCTGCCCTTCGGCCCCCTGGATCCCGCAGACCATCCTGCCGCATGGCCCGATGGAGGTCTCTGGCCGTCGGAATTTCAAGACCCCGCCGTGTTCACCCGGAAAGGGCGCATCGATAACTGGGAGCATTTCCCCGAGTACCAGGAGGGGGACTTCTTCACCCTGAAGGATGTGAATCTCGGTTCCGGAAGCCTCGATGACTACCGGCCCTCCCCGGCGCTGACGGCCCTGGGAAAGGTTTTCAAGTTCTGGATCGCCTTCGCGGACGTCGACGGATTTCGCCTGGACACGGTCAAACACATGGACCCGGGTGCAACTCGCATGTTCACCTCCATCATTCACGAATTCACCCAGAGCATCGGCAAAGAAAACTTTTACCTCATCGGGGAGATCACGGGCGGACGGGTGAGGGCCTTCCAAACCCTGGAAACCACCGGTCTCGACGCGGCTCTGGGCATCAACGACATTCCCGACAAGCTGGAGTATCTCGTGAAGGGATATCGCAACCCGGGCGATTACTTCGGCCTGTTCCGCAACTCCCTTCTCATTGAAAAAGAATCCCACATCTGGTTTCGCAACAAGGTGGTCACCACCTTCGACGACCACGACCAGGTGCGCAAAGGGAACCACAAGGCCCGGTTCTGCCACGACGAAGCCCCGGGATCCGGGAACCACCGGGCGCTGCTCAATGTCCTCGCCCTGAATGCCACCACCATGGGCATTCCCTGCATCTATTACGGCACGGAACAGTTTTTCAACGGCCATGGCGACAACGACCGGTATTTGAGGGAGGCCATGTTCGGGGGAGAATTCGGCGCCTTTGAGAGCCGAGGCCGCCACTTTTTCAATGAAAACGGTCCCGTGTACCAGGAACTGGCCAAGATTCTTGAAATCCGCCGCAGCAGAATCCCCCTGCGGCGCGGCCGTCAGTACCTGCGGCCCATCTCGGGAGACGGCGTCCACTTCGGCCTTCCCCGCATGCTGGGGCATGAAATCCGTTCCATCGTGCCCTGGTCCCGCATCTTCGACGACAAGGAGATCCTCCTGGCCATCAACACCGATCTTTTTGAACCCCGTTCCGCGTGGGTCACCGTGGATCATGGGCTCCACCGTGCGGGAGAGAGGCTCAAATGCCTTTACTCGACCGACAAGGACCAGGTCGACAGCGAGGTGACCCTCGAGGAAAGGAACGGAAAATCCGTTTTTTTGACCGTGCCCGCCGCGGGATTTGTTATATTCGAATGATCTCGAGATCGCGGCGAACCGGCGGACCGTACCCTTCGGGCCTGTTTTGAGACAGGGGGGTTGCACTTCGGATCACGCCCCAAAGCACGCAATCGGTCGATCGCGAGCGGGGGACCTGCGCGGTTCTCGGAAACAGTCGGTCCTTGCACTGAAATCCATGCGGTTTGCGCCTGCGTTCCCACAGGCGTCGAAAGAGTTCACACCTTGCGGCAAAGGAGAGAGGACACATGGAAAACAGGATGCGGTTTTCGATACTTTATTTTTTGTTGGCGCTGCTTGTGCTCATGACCCTCCAGAGAACTCTTTTCATGCCCCATGTACAAAACGTGACCTACAGTGAATTCAGAAAGCTGCTGGAAGAAAAAAAGGTCTATGACCTCCTGGTCGCGCCCGACGTCATTCGGGGTAAGCTCAAGGCCGGCGCTGTGGACATCATCGCCGGCATGAGGGATGACGCCACCCTCAAGGAGCAGTTCGCAAAGATGAAGGAGGAAGGGCACGATTTCACCACGGTCCGCATGGACGACCCCGATCTCATCAAACTTCTTCAGGAAAACAACATTCAATACGCCGCACAAAGAGAAAACGTCTGGCTCACGGCGCTGCTTTTCTGGATCGTTCCGGTGGTGATTGTTTTCGCCCTCTGGGGATTCATTTTCCAGAGGATCAAGGCCGGACCCGGTGGGGGGCTCATGACCATCGGCAAGAGCAAGGCACGGGTCTACGTGGAAGACGAGACCAAGGTGACCTTTGACGACACGGCCGGCGTCGAGGAAGCCAAGGAAGAGTTGAAGGAGATCATCGAATTTCTGAGAACTCCCGGCAGGTTCCAGGCGCTGGGCGGCAACATTCCCAAGGGTGTCCTGCTTGTCGGGCCTCCGGGTTGCGGCAAGACCCTGCTTGCCAAGGCCGTGGCCGGCGAGGCCAGGGTGCCCTTTTTCAGTCTGAGCGGTTCGGATTTTGTGGAAATGTTCGTGGGAGTGGGCGCCGCCCGGGTGCGGGATCTTTTTGCCCAGGCCCAGCAGAAAGCCCCCTGCATGATTTTCATCGACGAACTGGACGCTCTGGGGAAAGCCCGGGGAATCAGTGCCATCTCCGGGGGCCACGATGAGCGGGAACAGACCCTCAACCAGCTCCTCTCGGAGATGGACGGTTTCGACACCAAAAAAGGCGTGATCATCATGGCGGCCACCAACCGCCCGGAAATCCTGGATCCGGCGCTCCTGAGACCTGGAAGGTTCGACCGGCACATCCTCGTGGATCGCCCCGACCTGAACGGCCGCAAGGCCATCTTCCAGGTGCACACGCGCCGCGTCAAACTGGGGGACGATGTGGACCTGGAGGTGCTCGCCCGCAGGACCCCGGGCATGGTGGGGGCGGACATCGCCAACGTGGTCAACGAGGCCGCCCTGCTGGCGGCCCGCAAAGGAAAACAGGCGGTGCAGATGGAGGACTTTGAAGGGGCCATCGACCGGGTGCTGGGGGGTCTTGAGAAGAAGAGCCGCCTCATCAACCAGAAAGAAAAGGAGATCGTGGCCACTCACGAAACGGGGCATGCCCTTATTGCCGAGACCCTGCCCACCTGCGACCCGGTGCACAAGATCTCCATCATCCCCCGGGGCATCTCCGCGCTCGGCTACACGATGCAGCTCCCCACGGAAGACCGCTACCTCATGACCAAAACGGAGCTGCTCGATCGCCTGGCCACGCTGCTCGGCGGGCGGGCCGCGGAGGAGCTCATCTTCGGTGAAACCTCCACGGGCGCCCAGAACGATCTCTACCGTGCCACCGACATCGCGCGCCGGATGGTCAAGGAATACGGGATGAGCAACCTGGGCCCGCTCACCTTCGAGCGCGAAAAGCGCCCGCTTTTTCTCCCGGAATTGATGCCCCCGGCAGCCGGCGACTACAGCCCGGAGACCGCCCGAAAGATCGACGAGGAAGTGAATCGCATCGTGATGGAAAGCTATGAAATGGTGAAGAAAATCCTCGAGAGCAAGCGGGATCTCCTGGTGAAAGTGTCCCAGCTTCTGCTCGAAAAGGAACTCATCGAAGGGGACGAGTTGAGAAAACTCATGAGCTGACTCCCCGTGATGAAGGTTTCGCAACGCCTGCTTCAGGCAGAGGCCGGGGCGGCCTGTTCCAGTCCGGCTGGTCATTCTACGCGGCCGGCCGGACCGGTTTTTTCAGGATGTCGTCAGGGTCCGCAAGAGGCACGGCGGCGTGCCTCGGACCCTGAATCGTCGGACCCTCGCCCTTCGCGGTCCGAACAGGCTTCCGTGCATCGAGGAGAAAAATACGCAGTACACGTTCACATCCAGGGACAAGAATCCGGTCCCGGAACTCATCGGGAATTCAAGCCTTCCCGCCGAGTCTTTGTGCCTTTAAACCACTGCCGTCGCCTTCTCGGCCTTCCGAAGCCTGGTGACCGTCTCCCCGCCGATTCCCCAGTTGTCCGTGTCCACTTCATCGATGACGACCACAGTGGTCTTCGGGTTTTTACCGAGCACATTGACGAGAAGATCCGTCACGCCCTTGATGAGCTGCGCCTTCTGTTCGGGAGTCGCCCCTTCCCTGGTGATTTTGATGTTGACGTATGGCATGCTTTGCTCCTTCCGGTTTTTGCCACGACGTATTTGCCGCGATCCGGCAAGTCGATTTCACTTTTTCCATATAAATTGAGATCATTGATGGAAGCAACACCTGAGCGCGGCACCGTGCAGTAAAGGGTCCCTCACCTGGGAGCGTCCTTCCCGCACGCTCCGGATTGGAATCCCGGTGTGCCGAAAAATCCGGCTCCCGGCGAAAACCCGGCGGGAACGGCAGCCGGCTGAAGGGTCATTTTTTGTGGGGTGTCGTGCCACGCTGCTCCCTCAAACAGAAACTGTAAATACCATTGGGCATTCCGCCGGTCACGGAAGTCAGGGCGGTACGCCTCTCTTTCCGTAACGTATCGAGGTGAAATCATGCCACTGTATCTGCGAAAATGAACGAAGATATGATAGGTTGGAAACACTGTGCATCCGGAAGACCTGCTTCGAGGCCATTCACCAGGAGGTTTGGATGAAGAAATGTTCTCAATGCGGATACAAACGAGACCCCGTCGAGGATCAGTACCTGCCTCTGAGCGAATGCCCCAAATGCGGCGCCTTATATCGGGAGGGGGATTCCGAGGACTCCGCCCCCCTGGAGGGCCCGGAGGAG
>CAZZHS010000079.1:0-12462 GCA_964654275.1 uncultured Syntrophobacteraceae bacterium
AACAAAAACAATAAGATGCTCAAGCACAACTCAGGGAGCCAGCCTCTCGCTGATCAAGCAACATAACGCAATCACCCGAGGATGGTCAACCCTGCGGAAGACTTTGTGGTTTTCCGCAGAGGGTGACGAGCCCTCTGCATTTCGATTTCTAAAATCGGCCCGCCGAGAAATCATCTCGCCCGTTCATCTTTGCAGCATTCCATAATGTGGGGTTTCATACACCGGTGCAGGCTGCATGTGAAAATGGCTTCAAGCCTGCAATCTTTCGATTTCAGGCTTGAAAGATGGCCGCATTCGCTGCATTATTTGACTCGTGGTCTCTGACTTGCCCGTCCCTCAGTGACTTTTTGCGCGTTCGACTGCATTCGAGAAGTCCAGATTCATCCGGATGCCTCCAGCTTCCATAGAGCACCACTTCTCCTGAGGCCGCCAGGAAATACCCGTTTCAAAAAGTGAATCGATGCCGAGGAGCAGGCAAGCGATCACAATCCGCGGGCGCCGCGCGAATCCGTCAACACCTGCAAGGGGGACGGCGGAACAATCCATGGCATTTGAGAGGAGGCTTCCATGAGCAGGATCATGCCGGCAGAAGACCAGTTGATACGGATGCAGCGGGATCTCAAGCGGTCCAGGACCAAAGACCCCGCCTCCATTCGATGGGCCATGGTGATCGACCTGGCCAAATGCGTCGGGTGGCACGCCTGCACCATCGCCTGCGTGGCGGAAAACAAGCTTCCTCCGGGTGTGGTGTACCGGCCCGTCATCGAAGAAGAAATCGGCACCTATCCCCATGTGCGCCGACGTTTCCTGCCCCGCCCCTGCATGCAGTGCCAGAATCCTCCCTGTGTCAAGGTCTGCCCCGTCACCGCGACCTACAAGAACACTCAGGGCGTCACGGTGATGAACTACAACCGTTGCATCGGCTGCCGGTACTGCCTGGTGGCCTGCCCCTACGCGTCGCGCACCTCCGATTTCGGGGACTGGTACACCCACAAGACGCCGGACCTCCAAGATGTGATCCTGGGGCGGACAGCCGCTGCGGAAGGCTATGAAAAACACCCCGCCACAGAATACGGCAAGACGTGGCCCACCCGCGGAAGCGGGTCTCCCATCGGCAATGCACGCAAGTGCCACTTCTGCCTGCATCGCCTGGCCGTGGGGATGCTCCCCGCCTGTGTGACCAGCTGCATCGGGCGAGCCACGTTTTTCGGAGACCGCACCGACCCGTCGAGCCTGATCTTTGAACTGTTCGGTTCCCCCCGGCGCAGGGTTCTCAAAGAGGAACTGGGCACTCAACCGGCGGTGATCTATCTCAGCTGAAAGGAGGAGGGTGCAATGGGACAGAAATCTTTCAACGTGCTCATCAGCCTGGCCATCCTGGGTTTCATCGCCGGCAGCTGGGGAATGGCCGAACGCGTCCTTTACGGGCTGAATCCCGTGGCGTTCGGGTCGTACGTCCCCTGGGGGCTGTGGGTGGCTTTCTACCTGTTTTTCCTGGGACTTTCCGCCGGGGCGTTCCTCGCAACCACCCTGGCCTACGTCTTCGAGATGAAACGTTTCGAGAAAGTCGGCCCACTTTCGGCCTTCACGGTGCTCATCGCCCTGCTGTGCGAAGTCCTCTTCATCACCCTGGACCTGGGACGGGCCGCGCGCATCTACCAGTTTCTGCTCACGCCCAGCTTCAGCTCCCTCATGACCTGGATGTTCATCCTCTTCAACGCCATGTTGATCATCTATGCCCTCAAGACCTTTTTTCTCATCCGGGGCGACCTGGTCCGGTGGTCCAAGGACCCATCGCGTTCCTGGCGGGGATTCTACCGGGCACTCGCCCTGGGCCGCACCACCTATGACGAAAAGGACGCGGAGCGCGACCATCACCGCGTGCACATCCTGTCCATCGTGAGCCTTCCCGTGGGCCTCCTCTTTTATGGAACCAACGGGGCGTTTTTCGCCATCCTCATGAACCGCCCCATCTGGAACAGCGCCCTCACACCGCTGCTTTTCATCGTGGCGGCCATCCTGTCGGGCGGGGCGCTCATCACCTGCCTGGTCTACGTTTTCATGCGTGACGAAGAACTGCTCCGCACCCTGGGGCGGGCCACACTGTTCTCGCTGGTCCTGTTTTTGGCCCTCGAGGCCATGCAGTTCTTCGTGGGCTACCAGGCCGGTGTCCGCTCCGTGGTGACGAGCCTGGACCTCATTGCCGTCGGCCCCTACTGGTGGACCTTCTGGGTGGTTCACCTGGTTTTCGGTGGCGCGGTGCCCCTCTTTCTCCTCATCACCCGGCCCGGCCATCCCGGAAGCGTCGCATGGGCCTGTCTGCTGATCGTCGTCACCTTCATCGCAGTCCGATTCAACTTCGTCATCCCCGACCTGGCGGTGTACAAGCTGGAACAGTTGGCGGAGGCCTACGTCCACATGCGCCTCAGCACGGACTATGTGCCCAACCTGAACGAATGGCTGGTCAGCATCTGGATCGTATCTCTGGGATTGCTGCTCTTTTTGCTGGGAACACGATGGCTGCCCGTGGCATCCTTTCACAACGGAGGGAGAGAAGATGACTGAGAAGATTTCAAACGGCGCGGGAACCAGCTTCGTCAACCGGCCCATGGAAAGGCGGCAGTTTCTCAAATGCTCCGCGGTGCTGGGGGGAACCCTGGCCGCGACCGCCACCCTGGGGTGTTCCATGGGTCCTCCCCGGCCGGGAGAGGAGTGGGTGGAAGGCATCAAGGAAAACGCCTACCTGCAGCACCTCCCCGAAAACCAGATCCTCTCCGTCTGCCAGCAGTGCAACACCAACTGCGGCATGAAGGTGAAGATCCTCGACGGGCACGTGGTGAAGCTCGACGGGAACCCCTACAGCCCCTGGACCTTGACCCCCCACATTCCTTACGAGACGCCCCTTTCCGAAGCCGCGACAGCGGAAGGCGGACTCTGCCCCAAAGGGCAGGCGGGAATCCAGGCACTCTACGACCCCTACCGCATTGTGAAAGTGCTCAAGCGGGCCGGCAGGCGCGGGGAAAACCGTTGGAAGACCATCCCCTTCGACCAGGCCCTGGACGAAATCGTGCAGGGAGGCGACCTCTTCGGCGAGGGCAACGTGGACGGGTTGAAGGACATCGTCGTGCTCCGGGACCCCAAGGTGTCCAAGGAACTCGAGGACGACGCGGCTCTCGTGGCTTCCAAGAAGATGGCCCTCGCCGATTTCAAAATCAAGCACGCCGACCGGCTCCAGTTTCTCATCGATCCCGACCACCCCGACCTGGGGATCAAAAACAACCAGTTCTGTCTCAACTGGGGGCGTCTCAAAGCGGGACGGAGCGATCTGCTCCGGCGCTTTTTCAGCGGCTCCCTGGGTTCGGTCAACACCCACGGGCACACCACCGTCTGCCAGGGATCCCTGTATTTCACGTGCAAGGCCATGAGCGACCAGTTCACCGAGGGCAAATGGACGGGAGGGAGCAAGTTTTACTGGCAGGCCGACACGGGCAACGCCGAATTCATCATCTTCGTGGGGGCCAACCCTTATGAAGCCAATTACGGGCCGCCCCTGCGCGTACAGAAGGTCACCGAGGGCACGGTGGACGGGCGTCTGAAGATCGCCGTGGTGGACCCCCGGTGTTCCAAGACGGCCGCGCGCGCCTGGAAATGGCTCCCCGTGCGTCCCAACGGCGTGGGGGCCCTGGCCATGGGCATGATCCACTGGATGCTCGAAAACAAGCGCTACGACGCCCGGTATCTCGCCAACGCCAACAAGGCGGCCGCGACGGCGGACAGGGAGCCCACCTGGACCCAGGCCTCCTGGCTCGTCAAAATGGACCCCAAGGGAAACCCGGGAGTCTACCTGCGGGGGACGGACTTGGGCCATGCCCCCGAAAAGCGCGCGGGAAAAGATGGGAAGGAGTGGAATTTCGACTCCTTCGTGGCCTCTTCCGGGGGGGAGCTTCGAACGTTCGATCCCAACGACGACAAGGACCCCGTGGAAGGGGACCTCTTCGTGGACACGGAAGTGAACGGCGTGCGGGTGAAAAGCGTCCTCCAGGTCTATTGGGAGACGGTCCGGGAAAGGTCCCTGGCCGAGTGGGCCGAAGAAGCGGGGGTGAGTGAACGGGACATCGTCGAACTGGCGGGTGAATTCACCAGTCACGGGAAAAAGGCCGTGGCGGATCTGCACCGGGGCGTCTCCCAGCACACTTCGGGTTTTTACAACACACTGGCCTGGATGATGGTGAACGTTCTCATCGGCAATCACGATTGGATGGGAGGGCTTTCCAAGGCCACCGGATTCGAAATGGCCGGTCAGCGGGAGGGGAAACCCTTCGACCTGGGCAAACAAAGCGCCAAGATGCGTCCCTGGGGGATTTCCATCATCCGCCATGAAGCCGAGTACGACAAGAGCACCCTCTTCGAAGGCTTTCCCGCCAAACGGGTCTGGTATCCTTTTGCGAGCGACATCTACCAGGAAGTGATCCCCAGCATGGGCGATGCGTACCCTTACCCCGTCAAGGCCCTGCTGCTCTACATGGGCTCTCCCGTGTACGCCCTGCCCGCCGGGCACGAACTGATCCGGATTCTCGCCGACCCAAAGAAAATTCCCCTTTTCATCGCGTCGGACATCGTGGTGGGGGAAACAACGATGTATGCGGATTATATTTTCCCCGACCTCACCTACCTGGAGCGCTGGGAGTTTTCCGGGGCGCACCCGTCGGTGACGCCCAAGGTGGCCCCGTTCCGGCAGCCGGCGGCCCCGCCTCTCACCGATACGGTGGAGGTGTACGGTGAAAAGATGCCCCTTTCCCTGGAATCGCTCATCCTCGGGCTGGCGGAAAAGCTCGAGCTGCCGGGATTCGGACCCGATGCCTTCGGTCCCGGGCTCCATCTCAAGAGAGACGAGGACCTTTACCTGCGAATGGTGGCCAACATCGCCTTCGGCGACAAGCCCGACGGCTCCGAGATGGTCAAACCGGCCGACGGGGAGGAATTGCGCATATTCGAAGAGGCCCGGCGGCATTTGCCGGCCACCGTCTTCGATGCGAACCGTTGGAAGTCGGTGGTGGGGCCGGATTTGTGGCCCCACGTGGTGACCGTCCTCAACCGGGGCGGCAGGTTTCAGGGGTACCACCAGGCCTACAAGGACGAGCAGTTGGTCAACAAGTACGGCAAACTGGTGGGCATCTATTTCGACAAGCTCGTGACGACCCGCCATTCCATGACGGGGAAGCCCTACGTGGGGCATGCCCAGTACATCACCGGCCCCCGGGACTGCACGGGGGAACTGCTGGAAGACGAGGCCAGGGGGTATGACCTGACACTCATCACATACAAGACCATCTCCCAGACCAAAAGCCGCACGGGGGGCAATTACTGGCTCCAGGCCCTCTACCCGGAAAATTTCATTGAAATTTCCGCTGCAGATGCTCATAGACTGGGATTTCGCGAAGGGGACCGGGTTCGCGTGGTTTCCGCGTCCAATGAAGAGGGAGCCTGGGACCTGGGACCCGACTGGAAAATGTTCATGACGGGCCGCATCCGCATCCTGCAGGGCTTGAGGCCGGGGGTGACCGCCTTTTCCCTGGGGCATGGCCATTGGGCCTACGGAGCAAAACCGGTGGTCATCGACGGCGTCACTCTTCCGGGGGACCCGAGGCGCGCCACGGGGGTCCATGCCAACGCCGCCATGCGGGTGGACCCCGTTTTGAAAAACACGGGCCTTGTGGACACAGTGGGAGGCAGCGCGGTCTTCTACCAGAGCCAGGTGCGGCTGGTTCGCGCCTGAACGCATTGAGAGGAAGGATGGGAATGAGCCTGCCGGGCAAAGTGTGCGGAAGGTCTATGGAGGAGTTCCTGGAAACCATCGAGAAGTTTCACGGCTGGAAAGCCCCCGGTGTGGTCATCGGGGGATTCATGGTGGACTGGGCCCAGGAGTGGATTCCTCCCGGGGTGGAAGCGGACGCCATCGTGGAATCGCGGCACTGCCTGCCCGATGCGGTGCAGCTTTTCACCCCCTGCACCTACGGCAATGGGTGGCTTAAGGTGATCGACTGGGACAAGTACGCCTTGAGCCTCTACGACAAGAAGACGTTGAAAGGCGTTCGCGTGTGGGTGGACATGGGCAAGATGAAAGCCTTTCCGCAGCTCCACGACTGGTACATGCGGCTCGTGCCCAAAAAGGATCTGCCGCTGGAAGTGCTCCTGCCGGTGATCCTCGAGGCGGGCCGGGCCATTTTGTCGTGTGCCCCCGTTGAAATCACCCGTTTTCATGGCAGAATCAAAAAGGGACCGACAGGTGTCTGCAAAGAATGCGGCGAGGCGTACCCCCTCGCCCAGGGCGACCCCTGCTCGGCCTGCCAGGGAGAGGCCTATTACCGACCTGTTCAGTAAAATTGTTTTTCCGTGTGAAACACTCACCCTGCAGGAACCGATCCATGTGCGAAAAGAAGGTCATTCCAGTGGAAGACGCGGTGGGGACCGTGCTGGCGCACGACATCACGGAAATCCGTCGCGGTGAATTCAAGGGGCCGGCATTTAAGAAGGGGCATGTGATCCGGCCGGACGATGTCTGCCGGCTGCAGCGGCTCGGCAAGCGCCACCTGCATGTCCTGAAGATCGAAGAAGACCAACTCCACGAAGACGAGGCAGCAGAAGCCCTGGCCAACGCCTTCTGCGGGGAGGGCGTGATCTGGAAGGAGGCTCCCCGGGAAGGGAAGATCTCTTTGCTGGCCGCACGGGACGGGCTTTTCGTGGTGGATGTTGCGGCACTGGAAGCGGTCAATCTCGTGGGTGAACTCATGTGCGCGACCCGCCACACCCACTTCGTGGTGCGGGAAGGGGACACGGTGGCGGCCCTTCGGGCCATCCCCCTGGTCATCGAATCGTCGGTGGTGCAAAAAGCCGTCCACATCGCCAAAGCCCTGCCCGAGGGGCTGCTGCGGGTGAAGCCCCTTCGAAGGGCCAGGGCAGGCCTGGTGATCACCGGCCATGAAGTGTATCACGGGCTCGTTCAGGACCAGTTCGAACCGGTCCTGCAGCGCAAGGTGACGCATCTGGGATCGGAGATTCTGGAGACGGCGATCGTTCCCGACGATGCGGACCTCATCGCGGAAAACATCCGGAAGCTTCTCAGCAGGGGCGCGGACCTGGTTTTAGTGACGGGGGGCATGTCCGTGGACCCCGACGACGTGACCCGGGTGGGGATCGACCGAGCGGGGGCATCCCAGGTGATTTACGGAGCCCCGGTCCTGCCCGGAGCCATGTTTCTTCTCGCCCACATCGGTCCCGTGCCGATCCTGGGAGTTCCCGCCTGCGGCCTCTACCACGAAACCACTATCCTGGACCTCATCCTCCCCCGCATCCTGGCGGGAGACCGGATAACCCGGGCCGACATCGCCGCCCTCGGCCACGGAGGCCTCTGCCTCAATTGCAAGGATTGCCGCTTCCCCGTCTGTCCTCTGGGAAAAGGAAGCCTTTGAAGCGGATTCCCCCGCCCAAATATTGCCTGGTACTTGTGGATCATACGGCGATATCGATCCATACCTTGCCTTGGACAACGAACTGCAATCTCGTGGCCTTGACGTCGGGGTGGCCGCTGCTGAGAACTATCGTGGAGAGTTTCTTCGCAACAATATTTGCTTTGCGCCTATCCGCCCGCATGTAACTACCGATGATCAGGCCCTTATCCGCTCCAGGTGATCCGCACGGCTTCGGGTGAATTCGAATGAGCGCAACCTTTCCAAACGCTTCAGCTTGACCGCCCGGGAAATGAGAATACGGCTCATTGGCGGGCGAAATGTGCTTTGAGGCGAGCGACATCCTCCGGTTTCCATTTTACATCCGTCACGTGGACCCAAGCGTGGATGTAGTGCTCGGGCGCGAACAGATGCCCGTAGCCTGCAGGCGCCGTTGTCCCGGCCATCATGTCGACCGCCAGTTGCAGCATGGTGACCATGGGGAACCACCGAAAGGTTTTGGAAACATCCGGTCCGCGAGGCTCCTCAAGCCACTCGGGACGTCGATAGAGGATCCGCGGATCGAAGAACGTGATGGGATCACTGGCATACTGCAGATACACGATGCGCATCGGCCCCCAGCGGGCCCCCGGCACGTCGAGCACCATCTCCTGGTTGGTGAAGCGGATGATGGACGAATCGCGAAATCTGGGAAGCCAGGCTGGAGAACCGGGGACCCGATTCTGGGTGACCAATCTCCAGGTCTCGCTGTTAAAAGGCGGCCCCGCCCACAGCGCACCCTGGAAGGGATCTCCCACGACATCGAAAAGGTCGACGGAAAGGTCGGAATTCAATGCTCCCAAACTCAAACCAAAGAGGTAAAGCCTCGGCCTGCCGGCGGCCGGCAGCTTCGTCCAGTGGTCATAGACCGCCATGAACAACTCGCGCGCGGATGTGGCCCCGTAAGTGGGCTCCACCAGGAGGGTCAGCCAGCTCGGGAGGTAGGAGTACTGCAACGCCACGCTGGCAATGTCCCCGCCATGAAGATACTCCAGAGTGTCCATGGCCGCCGGATCGACCCAGCCGGTCCCGGTGGGTGTCACGATGACCAACACCGACCTTTCAAAGGCCCCCAGGCGCTTGAGCTCTTCGAGAGCCAGCAGAGCCCGATCACGGGCCCTCTCTGCCGAATTCAAACCAACGTAGACCCGGATCGGCTCCAGCGCGTCAGCTCCAAGAAACTGCGCAATTTCCGCCCTGGATGGTCCCGTCGACACGAACTGCCGGCCGGCTCGCCCCAGGGTGTTCCAGGAGATGAGCGATGCCGGGCTCCCTGTTTGGTGCACCTTCGTGGGCTCCTCGAATCCCTCCTCCTTCATGGCGTCGATCTGCTGGTAAGAAACATCGGCCAGGCGCAGCGCGACCCGGAAGATGAGGCCGTTGATCAAAAGCCAGAAGAGAATTGCCGCAGCCGTGAAACCGACGACGTAAGAAACCCGCCGGGGCAGGAAACTTTTGAGCGGGCGCGCCACGGAGACAGCAATTCGTCGAAACAGTCGTCCGAGTAGAATCAACGCAGAAAAGAGCACCAGGGCAATCAGGCCGACTTTGAACGGGCGGGAGCTTTCCGGCGGTTCGAGCTTCATCAGCAACATGACATCTTTCTGCCATTCCGAGGACTGCCAGAGAAAGAGGATTGCGATGACGATGCAGGCGAATACGATCCCCGGCATGACCCCGCCTCTGGTGCGCTCGCCGGGCACTGGAAGCTCGAGGTAGGACCAGAGCCGCAGGATCGCCACCCCCAGGCCGTAGCCGGCCGCCATGGAGACACCCGAAACAAGCCCCTGAGTGAGGGGAGTCCGAGGAATCAGGCTGGGCGTGAGGGATGCCGCAAAGAAAATCGTTCCGACCAGGTATCCCGCCATCGAGTCAAAACAGCCGAACCATTGGGTCCATCGTTGAGACATGATCTTCCTCGATAGGATGAGGTGCCGGAGAAGGGCATGCTGACCTGTGCCGCTTAGAATATCAAAGAGCTTCCCGACAATTAACACCTAATATCATGAACCTGGTTGATTGAGATTCTGAAGGGGCGGCATCATCTGGGACTTCGACACAGGGAAATGAGGACGGCGGGAGCGCCTCTGCAAAGTGAAAACAGCATCCGCCTGATCATCGACGCGCGGGAGGACGCGCGGGAGAACTGCACGGGGCGGCGGGATCGCCTCGAGGGGGGCAGACGAACCATTCACATCGAAATGTGCATCCTCCATGGAGACCAGACGTGCAGCAACTATGTGGATGTCTTGATGCGGAAGGCCCGCGAGGGCTGGATTGACCGGCTTTATGGGGCCATGAGGCGCTCGGGTTGATCGTTCTCAACTACAGGGCAACATCCGATCAAATCCATCTGTTCGTTTATGACAAAGAGGGTGGAGACATCCTCCCCGAGAACGTTCAACCGGCGGTGGAGGGCCCTGCTCCGGAATACAATCACGGTTGGGCTCAACGCGACCTCCACGAGATGAACAGGCATCACCGTGGCGGCACGCTACCATGAGTCACGTCAATCAGGCTTGGGCTCGAGCTTGCTCAAAGAGTTGGAACAGGCATTCGACCACATTCCCGCCAATCCCGAGCCTTCCCGAAAAATCGAAAGAAGCGTGCTGCGCACGCCCCTGTGGCGATTCCCTCCCAATCCGGCAAACGCGGTTTATCCCGAACGAATGCGAATCGCAGCATGCGCTTTGCGGAAAAAGATTCTGACCTGATTTTGAGTGGATTCAGCCAGCCGGCATCAGGTTGCGCCGACATGCGCACCGGGCTTCACTGCGGCCACTTTGATGCTCACTACGGAACGGGCCATGTCCTTCAGCGCCTCCGTCGACAGATCGAGACTTGCCAATGCGTCCTTCACCACCGGGTCGTGTTCCACTGCGTCCATGGGATACACCTCTTCGCTGACCACCCGGACATCCTGGAAACCCGCCGCGCTGACGGCATCGAGGTACTCTTCTTTCAAGACGGCGCCCGCAATGCACCCCACGTAGGCCGCAACGGATTCCCGGACCACTGCGGGCAGATCTCTCAGCAGCACGATGTCCGACACCATGAGGCGCCCGCCGGGCTTGAGGACCCGGTGAGCTTCGCGGAACACCTGTTTTTTTTGTGGGGAGAGGTTGATGACACAGTTGGACAGGATGACGTCCACCTGGTTGTCGGCAACGGGAAGGTGTTCGATTTCCCCCAGGCGAAATTCCACGTTGTCGTGCCCGGCCTTCAGAGCGTTTTCGCGGGCCTTGTTGAGCATGTCGGGCGTCATGTCCACACCGATGACCCGCCCCGATTTGCCCACTCGGTTAGCGGCCAGAAAGCAGTCGAAACCCGCTCCGGAACCGAGATCCAGGACGGTTTCACCCTCCCTGAGGGAAGCCACGGCCACGGGGTTTCCGCATCCAAGCCCGAGGTTTGCTCCCTCGGGAACGCTTTTGAGGTCCTCTTCCCCGTAGCCGATTTTCCTGGCAATCTCCTCCACGGCCACTGGATTCCCGCAGCACGAATGAGACGCGGAACAGCAGGAACGTTCCGCACGGGCAACCTTGGCGTATTCTTCCCGAACCAGATTTTTGATTTCATGAGGCTTCATTTCGATCATCTCCGGACTTGATGCGTTCAGTCGTGTTTCAGCCACGGGCCAATCCGCTCATGAGCGGGCCCAGAAATTCCCTGACGCGCTCCGCCAGGTGATCGGCCCGGATCAGAGTGAAACAGCACACCTCCCCGTCTTTTTCCCAGCTCACTAGGGCCAGCTTATCCCCCGCCCGGATGTTCGCCCGTTCGCGCAGCTCCTTGGGGAGCACCATCTGGCCTCGGTCGTCCACGGTGAGGAGCGACTCGATTCTGCAGCACCCGGGTCCCTGAGCGACGGGAAAAGGCTCCGCTTCTTCCATTTTCTTTTTGGCCATTCGAAAGGTCCTTTCACGATTTATCAATTGATTCTGAATTTTCTGATCGCACTGATCAAAATCATTTTAGTCGCATTCAAAGAGACCGTCAAACCGTCCGTGCAGGGAATCGGCAAATCGCCACTCATTTTTGTCGCCTCCCATCGTGGAGCCATCCATTTTACGCTTTGCATCTGCACTTTGAGAGGCCGGGAGAGGTCTGAAGGGGCCGAAAAATCCGGGTTTGAGAAATATCCTGATCGGGGCACCCAGGGAAAAACCCGTTGACGCGGTGCGTGAAGAGCGCTAGATTCAATTAGCTAATTTGCTAAATACTCATCCTGAAGGGGAAGCGCATGGAGACGACCGTTTACACGACCAAAGCCCTCGCCGACGGCAATCGGCTGCGGGTCGTTGCCGCCCTGGCGGAACATCCCGAACTGTGTGTGTGCCAGCTCACGGAAATGCTCCAGCTTGCCATGCCCACGGTATCCCGCCACATGAGCGTTCTTCAGAGAGCCCGGCTGGTGGACAGCCGCAGGGACGGGCGCTGGATTTTTTACCGCCTCTCCGAAACGTTTCCCCCTCTGCTCCTGCAGTGGATCCGCAACGCGCTGGCAAATTCGGCCCAGATCGCGGGCGACCGAACGCATCTCGAAACCATAGTGGCCTGTGACCTTCAGGATCTGTGCCGAGTTCAAAAGACCAGGAAGCCCCGCAGCGGGAATGCCGGCTGCGGGAACGCCGGCCGTGTGGCAGCTCAGAGTAATAAACCGCGCGCTCCACAAAAAATTTCAACAATCGCGGAATCCTGACCCCTTCAGAAAGGAGGGCCGACATGGTTCAAAAAGGAAATGCAGCACGTCCGCAGGCCCAGGAAAAGGACCTCAACGTCTTTGAAAAGTACCTGACCCTTTGGGTGGCCCTGTGCATCGTGGGCGGCATCGTGCTGGGAAAGCTGGCCCCCGAAGTGGCGGCGAAGCTCGACCGCATGGCCATCTACGTGGGGGATGCCCCCGTTGTTTCCATCCCCATCGCCATCGCCCTCTTTTTCATGATGTATCCCATCA
>CAZZHS010000080.1:0-11880 GCA_964654275.1 uncultured Syntrophobacteraceae bacterium
GGAGGAGGAATTGGGGGCTTTTAAGAGTTTTCGGGGCAAGGGCTGCCTGAGTTGCAACAGGACGGGGTATCGGGGGCGGGTGGCTCTGTACGAGGTCATGCCCATGAACGAGGAAATTCGGGAATTGATTTTGAGAGGTGCCCCCGGCTCCGAACTCATGAGGAAGTCCGTGGAACTGGGTATGACCACCCTGCGTCGCAGCGGGGTTCACAAGATTCAGCAAGGAGTCACTTCCGTGGAAGAAGTGCTCCGTTGCACTTCGGTCAATTGATTTGCTTTGAAAATCGTGGGAATGCACAGGCCCAGGAGCTGTTTATGCCCGTTTATCTTTGGAAGGGAATTGATCGAAAAGGCCGGAAGGCCAAAGGGGATATCGATGCGGACAATACCGCCATTGCAAGACAGCTGCTGACGCGCAAGGGCGTGAAGATCAAAACCATCAAACCCAAGCCCAAGGACCTTTCCGAATATATCACGTTTCTCCGGCCCAAGGTCAAGGAACGGGAACTGGTCATTTTCACCCGCCAGTTCGCCACCATGATCGACGCCGGTCTGCCCGTGGTCCAGTCCCTCGATATTCTTTACGGGCAGCAGGACAATCCCACCTTCAAAAAGGTCATCAAGGATACCAAGAAGGATGTGGAGGAGGGGGCGACTCTTTCTGAAGCCATGAAGAAGCATCCCAAGGTTTTCGACAATCTTTTCGTCAGCCTGGTGACGGCGGGAGAAATGGGAGGCATCCTGGATGTCATTCTCAATCGCCTGGCCAATTACATCGAAAAGGTGGCCAGTCTCAAAAAGAGGGTCAAAAAGGCCATGACCTACCCCGGCATCGTGGTGGGCATCGGCTTGCTGGTAGTGGCGGTGATCCTTGTTTACGTCATTCCCGTATTTGCCGGTCTGTTCAAGGATGCGGGAGCCAGCCTGCCCGGCCCCACTCTCTTCGTGCTCCAGATCAGCGAATTTGCCCAGAGCTATTTTCACTGGATCATCCTGTTTGTGATCCTGTTGGTGTGGGCCGTTCGGCAAATCCGCAAGACAGCCAGGGGGCGCGACATGACGGATCGCCTCCTTCTGCGCATGCCGGTCTTCGGCATGCTGATCCGCAAGGTGGCCGTGGCCCGGTTCAGCAGAACCCTCGGGACCATGATGGGCAGCGGCATCCCCATTCTCGAAGCTTTCGATACCGTTGCCAACACCGCCGGGAACACGGTCATCGAAAGGGCCATCCGCGAGGCTCGGGCCGCCATTGCCGAAGGCCGTCCCGTGGCCGAGCCTCTCGACGAGACGGATGTCTTTCCCCCCATGGTGGTCCAGATGATCGCCGTGGGGGAAGCCACCGGGGCGTTGGATGAAATGCTCGCCAAAATTGCCGACTTTTACGACGAAGAAGTGGATGTGGCCGTCGATTCCCTCACCGCTCTCCTGGAGCCCATGCTCATCGTGTTCTTGGGGGTTACCGTGGGGGGACTTCTGGTGGCCATGTACCTGCCCATTTTTCAACTGGCCGATGTGGTTTCGAGAGGGTCCTGATCGATGCAACTCGTGCCCGGCGGCGATACACTCCTGCTGGAGGAATCCCTCAAGAGAAAAATTCAGGGACTCCTCCTCTTTCGCCTGGTCCTGGCGGTCTTTTTTTTATGCCTCACCCTTTTCGTGCAGATTTATCGCGAAGCCGACCTGTTTTCCCCCAGGCTTTTTCCCCTTTATATCTTCTCCCTGGTCCTGTTTGTTTTTACCCTTTTCGGTGCGCTGGGAGTCCGGTCCTTTCGTCGTTTTCGCCGCCAGGCCTATTGCCAGCTCTGCTTTGACGTGGGAGCGGTGACCGTTCTCATCTACCTCTCCGGGGGAGTGGACAGTCTCTTTTCTTTTCTCTACATGCCCGTCATCATCAGCGCCGCATTGCTCCTCTATCGGCGGGGAGGACTTCTCATCGCCGCCGCCTGCTCCCTTGCCTACGGTCTCCTCCTGGACTTGCAGTTCTTCGGGTGGATCGAACCCATGCACGTGCTGGTGGATGAAAGCTACGGACGGGACACCGCCACCTACTTTCATACGCTCCTCATGAACATCGCGGGCTTTTTTCTGGTGGCCTTTCTCAGCGGTTACCTGGCCGAACAATGGCTTAAATCCAGCGAAGAAGCGGAACGGCAAAAGAAAAGCCTCGAACGACTGGCATCCCTCCACCATCACATCGTGGAAAGCATTCAGAGCGGCCTGCTCACGATCAACATGGGAGGCACCGTTGTCTTTTCCAACCCCTCGGCCCGAAACATCCTGGGGGTCGAAGCCGATCACATTCATGGGAAACACTTTTCTGACCTGCTGCCTCACGTGGACCTGGCTGCCTGGCCACAGGGGCAGGGGGCCTCACGGTACGAGGGCCGGGAATACGGCAACGCCGGGTCGGGTATGAAAGCCGCTCAAGGTCTGCCCCGCTCGGAATCCGTCTACATCCGCCCGTCGGGAGATGAACTGATCATTGGCTATACCGTTTCCATACTCCAGGGTCCGGGGGGCGAAAAGCTGGGGTGGGTTTTTATCTTTCAGGACCTCACTCAGGTTCGTGCCATGCAAAACCATGTGCAGCGCCTGGAACGGCTGGCCCTGGCAGGACGCATCGCGGCGGAAATCTCTCACGAAATCAAAAATCCCCTGGCGGCCATGAGCGGTTCCGTGCAGATGCTTCTGGCCGAGACGGTTCCCGGTTCTATACAGGGCCGGCTTCTGGGCATTGTCCACAGGGAAATCGACCGCATCAACGGCCTCATCACGGACTTTTTGTGGCTTACTCGAGGGGCTCGAAAAGCGGACAATATGGAAGAAGTGGCCGTTTGCCCCGTCATAGTGGAAATCGTCGAGGTCTTGAAAACCCAGTCCGGCTTTGGCAGTGGTCACCGGGTCCGTATGGATTTTCGGTGGGAACCCGTGCTCAGCCTCGATGGGGGTCAGTTCCGCCAGGTCATGTGGAATTTGGTGCTCAACGCCCTGGAGGCCATGCCCCAGGGAGGAGAGGTGTTCCTGGGGGTAATGCCCTGGCCGGGGGGTGGGAAGGGGAAAAAGCCCTCGGAGGTGAGGATCGACATCCGGGATACGGGTCCGGGGATTGCCGAGGACATTCGCGACAAGGTGTTCGAGCCCTTTTTCACTACCAAGGCCGATGGTACCGGTCTTGGTCTGGGTGTTACCTACCAGTTGATGGAGAACATGGGGGGGCGCATCGAGATGAGTTCCAACAGTCCCACAGGTACGACTTTTTCACTTTTTTTTCCTCTTTGATCTCTTTTAACTCTTGCCAAACCAAAAAGCAGTGACTATAAGCACTCATTGTAAACGAGTGCTAATAAACGGCACTCACAAAGGCATCATTTACACGTTTTTTCCAGCGGCAGGGCATGCCGCTGTCAGCCTGTGGAGAGGCCGTGAGACCTGGGGGAGTATGTGGTCGTTTCAAAGCCGTAAAGCTCCCACTGTGGGAGCTAAAGCAAAAACCAAGCGGGTCCTCTCCTGGGCAACCTCGTTGAAGCGGGAACCCCTTGGAGCGGCCGTATAAGTCGCTTCAGGAATCCTCGGCCTTCAGGCCGGGGAGGATGTCAAGTTTGCGATTTGCGTAACACAAATAACCAACAATGAAAGAAAGAAGGAGTAGCAACAATGCAACTGAGACCCCTCAATGACCGTGTTGTGGTGAAACGCCTGGAAGAAGAGACCAAGACCGCTGGTGGCATCATCATTCCCGATACGGCTAAGGAAAAGCCCATACAGGGTGAAGTCATCGCAGTCGGCAATGGGAAAATCATGGAAGACGGCACCCGTCGTGCCCTCGATTTAAAAGCCGGCGACCGTGTTCTTTTCGGAAAGTATGCGGGCACGGACATCAAAGTGGAAGGCGAAGAACTTCTCATCATGAGGGAAGACGATATTCTGGCCATCGTGGAAAAATAATACCACCGGCATCTTGTTTCGCTCGAACGTGACGATTTTTAAATCCTGAAAAATATCGATGGAGGAAATTTCATGGCAAAGCAGTTGATTTACGATGTCAAGGCACGCGAAGCGCTCCTCAAGGGCGTGAATACCCTCGCCGACGCGGTTAAAGTAACACTGGGTCCCAAGGGCCGTAACGTGGTCATCGAGAAGAGCTTCGGCGGTCCCATCGTCACCAAGGACGGCGTGACCGTGGCCAAGGAAGTCGAGCTCGAGGAAAAATTCGAGAACATGGGCGCCCAGATGGTCAAGGAAGTGGCCAGTAAGACCAGCGACGTGGCCGGTGACGGCACCACCACCGCGACCATTCTCGCTCAGTCCATCTATTATGAAGGTTCCAAGCTGGTGGCTGCGGGTGCCAATCCCATGGCCCTCAAGCGCGGCATCGAAAAGGTCACCCAGGTGGTGGTGGATGAACTCAAGAAGATCAGCAAGCCCACCAAGGACCAGAAGGAAATCGCCCAGGTCGGCACCATTTCCGCCAACAACGACGCCACCATCGGCAACATCATCGCCGAAGCCATGAACAAGGTGGGCAAGGAAGGCGTCATCACGGTGGAAGAAGCCAAGAGCATGGAAACCACTCTCGAGGTGGTCGAAGGCATGCAGTTCGACCGTGGTTATACCTCCCCCTATTTCGTGACCGATCCCGAGAAGATGGAAGTCCTTCTCAATGATCCCCTCATTCTCATCAACGAGAAAAAGATCAGCAACATGAAGGACCTGCTCCCCGTTCTCGAGCAGATCGCCAAGATGGGAAAACCCCTGCTCATCATTTCCGAAGACGTGGAAGGCGAAGCCCTGGCCACCCTCGTGGTCAACAAGCTGCGTGGAACCCTCCAGGTATGCGCCGTCAAGGCTCCCGGCTTCGGTGACCGTCGCAAGGCCATGCTCGAAGACATCGCCGTCCTCACGGGCGGCCAGGTCATCAGCGAAGAAAAGGGCATCAAGCTCGAAACCGTCGGCCTCGGCGACCTGGGTCGTGCCAAGACCGTTCGCATCGACAAAGATAACACCACCATCGTGGACGGCGCCGGTGACCGCAAGGCTCTGGAAGGCCGTGTACGCCAGATTCGCGCTCAGATCGAGGAAACCACCAGCGACTATGACCGCGAAAAGCTGCAAGAACGTCTCGCCAAGCTGGTGGGCGGCGTGGCCGTCATCAGCGTGGGTGCCGCTACCGAAATGGAAATGAAGGAAAAGAAGGCCCGTGTGGAAGACGCTCTCAATGCCACCCGCGCGGCAGTGGAAGAAGGCATCGTTCCCGGCGGCGGCGTGGCCTACCTGCGTTGCCTTGCAGCCCTGGAGAGCCTGAACCTTGAGGGCGACGAGAAGCTGGGCCTCAACATCGTGCGCCGCGCCCTCGAAGAGCCTGCACGCCAGATCGCTTTCAACGCCGGCGAAGAAGGCTCTGTTATCGTACAGAGGGTCAAGGGCGGAGAAGGCGCTTTCGGCTACAATGCGGAAAACGGTGAATTCTGCGACCTCATCGAAGCAGGCGTCATCGATCCAACCAAGGTGACCCGTACTGCGCTGCTCAACGCAGCCAGCGTTTCCGCGCTCATGCTCACCACCGAATGCATGATCGCGGAAATCCCCAAGGAAAAGGACGCCGGCATGGGCGGAATGCCTCCGGGAGGCGGCATGGGCGGTATGGGCGGAATGTACTAGAAGCCCACAAAGGATGAAGGGCGGAGGCAACGGCTGCGGCCATAAACCGAGGTCGGCCTCTCGTCCCACCTTTTTTTCATAAAAAGCTCCACATCATCCGGTAATGCCGATGATGTGGAGCTTTTGTTTTTTGGAAGGACTGTGCCCGAATTTGGCCAAGGCCGGGCCATGGGCCATGAGTTGTGAGTTGTGGACGCGATGGACAAAGTGGACGGAATGGACAAAAGGAAAACAGCAGGTACCGGCAGGTCGGGTTGAGCGACGGTAGGAAGGCGCTTCAATTCGGGCTTTGCCTCGCTCAACCCGACCTGGTCCATTCAAATCCCCACCACCTCGTCCATAATGTCCATCACGTCTACAATGTCCACCCCCCGCCACCCACGGCCGGCTGCTACCGACACCTGGTCCCAACCGTACTACGGACTTGACTTGCTAAACCGGTGTGCTAAGAGAATTCCTTTACGATCCGGCAATTCCGGTATGCATTTCCACGCGGGAGCGTAGGAACGAGAGATATTGCTCGAAGTGGATGCACCACTCACTGAAGCGACCAGCACTTCTGCCCGTCGGAGCCGCCGGGCCGGGAAACCTCAGGGCTTGCCGGCACGAAGACTCCGCGCAACAAGGGGACAACAAAAATGGACTACAAGAAGACACTGAACCTGCCTCAAACCTCTTTTCCCATGAAAGCCAATCTTTCCAAACGGGAACCCGAAATCCTGGCCCGTTGGGAAGAGATGGGCATTTACCAAAAGCTGCGGGAACAGAGCAAGGGCTCCCCCCCCTACATCCTCCACGACGGTCCCCCCTATGCCAACGGGCACATCCACCTGGGCACGGCCCTCAACAAAATCCTCAAGGACATGATCGTCCGTAGCCGCCAGATGAGCGGCTTCGACGCTCCTTATGTTCCCGGCTGGGACTGTCACGGCCTGCCCATCGAGCACCAGGTGGACAAGGAACTGGGTCCCCGCAAAAAGACCATGACCAAGGTGGAAATCCGCCGGCACTGCCGACGCTACGCCGAAAAATTCATCGACATCCAGCGCGATGAATTCAAGCGCCTGGGAGGGCTTGGCGATTGGGAAAATCCCTACCTCACCATGTCCTACGACTACGAAGCGACCATCGCCCGCGAGCTGGGCCGCTTTTTCGCCAACGGCGGGGTCATCCGCAGCAAGAAGCCCATCTACTGGTGTCCCAGTTGCCGGACAGCCCTGGCGGAAGCCGAGGTCGAGTACCACGATCACACTTCGCCTTCCATCTACGTGAAGTTCCCCCTCACGGATGAAAGCCGGGCCAAAATCCCCTCCCTGGCGGGTGAACAGGTTTCCATCCTCATCTGGACCACCACGCCCTGGACCCTTCCCGCCAACCTGGCCATCACCCTGCACCCGGATTTTTCCTACGTGGCCGTGAAAACGGGAGGCGAAACGTGGATTCTCGCCGAGGGACTCCTGGAAAAATGCCTGCAAACCTTCGGAGTCGAAGACCACCAGGTCGTCGCCCGCTTCACCGGTCCCGAACTGGCAGGTCTGAAGTGTCGCCACCCCTTCCTCGACCGCGATTCCCTGGTGGTGCTCGGCAGGCACGTGACCCTCGAAGCCGGCACGGGCTGCGTCCACACGGCTCCCGGCCACGGGCGCGAAGACTACGACATGGCTCTCCAGTACGGCCTCGATGTGTATTCCCCCGTGGATGACGACGGGCGTTTCGTTTCCGACATGCCCTTTTTTGCCGGTCAGTTTGTTTTCGACGCCAACAAGGCCGTCAACGCCAAACTACGCGAACTGGGCAAGCTGGTGCATGAAGCCGCCCTGTCCCACAGCTACCCTCACTGTTGGCGGTGCAAGAAGCCCGTCATCTTCCGGGCTACGGAACAGTGGTTCATTTCCATGGAAGAAAACGACCTGCGGCGGCGGGCGCTCGAATGGATCGACCGGGTCGAGTGGATTCCTAACTGGGGGCGTGAGCGCATCCACAACATGGTGGCTCATCGTCCCGACTGGTGTATTTCGAGGCAGCGTTCCTGGGGAGTTCCCATCACGGTCTTCACCTGCGAGGATTGCGGGGAACTCCTGGCCGGGCCGGAAATTTTCGAGCACGTGACGGCACTCTTCGAAAAAGAAGGGGCCGACTGCTGGTTTTCCCTCGATCCGGCAGAACTCATGCCCGAGGGCACTCGCTGCGCCCGATGCAATGGCAGCCGCTTCAAAAAGGAAACGGACATCCTGGATGTGTGGTTCGATTCCGGCGCTTCCTATGCCGCCGTGCTGGAACGGCGCTCAGACCTGAATGCCCCCGCAGACCTCTACCTCGAAGGAAGCGACCAGCACCGTGGCTGGTTCCATTCGTCCCTCCTCGAAGCCGTGGGCACTCGAAACACCGCTCCCTACAAAAGCGTCCTCACTCACGGGTTTGTGGTGGACGGGCAGGGCTACAAGATGTCCAAATCCCTGGGCAACGTCATCGCCCCCGGCGAAATCATCCAGCAGTACGGGGCGGAAATCCTCCGCCTGTGGGTAGCGGCCGAGGACTACCGGGACGACATCCGCATCTCCCAGGACATCCTCAAACGCCTCAGCGAAGCCTACCGCCGCATTCGCAACACCTGCCGGTTCCTCCTGGGCAACCTCCACGATTTTGACCCGGCTGCAGACCGGGTACCCTACGATCGCATGGACGAACTGGACCGCTTCGCTCTCCACCAACTTCAGGGACTCATCGGCAGGGTGCGCGAGGCTTACGACCGTTTCGAATTCCACCGGGTTTATCATGCCCTGCACAATTACTGCGTGGTGGACCTGAGCGCCTTCTACCTCGATATCCTCAAGGACCGGCTCTACACCACCGCTCCCGCGAGTCCCAAAAGGCGTTCGGCCCAGACGGCCCTCCACGAAATCCTCACGTCTCTGCTCGAACTCATGGCCCCCGTCCTGTGTTTCACCGCCGACGAAGCCTGGGGTTACCTGCCCCAAGGAGCGGGCGAAACCGTCCACTTGCAATCCTTTCCCCAAGTGGATTCCGCCCGAGTGGACGCTTCCCTCGAAGAAAGGTGGCAGGCCATCCTCAACCTGAGAACCGACGTGCAACGAGCATTGGAAGGAGCACGCCAGGCCAAAGTGATCGGTCATCCCCTCGATGCTCGTGTGGCTCTCGTCCTGCCCGAACCCCTGGGAGAAACTCTGGCGGGTCAAGAAGAACTCTTACGCTCCGTTTTTATCGTGTCGGAAGTTTCCCTGGTGGAAGAAAAAGACATCGAGGAAGCCGTGGAAGGGGTGGAAACACCGGGATTGCGCATCCGGGTCGAGCCGGCGGTGGGCCTCAAGTGTGAGCGCTGCTGGGTGCGGGCACAATCCGTAGGGCAATTTGCCGACCACCCGACCATATGCCATCGGTGCTATCCGGAGCTGCCGGCTTTGTAGTCTCATGGAGCAGCTTTGGGGCTGGATGTGGGGGCAGTGGACATGGTGGACTCAATGGACGGAGTGGATATAGTGGACATTATGGAAGAGGTGGATACGAGGGGGGCTGGAGCTTCCAAGGCAAGGCGTTCCCAAGCCGGAGCTTGGGAACGAGGAGTATCTGTATTGGTTCGTTTGGCTTGTTCCCACGCTCCCGCGTGGGAATGCCTACTTGCAGGGAGGTGCCTTATGATCCAATGGAGACGTATCCACCCATGAAGTTATTGTTTGCCATTGTCGGCGCCGTGGTTTTTCTGGACCAGGTGACCAAGCTCATGGTCCTGGCGGGGTTGCCCCTTTTCCACAGCATCGAGGTCATTCCGGGGTTTTTCAACATCGTCCATGTGCGCAATACGGGGGCGGCCTTCAGCATCCTGGCGGGAGCGCCCTCCGTGTGGCGGCAATTGTTTTTTGCCGTGCTGACCCTCGGGGTGGTGATTTTTCTCGTCCTGGCCTACCGCAAGGTGTCTCCGGACGATTTGTGGAGCAAGTCGTCTTACTCCCTCGTCATCGGGGGAGCCGTGGGCAACCTCATCGATCGGGTCCGCCTGGGGTCCGTGGTCGATTTTCTCGATGTGTACTGGAAAACTCACCACTGGCCCGCATTCAACGTGGCCGACAGCGCCATCACCGTGGGGGCCTTCATGCTCATCGTGTCCCTTTTTCGCGGCAAATAGCGGCCCCTCCCTCGCCTCTCATTCCTTGCCCAGCCGAATGACCGTGTTCACCAGCTTGCTTTTGCGCTCCCGGTTGTCCCATACGGTTTGAGTGATGACGATGGCGTCTTTGAAGATTTCCGAGATGAATCCGTGATTGTTGGTTATTTCCGTTCCCCGAGTGACGATGTAGCCCCGGCCCGTGGGGTCTTCTATGACCGCGCGCTGCCCCATTTCTCCCCACACGATGGCTTTCAGGCCGTTGCGCACTTCGGTGATGCTCATGCGCATGAGCGGGGTGAGGGGTCTGCGCTGTTCCGGCCGTTCATCCAGTTCCTCCGCAAACTGAAAGGGAGCCGGTTGAGGCTGGGTCAGGAAGGACTCGAAGGGATCGGCCATATCCTTGGGATCATAAACAAAGATTGGTTCATGCAGGAGTGCCGTGACTCTTGCTTTGACGGACCTCGCCGTTTCCTCCTTGCCCGCGCTTTGGGGTGTGACGGAAAAGATGACGGTCTCCGCTTCCGCATCGTCGTCGTGTAAGGGCGGTTCCTCCCGTGGACTCTCTGCTTGTGAGTCCGCCAGGGGCTCGTCCGGTTTCGTTTCTTGCACCGGTTCCGTCTGCAACCCTGGCTGTGGTTCCGACTCCAGCTCCGAGTCCATTCGCGGTTCCAAGGGGATCGTGTTCGTGCCCATGGTGTCATGGGTCACGGCCCTGGAAGGGTCCTCCACCGTGAGCGATGTTTCCGCTCGTATCGCCATAGCTTCCCCTTCCGTGGGCTTTGCCCGTTCCTCCGACGGCGAAGCTTCACCGGTCGCGGGCAGCGGCTCTTCCTCTGTGGCGGGTTGTTTCTCCCCTGCAGCCATAAGCTCCGGCAACTCTTCTTGCTGGGAGAGTCTCTCGGAACCTGCCGGCTCCTCCCGATCCGGTGGAGCATATTCTTCCTCGGCAGCCGGAGTTCCCTGGGCCGTTGTTTCGGGAACGGGTTTTTTGATGGCGGGACCGGTTTCCTGGTGGAGTTGTTCCCGGATTGCTTCGCTCCATGTGGAACTCCCCGTGCTCTCCGTCCTGGGAGAGGAAGGAGGGGTGTCCTGGGAGGCCATGGCCGGGCCGGGGTACAACACCAGTCCGATATTGCTCATGGTCTCGTCCATCAACCGCATGGCTCTCCGCACGGTCCGGGAGGAGGATGGGGACGCTTCGCCCGGCCGGTCCTCGTCCCACAGGACACGCCCTTCCCGTGCCTCCTGGGAAACCGTGGGAGAAACGGCTCCCCGGGAAGTACCGTGCCCCATCATTCCCAGGGATAGGATCAGGATTGCCGGAAGGGTGAGACACAGTGCCGTCGGTAAATGTTTTCTTGCAGCCATCATGAGATCACAGCCTTTCATCGGAGTGCCCAAGCCTATTCACATGAAACTTCCCTGGTTGTTAAGCTCATTTTTCCGGCCTGAAACCGATCAAAACGCGGGACCCGCCACGCAGACGTCGGGGCAGGGCACCCATGACTTCAACCCGACTCGGACACCGGCAGAGCTTTTTGCCTGTAACCGGCCTATTTTGCTCGGGCAGTTTTCAAACCCGAATTCTCTGTTTCAGTAATTCATAGAAATCGCCTCTTTTGGCAACCATCTGTATATGAACTTTTTCAGCCGTCTCATCTGTGAGATAGGCAATCCTGTATTCCTGTTTCGCTATTCTGAAATGATAAACCGAGGTTCCCCCTCAGATCTCCTACCAGATTTTCTCCAGCTCCAGGGTCGGACAGAATTTTCGGAATATGCTCGGTCCTTATTTTCTCACGTATCGGAGGATCAATCTTTTTCAGATCTTTTCTGATTTTCGGGTGATATTCGGCTTCATACATCGAAAGCCTCTTCTTCACTCAGATATTTCACTCTGCCCAGTTCCAAATCTCTGTTCCGTTCCAGAAGTTCTGATCCTTCTTCTGTCAGAAACATATACAGCGTCTCGATTTCCTGACTGCTCATGCTGTCAATCATATAAGCAAGTTTCCTTATAGGTATGTCAATCATCACTTCCGGCATAAAATCTTTCCTCCTCTCACCGTCAGGGTTTGTCGCATCGGATAGTTTCAGTA
>CAZZHS010000081.1:0-11837 GCA_964654275.1 uncultured Syntrophobacteraceae bacterium
CGGGCGGGGCACGCCATGAACCCGGCTCGATGGTGCGCCTGGAAACAGTGGGGCTGCTGAGGCCTCCCCCATCCCGATTCGGCGTCTGCTGGTATGGGCTGATTTTTCTTTTTCAAATTTGGAGCGTGACGTGACGTACCCTATTTCTTTACTTGGCTGTTCGGCCTTTTGCCTGTGCGATGAATCCGACCTGTGGATTGCTCGCAACCTTGATGTACCCTTTACGAACGGCTACATCTTGAGCAATCTTCGTGGCGTCGCCAAGCAAAGCGTCGTTGAAGGTGACCTGTCCCCGGCGCGTTGGACCAGTCGTTGGGGCAGCCTGACGGTCAATTTGCTCGGCCTGGATTTCCCAATGGGGGGAATCAACGAGTGCGGACTCGTCATCGAACACCTCTGGATGCCGGGCACGGTATATCCAGACTATCGAGGATGCGGCGCCTTGCTCGAGTTTGAATGGATTCAGTTCATGCTCGACACCTGCGCCTGCGTAGAGGACGTCCGAGCACAAGCAGAGCATGTGGCGATTCTTCCGGGTCGAGTGGAAATGCATTTTTTGCTGGGCGACGGCACGGGCAACTGTGCTCTGCTGGAGTTCCGCGATGGGAAACCACTGTTTTATTCGGGGCATTCCTTTCAGCCGCCCGTTGTGACCAATAGTTGGTACGACGAGTCCGTCCACTATCTGTCTGCCTTTGTTGGGTTTGGCGGTGATAGTGTTCCGGTTCCAAGCTCCATGGAATCGCTGGACCGATTTGCTCGTTTGGCTTATGCCATTCGCCATGGAGGCCCAAACATAAAAAGTTCCATTCCTGAAGCAGCCATGCAGATATTGGATTCTGTCGTTGACGGCACCCTGTTGAGTGCCGTGTTTCACCCTTCCGCCGGAAGCATGTTTTTCAAGACCGGCAAAAATGCCGATCCAAGAATGCTGCGGGTGGCCGATTTCGATTTTTCGTTCGTTTCGCCCCACGTGATGTTGGATATCCATGCTGCTGCCGACGAGGTAAAGCCGTTTGACTCGCAAGAAATCGTTTCCTCCATGCAAGAGGTGTTTGCGACCGGGGGAGACTTCCTGCGACTGGATGTTTATCAACGCTCAATGATGAACCGGCAGGCGAAACATTCGGCAGTCATGTGATATCAAGAATGGCTTGATAGAATGTCAAGCTGCGGCTCAAGCGAAGCGTCCGGCCATATGGGCCATTTCCGACAATGAATATACGCGGTTGACTTTCCCGTGAAGGGGCTTTTCCCAGGCAGGAATTCTTCCTGGGAATGTTTATTTTCGGAAATCGCCTTAAACCATACGGTCTACCAAAAAGGGGTTGCCTTATCCAGGCAAGCCATGCGAACGGTGGAAGCGAGATTGTCCCGGAATCCCCTTTTGCCCAAGTGGGATATCATGATCCGGCCTGTGTGATTTGGTATGAATATTCTCGAAAATAGCCTAAATTATCCATGAAAAGCAATTTAGATAATAAGCATTTATTAGAACGTGCCCCAGTCAGCAGGGTCTTTCTGAAATACGCGCTGCCAAGCGTCGTCACGATGGTGTTTTTTGGTGTGCAGAACCTTGTGGACGGCGTAGTGGTGGGAAACCATTTGGGGCCGGACGCTTTGGGAGGGGTCAACATCATCCTGCCGCTGTTCAGCATCATCATGGTGTTGGCGCTGATCGTCGGCATCGGAAGTCAGACTCTGGTCAGTATGGAACTGGGGCGCAAAAATTCGGACAAGGCGCAGGACGCGATGTCTACCGGCTTCCGAGCGATGGTGGGGATCAGCTTGATTGCCACGGTGTTGTTGCTGTTGTTCGCTGAGCCGCTGACCAAACTGATGGGTGCCGACAAGCGGCTGCTGCCGTTCTCTCTTGCCTACCTTAAAGGGCTGGTGCCGTTCATCTTGCCCCTGAGCTTATGCTTTTATTCCGACGCCATGCTGAAGGCATTGGGGCATCCCAAATTTTCGATGGTCATCATGTCGCTAACCGTAGTGATCAATGTATTACTCAGCCTGTTTTTTGTGATCGGACTGGACTGGGGCACTGCTGGAGCAAGCACGGCCACAGGTGTCGCCTTTACCGTCGGGTTGCTGATTTCCGGCAGTATTACCTTCAATCCCAAACAGCGGCTGTCCATGCTGAAGGGGCGTTTCCGCCTGCCGCTCTTGCGACATGCCGCTTACAACGGCTCATCCGAGGGCGTTTCGGAAATGGCGGCCGCAGTCAGTATCCTGATCATCAACCTCACTGTAGTTCGCCTCTTGGGCGCCGATGGTGTGGCCGCGTTCACTGCTATCAACTACATCAACTTCACAGGCGTGTTGCTGTTCATCGGTATTTCGGACGGCTTGATCCCGGTGCTGAGTTATAATTACGGAGCCGGAAACTACGAGCGGGTTAAGCGGTTATTTCGCTTTGCCGCAATGGTCAACATGAGCATCGGTGTCATGGTGTTTGTAGTGTTGCAGGTGTTTGGGGGCCATGCGATTTTGTTGTTCTTCGACAGCAGCGAAAGTCAGGCATTCCAGATCGCAGCTGACGGCTTGCACCTCTTCGCTTTCGTATTTCTGGTAAACGGACTCAATGTGCTGATCATCGCCTACTTTACCGCACTGGGCGAAGCTAAGAGTTCGATCATCGTTGCCGTGCTGCGTGGGTTGGTATTCGTGTTGGTCGGTGTCACCGTGTTGCCGATATTTATCGGCGTTAATGGTGTCTGGACGGCAATCCCGTTAGCGGAATTACTGGCACTGGGAGTGGCGTTCATGCTGATTCATAGGACACACAAAAAATTGTTTTGACATGTGTGGACGTATGCCTGGACAATAGCGTCAACTTGGATGCCCAACTGCGCTCCGCTGGGCGCCGGTTGCGTCGGCCATTAGGCGCACACATTCATTCATCTCGCAAACGCTATAGAAAGGGGATCTAATTTATGACAGTTATGTATCGACGAATGATCTTGCTATGTATCATGTTCACCTTGTCGGCATCTTCGGCCTATTCCTCATCAACTCCTATGGTTGAAATCCCCATATCCTTTGATCGTGTAAACATTCCCATGGTGGAAATGGTAATCGACAAGCACCATGTGAAATTCTATTTGGACACAGGAGCCGCAGGGCTACACTTGCCAAAGCTGATTGCTGATACTATTCAGGGACTTAAATTGACAGGCCGCACAGTAAAGAGCATTGACCTGGCTGGGAAGGTCCGCGAGGATACGGAGTTCATGGTTCCTGAATTACAGATGAATGGAATGATATTTCACAATGTCATCGGGCAATATTTGTCTGACTGGGGAGTGGGGGAATCCGAATTCCAATTACCCGTCATTGGACTTGATGTGCTTCAACAAAAAGAGCTCGTCATCGATTTTCCCCGAAAGAGGCTCTTAATGAGCGATGCCCCAATTGCCTTCGACACGCTCTACCACTCGGCGCAGGATCTTCAATTCACGCATGCGGACGAAGGACTCGTCATATCAGCGCATATCGGTAACCAGGAATGGCCTTTTGTCTTGGATTGTGCAGCCGGCATATCAATCATAAAGGCTTCCGCAAGTATTGATAAAGCTTTGATCACTCCTTGCACGATCAATCTGCCCGGTGGACGTTGTGAGGCGGTGAGGGGGCATGTCGATTGTGGAGAAGAGACGATTGCCCTGCAATTGGTTCGAATGCCTTTGCCGGAGCAGTTCAAGCCAATGGGAGTGATCGGGTATGATTTCTTCAGCCGATGCGCTCTTTATTTGAGCAAAGATCATGGTACGATGAAGATCGCCTGTACCAAAGGGTAGCATTAATATCGCAGGCTATTCTATTTTGCATAAAAAACTCGTTGCCTGATGACTTAGAAATTTGGCGGGCATGTTTTCAACGAAATTATAAATACACCGAGTCGTGCCTTGCACGCGGATGGGGATTCCGCTGAGATCCCTTCCCGCCGATGAAGGTCCTGTTCGGCGGAAGGGAAGAAAACCGTATGAAGAATATCTTGTTCATAACAGCAATCGGTTTGTACCTCATTTGCCCATACACTGCTCATTCAAAAGCATCAGAAGATCATAGATCGTTCATTGCTCTGTATGAGGAGGTTTGTCGGCTTGTGGAAGAAAACTTTTATAACGTATCCCTAATTAAAGAACAATTTCCTCAATTAAAAGCAGAATACAGGGAAAAAATGGGAACGGTCTCCACGCAGACGGATTTCGCTGCAATGGTGAATACCATGCTGGCCCGCCTCAATGCGTCTCATACCTATTATTTATCTCCACACGATTATGAGTATTACCATTTGGCCGCAGTCTTTTCATTCCTTCCTGCCGTTCAAACACTATTTCGCGGTCAAGAAATTACCTATCCGACCGTTGGGATTATCACAGAGAAAATAGCCGATCAAACCTTTATCGTGTCAGTCCTGCCCGGAAGCATCGCAGAAGAGGCAGGATTGCTCACCGGAGACGAAATTGTTGCCGTGAATCATGCCGCATATCAGGTGATCGACTCGCTGCAAGACTATGTTGGAAAGCAAGTGGTATTCACCATTAGAAGAAGTGCCGCCGGAACCACACGAACGTTTCCTCTGACACCGGTACTCAAGAATCCTAAAAAAGAAATGTTGGAGGCTCAGCAGGCGAGCACTCGCCTCATTGAAACCCAGGGACACATGATCGGGTATACTCACATCTATTCCTACGCGGGTTCGGAGTATCATGAGGAACTTCTTTCTGAGATATCTTCAGGAATCTTGAAAGATACCGACGCTTTGATCATTGATTTGCGCTATGGACTGGGCGGAGCGGATCCCAGCTATCTGAATGTATTTAATACACGAATTCCCATTTTGACATCGGTGGATCATACCGGCAAGACGCATCGCTATGACCCCCAATGGAGGAAACCTGCGGTGTTTTTAGTGAACAGGACCACCCGAAGCGGCAAGGAAATTCTCGCGTTCGGCGCAAAGCAATATCGGTTGGCAACCGTCATCGGAGAACGAACAGCAGGAGCAGTATTGGGCGCAACATTGTTCCCCTTATCGAATGCCGACCTTCTGTATTTGGCAGAAAGAAGCAGTTTGGTTGACAACGTGAATTTAGAAGGCGTCGGCGTTGCTCCTGACATTGAGGTACCAATGGATGTGCGCTACAGCGGAGGAAGGGATGTTCAAATCGAGAGAGCCGTTGAGTATCTTCTGGAGACATTGCGGTCTGCTAAATAAACCTGAGGTTGTAAAAAGCGCACAGGATTCCGCGGAGCTTGACGAACTTCTCTGGCGCGTACTCTGGCAGCCCATTGGTCTGCCTCGTGATGTTCGGAACAACTTCAGTATTGATGGGGAAAAAATTGAATTGGTGGTGAAAGAGGGAGGGCGGATTGCCGGCGGCTTGGTTGCGGTGTGGACATCCGAAAATGAGATTGAACTGAGGCACCTGGCTGTTAATCCTGACTACCAAAGGAAAGGTTTTGGGCACAGCCTTGTTGCCGGGTTATTCAGTGTCGCGTCGGCCAAGCCGTTTCATCGTGTCCATACCATCGCTCGAAATACGTCGGTCGGTTTCTTCCACAAACTTGGCTTTCAAAGGGCACCGGGCACGCCACCCGAACATCCGGTATTTATAAAACATGGTATCACTTTCGAATTAATGGAAAAAATCGTCGAATGAGCGGCTGTGGCGGGTGCAAAGACGCGCCGTTGAGCCAGGCGTGTGTGCCGGGCCATGGCGCGGAACTTACGAGGTGAAAGTCCTCGTGCCGGGTTTTCGCAGAGCCGAAGGCCGGGAGGAGGGCAAGGGCGTCATCTCGAGGTGGGGTTTGGAGGAAGCCCGATCCAAAACGCGGGGCGACGAACAGGAACCGGATAGGAGGAGGGTGACCCGTGTTGATCGCCAATCCCATTTACGACACGGTTTTCAAATATCTTATGGATGATCCGCGCGTGGCCGGGGTCATCATCTCGACGATCATCGGCGAGGAAGTGGAGGAGCTTGTCTTCTCGGGATGCCGTTGGGCGATTGACGGCAAATGGGCGGATCACGGCGATTCATGGGGCATGATTTGCTTTGAACCTCCGTGAGCGGCAAGACGACGGAGGGCTTCCACCAATCAGCTTTCCGGCTATCTTCTAAAATGACTTGATGGCCGAAAACTGTAGAGTCACTTATTAGCTTGACGCCTTTCGGCGCCGAATTATAGAAAAGATTAAATTGGAAAAAAAAAGATGGAATTTGAGAAGTGTTATGATTTAAATGTTGCTCGAAATTGCGGGAAGTCTCCGCAATGCCAAGGGAATCAAGGCTTCACAGAGGGTCTCCCTTGTAAGAGCCGCAAAAGACTCGACTTTTTGGAAAGGCCCGACCTCGTAAGGCTTTGTGGACTCAAAAATCCACTTTCGAACAACATTTAAGAATTATCTTCATTGCAAGGAGACAAAATGCTCAAGGGCTACACACTTCCACGCACACCTCGCGGAACATCCAGCCTCGCTCCCACGCCGCCTTGGCACTACGTTGGCAATGCCGTTGCCGTCGAGTTCGAGGCAAATCCAGCATCGGCGGCGGCCTTTCTTCCTGAGGGGCTTGCCCTTCATTCGGAGCGTTGCGCCGCTTACTTTGTTGAGTGGCAATACGTCAGCGACACGGGCGTTGAGTATTTGGACCCAATCACGAGCCAATACCGAGAAACCATCATCCTGTTATCGGCCGGCTTTGATGGGTTGCAGGTTGCCTACTGCCCATTCATCTGGGTTGATCAAGACGTGTCGCTGATGCGCGGCCTGGTTCAAGGTTGGCCGAAACAAATTGGGTCAACGTGGATCACAAGAGCTTACGATCTACCGTCCAAAGCCGCTCCGGTCGTCGGCCCCGGCGGGAAGTTCGGCGCAACGCTTGCCGTGAAAGACCGTCGGCTGGTTGAGGCGCAAGTTACCCTGCGCGAGATTTCCGAGACCCTTCCCTCGCCAAGCTTTGCGCGTGCCGTAAACGTGCGTTACTTTCCGGAGCTAGTTGCAGGGAAGCACGATTTTCCAGCCGTTCATGAATTGGTTCAGTTGAAGTCGCGAGATGTTCAAATCTCGCCAATATGGAAAGGTGATGCCTCAATGCAGGTGTTCGAACATCCATACCTGGAACTTCCTGACTTGCGGCCAACGGCGGTGATTGCCGGCTACCGCTTTTCTTTTGCACTCACGGTTGACGACTTGCTACCTCTTCGTGATCTCCGAACCTCTGAGGCCGACTCGGCGGTGTAGGGGCCGCGGAGGCCTCTCCCCTATCCCGATTCTGTGCAATGCCGATAAGGAGAGAGAATGTTTGAAGCGTTGGAGAGGATCAACGAACGGCCCGAACCGTTCCAATTTTACACCGCGAGTGATCTGTGGACTGATGAGCATACGTCAGCCCAAATGCTCTCGTGCCACCTCAATGAGACCAGCGACCTCTCTTCGCGAAATGCGCAGTTCATCAATCGATCAGTGGAATGGATAGGTTCCCGCTTTAACATCGGCAAGGATACCAAGATCGCCGATTTCGGCTGCGGTCCGGGATTGTACGCAACGAGTTTGGCCAAGCGCCAGGCGAAAGTGACAGGCATAGATTTTTCGAGAAGGTCCATCGAATACGCAAGGGAGGTAGCGGTCGGCGAGCAGTTGAACATCAACTACGTGACGCAGAATTACCTGGACTTTGAGACAGAAGACCGGTTCGACCTTGTCCTGATGATCATGTGCGACTTCTGCGCCCTCAGCCCTGCCCAAAGAAGAATGATTCTGGGCAAATTCCACAAAATCCTGAAACCGGGCGGTTCGGTCCTTCTTGATGTATATTCGCTGGCGGCATTTGACCAACGGGAAGAGGCAGCGACATACGAAGTGAACCTCCTCGATGGATTCTGGTCACCAAACAAGTACTATGGATTTCTAAATATCTTTAAATACTACGAAGATAAGATTGTACTTGACAAGTACACGATTGTCGAATCGGATCGCATCAGAACGGTGTACAACTGGATACAGTATTTCGCTCCTGAAGAACTGGAGAGGGAGTTTGTGGAGAGCGGCTTTTCCATTGGGACGCTCTGTTCAGACGTCGCCGGAACCCCGTATGATCGAAATTCGAGCGAATTTGCGGTCATCGGCAAGAGGGCATAGCCCGAGGCGCGTCACCCGATTTAGAAGCTGTCTTAAAAATGGGGAGTGGAACTTCTCGTCGTAATTTCAGTATGGGCAGACACCGTCATTCCGGCAATCTTTAAGCCGGAATCCAGCCCTGTGCAAAAACTGGATCCCGGCTAAAAACCTGCCGGGATGACGGGTAACGGAATTTTCAGACAGTTTCTCATAAAATATTGAAATCTTCCGGTGAACGCATCAAGCAAGGAGAGTGCCCCGTGTTGATCGCCAATCCCATTTACGACACTGTTTTCAAATATCTCATGGATGATCCGCGCGTGGCCAGGGTCATCATCTCGACGATCATCGGCGAGGAAGTGGAGGAGCTTGCTTTCAAGCAACGGGAACGCTCCGCACAGCTTGCGACTTTGGGCGTGAGCATCTTTCGCCTCGATTTTTCCGCCGTGGTGAAGACGGCGGACGGGACGCGCAAAAACGTCCTCATCGAAATCCAGAAGGCCGACAGCGGCGACGACATCCCTCGCTTTCGCCGTTACCTTGCGGAAAACTATTACTCTCCCGCCCGCAAGGATTTCGTCGGGGAAGAAGAGCCGGAAGCCGAACAGGCTCCGGATGCTCCCATGATCCCCATCATCACCATCTACATCCTGGGCTATCCCCTCGGTCCATTGAAGGGACATTCGGCGGTCACGGTGAAGCGCTCCTATTTCGATGCGGTCACCAGGGAAGAAATCCATGCTCGCGTGGACTTCATCGAGCACCTCACGCACGACAGCCACGTGATCCAGATATCCGAACTCAAAAGGCGGCGGCGCAGCAAGCTGGAGCAGCTCCTGTCCCTTTTCGAGCAGATGAATCTGCAGGCCAACCGGCACCTCAAGGTGTTCGATGATGAACTTCCCGAGGAATTCCAAAGCGTCCTCGACCGTCTCTACCGTGCCGCCCTGGACAATCAAATCCGTGCCCAAATGGAAGTGGAGGATGAATTCCTCGACTCATGGAGGCGTCGGGACCGCTCCTACGAGCAGGCACTGAAGGAGGCTGCGCTGCGTGAGGAGGAAGCCGTGAGACGCGAGGAACAAGCTCGGATGCATGCGGAAGAAGAACGACTCCGTGCGGAAGAAGAGCGGCGCCTGAGGAAGGAAGAGCGGCTCCGTGCGGAACAAGCTCAGATGCATGCGGAAGAAGAACGGCGTCTGAAAGAAGAAGCCCTGGCCGAATTGGAAGAACTGCGGCGACAACTGGGACGCTCGGAACGCCGGGAGTGATCCCAAACCGCTTCCGACACCACTTCTTTGCAGGCGAAAGTGGTGCGATGATCGAAAACTATGGAATACCCGAGAGAAAACCCGTCCATCCTCTTATTTCTGATAAAGACGTTGAATTTCAAGGAGGTTTTTTGTTGTACTCGTTGGGTGCCGTTTCCCTTTTCCTCATTCTCGCCGCCCAGGCCCGTGCCGATTTCGAATCCGCTGTCGCACGGCTCGAAGCCGTTTCCAGGGTGCTCGATCTCGATGCGCAAACCGCGCACCGCCGCCGGGTCCGGGTGGGGAGGCTGCTTCCCGAGGACTTGCAGGTGCTGGACGGGCGGGGCACGCCATGAACCCGGCTCGATGGTGCATCCGGAACAACCGAACCTCGCTGGTGGTCCTCGCTCTCCTCCTTTTCCTGGGGGTGAGTACCTACCTGAACATCCCCCGGCTGGAAGATCCCGAATTTATCGTGCGCACGGCCCTGGTGATCACTCCCTTTCCCGGCGCCTCTCCCCAAAGGGTGGAAGAGCTGGTCACGGACAAGATCGAGGAGCGCATTCGGGAAATTCCCGAACTCGATCACGTCCTTTCCCATTCCATGTCCGGTCTTTCCATCATCCAGGTGGACATTCGGCAGCGGTACAAGGACCTCGCCCCCATCTGGCAGAACCTGCGCAACAAGGTCGATGACGTGGCCCGAAACCTGCCCGAGGGTGTCTATCCCCCCATGGTCAACGATGAGTTTGGCGACGTTTTCGGCATCCTCATCGCTCTCACGGGAGACGGTTACACCTACCGGGAAATGAAAGACACCGCAGATCATGTTCGAGACCAGCTCCTGAGCCTCGATCACGTGGCCAGGGTGGAAATCCACGGAGTGCAGGAAGAGCGCATCTTCGTGGAATTTTCCAACGCACGCCTGGCCGAATTGGGCTTCAGCCCCGCTCAACTCATGCAGCTGTTGGCCGCCCAGAATGCCATCCAGCCCAGCGGAGTGGCCCGAGTGGAGAGCGAGCGCCTCGTCATCGAGTCCACGGGGGAATTCACTTCCCTCGATGACCTGGCGAACGCGACCTTTCGCCTGCCGGGCCGCCCCGAAAGCATTTCCCTGCGGGACATCGCCGTCATCACGCGGGATTACGTGGACCCGCCTTCGCCCATGGTGCGCTTCAACGGCGAACGGTGCCTGATCCTGGCCGTGAGCATGGCTCGGGGCGGCAAGATCACCGAACTGGGAGACCGGGTTCAGGATTTGCTGCACACCTTGCAAGCGCGGCTTCCCGTGGGGCTGGATTTGGACCTTTTCGTGTTCCAGCCGGATTTCGTGCGCAAGGCCATCGACGATTTCATGGTCAACCTGGTCATGGCCTTCGTGTTCGTGGTGGGGGCCATGTTCGTCTTCACGGGGCTGCGCACGGGAATCGTGGCCGGGCTGGTGATACCCGTGTCCATCCTGACCTGCATCGCCCTCATGCCCCTTTTCAACGTGGACTTGCAGCGGGTTTCCATCGCGTCGTTCATCATCGCCCTGGGGCTCCTGGTGGCCAACGGGGTGGTGGTGAGCGAGAACATCCTGGTGCGTCTCAATCGCGGGGAAGACCGCATGGGCGCGGCTGTGGAATCGGTGCGCGAGCTGTGGTTTCCCCTTCTGACGTCTTCCCTGACCACCATCTTCGCCTTCATGCCCATTCCCCTGGCCCGATCGGAGACGGGGGAATACACCCTGTCCCTCTTCATCGTGGTGAGCCTGACGTTGCTCCTGTCCTGGATTTTTTCCCTGACCCTGGTGCCCCTCCTGAGCTACTACTTCCAGAAGCCGCAGGTTTCAAAAGGGGAAAGCTTCAGCGGCGCGGGCTACCGGGCCTTCCGGGGGATACTGCTCTTCTGGCTTCGCAGGCGGGTTTTCTTTCTCCTGGGGGCCGTGCTCGTCACCGTGGGCGGAGTGGGGGCCTTCTCCCTGGTGCCCACCATCTTTTTCCCGCCCAACGACCGGGAAATGTTCACCATCGATTTTTGGCAGCCGTTCGGCACGGACGTCCGGGTCACGGCGGAACGCCTGCGTGTCCTCGAAGAACATCTCCTGGAGCGGGAGGGGGTGCGTTCCGTCGGATCGTTCATCGGTTACGGGGGGCCCCGCTGGTACCTTTCCCTGAGCCCCGAGCAGGACCATCCCAACTACGCTTTCGTGATCGTGAACACGGAAACGCTGGACGACGTGGGACCTCTCATCCGGAGCACCCGTGCCTACCTGGACGATCACTTCCCCGACACCCGGCACACGGTGGCGCGCCTCGAACTGGGGCCGCCCGTGGGAGCTCCCGTGCAGGTCCGCATTTCCGGCCCCGACATCCCCGAGCTTTACGCGCTGCGGGATCGGATCGTGCAAGCGGTGGGCGATGTCGAGGGCATCACCGGCATTTATGACGACTGGGGGGAGTGGACCAAGAAAA
>CAZZHS010000082.1:0-11045 GCA_964654275.1 uncultured Syntrophobacteraceae bacterium
TTACCCCGAAGGGGTTCCATAACTCAGCCCAGGGTCCAGCGAAGCGTCACCCTGGGTTTCGGGTCCCAACCCGCGGCTCGTTTACCCTGAAGGGGTTACATAAAGATCATCAGCCCTGCGATGCGTTTGCTCTCTGCATCCCAGAAATTTTCGAACACCCGGAACCCGCAAACGAAGACTGCGGCCCCACCTCCTTGTTCCTGGTTCAACGATCGCTGCTCATGACGGCCATCGCTGCATGGGCAACCCTTTCAGGGTAGGCATCTTAAGGTCCCCCACTTCCCAGGGTGTTTACCCTGGGCTGCCTTGTGAAGCCCTTTCAGGGCAGGAGCGCGGTACCTCATGTGCTCCCGGGACGAACCTGAGACGGACCCTGGTACAGCCGGGCAGAAATGATGGCCCAGATCGGCTGGTTTACAACCTCCGCCTGGGATCCGGCAAGTCGTTAAGGACGTGCGCCCGGCCGTACCGGCGGACAACCAAACCTTTCAGGGCAGAGGCGCATCTCCTCCTGTGTTCCCGGGTCTTGCGGGATGCCGCCCCAGGCTGTGGACTCCTTATGATGTGGCGATGTACTCAGGAAACCCTCCGCTCATTGAGCAACGCTGCCTCCTGCGGGGGGGGTGTTCAGGAGGTGGATCCGGACCTCGTGTTTCTGGCGGGATGAGGACTCGGTTTCAATCGAGAGCACGGTCTGCATCTGCTTGTTGACCGGAATGTTTTCCACCCGTGGACTGACTTCCAGGGAGAAACCCGTCCCGCTGCCTTCGGGCAGGGGTTTCTCCTCCACCTGGATGAGATTTTTATCGTAATCCATGCGCGTGATTTTGAACGGTTCGTTGCGGTTGCTCACCACCAGGATCTTTCCTGAGCGCACTTCCCGCTGATTGGCCAGCCGTCCCACCAGCAGGGTCTGCGGTTTGACCGAGATCTCGCCTTCGATGTGACCGCTCACCCAGAGGTTGATCTCCTGTTTTTGTGGCAGGGATGTTCGAATCCTCACGTAACCGTTGTAAGTTCCCAGTTTCGCCAGATTGGACAGCTGGATCCGGTAGTGCGTCCCTTCCGCCACCGTTGTCACGGAATGCCCCACCCTGCCTTCCAGATTGGTGTCCACCTTCAAAATCTTAAAGGGCTGGGAGTGGCTCACCAGTTCGACAACACGGTCGTCGATGCGACCGCTCAGTCCGGTGAACTGGACACGGTTGTTGGGCCGCACTTCGATCAGGGGCCTGACGATCCCCTGCAGATACAGCGACACCTGCTGATTGCGGGGATCGTTGCTGATCACCGTGGCGCCTTTTTTGACATGGCCCTGGTAATTGGTCAAATCCACCTTGAGAGTGATCTTTCCCTCGCCGCCGGGAGGGATTGCCCTGTCAAACTGGGCAACGGCACACCCTCAGCCTGCGCGAACCTGAGCGATCTCCAGCGTCGCCGAACCGGTATTGCGGACCACGTAATCGTGGGTGACCACTTCACCTTCGGCAACCTCGCCGAAATTGTGGTCGGGCTGTGCGATCTCCATGACCGGGGCCGCACCGGCCGGGGCGCTCCGGGACAATTCCTTCGCGCCGCCTGGGGGCTGAGCCTGCACCGGCACAGAACCGCTGAAGCAGACGATCGCAATCATTGTGAAAGACAAGAGGAACGCTTTCAATCGGCAGTTCATTGCGGACACTTCCTTTCTCAAATGCAACGGCCCGGAGAAAGAGCCTTCCCTCCGGGGAATCGGTTTCGGGAACCTCACGCTTCACGGCGCTCCCGGTTGCCTGACCTCATGATTTTCAGCCCGTTCATGGAGTCATCGATTGACAGTGCGCAGGGAGTTGGTCATCAACTCCCCGCAGGGGACAACGGCGATGCGTTCCCTGGAGAACCTCTCGGGGTCCTCACGGAGCACCTTGAGGGTGCATTCATACGGGTGGCCGATGGCGATGGCCGAGCCCGTGGTTTTGGCGCGGGCGATGAGCTGGTTCAGCTGCGACCGGACGAATTCCTCGGTCTGCACGTGATCCAGGAAGATGTCTCTTCGTCCTGTGGGCACGAGCAGCTTCTGTGCCACCGGAACAGCCACACTGGACGCGGTGGTGTGGCTGTCCAGGAAAAACATGCCCCGCCGTGCAATTTCGCCCAGAACCAGTTCCATGCGGGGCTCGTTTTCCGTGAAGCGCGAGCCCATGTGGTTGTTCACCCCCTTGAAATAAGGGCTTGTGTCGAGCGCCGTGCGCAGGGATTTCTGGATCGACTCGTCGCTCATGGACAGGAGCAGGGCCCCCCTTCCGGGATTCACCACCGGGTATCCCTGAGGTTCCATGGGCACGTGCAGGAGCACTTCCCGTCCCCGGGCGTGCGCAAGCCTGGCGATTTCCCTGCTGTGACGCTGATGCGGAAGCACCGCGAAGGTGATGGGCAAAGGAATTTCGAGAAACCTTTTGGCCATCTTCAAATCCTGGCCGAAGTCGTCGATGACGATGGCCACGCGCCCGATGGGAGGCTTCAACTCGACAGGGGGCGGCGCCGGCTTTGGAATGGCGTCCCTGACGGCCGCATCGGGATGAAGCGCTGCCAGCACTGTCCTGTCTTCCCCTTTTCGCTCCGGAGCCGCAATGGAGGGGGAATCGGACTTTGGGGGGCGATTTTGAATGGCAGGCTTTTGAGCGCCGCTGCCTGCAGTGTCCCCCCCGTTCTCGCCCGCTCCGGGCGGTTTGGGGATCGGTGCGATGGTGGCGCGGGAATCAGCCAAAGCCTTCAGGCGCCTTGCCTCGTGGCTTGACGGAGGCTGCGAAGCGTTGTCCGGCAGCTTCGAATGGACGGAGGGAGGCTTGCTCACGGGGACCGACTTCGGCTCCCGGGGCGACTCCACCTGCACCGCCTTCTCGGACTCAGCGGGTCCGGGTTTCAAGATCGCTGTGGAATCCGACCGCTGATGCTGCGGTCTTTTGTCGGTTCTCACATCCGTCGGCGGGGCCCCGACTGCCTTGGGAGCGGCAGAGGGCGTGGGCTGGGATTCCGTTTGTGCGAGCCTCCGCTCTGTCGGGCCGTTCGACGATGCACCAGAGGCTTTTGCCCTGGGCTGATAAGGAATCGGCGGGGGCTCTGCGGTGGTTTTGGGCTGCACAACCGGCGAGGAATCGGCCACTCGCAGACTGCTTTTTTTCCGGCTGCTTTCGATGCCCCAGAAAATGAGGCCCGACAGCACCACCACGGCAATCAGCCAGACGGCGGCAAGGGGGGGGAAAAAGGCGCCGGTCCATTTTCGGGATTTTGCGGATCTCCGGCGTGAGGAAGCCGCAGAACGGGGTGAGCGCTTCGCACCTTGGGGAGCCGCAGCCTTTCGATAGCGATTGCCGCTGCGCTTTCCGGTTTTGGGTGTATCTTTCGTTCGCGGCATGAGATCGACAGAGCTTTTTGGGTCCTTGTGGGGGCGCCGGTCAAGGGAGTGCGTCCCTCGTCTTCCTGCCATGAGGACCGACGCCCTGACTTTCCCCCCTCGTGGCGGCGGCTCAAAAAGCTGCGCAGCCTCTCCGTATATGCGGGGGGGGGTGAAGTCGTGTGTGCAACCGGACGCCGCCGCCCCTGGGAAGGAACGCCCGCCCCGCGTCCCAAAAGGTTCGGCGGGAAGGGCGCTCATGATCCGGGGAAAGGTCACTTGATCTGCATGCTGCCCATGATCTTGTAACCCTTGAGGAGATCCAGGGCCCGTCGCAGCTGATTGTCCTGCGCCAGTATTCTTTGAGCCTCCTCCAGGGCGGCGTCCATCTTGGGATCCTGGGACGGCTTCGAATTTTCCATGTGCCGCGGCAGGTCGACCTCCCGCAGACGTCGAACGGGTTCGGACGTTTCCTCATCTTCCTTGGGCGGAATCTCCCGGACCACCAGGATGTCGGGTTCGATGCCCTTCGCCTGAATGGAGCGTCCCGACGGCGTGTAATAAAGGGAGGTGGTGAGGCGAATGGCCGACCCGTCGTTGAGGGGGATCACCGTCTGCACGGACCCTTTCCCGAAAGTGGGTTCTCCCAGGATGATCGCCCGCTTGTGGTCCTGCAGGGCTCCCGCCACGATTTCCGATGCACTGGCGCTTCCCGAATTCACCAGGACCACGATGGGATAGTTCCTGGGCGTGGGATTTTTCCGGGCTTCGAAACGCATCTTTTGACTTTCGAGACGGCCTCCCGTGTAGACGATGAGCCCCTGGTCCAGAAATTCATCGGCCACTTCGACCGCCTGATCGAGAAGGCCGCCGGGATCGCTGCGAAGATCCAGGATGAGTCCGTGCAGAGGCGAGTTGACCCTCTCCAGTTCATTGAGGGCCTTGCGCAGGTCTTCCGCGGTGCCGCTCTGAAAAGTGGAAATGCGCACATAGGCGTATCCGGGCTCCAGAGTCCGGAATCTCACGCTCTGGATGGAGATGGTGTCCCGCACGAGATTGAATTCAAGGGGCTTCGATTCTCCCTTGCGAATGATGGTGAGCTTCACCTTGGTCCCCTTGGGACCCCGCATCTTTTGCACCGCTTCCGTGAGGGTCATGTCCTGGGTGGGCTGCTCGTCGATCTTGATGATCTGGTCTCCCGCCCGGATGCCTGCCCGATCGGCCGGGGTGTCCTCGAGGGGAGCCACAACGGTGAGGATCCCGTCACGAATGGAGATCTCGATGCCCAGCCCCCCAAACTTCCCTTTGGTCTCGATCTGGAGCTCTCGGTATTCCTCGGGTTTCATGAAAGAAGAGTGAGGATCGAGTTCTCGCAACATGCCGTTGATGGCCCCGTACATGAGCTTTTGAGGGTCCACCGCTTCCACGTAGTTTTCCTGCACGATGTTCAGCACATCGCTGAACAGCCGCAGGTACTGGTAGATGCCTGAGTCGTCCGTGTTGGTCTTGGCCGTCAGGGTCGACCATGCGGCGAGCATGAGGGCGAAACCGGTGATCAGTACAATAAGTTTGTAATTCTTTTTAAGCATTTGAATGTCCTCGCTTTTCCCAACTATGGGGACCCTGTGGAGACCCTCTTCGGGAGAGGGGTCACGGCTTCACGCGGTGCGGAAGAGTCGCACGACAGCTGTCCTCATGCCTTTGATCCAGGGAGCACAACGGAGTAATTTTACCCGTAAGTTTCTTTTTCATCAAAGATTTCTCGTACTCCCCAGCTTTAATTCGGTTCTCAACGCAGACCCTTGATGGATTTTCCTCATCAAAAAAAAAACAGGAGAATTCCATATCCCATTGACGAGGTGTTGTAAAGTGACAACCCCCGGGTTCGGTGCACGCCGGCCGAGGGCTTGCCGGCAAAAATCAGCCTTCTGTCTCCCCGGTGCCTCCCTCGATGATGCCGGCAGGGGAGTGCGACGTTGTCCCGGCATGACGGAGAAAGTCCCGAAAGCATCTGCGCAGGTTCGAATAAATGCCCTTGCGGCTGTTCGTCAGGTAGACGACATGTTCCAGGTGAAAGATCTCGTCCACCAATCGCTCTGCAGTCCGCAGTTCTTTCGGTGCGGCCATTTCCTCGAGGGCCTCTTCGAAGAGCGGCACGATTTTGTCTTTCATGCGCAGTTCCGTATCCACCAGAAAAATGGCGGCATGCGGCTGCAGGTCTCGGAGACGCTTCAGGAAGGAGAGGACGTTGGACCGTTCCACCCCCCGTGGAGGCGAGGATTTCACCTCCAGGTAGACGAGGTGGTCGGCCAGAAGGCTGATCACGTCATAATCGCCCCCATGACGGGTGTCTTTGAGCTTCACGTTGAAGAGTGCCGGCGAGAGAAAATCCCGCTGAAGGATTCCGCTCACGAACCATTCCAGCGTGGGGCCAAAGCTGGAAATTTGATCCCTGCGAAGCCGGTAGCCCCCGTCCGCTGAGATCTTGACGGCACCCAGGTCCTCGAGCTCCTTGAGATAAGCCCGCACGGTTCTCAGAGAGCAGTATCGGGCCAGGGTGCTCATGTCCCTTCCGCGAGGAAACTGGATGAGGTCTCGCAGGAAGAGCCGGAAGGAGTAGCGGCGCATGAGATGGTAGAAGCGCGTTTGCTGCGGTTCCGGAAGGTCGGGAGGAACGATGAGCTGGGCTCCGGCGCCGTGGGAGAGAATGGCGAGTCCCCGCTGCGCCAAAAGCTTTTCCACGGGGTGGAGATTTCCCTGAAGTCTGCGGCGAAGCGCGCCCACCTCTTCCTTGAGGCGTGCCACTTCCTCGTCCAGGGCACGCAATCTTTTCTCTAAAATATCCCAATCTTGCAAGGGCCTTTCACCTGCTCCTGAAAAACAGGATTCACCGATAGGGGTTTGGTGAATTCCATGGAATGAAGGCGAAAAAGGGATCCGGCAGCAGAATCTGGATGACCGAGCACCACTCAACACAATTATACAGCCGGGCGGAAGTGATATCTCCTGGTTCTAGTTCCCAGGCTCCCCGTTTCCGGTTCCCAGGCTGCAGCCTGGGAACCGGAAACGGGGAGCACTTCAGGATTTGCACCCCGGAGACATCGAGTGTCCACCACTCGACTCGTCATTCCGGCAGTCTTTCAACCGGAATCCACAGAGCAGAACTTGGATGCCGGCCAATAGAACATCGGCATGACAGGTCTCGAAATGGGCACCTTCTTCTGTGGAGCTGCGCTGAGTCGTTGCCCGGGAACCCCCGAATCATCTTAGTCGCGATTCCTGAAGACCCGCAAGAAACATTTTCCCGTTGCGTCGGCGGCCCCTATTGCCGTCCCGCCCGCAGACGGGTGAGGGTTTCAAATCATGCCTCACAGCGGTTGCGTCACAGGAACCGCCCCAGAGCGAGCGCGCGACGTGGGATGCTCAGCTGCAGGCCGGGGTGCACCAGGTCGTGTGTATTTGGGGTGAAGGGAACGAACGAAATCTGTGCGTGGTGCAGGGCGGCCGACACGGTGCCCATTTGTTCCATGAACCTTCGCCGGGGAAGTGCCACGGATGCCAGGAGGATCTTGACGCTTTCGACGGCCTCGTCCAGGGGCAGCGTCGCCGGGTGGGGTGTGACGGGCGGCAGAGTCCGGTCCTGGAGTTCCGGTGTCGCAGAGAGGCAAAACTTTTGGGCCACGCGCAGGAAAAGCCGTGGGGGAACTTTGAAGGCCGGAATCCAGAAAGCAAGGTTTTCGTTGCCATCGGAGATCCGTGTGTTGGCCAGCCGGCCCAGATCTTCGCGGGATTCCAGGCGGATGCCCGTGAAGCGAAATCTCATTTGCCAGAAAGGCAGCAACGGGTGCTCTGGGTCGGGCTGGACCGGGAACCCGAACGGGACTTTCTGGATGGCGCCTTGAGCGAGTTTCCAGGCCGAATGGCAGTTTCTGCAGAGCAGGACCACCGATTGACTGGACCCTTCCAGCTCCCAGCCGCAGTGGGGGCAGAGAGCCGGGATGAACGTGAGGGGAGGTGGTTTGCCCTTGTCCAGGGAAAGCTCACCGCTCTGGAGGGGAGCACTGGAACCCAGAGGGCGGTGCAGCATGGCATCCCAGATCAAACCGTCTCGCTCGTAAACGGGGCTGTGGACAAGGGAGAGCGTGTCGCCGATGAAGGCCTGGTGGAATCCCTGTTTTCCGTTGAGGGTCCCGGGGCTTTCAGCGGCGGCGGGGATAAATCGATTTTTCAGGGCCGATGGGACGACGGTGGGTTTGACGAAGGTGCCGGTTTGGATCGCCGAGGAGGGCTTCAGCCGGAGCACTTGGGGCCGGAATCCCAGGGAGCGTGGGACGAGGGCGGTCTTGAGGCCGCACAGGGTGGTGTCCACGAATCGGTGGCGGACCTGGTCCCCGGTACAGGAAAAGCCGAGTCCCCTGAACCTCCAGTAAGGGATGAACGCCAGCTCTTCCCGGGGAGGTTTTTCCGGCATGAAGCAATAGTTGAAGACGCCCCGGGAATGGAGCCACAACCGCACGCGGCAATAATTGCAGGCGAGGAGGTGATCCGTTTCGTCCAGGGTGACGGGTGCGCCGCACTGGGGGCACTGGTGGTCGATTTTCCAGGTGGAGCCGTCAGATTTTTTCACCGCATTGATTACAGTAAACGGATTGAGGAAGGTTTTCGGAGCCGCAGTGCGTGCAGACTTTGGCCCTGGGTTTCTGCCGAACGGGATGGCCGCAGCGTGAACAAAATTTTGCCTGGGGCGGCAGATTTTTGCCGCACTCGGCACACTGGCTGAAAATCACCAGTTGATGCCCGCAGTGGGGGCAGAATTTGGCATCCGCCGGAACGGGTTTGCGGCATTCGGGGCAATCGACGGAGCCCTCCGGGGGATGTTCCGGTTTCCCGATCAGGTCCCGAAACATGGCGGGCATCATGAGTCCCAGGCCGAGCCCCATCCCGGAGCCGCCGTCTCCCGGGTTCTCCGCGGCCTTTTCCATGGCCATGGCCGCCTTCATGCGCACCAGGCGGTCCAGGTCCGTCAGCACCGCAAGGCGGCTCTGGTCGTCGATGGCCTGCTGCACTTCGGGCGGGGGCGTGATGGACTGGATGTAGAGGTGCGAGAGGCTCAGCCCGTAATGGGACAAATCCTCCTGGAGCCTCACTTTAAGCCCCTCGGAAAGCTGGTCGTAGCGGCCGGGGAGGTTCAGGAGGGAATCGAGGTGTTCGCCCATGTGGTCGTTGAAACGGGAGACGACGACGCGGCTCAGGTATTCCTCGATGTCGTCGGTGGTGTAGAGCCCCTGGGTTCCCACCAGGGTGTTGATGAACAGAACCGGCTGGACCACCCGGATGTTGAACATGCCGAAGGCCCTGAGGCGGATGAGCCCCAGTTGCGAGTCCTTGAAGGCGACGGGGTCCTTGGTGCCCCAGCGCAGGTCCGTGAAGACCTTGAGATTGACAAAATAAACCTCGGCGCGAAGAGGGCTCGTGAAGCCCCACGGGAAGCTGAGGACCTTGGTGAGGATGGGAAAGTTGGCGGTCACGAGCGTGTGCCGGCCGGGTCCGAGCGCGTCGCACGCCTTCCCCTTGTAGAAGAAAACGGCGGCCTGGCTCTCCCGAACGGTCAGCTGAGCCCCGAACTTGATCTCCCCGGAACCCTTCTCGGGAATCCGCTTGACAATTTCCCGCCCCGTCTTGTCGAACCACTCGATGACTTCCAAAAAGACAATGTTGTCGGTGCCCATGGGGTGTGCTGTTTCTCCTTTGTGTGGGTGCTGAATGATTTGCTACGCTGTTAACGATTAAGCAAGAGCAGTACCAGATGGGCTTCATCAAGTGTCCTGAAACACATTTATTCTGCTCGGGTGCCCGCAGCCTCCAAACATTCGATAATTGTTCGACGTGACGCCCCTGGTCAGCCGCTTTGGGAGGCTCTATATGAATGTTATAATTTTTTTGAATGGCATATCGTCGAGAAGATGCAGATCGAACTCAGTGCTTCCGCGGCGACTCACCCTCAAAACTCTTGTGAAGTATTCTGGAATGCCTTCATCGACCTTTTTCACAGGTTCGTTGTCTTTAGGAACTTCACGATTTTCATTGGGGCACGCTGGAGAGCCTGCCGCTTCAGGCGTCGGCTCTGCCGCCCAGAATGCGAAGAGGGAGAAGACACCTTGATCGTCGGGAGGCTGCGGTTCCTTATTTTGTGGCTGGCTCTGTTTTGGGTGATCGCTTCCCCCGGAGGTTCGCGGGCGGGTTCGCTTCATGTGGCGGATGTTGACGGGTTCCGTGTCGAGTACTTTGTTCCAGCGTCTCTTGTGCCGGAGCTTTCCGAGGACGGCAAGTCTCTCGCCAATGCTGTGACCCCGCAGGTCGTGATCGCTCGCCCGATTCCCAGCGACCCACCCCTGAACCTGGCGCCGCCCTCGGACATTCGTGACAGTGAGGGGTATGCCCAGTCGGAAAGCCTGACCGCAACTTTCAGCATCACCTATGCCGCAGCCGGGGAAAAGGATCTCTGGGGCCAGGCGTGTTCTACCTTTCCCGCGGGTGCCAGAGTGGCCTTCTCCGCTGCCGCCAACGTGTGGGCCGGCATTGTGAACTCCTCGGTTCCCATCAGAATCCGGGCCTGCTGGGCCGGCCTGGCGGGGGCAACCCTGGGCTATTCCGGCGGCGGCTACGTGTACCGGGATTTTCCAAACGCCCCCCGAGCCAGGACCTGGTACGCGGAGTCCCTGGCAAACGCCCTTCGACGCGCCGACAACGGTCCGGCATCCTTTGACATGCACATCACCTACAACCGGAATTTTTCCTGGTACCTGGGTACGGATGGCAACACGCCCTACAGTCAGTACGATTTCATGTCCGTGGTCCTCCACGAGATCTGCCATGGACTCAATTTTGCCGGCTCCATGAACTACAGCGGCGGCGTGGGCTCCTGGGGCTACGGCACAGGGTATCCCAATATTTACGACACCTTCATGAGAAACGTCTCCGGGACCTCTCTGCTCAACACGAGCGTCTACCCCAATCCGTCCGCGGCCCTTGGCAGTGCGTTGACCTCCAACAATGTCTGGTTCCATGGTGCCAACGCCGTGGCCGCCAACGCCGGCCGGCGGGTCAGGATGTACGCTCCGACCACATGGGCATCGGCATCCAGCTATTCACATCTCGACACGGCCACCTTTGCGGGGACCATCAATCGTCTGATGGTTCACGCGTTCTCCCCGGGCAGTTCCATTCACGACCCGGGCCGTGTGACCAGGGGCTTGCTGAAGGATCTGGGCTGGGTTGTGGCGGCCGCTCCAGTCTGCGGCACGCCGACGTCGATTTCCGTTCCGTCGGGCAGCAGCACCGGCAGTTATGTTGTCTCCTGGGGGAGTTCCAGCACTGCGGGTGTGACGTATGTGCTGCAGGAGGCGACCAATGCGAGCTTCACGACCAACCTGCGGACGGCGTATTTTGGGACCGGCACGAAGGCCTCCATCACGGGGCGCAGCACCGGGTTCACGTATTATTACCGGGTGAAGGCCACGCGAGCCGGCACCATCGAGAGCGGATGGAGAACGGGGTCCAACGGCTGCGTTGTGAGGTTCATCTGCGGCACGCCGACGTCGATTTCCGTTCCATCGGGCAGCAGCACGGGCAACTATGAGGTGTCCTGGGGGAGTTCCAGCACTGCGGGTGT
>CAZZHS010000083.1:0-11038 GCA_964654275.1 uncultured Syntrophobacteraceae bacterium
GAGAGAACCTTCCGCCGACCGAGGTTCTCGGAAGGTCAGAGAACACGTCTTATACCAAGTTGCATTCAAGCCGAAACTGCCCACCCGTAGGATTCATCCCTTTGCTCGAAATCTTCACTCAGCATGTCAGGGCGATCTTGGGCGCAACTTGGTATTATCCGACATTCCCAGGCCCGGGATGGCCGCAAGTCCGCGTGTTTCGCGGGTCGCTGCATGGCGGGCGGTGGTGTTATCCGACGCCGTTCACGGGGTTTCGCAGGTTGGGGGAAAGGGCTGGTGGGTTATAAGCGACACGCGCCTTGTGGAAAAGGCAAATTATTTCATATGCTGGAGATAACTGGCGACAAGATCGGTCTGCGCCTCGCCGCGGGCCGTGGTCTCGACCCGAAGAGGCAGCACATCTTCCGGACCACCATAGCAAACGCCGATGACGCCGTTTGCCGCATCCATCACTTTCACGCTACGGATTCCCGCACATCGTGAATCGTAATGGACCGAAGTGACGCAGTCGATGGCACAAAGCCTATCCACGAACCGTTCCCATCCGGTCGCCCGATGGTGTTCCACCCCTGAAAGGTGGTTCTTCTCATGGGGTGGTCTTGGGTCTGCTTCGGGCCAGAGCGCCCGCGGTCCCATGGAGAGACGCTCCGCGGCCACCTTGTAAAGAAGGTCCCCGGCCGCCGAAAGGTAGGTATGTCCGTCTCCGCCGTCTTCCACCAGGGGCCTGAGCTCGGGCCTTCCTTTCAGCCACGATTCCACTTCGGCGCTTTTCCTCGGCTCCGAATCGATCCAGCGAAAAAAGTCATCGTGCCTTGCGACGAATGCCGCATCCCAGGTGAGCGGAAGACGCGGCAGCCGGACCAATTCCCTGTGCAGTTCGTGAATGTAGACGACTTCGATTCCAAGAAGCGCCCCCATGAGGTTCAGGAAGGCGATTTCCGCCTTGAATCCGCCGGTGGCGCAAAAGACCGTTTGAATGCCACGGTCCTGGGCCTGATGGACCCGGCGGATCGCCGCGTCTACAAGAGCTTTGAGTCCCGAGGTGAACTGCGCGGCCCCATAACCCAGCTTGCCGATGTGAACCAGGATCGTTTCCCGAACACTCGAGGCATAGTAGGTCTTGAGTCGCTCCGCGCAAAAGCGGCCCTCGGGGGTGTCGGAGTGCAACAACACGAGGATGTCCGTTTCGGCAAGATCGAGCCTGGCCAGGGTGTTGGTCTCAGCGCTGGCCGCAGCCGCATCGGCCCTTCTCAGCCAGCGGACCACTTCATCGTCGGCCGGCAGCGGATCACCGTTGCGCGGATTCCAACCGCCCCAGGGGCGGCCGTCGCGATTAGTGAGAAGCGATGTGCCGACGGTGCAAAGGATCTGGCGGGGCATCAATTCCTCCTTCTCTGATGTGTTCCACCTGAGGCTTGGACGTCTTGGAGAGTAGGAAGGCCCGGGTCCTGCGCAAGATCGCCAAGGGCAAAACGGGCGACATCCTTCTCATTGGCGACAAACCACTTGAAAGACTCCCCGTCGGGGCTTGGTTGTCTCGTGACCCGGGGATAATGAACCGGCAGACGGTCATCGAAACCCATACATGCCTTGAGGAATGCCTCGATGAAAGAGACCTGTTCGAAGGAACCATTGCCGTCCGCACGGCCGTATGCATGAGTTACTGCTTCCTTGAAGGCGGCCACGGCACCTTCCGAGATATCCTCGCACCTGCATTGATCAGACCACGCACGATACCTTTCACACAGAAGTTCCCCTGTCATCAGTTTGCATTCGGCTGCGGACAACCGCACACTCCCAAACCCAAGGGGCTTGCCGCCGCCAAAGCGATGATAATGTCCCTCGGGAAGCTGAAGCAGGAACAATAGGGCTCCCAATTCAACCTTGGTGAGATTGGCCACATGGATGTCGAAGCCGAACCGTGTACCGGATTTCACCCAACCAAGGATTGATCGGTTTTGATCGTCCCGCTGCTCATAATTGTCTTTCATGGGACGCCGGTATTCCTGCCAGGGGCCGTTGGGGTTCTGAGTGCGGTCCTCCAAAGCGTTTTGCCAATGATCCGCTGGAAGACCAGAGTGGTGCGGGTAGACCTTGCGTCCCCTTAGACCTTTATTCGCCGTGTAGCCGGCTTCAGTCTTGGAGTTTTGAGCTTCACCTTGGGGGGATGCGGCGACATAGAACCTCCCCTGCTGGGGTTTGGGAGCCGCCAGGACGGCCAACGGCAGGCCGTCTCCCGGGAACGTTTCGATGGCATCCTCCGCAGAGGATTCGCTCGTTACCGGTCCGATACGTAACAGTCCTCTCACTGCTGTTGGATTTCTTTGCTCCCTCTGTTGGTTGCCGGGATCCCCCATGACCCAGCCGAAGACGCGGTCGGCGGGGGAGAGTTCAGAGATCTTTGAAGCGGGCCGAAGCGAGGAATGCAGCAGATCCCATGGGGAAATAGGGTAGAGTTCCCGTGCAATCATGACGGGAAAAAGCGCTTCCACACTGGAGTTTCCGTTTTTCAGGCGGGCGTAGCAGAGGGTTCCGTCCCGCAGTTCGCGGTCCTGCTCCGTATACACGTGGCGGGACCAGGCGGTCCGGCCCGGCTCCGGACCGAGGTATTCATCCGGCACTTGGTTTTGCCTCTCACGCCTTTTCAGGTCTTCTTCATGTATTTCCTGGTAATTCTCGATGAGCTGCCTCCATTGCTCTCGGAGCTCATCGGTTATGGGAAAAGGCCCGGTGGGAGGCGTCCCTTCGCTGAAAAAAACTCTTTCATCGTGTTTGCGGTTGATGTTGGCGTTGGTGATGCAGACCCAGCCGCGGATTCGTTTTGAGGTCGCCGGTGGATTGCCTATGTTTGCACCATTTCTATCGATCTTTGTTACCTTCCAATACTCGAACCTATCGCTACTATGCCGAATACGCTCCACCCAACACTCCACCTCGTCTCCATGCTGAGGGAGCGAACCATCGGGATAGGTGATGGCGCGAGTCGTGTTCTTGTTGTTCCCGCTGTACCTCGGCAGCCAGGCGGCATACTGCGGGCCATCAGGCGATCCATCGTTCCTGATTCGAGAAGTGCCGGTAAGCAAACGAATTCTCCCATCCTCGATACGGGCCGGAATCAATCGGAGCCCCCCCTTCGCCTCCATCCGGTAGGCCAGGCGCTTGCCGTGATCGTTCTTGGGAAAACGCCCGAACCGCGAGTTGGTCACGGCCTCGTAGGCCGAACGCAGCATTCCTCGTATGCTGGATGAAGGCAGGAGGGGTTTGCCGTCCTTGCCGAGCAACAAGGCAAAGGTCTTGTGCCCGCTCTCGTCCTCCCGACAGGTATTGGGGTCAGGGACGAGAAGCGGCGTGATCGTTTCCATGACAACACGAATACGGCCGGTGAAACGATCCGGGTGAAACCGATCCTGCGGCACGGGCTTGTAGTCGCCCAAGTCTGGATCATCCGTCTTGCGAGGCGGCGCGGGGATGAAGTTGTATGGATTACGGAAGTCACGGTTCATGGTGGGCGGCTGGTCGGCTGTTCTTCGATCCCGGACTTTCCCGCGATCAGATGCTCTTGAATAGCTGGAAGGGGCTGCCGCGGCTTGCGCCGGCGCGAACTGGGATCCCACCTTGCGAATCTTTTTTGGCTGCCCGCCTTCGAGTTCGAATTCCACCTCTGCACCGTTCAGTTCTTTCAGCCGTGACAGAATGGATTGGCTCAATTCACATTGCGCCGGGTTAAAAAGTTTCCCGTCGATTTCGATTTGTGGTTTTCCCTTCTTGCTGAGCACCAGTTTCCCCCGTGTAAGAGCCATCAGCGCACCTCCTTGAAGACATGGACAAGGCGGCTTGCGGCCACGCGGACCGCCCCGGTCTGCGGGTCCTGTTCAAAGTAATGCCGCACCCTGAGTCGAAGGGGCCAGCGACCGCCCGTGAAATCCTTTTCTGTGCACTCCAGTGGAACCGCGTGTTGGATTCCTGAGGCCGTTCCCACACGGGAAAAACGGTCTTTGAGTTTCTCCACAAGACGGTCCCCCATCAGGATGCGGGTCTCGTCATCGGGCCGGGTCGGCGAGTCCACGGGTTGGTGCGGCTCATCGACCAGGCGACGACCCTGGAATTCCTCATCGCTCCGCCAGAGCATGATCTCCCCTTTCTCTCCGAAAAGGCGCATTTCGAGGAGATTGTCCCTGGAAACAGCCGGGCAGAGATCCGGAAAGGGCTCTGAGGACAACCGCCAGCGGGAGTTCTCGCGCCGACCCCAGGTTACGCCGTCCCGGCAATGGGCCAGCAGCCAGCTGAAACCATGGTCGCATCCGGCCGGCGCCGTTCCTCCGGCGACCCAGTCAAGAACTGCGAGCGAGGTTTGCCGATCCAGCGGTTCGATGGTGCATCCTTGGATCCGTCTCATGATCGTGCCTCCTCTGGTTTCAAAGGAGCAGCCTCATGCAAGGCCGCGATCTTCTTATCGAAGACCTTCCGGGCTTCTTCGTTCACCGAAAGGTCCTTTGCGATTTCGTATGCCGCCCCATCCGGCAGCCGAACCCGGGCAGTTCCCCGGAGCACTCCCCGGCCCACCGATACCGCACCGCCGACCGGGATGTATCCCGAAAGCAGGTCCTTGAGCAAAAGCAGGAGCAAGCCGGTTTCGGCATCGGCCGGATCGCGCAGCTCGAGTCGCACCTTGAGGTTGCCGCCCGCCAGCACCTGTTCTTCGAAAAGCGCGCCTCGAACGACCCCTCCGGTGAACCGGTCAATGGCAATCCGCGTCTGCCTCCGGCCCTCGCCGTTTTCTAGAAAGGACTCGGAGATCCGTAGCCTGGAGGCCATGACCTGCCCACCTTGGGAGTTCGCGGCTTCCCTTTCGAGCCGGGGTCCAAAAAGGCGGTCAACCCATCTATCCCCGTCGCCGCGGTTTTCTCGAACGAGCCGGGCGATTCGAAGCGCCTGGGCGCGCAATGCCCCAGCCAGGCCGGTTCCAGGGAGCACGGGTTTTCCCGCGCTGTGTAGATGGACAACGTCAGGTGCACCTGCGTCGGTTGCAGGGCTGCGGACCAAAAGATCGCCTGCCAGGTCCAGCTCGAGATCCACAAGCAGGCGGCGGCGTCTGTCTGCGAACTCCTCGATCGTCACGGTCGCACAGGCTGCTCGAATGGCCTCGGCGGCCGAGCCGTGACCCGGCACATGGTCCCCGATGGGTTTTTCATGATCGGATGTCAGCCAGCAGAGCCAACCCTGGGGCGTGGCGAGATCATGGCGGACGGCCTTCCAGTCATGGACCGAGATAGCTCCCAGCCCTCGCGAGCGTCGCATCCCAAGGCCGATGTCGCCTTCCGCAAGACCGTTCAGAGCGGTTACGAGAAGGACGAGGAGTTGCGCTTCCTTCTTGAGATCCCCGACAATCAATTCTACACGCACAGGAAAACACGTTCCGGCCGGCAGAATCTCGAAGTCGAACTTCTTGTGGGCATCCGCCGTGCCGGTGGCAGGATCGATGGCCACGCCGTCGCGGATTTCCAACGCCATCCCCCCGGGCAGGGTCCCTAAAGAATCGAAGACGACCAAAGGACTTTGAGACCCTGCGTCGTCGCTCCGTGCCGCCCCGAAAAGAGCACCCACTTCCTGGCGTTCCGGGGAGCGGTATCCGCCGAGGACATCGGCCAGATGGCTGCGCAACGCCCCGGCCAGCGAGGTGCCGGGAAGCAAGGGCACACCCTCCTTGGGATCGCGCAGGACGGCCATGTCCACCGCGGCGTCGCCTTCGCCTCCCAGGTGTGCGGCCGTCTCGAGCCGCATCTCGCCGGTAACGACCCAGCGCGCCGCCATGGGACGGATGCCGCCGCCATTGCCCAATTGCCACCAATTAGCGTTCATCACCGGCCTCCTCTGTCTTGTTGCGGACGGCCAACGCGGCCAGGACCGCGTCGATGAGTTTGACCGAGATTTCTTTGGGTTTTTCTTTCAAGATCCCCTTGGCCGATTCTTCCGAAACGATGTGGCAGCGTTGGGCCAGGACGTCCGCATTGAGCCACGAGAGAACCTTGTCGCGATCAGTTGCCTCCAGGATCCAGTCAGCCAAGTTTCTATTGCCGTCCATCCGGCAGCGCTCGAGCTGGTCCATGGCGGACCGCTTCAACCGCTCCGCCTCGCTTCCGTCCCGCAACCACCGTTTTAAGGTCTCGATCGCCTCCTCAGGTTCACCCCGCAAGGGAGTCCGTAGCCGGCCGATCAGGCTGTTACTTGGAAGGTTCCGTGCAGACCGGGCCAAGTCGGCTGCTTTGTGTTCAATCTTTCTTGCGAGTTGCGCGAGGACAATTCTCTTTTCAATGTCCTGGACAACATGGGGCGGTTGACCGTCGCCCGCCGACACAGGAGCCGTCTCTTCGGGTTCGCGCAAGGAAAACTCTGGCAGCGGCGCATCGAGAAACAGGACCCGTCCGTAGCCTTCTTCCCTTCGTTCGCCCAATCCCTCGTTTTCGATGTCGTAGAGGTCGCCGACAGGGATGTTGTGATCGGCTTGGAGCAGGAACACCGAACCGGCCGAAACGGCCAGGACTTGCGGCAGTTCCAGGCGCCATTTGCGATTGAAACCGCCGATGGGCGAAAAGGCCCATCTTGTCCGCACCAACTTCGCCCGGCCGCCGAATCGCCTTTCGATCAACTCCGGCAATGCCGCCGGGTTGATTTGCCCGGTGCTCCCATCGCGCACGATGCAAGCCGAGGCGAGAAGTAGGCGGAAGCTGGCACCCTGCGAAATATCGCCGCCCACGGGCCGCAATCCTTCCCTTCCCGGTCCGTACACCTCACGCTCTTGGCCTTTACCCCACTGAAGCGCCGCCATGCCGCCGTATCCCGCCCTTCGGGAGCGGCCGATGAGGATGGCCTGCCCCAGCAAATCTTTGATCCGGTTTTCGGTCGGATCCAGTTCTTCCTCGGTTGCGCCCCGCACCTGGATCATCCCCTGAAAGGACTGCCCGGCATCCAGGGACTCGAAGACGAAGATCGCTCCGTGGGCAGTGCCGTCCCGGTCTTTCCACGCCCGGCCTTTTTCGCGGTCGCGCTGGTGATGGATGCGGGCGCTCATCTTCGGCTGGAGCAGCACCGGTTGGGCTGCGCCGATGGTGAGAAATTCTTGGCCAAGCGGCGCCAATTGTTCTTCCGGCCAGCATTCACCCGGCTCGTCGTCCCGTGTGGGATGTCCGTCAAACGCCGTGAGATCGACGACTTTTACCTGATGATTGCCTCCCGGATCGTCCTTTTTCCGACGTAGAGATACCGGGACTGGGACAGATCTGAGGCCGCCCAGAGACGGATAGGCATTCAGATACCCTACCTTTCCACCGAAAATGAGATCCCGGAATTCTTTCTGCCTGGCTGTATCCCTGCCCGGATCGCCCAGGGCCTTGGCCACGGCCCCGCGCACGGCCGCCCCGGGAATGAAGGGCAGAGTCGAGGAGCTGTTGGGATCGCCTCCAAGCGCGGTGATGATGGCCGGAGATTGCAGCGTCAAAATATAGGGAAGATACCGGTGGAAAGTCATGCTGATCCTCCTTTCGCTGCGTTCCGGGTTTTCTCCGGGTCTCCATCGAGGGTCATCCTGATATGCCCCCGTCCGCGGTTGCGGCTCAGCCCCGCGTGGCGCGCCGCCAGAAGGGCCAAAGAGAGGCAGCGGACATCTTGGGGGGTCGGATCGGCCAACCAATGGAGGGGCGCTCGAAGCGTCAGTCCCCGGACGATCACCCGTACCGCGCGCAGGGTGGTCTCGGCCGGTGCTCCCGTACTCCGCTCCTCCGAGGTCTGCCGCCGGATATCGGTCAAAGCTTCCAGCACGGCCGCCGGGGAAATGGAATGGCTTGGCCTGGATTCCGCCGCTTCGATCCATCGGCGGGTTTCTTCGTCCAGCACGGCGTCGCCGATGCGCAACATGGAGGACTCGTCACAATCGGCTGCGGGGCCGAATACCCGCCCGGTCGTTTGCGCTAGCTCAGGAAAACAGTGATGCATGGAAAGCCAGGAATCGCGAAGGAGTCCGCGGATGGTCTTGCCTCCCAGAAACGGCAGCCCCCGTTCGTCGTGCTCGACCTCCACGTCCACCACACCGGCCGTCCCTTCTCCCCGGCTGAAAGTTGCGTCGGAGAGAAGCTCGATCTGAATGAATGAATTTTGGTTCACGGCGTCTTTCCCTCCTCTGCCCCGTGTTCTCCAGCCGCATCCAGCATCAGATGCAGATCGAGCAACTCCAGGGCGTCGATGAGCGGCGTGCGTGTCTCGGCGAAGAAGCCGTTTCCTGCGATGGGCTTTGGGAGCTGAAGGTTTTTGTCCACCACCTTCCAGGCTTCCAAAGCTGCATGCACGCTCTTCGGGCCTTCCCTCGCCAGCTCGGCAAAGGCCTTGACCTTGTTGCGCCTTCCGGACCAGGCCCCTTCCCTAAGCCCAATCATAGGGTCATCAAGGAGCGTTCTGGTAAGCCACTCCCAGGTCTCCGTCTCATCTTTCCCGGCGCACAGCCGATACGGGCGGCAGGTCAACCAGCAGCCGTTCGTTCGATATTGCCTCTCCCGAATGCCTTCCACCGTTTCCCCCGGCCGGGAGATACCGATGTGCCAATCCAGCGCGCAGCCCTCCCCATTGCTCTTCTTCAGCATGCGTTTGGCGGAAGCGCACAGTTTTTCCGACAAATCGTATGCCCTGGCAAAGGGTGCATGCACGCGGACCATGGCCGCCCCGGCGCAGGCGGTGATTTTTCCCAGATGAGGGATGTCGCTTGTGTCGAAGACATTGAGGGCCGTTTCAGCCAAGTCTAATGCGATGCGACCGTCGCAAACAAAGGTCAAATCATCCCCGCCGAGCAGAATCGGTCGCAGGGGAAGCATCCATCGGCCATCTTCCTGTTTCAGTTCAAAGACCAGACGCGCCGGTTTGCCGGTGACCTTCATCTTTTCCGTGCGATCTTCAACAGTTTTCTCGAGTCGTTGGCAGATACGATTGACCACAGCCTGCAAGGCTGTCTTTCCAAGACAGTCAATGGCCTGAGACCACTCCAGGTATTCCCGACGCACGGTGTCGCCATCCACGCCGTTCTCGGATTTTCCCATCAACCATTTCTTGATTTTGCTGCCGACGCTGTTTCCATCCACGTGAACCACGCCAATGAGGCTGGTATCGCCCATGGTTCGGCCTAATTGATCCAGTTCCATCGGAAATGCGAATCCGTCCCAGTCTTTCAAATACGCTTCCCAATGCCGATTGGCTTCCTCCAACTTGTCCCGGCGTTTCAGTATTTCTTTGGAAAGGGAAATCGTCGGTTCACTTGATTCGAAACCGATAGCAGGAAGACCCGTTTCCCTGCAAGAAGCCGTGACGGAAAGGCCCAGAAGAGGTGCCGACGGGAAGCGTTCGGTCTTTGTGCGCGCCAGTTCGATCTGAATGTCGAGAAGCGTCCGGGCCAAGCTTCCGTCGTCGTACTCCTTATGAACCACGGCGACTTCCAAACCCGGCGCCTCGTCATGCAGTCGGCGGATATATCGGGCTGCAAGCGAGCGTGCATCCTGCATGGACCCGGTTTCGACAATCGCGTTTCCCCCGCCGGCCAAAAGGATCTTATCCGTCGGGACCAAGCCCTTGAGCGCACCCTCCGCAGAGGTGCTCCAGTGGACCAGGTACGAGCCGGTCACTACGTCCCGGAGCCGGTTTGAAAGAAAGACGAACCGTTGTACCCCCAGCACATCGATCGCTGTCAATACAGGCATAATCCCCCCTATGAATCGAGCCACCTTCTGAGTGAGTCCATATTCGGCCGGCCGCCGATTCCCGCCCATTCCTTCAACTCATCGAGACCGAAAACCTGCGGCGTGTTGGGCGCATCCCAGACGTCGGCCACGTCGTTTCGCAGCTGATCCACGAAAGCGCCCTTGGCATCGCTGCCGTGGAGAAGGCACACCAGGGCCGAACGGGCCAGGTCCCCGCCCAACTGACGAGCCCGCATAGCCACCTCGAAAAGCTTCGACTTGCAGAGGCCGGTCTTGGTGTCCGTGGTGCAGGAGATTACATAGAGTCGATGGCCTCGGACGAGCGCCACATCGATTTCGCACTGCCTCCCGTTGGCCAGCTTACATTCGAGGCCGACGGCAATCTCGTCTCCATCGACAATCTGCCGCACCAGGGCGCTGCACCAGGTCTCCAGCCATCCGCCCCCCAGAAAATCCAACCAATTCTCGTAGGCTTGCCTCTTCCAATGAGCCTCCGGAATCCGCCGAACGCTCAGATCGCCGGGCACCAGTTCGTCAAGTATTACGTCATCAGCCTTTGCTTTTTCAAAAGACCGACGTTTATTCTTTTCGTCACGATGGATGCCATAGAGTCTTTTTGCGAGGCTTGGGTCATTCAAGACCGCTCCAGCGATGATCCCGGCATCCTCGCCGGCAGGGCCATCCGGCTGTAGGTGGTCCTCACTGATACGCTTGATTGCGTGAAGCGCAAGAACGTCGCCTAAGGTCAATCGGAGACGTTGTTTTGACAGATCCATTTCATAGCCATCGTCGAAACGCAACACCCCTTTCCGCTCATCCAGGTAGGAAGCCTGTTCATCTTTGCCGCCGGATTCCCGAAAGGCCATCCGAGCATGAGCTGCCATGATCTTTGTGCCCCCGGTGTAGTGAAGGTGAGCATCGGAAGTAATTGAGCCAAACGCCTGCCTGACTTTGGCCGCGCTGGTTACATCGTCGATGCATGTTTCATCCAGTTGTGCACCCGAAAGGCCGGTCGTCAGCGCTTCCCAAAGGTGCTTCTTCACTTTTTCCGTTTCCGGGCTGTAGAAAAGGCGGATGGATTTTGGTTTCAGGATGAGGGCGGTAATGTAATTGGGCAAAGGGTTGGAACCGACGAGCAGGAGAAGTTTATCACATGTCCTTTCTCTTTCAGTCATTCGTCACCCTCCCACTGGCTTATCGTTGGACGGCATTGTCATCTCCGCTTCTTCAGGCAGCGAACCAAAAGAGGCCTCGGGTTCGCGGACAATCGCAATTCCACGAGCCTTCCGGGGTTCGCGCTTCAG
>CAZZHS010000084.1:0-7636 GCA_964654275.1 uncultured Syntrophobacteraceae bacterium
CCTGGTCACGACCCTCACCAAGAGAATGGCGGAGGACCTCACCGAGTACCTGGCGGAACTACACATCCGGGTGCGTTACATGCACTCTGACATCGACACCCTGCAGCGCATTGAACTGATTCGGGATCTTCGTCTCGGCGAATACGACGTGCTGGTGGGGATCAACCTGCTGCGCGAAGGCCTCGACATCCCGGAAGTGTCGCTGGTGGCGGTTCTGGATGCGGACAACGAGGGCTTTTTGAGATCCGAACGCTCCCTCATCCAGACGGCAGGCCGAGCGGCAAGGAATGTGGAGGGGAAGGTCATCCTGTACGCCAACCGCATCACAGAATCCATGCGACGGGCCATGAACGAGATGGAACGGAGACGGGAACTTCAGCTGGCCTACAACAGGAGCCACGGCATCACGCCGTCGACCATTCAAAAGGAAATACCCGATATCCTTGCAGAATACAGGGCGCCGTATCCCCTGAGGGAAGCCGCCACGCTAGAGGAATCCAGGGATCTTTTCAACGTGTTGAAGAGCGGTGATGCACTGGAAGAACAGATCAAGGCCCTGGAATCGGCCATGAAAGAGGCAGCCGCGGAACTCGCATTTGAAAAAGCTGCGGTGATCCGCGACCAGCTGAAACGACTGCGCCATCAGCAACTGGCCAGTGCATGATCCCCGCCGAAAGTCGCGGAGTGTCGGACCCCTCCCCGTTCAAATCCCGCAATGAAGATCGAGTCAGGATTCAGGGCAGCACGCCGAAGTGCTTCTCGTAGCGTTCACTGAACGATTCCCAGGTGAGGTGGTGCTCCTGGGTACCATGATGTTCGACGGCATAGGCCGCGGCAACGACGCCCATCTGGCAGGCGATTTCCCAGGGCAGTCCCATGGAGAGACCTTTGAGGAGACCCGCTCGAAATGCGTCCCCCGCTCCAGTGGGATCGAGTGCGTTTTCCACCTTCACTGCGGGTGTGAAAATTTTGTCCCCGGCCCTGTCAAGAATGCATCCCTCAGGACCTCGCGTTGTGACGATGTTTTCCACCCGCGAGTAGAGGTCGCTGATGGAAAAGCCCGTCATCTGCAGGAACAGAGACAGCTCATAGTCATTGGAGATGAAACACAGTGCCCCCTCGACAACCTCGCGGAGTTCGCCGCCTTCCCAGATGTTGAGACTCTGACCGGGGTCGAATAGGAACGGAATTTTGTGCTTTCTTGCCCGGTCTGCAAAATTTTTCATATCGTTTTTGTTTCCCGGACCGATAAATATGAAGGAATCCGTGCCGCAGTCCTCCACGCGGGGAAGGTCGGACTCGAACGCCATGGCACCGGGATTGAATGCGGTGATTTGGTTGTCATCCATGTCGGTGGTGATGTAGGCACCCGCAGTCAACACACCGGAGATGGGCTTGATCCAGTCCAGGGGGAGGCGAATTTTTTCCAGGCGGGCTCTGTATTTGGCAAAGTCGTCCCCGCAGGTGGCCACAATGAAGGGCTTCTCCCCGAGCAGGGCGAGGGTGTAGGCAATGTTGCCCGCGGTGCCGCCGAATTTTTCCACAAGGCCGTTGATGTTGAAGCACACATTGAGCACGTGAATTTTGTTGGGCAATATGTGATCGGCAAAGTGACCGGGAAAGTTCATGATTCGGTCATAGGCGAGCGAACCGGAAATAAAAATTTTCATTTTTTGCTCTCCCTGGTGGTTTTTGATGATTTTCAGAGGTCGTCACATCATTTCGGTGTCTTCTATACTCTGAACCCGGAATCTCGGTAAAGACCAAAAAAGGAATTGCCTCATGAGAAAAAAGAGCACGGTTTGGAAGGTTTATGCCATTTCCTTGTTGAGCGGATGGATGCTGCTGTCAGGCTTTGCTCCAAGCGGGGAAGCCGCGCTCAGGATCAACATGAAGGACGGCACGACCCTGGAAGTTCCGTATTTTTGGGAAGAAAACGGAGAATACCGTTTCGAAATCGCGGGCGGAGTGGCCGGAGTGCCCAAGAGCCAGGTGGAATCCATCCATGAAATTCTTGCGTCCCAGGAGTTTGACCCGGCGGTCATCCTGGACGGTTCTCAAGCTCCGGCTGCCCCAGGGGACCGGGATGTCCTTCGGGACATTGTGGAGAGCAACTTCCCCGAGCGCTCCCACATCCAGAAGCTGAGCGTGGAAGAAAGCCGCAAGATTCTGGCCATGGTCAATCAGGGACCGGGAGGATCCTCCTCAGGTATTGAGAGCGTGCACAGTCCGGAACTGAAAATGGAAGGGAATTTTGCAGACTTGGTGCGGCTCAATGAAAACGAAGTCCTCCTCGTCCTGAAAAATGTGGTGAGCACCCACAGTTCCATCGGGAATTTCAACATCTATCTGGCGCTCTTCGACGGTGACGGCAAACTGATTCAGCGCAAGTCCTGCGAACTTCTCGAGCTGAGTCTCGATCGCCAGACCATGAGCGAGCTGGGGACCCGGGGCCGGCTCTTCACCGTCCGGAGTTCCGTGAAGCCCGATCCGCGCATCAAGCGTTACGAAATCGTGGCTTCCAGACGGTGATGGCCCTCAGCGCGCCTCTTTCAGCACAACCGTGGTCGCGCCCCATCCGCCTCGTTCGGGAGGCGCCAGTGAAAAAGACTTCACCAGGGGATGTTTCTGCAGAATCCGGTGGACCATCCGGGCCAGGGTCCCGGTGCCCTTGCCGTGGATGATCCTCACCTCCCGAAATCCTTTTTCCCACGCTGCTTCGAGGTAATCGGCCAGGAGATCCGGCACCTCCCGGGGCTGAAAAGTGTGCAGGTCGATCGAGTCCTCGATGGGAAAGACCACGGGGTCTGAAGGGTCGAATTCGTCCATATGAGTTCCAGTTCCGGTCAAATTCCAATGTGGTTCAGGATATGGCGGGCACAGACGGAGGCTCCGTCGGAAGACACCCGCCTCTCTTTTTTCGGCAGACTCACCAGTTTCTCCAGTTGTTTCTCCCACCGTCCCTCCAACAGATCTTCAACCGGCAGGTGCAGGGCCGACAGTTGAGACTCCACCTCCCGAACCAGGATTTCGTACTCGGGAAATTTTCCGCGATCGGAATAGAGCATGGGCGTGCCGTTGGCCAGGCAGTCCGACACAATGCCGTAACCGGGCTTGGTGATCACCCCATCCGAAGCGGCGAGCACATCCTGATAGAGCAGGTGGGGGTCGTTCACCGCCAATCCGTTGGTCAAGTGGATATGGAGAGGTTTCCTGTGAAGAAAGCACGCCCATTCGATGCGCTGGATCCGATGAGTGGCCTCAGGGTTAAGCTTCAGATCCGTGAACGCAAGCAGAAAGGCCTTCTTTCCGGCGGGAAGCGAGAGCGCCCGGCGGATTTCCTCCGAAACAGCGTCGGAACGCCTCGCCACCAGCGGAACCGCCTGTACCCGGGGGCACGCTGAACAGTCTCCATGCAGGGGCAGTTGAAGAAACAGCCCGCAAGATCCGTAAGCCGTCCGGATCCACTCCACAATTGCGGCCCATCTGGAGTCGTCCTGCGTGTAGAATTCATAGATCCAGTCCCAGGTGAAGTTGCCCACACCCACGGAGGGAAGGCCGCAGGCCCGGGCACTGAGAAAAGGCAGGAAAGCCACATCGGAGACAACCCCCCTCACCTTTTCCTCCCTCAGGAAACGCGTTTCGGTTTCCAGCAGACTGTTTGCCCGTTGCTTTAGACGCAGAAGCGCCTCAAGTGTTCCGGGCAGATCCATCCGGACATTGTCCTGCTGGATCACTCCGATGTCGAGGGTCACCCGACGCATGGGGAGGGTCCGTCCCACGTTCAGGGCAACGAGCCATTCGGGTATGGTCGAGATCAGTACCACCTCCAACTGCGGTGCCAGGCGATACATTTCACGGATGATCTCCAGGGACCGGATGGCATGTCCGAAACCGTGAGGCGTGATGTAATAGGCGATGACGTTTTTCATGGATGCATCTGTCCGTGAGATTGGGTATAAGAGTATCAAAGGCATTCTCCTGCTGAATTCGAACACCTCTGAAGCAAAATAGAGACTATAGCACTTATCCTGCATCGCCCAAAGGGGAATGGCTCCGGAAAGCACGCAGCGGCGCTCCCCTGAATGAAATGCCTGCAGCCTCCAAACTTTTATTTCGGGTGAGCAGGAACAGTCGTGTTTCATGGGGGGGAGGGACTGGAAATCGTCCGGTGGGCAGCGTTTGGTTCCGAGGGGAAGTGAGGAGGTTTGAATGAAGATGGTGACAGTGACGTTTCAGCCGGAAAACAAAAGCGTTGATGCTGAAAGCCACGAGACACTGATGGAAATCGCTTCACGGGCCGGGATCGACATCAACAATCTATGCGGCGGACAGGGTGTTTGCGGCAAATGTCGCGTGCAAATCGTCCGGGGCCGGGTTCACAGGAATCCGGAACAAGCCGGATTCCTTGAAGAAAAGGATGTGGCCTCGGGCGTGGTGCTCGCCTGCCAGACCGAGGTGCTGGATGAGGACGTGGAGGTCCACGTCCCCCCCGAATCCCGAAAAGAGGGCGAACAGATCCTCACCTCCGACGGGTTCCTCCTAAAACCGGCCGAACTGCAAGGCCGTTCGCTCCATCGGGCCATCTGCCAGAAGTATTACCTCGAACTCACGGAACCCACCCTGAAAGATAGTCTGTCGGACCTGGACCGCATCTACCGGGAACTGAGAAAGCTCATGCCCGAAGTGCATCTACAGGCTCACTTTTCCTGCCTGTGGGGCATGGCGACGCTGCTGCGCAAAAGCGACTGGAAGGTCACGGTCACCGTCCACCTCAGGGATCTCGATTCCCCCCACGTGCGCTACATCCAGGCGGGGAACACTACGGAACGCAACCTGGGAGTGGCGGTGGACGTGGGGACCACCACCATCGTGGTGCAACTGATCGATCTGCGCACCGGCAAGATCCTCGGCGTGGAGGGGGCTCACAACCGGCAGGCGCGATACGGTGAAGACGTGATCTCCCGCATGATCTTTGCCTGCGGCAAGGCGGAGGGGATGGCGCCACTCAATGAGGCCGTGGTCAACACCATCAACACCCTCGTGGACTCCCTGTTGAAAGACACCCCGTTCACTGCTGAAGACATCACCTGTTACGTGGCGGCGGGCAACACCGTCATGACCCACCTCCTCCTCAATCTGGAACCCTGCCATATTCGCGTGGAACCCTACATACCGACCGCCAACCGCTTCCCCCCTTTTCAGACACGGGATCTGGGACTCCGGGGTTATCCCCGGGCACTCATCCACAGCATGCCCTGCGTGAGCAGCTACGTGGGCGGGGACATCAGCGCGGGAGTCCTGGCCTGCGGCATGAACGACCGGCCGGAAATCAGCGCCCTCATCGATGTGGGGACCAACGGTGAAATCGTCATCGGCAACAGCGAGTGGCTCGTCTGCTGCTCCGCATCCGCAGGGCCGGCTTTTGAGGGTGGCGGCATCAAGTTTGGAATGCGCGCCACCAAAGGGGCGGTGGAGAAAGTTTCCATTTCGGGTCTCGAAGTGCGCTACGAAACCATCGGCAAAGCGAAGGCCCGAGGCATCTGCGGTTCGGGGCTGATCGATCTGATGGCCGAACTGGTGGCGGAGGGCATCGTGGACCAGAGCGGGAAATTTGTCCGCATGGATCACCCCCGCGTGCGAGTCGTGGACGATGTACCGGAGTTCGTGGTCGCGCCGGAAGACGCCACGGAGTCGGGGGAGGCCGTTTCGATCACGGAGGACGACATCGCCAATCTTATCAAGAGCAAGGGAGCGATTCTGGCCGCCATCAAGGTGATGCTCGAAAACCTGGGACTCGGCTTTTCCGACCTGGAGCGAATCTACGTGGCCGGCGGTTTCGGGGCTCACCTGAATGTCGACCGGGCCATTTTCATCGGACTGCTGCCCGACATCCCAAGGGATCGCGTGACGTTTATCGGGAACAGTTCGCTGGCGGGAGCCCGGGCCAGTCTGCTCTCCGTGAGCGCTTTCCAGAAGGCCGAAGCCATCGCGCGCCAGATGACCTACTTCGAACTTTCGGTTCACCCCGATTTCATGAACGAATTTGTGGCCTCCCTCTTCCTTCCCCACACCCAGATGGAACTCTTCCCTTCGGTGAAGGAAGCCCTTGCCGAACGCAGAGGCGCACAAGGGTGAGATCCCTCCCTGGATGGCAACCAGCACGTGAGCCTTGAAAAACCCCGGACAGTTTTTTTCGACCTGGCCCACACCCTGGTCCGGGGGTCGGCCGTTCCCGCCCGGAGGTCCCTCGGGGCACGTCTGAATCTTGATGAGAGGCAAATCAGGCGGGTGGGGAAGCTCATCATGACCTACCCGGCCACGGCGCCCGAAGAACTCCTTCCCGCGCTGGGAGAAGTCCTTCCCGGGATCGGATCGCAGCGGATCGAACGAGAGCTGGAAGCGGTGTGGCGGGAACAGCAGGAAACGGCCGAATTCCTGGAAGGCGCGCTGGGACTCCTGGAATCCCTGAAAGAGGCCGGCATCAGGCTGGGCCTCATCAGCAACACGTGGCATCCCTTCTACGCGGGCTTTGTCGCGAAACACCCTGAAGCGCAGAAATTGTTTGATCTCACCGTGTTGAGCTACCGGTGCGGGGTCAAAAAACCCTCTTCAGCCATTTACAGGAGGGCTCTTGAGGCGTCCGGGTGCCGCCCCGGGGAGTGCTGGATGGTGGGGGACAGCTATGAACTGGACATTCTGCCTTCCCTGACCCTGGGAATGAACACCCTGTGGGTCCTCGTCCGCCCCGAGGCGGAACGACCCGTCCTGGCCGGACTTCTGCGCAATGAGGGGATTCGTCCCCGGTGGGTCGTGGACGAGTTGAAAGGCGTTCGGGCTTACTTCAGACGCTGCGGTTTTGTGCCGTGAAGGGGACGGTTTTCCGGAAGGAGAGAGGAAAAGGGCACAGCGGATTTTTCCTGTTGATTTTTTGCCTCTCTTCTCTATAATTTTTTTGGTTATGGGGAGTTCAGAGCTCCAGGCCGGTGGGAAGCCACGACGTTTCGGTGAGGGGGACGTATTCTCATGGGCCTGCAGGTGGATTCCTGAAGTTCATCACAATCAGAAAATTTGAAAGGAATTCTCGAAATGCCGGAAGGTCGCGTCAAGTGGTTCAACGAAAAGAAGGGGTACGGCTTCATTCAACCTGAATCAGGAGCTGACTTGTTCGTTCATTATTCCTCCATTGAAGGTTCGGGCTTCAAGTCACTGGCGGAGGGGGAGCAGGTTGTTTTCGAAGTGGAGAACGGCACCAAAGGACCTCAGGCCGTGAGAGTACGCAGGGCCTGAGAGAGTTTTCATTCATCACGATCTTGCACTCATAAGATTCAAAAAGCATCGAGCCGGGGGATTTCCTCCGGCTTTTTTGGTTTTTGCGCTCTAAGACGACGGACTGGCAGCGGAAACGCTGTCGGCCGTGCGCTCCAGCCTTCCCCGCCCCCTGTGGCCCCTCCTTGACTTTCACCTTTTATTCACCTATTATGTTGCTGTGAGATTCCAGTGCGGCATGGCGGAAGTTTCCGCTCCGTTCAGCGATGCATTCCCAGGCTCGTGCATGGGAACGAGGGAGGATTCCTCCCGATCCATCACTGCGCAGGGAATTACGCTCATCGGTTCCAGCGCTCTGCCATGTTCC
>CAZZHS010000084.1:7736-10324 GCA_964654275.1 uncultured Syntrophobacteraceae bacterium
ATCCATCACTGCGCAGGGAATTACGCTCATCGGTTCCAGCGCTCTGCCATGTTCCGGTGCTCTGCCATGTTCCGGTGCTCTGCCACAATAGCAAATCAGGGTTTACCCCTCCCTCAATCCCCCTGGAGGGGGGAATCAAAGGGGGGTGTCCCGGTGAAACACATCTGACAAAACACCGGGCATGCAGACCGGGTCCGGCACCACAAAAAAACGTGTCCCTGATCTCGGGGCAACATCCCCGCACGCTCCAGGCGGAAGTGTAGAAATGCCGACGAAAATCTGGATTTCCGCCAAAACCCGCGGGAATGACGGGCCGCTGAATGGTCATTTGTCGTGTGGATCCGTATGCAGGCGAGACCGGAAGATCGCGATCGGCTCAACTCTTTTTTCCCGTGACCTCCAGGGTGCACCATGGAAAACCGGCACATCGTCCACTTCAGTTTCCCTGATTTTTACGCCGCCCTTGAAGAACGGAGGCACCCGGAGCTGAAAAAAAAGCCCCTGGCCCTGGCGGTGCCGGGACCTCGGTCGGTGATCCAGGGGGTCAACGCCCTCGCGCGCCGGGAAGGCATCCGGGAGGGGATGGGCTTCCACCAGGCCAGGCGGTTCTGCCGCCGACTCACCGTCTTTCCCGTGGACCTTCCCTTCTACGTGGAAGAGCACCAGCAGATCCTGACCCAGCTGGGCCGTCTTTCCCCCCTGGTGGAAGGCCCCCGGCCCGGCCGCTATTTTGTGGACCTCACAGGAACGCACCGTCTCTGGGGACCCGCTCCCGACGTGTCCTTCCGCATGGAAAAGGAACTGGCCGCCCGGAGATCCCTCCACGCCCGGGTGGGGCTGGCGGGAAACAAGCTGGTGAGCCAGGTGGCTTCCCAGTGCACCGTTGCGGGGGATTTGGCGTGCATCTTCGAGGGCGGGGAAGCTTCCTTCCTCACTCCCCTCCCCCTCGAACTCCTCCCGGGGGTCGGCCCCGGGACGCTGGCCCGCCTGAAGGACTTCAACCTGCGCAGCATCGGCCAGCTGGCCCGCTTGCCTTCGGGAAGTCTCGTGAGCGTCCTGGGGAAGACGGGGCTTCGCCTGGCCCAGATGGCCCGGGGCGTGGATTCGGCCCCTGTCCTGCCTTTCCTCAGGAATCCCCGCCTTGCCATCGTTCAGAAGCTCGACCGGGACGAAATCCAGCGGGAAAATCTGGAAGGGCTCCTCTTTCAGCAGGTGGAGGAGGCCGGGTGGCATTTGCGCCGTCACAACCGATTTCCCGGCCGTTTCGTCCTGGAAGTGAGCTATGCCGACGGGGGCACGGCCCGTTTCCAACATTCCCTGCCGCCCATCACCGCCCGGGTCGATCAGCAGTTGTTCCGGAACATACGGCCCGTTTTTCTTAAATTTCTCGACCGGCGTGTGGCCATCCGGCGCATCGCCCTGGAACTGACGGGATTTTCCATGCCCGCGCGGCAGCTCGCTCTCTTTCCCTGGGAAGAAGACACCCCTGCGGGCGGCGGCCGCATCCAGGAAGCCCTGGACGCCGTCCGCACCCGCTTCGGCCGGGACAGCATCGCGTGGGGCCGCGTCATGGAAACGGAAGCCAAAGGCCGCATCACGGTGGAATTCACCTGAATGGAAACAGCCTTCGTCCACCTTCACGTCCACTCGTCCTATTCCATGATGCGGGGGGTGAGCTCCGTGGAAAAGCTCTGCCGGAAAGCCGCCCGGGAAGGGTTCACGGCCCTCGCCCTCACGGACACCAACGGCTTCTACGGCCTCATCAACTTCCTGGAAGCGGCCCGTCGCCACCGCCTTCAGCCTCTGGTGGGCATGACCCTTCGATCAGCCGGCCAGGAAGCGGTTTTCCTGGCCAGGACGCCCCGGGGCTATGAACTCCTCTGCCGCCTGGCCACCCGAGTTCACCAGGACGATTTTTCCTTCTCCAGGGACGTTCCCGCCGCTCCCGAGGACCTGGCGGCCCTCACTTCCGATCCCGAGCTTTTAAAATTCCTTCCCTCCCGGGTGCAGTGCCGGGTGGAGGTGATCCCCGGGGAGAACGACCGCAAGGTGCTGAAAATGTCAAGGGAACTGGGGATTCCTGCCGTGGCGACCAACGGGGTGCACTTCGCCGATCCCGAAGACCACAGCCTGCACCGGCTGGTTCGGGCCATGGACCTCAACCGCACCCTGAGCACCCTTCCCCCCGACCAGGTGGTTTCCCCGTCCCGGTGGCTCAAAAGCGGGCGGGAGATGGCCCGCCATTTCCCCCACGCCCCGGAAATCCTGGCCAACGCCGGGGAACTCGCCCAAATGTGCCGGACGGACTGGGACCATTTCCAGACGGTCTTTCCCCACTACGAAGACCGCCGGGAAGACCATTTCCAGCTCCTCCTGGACCGATGCCGTCAGGGGATCGCGTGGCGGTACGGCAGGACCTCCGAAGCCGTGGAAAGACGCCTGGCGGAAGAACTGGAACTCATCCGGGACAAGGGCTACGTGGATTACTTCCTGGTGGTGGCGGACATCGTGGGGCGGCGACCCATCCACTGCGGGCGGGGAAGCGCCGCGGCCAGCCTGGTGAGCTATCTCCTGGGGATCACCCACGT
>CAZZHS010000085.1:0-9684 GCA_964654275.1 uncultured Syntrophobacteraceae bacterium
ATGCAGGGGTGCACCTCACCCCGAGTTCCGTCAGGGCTCCAGATCCTGCTGATCCATTGGCATATCAAGGAAGAGAGCTTCAAGGACTATGAAACTACCAAAGAATCGGGAAGTTATCGTTCCAGAGAGGAAAATCACTGAATATCTTCTATCCGCGAGCCATCCAGTGGGTAAGGCCAAAGCCGGATACTTCAGAGGATTGGGCTACAGCGAGAGGAATGCCTCACAACTGAAGGACGACCTTGCCGCAATAGGTATCACTGAGAAAGTCACTGAGGTGATCGACACTCCTTTTGGAAGGAAGTATGTTGTGGATGGAGTGTTGACTACGCCTTCCGGAGTCAAGGCGCGGGTGCGTACGATATGGATAGTGGAAGCAGGAGAGGATGTTCCCCGTTTCGTCACTGCATACCCGAGGCAGGAAGAGAATAGAGGAGTAGAAAGTGATTAGAGAGTTAGAAACAGTGGTACTTACCCGGGATCTCCCCGAGTATGGACTGAGCCGCGGGGATATTGGTGTTATAGTACACTGCTATAAGGGTGGTGTAGCCTTCGAGGTTGAATTTGTCACCGGTAAAGGCGAGACACTGGCAGTCGCTACACTCGAATCGAACGATGTACGACCCATGCATTCCAACGAGATCCTTCATGCTCGAGAGATCAAAGCTGCGTAGAGTGCCCTTCGGGAATGCTCTGTGGCGATTTTAGCTGCAGGCTTCGCATGGAAGTCCAGGAAGTGGTGGGACGCTACCTCAGTGAGATGAGGAACGCAGAACTGACCGGTTTTCTTGAAAGAGCCTCCTATGAAAGAAAGGGGGGAAGCGCCCGGTTACCGGAACGGCTCCTGTGGTCGAGCCTACTCTGAAGGGAATCTGAGAGGTTCCCCTAGGGGTGAGCCCAAGTTCGCCACGCTCACTCGATCTCACCCCCGTGGGCAGCTCAGTGCGAAAAAGCATCCAGGCCGGGACTACGCTGATGCAGGGGATCTTTTGCTGAGTCATGCAGACTGCGGGTCAGCATTGCAGAAATGCTGTTTTTAATTTCGTGATATTGTGGACTTAGACATCAGCGGCAGAGGCGAAACGAGGGGGTGCGTCTTGAGTGAGGCAATCTTTGGTTTCGCATGAAGAATGTTCAACGGAATAGGGAGTGAGTTCAATGGAAAAAAGACTCCGGAACCGGGTAATCTTGTGTCTGGCCGGCATGTGCCTTGCCATTTTTGCAGCGGAAATTTCTCACGCAGAATGGTATTGGACTCACGGTCACAGCGGTCATCCCGCCCAGGCATTTAATATCAAGGCCGACGGGTTTCTGCTCACGGGACTGGACGAGAGCGTTTGGGTGCACTACGCGGTGCCCACAGTCGGGGAGGCAGACCGCAAGGTCCGGTACGTCAAGCTGCGATATACTCGAACCAATGTCGCAGGATGGGCCAACATCGGCTCGATACACATTTATAACGGCGAAACCAAGGTCAAGGAATTCAACTCTGGTTGGCCTCCCGTCGTGTATCCCCCTGTGTCCGGACCCTATGAGCCGACGTTTGACCTTGGAAGCGCCACAGCATTCGATCGAGGATTGGGGGTTTCAGTGAGGGTGGATTTTGACATGAACTCGGGCTTGGACAGTGTCGTGATCCATGGTGTGGGTGCCGATTTCGAACCTTCTCCTGTTTCTAAGGCGTCGTCGCCCTTCTACGTCATTCCTGTGCCCAAAAATCCCTGATCGTTGGTCTGCCCCAGAGAGAGATCCCGCATGCCAAAAACACTGAAGAGAAGCGGGCCCGTACCGTGTTTGATTTCGATATTGGGGAAATGAATGCGAGACCTGGGTGCGGGGAAAGGCTCATGATCCGGAAAAAGGGTTTGCTCCCTGGTTCCCGGGCTGGAGCCCGGGAACCAGGGAATCCGGGCAATCATTTCCGCCCGGGATTACAGGCACTGCAACGAGACTTTGTGCTCTCTCTGAGGCAAAAGCCGGTTTGCCAACGTTCTTACACTCGGTTGAAAGAATAGTCCGTTCATGTTGTGGGGCTGCGGGCAACCGGAGGTCCCGCTCTTTTCGGGGTTTTTTCCGTGGCTTCCGGCCTCGGAGGATGCTCTCCGGCCGACCGCAGGTCTCAGCCCGGCAGAACCCTTACGCGCAGGGAGACGATCAGCGATCAGGCCTGCCACTCACCTCCGATGCGTCTCCCTCGCTCCACTCCCTCCATGACATAAACCCATGCGGACAGCAGCCCTCGAGAGGTTCGCGCGGTCGTCAGCACACGCCGGTAAAGACTGTGTCCGCCGGGATCAAAGCCTTCCAGGCGGTCGATGGGCGGCAGGTCGAGCTCGGGATCGTCGAAGGTTGCCAGTTCACCCTTTATGAGGTCCCAGTCACCTGCCGGGCGCTGAAACAGCAAGCTGTGTGCATGATCCTGAGTTTGGGCGTCGGCACGAGGATCGGGGGTGCCGTATGCAAGGACGGAGCTCTCCGGAACCTCCAGGGCCGGATATCCGGCCGGGAGATGGTAAAGCCGGCCCCAGACGACGGCCGGTTCGATGCTCCGCGCACGGGAGCAAAACCGTTCATGGTTTGCGAAGCCCCGCTTGAGGGTGCCATAGACGAACAGCCGGATCACCAGCATTAGTTCGGCTGCCGGCTCGGTGTTTCGACCTGCGATGGTTCCGTTCCCCGTATGCCGATTTTCCGGCATGGTCTGCTCACTTGGCTCAGCGTTACAGAATCTCCCGCCCGCCCCGCCGCTGCTTTTGGCGTTGCTTTTGACGAAGGGGTGCGGTACAGACTAACCCTTGAAAATTGGAAAAAAGCATATCACGTGCCGAGGATCACTCCGATGAAAAATATTCCGTTGGACGAGCGGATCATTTTCGCTCTGGACGTTGATTCCAAAGAAAAAGCCCTGGAATGGGTGGCGAAGCTCGAAAGCCACATCAAATTCTACAAGGTCGGGCTGCAGCTCTTTCTCGCGGGAGGGTTCCCGGTCATCGACGCCATCACCCGGCGCGGGCACAAGGTCATGGTGGACCTGAAATTTTTCGACATCCCGGAAACCGTCCAGCTCGCCATGCGGCAGCTCAAGAACAGGGGAGTGACCTTTGCGACCGTCCACGGCAACGACCCCATTCTCCGTGCCGCCGTGAAGGAAAAAGACGGGCTCAAAATCCTCGCCGTGACGGTTCTCACCAGTTTCGGGGAAGAGGACATGATCGAAATGTTCGGAGGGCCGGTGAAGATCGAGGACCTGGTCCTGTCCCGCGCGCGGCGCGCACTCGACATCGGCTGCGACGGCGTCGTGTCTTCGGGACTGGAGGCGAAGGGGCTCCGCGACCGGCTGGGGAGCAGCTTCCTCGTCGTTTCTCCCGGCATCCGGCCCGGGAAGAACATCGAAATTCCCATGGACGATCAGAAACGCATCGTCACGGCCGGCGAGGCCATACGCAACGGGGCCGACTACGTGGTCGTGGGCCGGCCGATCAGCACCGCCGCGGACCCCCTCGCGGTGGTGGCCCAGCTTCAGGTCGAGATCCAGTCGGCTTGCGACAACAGGGATTGAAGGAATGCCCCAAACAAAAAGGCCGCCTTCGGGCGGCCTTTTTGTTTTGAGGTGTGCATCCTTGGGAAATACGGGGCCTTGGATCCCGCAACCCCCAGTCTGCGGGCATTTTGCGGGGGCGGGTGAACACTCCTGAAAATCCGGGCCCTGGTCGAATCCGTCGGGAATGGGCGAGTCGCGGGCAGTGCAGCCCTGGCTGCGGTTTTGAACGGAGCTTCAAGCCGAGGGTTGCGCACCACGCAGGGTTATTTCCCTTTAAGCGATTGAAAAAACTAAATGAATCAAAGAGGAGGAGGTGCTCATGGATCAAGTGATCGGCACGCTGCAGGCATGGATCGTTTTGTATGGGCTGAAGATCGTCGCTGCCGTCGCGATTTTTGTCATCGGGCGCATCGCCGCTTCGATGGTGCGGGGAGTGATCCGGCGGATTCTGCAGAAGAGTCACCTGGACGAAACGTTGATTTCCTTCACCACCAACGTTGTCTACGTGGGCGTCATGGCGTTTGTCATCATTGCCGCCCTGGGGCAACTCGGCGTGCAGACCGCCTCCTTCGTGGCCGTCCTCGGTGCCGCCGGTCTCGCCGTCGGTCTGGCCCTGCAGGGGTCTCTCGCCAATTTTGCAGCGGGCGTGCTGATGGTGATCTTCAAGCCCTTCCGGGTGGGCGACTTCATCGAAGCGGCCGGGACAGCCGGCACGGTGGAGGAGATCGGAATCTTCACCACGGAACTCAAGTCGCCCGACAACCGCAAGATCATCATCCCCAATGCCAAGGTGACTGCCGACAGCATCGTCAACTTTTCAGCCAAGGACATGCGGCGGGTGGACCTTGTCGCGGGCGTGAGCTACCGCGACGACCTGGACAAGGTGCGCAGGGTGCTGCAGGAGGTTCTCGCGGCCGACGAGCGAATCCTTCCAGACCCGGCCCCGACCATCGGTGTGCTGGAACTTGCAGACCACAGCGTCGATTTCGCGGTGCGGCCGTGGGTCAAAACAGGAGACTACTGGCCGGTATTCTTCGATCTGCAGGAGCAAATCAAGAAGCGGTTCGACGCGGAAGGCATCACCATCCCCTTCCCGCAGCAGGATGTGCACCTCCACAAGGTGGAATAGAGGCCCGTCGCGCTGTCAGGACTCTCGTGCCGCAGGTCGTGAGGTTATGGGCATGTCGGCCTGTTGGATCACCGTGCAACAAAATGGCTTGATGGATTTCTTCATTGGTGGAAAAATGAACCGACCGCCACGGCCGCCCTCCGGGTGCGAAACCTGTGGGGTGCGCCGGTGGGTCAGATCGGATGCCCGTTATTTTGCCCGGCGGGGAGCGGCGTACTGGCTCCTCTCCCGTCCGGAACCCATCAAAAACCTTTCATCAGGCAAGGAGGCAGTGGGATGAAAAAAGTGACCGTGGTCGGGTGTGGGGCTTATATGGACAGTGGTTACGGGTGCCCCGGAGAATGGCGCTGCCTGAAGGCGGCTGCGCTGGGCGAGGGGAAGTTCGAGGAACCGATGCAGGTCACCTCCTTTGTCAAATGCGAGTGTCCCGGGCGAGCCCTTGTCCCGACGGTGGGCATGGCCGCCAAGCTTTCGGAGATCAAACCCGACGTGATCCATCTCAGTTCCTGCATGGTGAACGCCAAGCCCGGCTGCCCCTACGCATCGGCCGAGGAGATGGCGGCGCTGCTGCAGGCCAAGACCGGGGTCCCCGTCGTCATGGGAACTCACGATTACCACTAGCAAACATTAAGGGGAGAAGCGTTTTGGGCCCTCCGTCCGGCGCGGGGGTTCCCAGCAGGATGAAGGGCCCGGAAACGGCACGGAGAAAGGTGACACGACGATGACGCTGAAGCTCGGCGCACGCCGGGAATGGGTGGCGCAATCGGAAATCCGCAGCATGACCCTGGCCTGCAACCAGGTGGCGGGTATCAACCTGGCCCAGGGCGTGTGCGACCTGGAAGTGCCCGTCGAAGTGCGGAGGGGCGCGGCGGAAGCCATGGAAAAAGGCTTCAACACTTACACCCGCTACGACGGTCTGCCGGAAATCCGCGAAGCCATTGCCTGGAAGCAGAAGAAGTTCACCGGCCTCGATGTGGACCCCGAAGGAGAGATCGTGGTGAGCGCCGGGGCCACGGGCGCCTTTTACTGTGCCGCCCTGGCGCTCCTGGACCCGGGAGACGAGGTGATCGTCTTCGAACCCTACTATGGCTACCACGTGGCGACCCTCAAGGCCGTGCAGGCCGTTCCCGTTTATGTGCCGCTGCACCCCCCCGAGTGGCTCTTTTCCGAGCAGGACCTGGAGCGGGCCGTGACGCCCAGGACCCGCGGCATCGTTTTGAACACGCCCGCGAACCCGTCGGGAAAAGTCTTCAGCCGCCGGGAACTGCAAACCCTTGCCGCCTTTGCCGAACGACACGATTTGTTTGTGTTCACCGACGAAATCTACGAACACTTCGTCTACGACGGCGCGGAGCACCTGTCCCCGGCCGTGCTCCCCGGCATGAGGGAGCGCACCATCACCATTTCCGGGCTGTCCAAAACCTTCAGCATCACCGGCTGGCGCATCGGCTACTGCATCTGCGACCGTCAATGGGCCCAGACCATCGGGCACTTCAACGATCTCGTCTATGTGTGCGCCCCCGCTCCTCTGCAAATGGGCGTTGCCGAGGGGCTGTGCCTTCTGGGGCCCGATTATTATCGACAGATTTCCGAAGATTACCGAAAAAAGCGGGACCGCTTGTGCGAGGCTCTGGCGGCGGCCGGGCTCACGCCCCACGTCCCGCGCGGAGCCTACTACATCCTGGCCGACATTTCCCGGCTTCCTGGAAGCAGCGCCAAAGAGCGTGCCCTCTATCTCCTTGAAAAAACCGGCGTGGCCTGCGTTCCCGGCAACGCATTCTATCACGACGCATCCGGGGAAGGCCTGGCCCGCTTCTGCTTCGCCAAGCTCGACCCAATCCTCGACGAGGCCTGCCGCCGCATCGAACGCTTTGGTCGGGCCGGCCCCTGAAGGGGCGCTCGAGACTTTAATCCAAATCAAAAAGGGCATCCGGGTGGATTGGGTTTCCCGAATGCCCTTTTCAGCCGCAGGATTTGGTGCGAAGTGAAGCGGCGTCCGCTTCAGGTGTGCAGAAATTCATGCACCAGATTCTCCCAACCCAGGTGAGAAAGATTACCGAAGATGTCGTCCACGATCTCACCACCGGTGGCCGCGAGGGAGAGTCCGTAGTTTTTCATGACCATGTCCTCGAGCTTTTTGGCTTCCTGAGCCACCCAGCTGGAAGCTGCCTGATCGGTCAGGAGGGGTTTGAGATTTTTCTTGAGTCCTTTGGGCTCCAGCACCAGGAGCCAGCCCTCGCCGTAGGGGTCTCTCCTGGCACGCTGCGGCTCTTTCCACACCTTGTGGTTTGCCGCCAGGACCATGCCTGACAAGGGTGCGAGCATCCCGGCGGTTTTCTCGTCCCGGTGGAAGGTCCATCCCACTGCCGACTGGTCCACGCGGGACCCGATCCGAGGGAGTTCCATTCCCGTTGGGTGCCCCAGCAGCCTCAGCGCGAAATCGTCGATCCCCACGCGCACGAACCCTCCATGCTCGATGCGGGCCCAGGTGTGGCCCTGGTGATAATAGTAGCCGTCCGCCACGCTGAATCCGGAAACGGTTTTGATGGGAGTGGCGGCAGGGGCGGCTGCGAGGTCCGCGTCGTCCAGGTACTGGTCGAATTCACACACCTTGCACTGATAATTGTTGGCGCAGAACTTATACTGCACCCTTCCGGACATCATGTGGCGGCATTCCCGTTTTTCAAAGGGTTTTCGACCCATGGCCTCTCTCCAGTTCACCTGGGCCGAGGGCTTGTGGCGCATGTTCCGGCTCATGGCACGGTCGAATGCGCAAGTGGTGCAGTCGAAGGCGTTGTCGCAGAGTCTGTAACTGATGACCCCGGCCTTCATCCAGACACATTGCTGGTCTGAGGTCGAAAAAATCCGAATGCCCTGTCTGGTTCTCTGTGCGTTGGTTTTCATGGCGTTCCTCCTTCGGGCGTTGGTGGTTCTCAGCCTTGACCGATTGGATAATCAATATCCATGCCACCCTGTTTCTTCCCTTGAGCGCGGGCGTTCCGGCGCTCGCGAAGGGAGGCGGGCGCACCAAAAGTCCCCTCTCGTGCGGTATTGCCGAAGCTTTTCCCGCGGGGACCCCGGCGCAACTCGGGGCGGAGAAGTGTAAAGGTCGAAGGGAGACGGTTCGCGTCAGTCCCTCTCCCTGCGCTGCCCGTGCGGTTTGGCGGTCAGTGTGTATTTTTTCGACAGCCTGTTAAAAAACTGTACAATCGAGTTCCATATGAGCGGACAACCTGATATCCTGCTGATGCCGTGGTGAAGCTCCACAGCACAGGGTGTCCGTTTCGACGAGCGTCATGCCGGCGGTTTTGAAGCCGGCATCCAGGTCTTTTCTGTGGATTCCGGCTAAAAGACTGCCGGAATGACGGCTCGATTGGTGGACACTCTATTGTGTTGTGTTGTACTCGGTGTACCCCGACAAAATAAGGTGCTCAACATTCACCCGTTATCACTCCACGCAGATTCCCCCCTTGAGGGGGAAAGATGGGTTTTTTTTCATTGTTCACAACTATTTACACCCCCCTAACCCCCCTCAAGGGGGGAATCAATAAGGTAAATGGACACTCGGTGGGCGGTGGTCCGCGTTCGCTTGGTGGTGAATGGTCGCTTGGTGGTGAATGGTCACTTCATTGAGTGCGGCTGCACTCTTGTGTTTGCCGGGGAAATTTCGGCGTTTGACGGCTCCTCGCGATCTTTCGGCCGGCCCCGTGGACAAGCGGGTATGAATTTTGCCACCTCTGAAGGTCGGTGCGCAAGTGCCGGCCGGCGAAAGGAGATTCGGTGGATGACTTCAGCCGATGAAAGGCTTTGGGGTCGCGCCCGTTTCTCAGGATGACGGGCGACCGCTTGGGAGGAATCGGCGATGACAGGGCGAACAAAGGTTTTGGTGGTTGACGATGAACTGATCGTGCGCGAGTCGCTCATAGGGTGGCTCAGGAAATCCGCCATCGACGCGGTGGGGGCCGACGGTGGGGCAAAGGCTCTTGAAATCCTGGCCCGGGAAGACTTCGATCTGGTCCTGCTCGACATCCTCATGCCGGACATGAACGGCATCGAGGTTTTGGGCCGCATCAAGGAGATGTGCCCGGATACCATGGTGGTCATGATCACGGCGTGCGGTTCCGTCCACACGGCCGTCGATGCCATGAAACGCGGCGCGAGCGATTTTCTCACCAAGCCCCTCGATCCTGAAGAAATGGTGCGGCTCGTGGACGACCTGCTCCACCGGAAGATGGACGACTTCGAAGCCGCGCGGCGGCAGGAGGTCTCCGCAGGGCGCACCCGCTGCGAGGACCTCATAGGGGTCTCCGCCTGCATGCAGCAGCTTTTCGACCTCATCGAGGAGGTCGCCAGGGTCGAATCCCCCGTTTTGCTCAGAGGGGAGACGGGCACGGGAAAAGAACTGGTGGCCAAGGCCATCCATGCCATGAGCGAGCGCTGTTTCGGCCCGTTCATCGCCATCAACTGCGGAGCCTTCACCGAGACGCTCCTCGAAAGCGAGCTCTTCGGCCATGAAACGGGCGCCTTCACGGGGGCGACCCGGGCCCGGAAGGGCCGCCTCGCCATGGCGGATGGGGGAACCCTCTTTCTCGACGAGGTGGGGGAAATCCCCCTCAAGATGCAGGTGGATCTGCTGAGAGTCCTGGAGGAAAAATGCTTCCAGCAGATTGGGGGGGTGCAGGATGTTGCGGTGGATTTCCGCCTCATCTCGGCCACCAACCGGGACCTCGCCGAGGAAATCGAACGGGGCTCCTTTCGCCGGGATTTTTACTACCGGCTCAATGTGATCGAGATCGAAATCCCTCCCCTGCGAGCCCGGATCGACGACATCCCGCTGCTGGCGGAGCATTTCCTGGATCATTTCCGAAGAGAGACGAACAAGCCGCTTCGAGGCATCAAACCCCAGGGCCTCGCCCTCCTCAAAAATTACAGCTGGCCGGGAAATGTGCGGGAGCTGGAAAATGCCGTCGAGCGCGCGGTCGTTCTTGCCAAGGGGCCTTTTTTGGATAAAGAT
>CAZZHS010000086.1:0-8854 GCA_964654275.1 uncultured Syntrophobacteraceae bacterium
TTTGTAAGAAGCCTTCAGAGCTGGATTATGGGGTGCTCGCCACCCCCCAGGGGGTTCACCCCGGGCTGTGACATTTCGCCCTTTCAAAGCTCGGGCAAATGGGAGATTTCTTCCATGAATTGAAATGCATCCTTCACAATAATGGGGAGGCTCCCATGCAATATTCTGTGATCGATTTCCTCGTATTCATGGGTCAGGAGATTTCTCAGGCCGGCTCCTGAGGCCAGGCTCTTGCTCAGTGATGTGCTGAGGAGCCCCAGTTCTCCGGCTCTCAGGAACGCAGCCCGGTATGATCCCGGTGGAGATTCCCCTTTCATGGCGAGGAGATGAAAAACGATGTCCGATGCGGTCATGACGATGAGCTCGATGAGCCGTTCGACCTTGTAGTGATCGGCCCAGAATTCTTTGAAAGTCGATTGCTCGTAAGGTTTCAGGTCCCCCGCATATCGGGCCATGAGCTGAAGTTTCCTGGCGATCACTTCAGGAGACATGGGCGTGCCTCTTCAGGAATTCGCGGATGTATGTTTTCTGCCTTTGCCGGATGGGGGCCGTGTCCAGATAGAGCTTCCAGGCTCGAAGCTTGCCGTGAAGAAAAAGGCCGTTCGTTTTTTCGTAGACGGGTTGTCCGTGAAAGAAAATTTCTTTGAGAAGGAGCGGGTCCGTGTCGCGGGTGAGCACGACCAGGTCGACCGGCAGGGGGTCGAAAATTCCGCCCAGCTCAAAAATGAGATCCAGCTTGGACGCCTGCACGCCGTGCGGCATCTGGACGGCGAGATCCACGTCGCTGTGGGGGTGCAGGCGGCCCTTCACCAGGGAGCCGAACACGATCAGCAGGTCGATTCCCATTCTCTCGCAGAGCGTGCCGAGCGCGGCCGTCCGGTCGGGTGAGAGCGGTTGCGGAGGGGATGGGGTGTGGGGCATGAGATTCCGAGCCAGGGGGCAAGTTCCAGGATTATGAACCCGCGCCCGTGATTGGTTGACTGCCGGCGGTTTCTGTACCGGGTTTGCGAGGAGGCCCTTCGATACCTCAGGGCGAACGTTAAAGAGGTTCTCAGGTGAATGACGCGCGACGATTCTGTTGGTGCCGGTGCCTGTCCGCCTGTCCTGAGGCATCGGGGGTGTCGAGGGGTATTGAAGCGTTCGTGACCAGTTGTCAGCGGGCGCCGTCACCGACGAGGATGACGCCGATGGTTTTCAAGGTGATTTTCAGGTCCAGGAGAATGGACATGTTCTTGATGTAGTAAAGGTCGTATTCCAGTTTGTGGAGCGCGTCTTCCACGGAGGCGCCGTAGGGGTAGCTCACCTGGGCCCAGCCCGTGACGCCGGGGGCCACGCAGTGGCGCACCGCGTAATAGGGGATCAGCTTTCCCAGCTCTTCCACAAATTCGGGGCGCTCAGGGCGGGGACCCACCAGCGACATCTCTCCTTTGAGGACATTCCACAGCTGAGGAATTTCATCGATGCGAAACAACCGGATCCAGCGCCCCACGCGGGTGATTCTCGGGTCCCGCTTGGCGGCCCATTTGATCCCTTTGGCCTCGGCGTTTTCAAACATGGAACGGAACTTGACGATCGAAAACACTTTTCCCAGTTTGCCCACCCGGTCCTGCCGGTAGATGACCGGGCCTGCAGAGTCGAGCCGAATGGCCAGGGCAGTGACGAGCATCACGGGGGATGCCAGGAACAGGAGCACGCTGGAGGAAATAAGGTCGATGAGCCGCTTGAACTTCTGCACGTACTCTTTGGAAAGAAGGTAGAACCCGTCCGCATAGAGGAACCACTCGTCCTCGATGTGCTTCACAGGGACGCGGCCGGTGAGCCGTTCGTAGATCCTTGACATTTCTGTCACTTCCACGCCCTGGAGCCGGGCTTCGAGCACTTGGCGCACAATCTGCTTCTTGCCGTTGGAGGGCGTGGTCAGGATGGCCGTCCTGGCCCGGACCTGCTTCATGACGTCGCCGATCCGATCCGTGGTGTCGAGCACCAGGAACGACTCCACGGTTTTCCCCTGCATGCAGGGATCGTCGTCGAGAACGCCACGCACTTCGTAAGGGGAGATGGGGCTGCTCAGGAGGCGGCAGATGGCCTGAGCGCTCTCGCCGGAGCCGACGACCAGAGCCCCCATCCTGCTGCTGTTCTTCTGCCAGATGAACTCGAACACCATCCGCCACGCCATGAGCAGTGGTAATAGAAAAAGCGCCTGGAGCAGAAACACCCCACGGCCGGTGTACGTTTCAGGAATGAAATAAAAAGCCAGGCCGCAGAGGAGTGTGCCGAACAGGGCGCCTGCCGCTGTGCGCACCACCCCTTCGAAAGAGCGAAAGACGCGGCTCACGTTGTACATGTCGAAAATGTAGAGCAGGCAGGGATAAAAGAATACCGAGACGGCAAAGGGCGCCCAGTGAAGGCGAATATTTTCAATATGGATGTCGAAACGGAAAAAAACTCCCAGAACGGCAGCCAGGGCAAGCAGCAGCAGATCCCCCCCCAGCAGGATCGCCCGCTGGGTGTTGAAGCCGTATTCGATTTTGCCTTCACCGGTGTTTTCAAGGTGATTGGCCGCTGCGCCCTCTGAGGTTCCCGGCGAACCGGTTGCCTCGGAACGCCCGTTCATGGGCCCTGGTTCCTGGATCAAGGGAGGCTCACCGTGAGTCGGATCCGCGCCGTTGCCGTTGAGCAGCTTGCTGCCGGATCCGTTGGGGACCGCATCGAAAGAAATGACGATTTTGCTTGCCTGGTCATAATCGAGCCCCTTGAGGAGCCCCTCCAGGATCTTCTGCTGAATGCGCGACTGGACGGCGCGTCCGCACAGAGGGCGAATTTCCGTGAAAATCACTCCCATGGACTTTTCGTGCTCGTGCCAGCCCTTGATGTCGATGTCCCGGGTGAGACGCCTCAAAAGGAGGGCCACACGCTTGAAAAGGTAAAGACGCTCCTCCTCGCTCATGTGCCTGGCCACGGTCAGCAGCATCAGCAAAAAGGGCCTGGAGGAGCGTTCAGACCTCTTCGTCTCCAGGGAGAGCATCTTCTGGAAGTAAGGCTGACTGTAAATGCCGAACCGCGGATCGAGCACCTCAGGATAATGGGGATCGACGGCTACCCTATCATCCTTTATTCCGAAAAACTCTCTCAAGATGGAAAGAGACATGTTCGCATTCCTCAGAACGTCAAGTTTCCGGGAAACAACACCTCGCAAATCGGGGTGTCGATGAGGCGCTCGGTGCAAGTTAGCAGGATGGAGTTTCCACCACTTGCCTCGTCATTGCGGCAGCGTTTGGCCGGAATCCGCAGGAAAGCAATGGATGCCGACTTAAAACCTGTCGGCATGACGAGGTTTGAAATGGGAAACTTATACTGTGGAGCTGTAATCAGTTCGCGAATCGCTGGGGTTCGGCATATCGCTCAGCGCCGCTCCGGCAAAAACTGGGCAGGCTACCGCCATCAACTCTACACGACAGTTCTTGCGGGTGGTGGAACCCGAGGGACGACTACCGGAATGCCGGTCAAAGGGGCATTCATTTTGAGTGATCTCGAATCCCGACTCAGCTGCAGCGAGCAATCAGGTCCAGCTGGTTCAATCGCCCGCTGAGCACACAGGTTGCACGGTACTCGACTTCCCCTGCTCGGATGCTTCATATCCCTGAAGATGGAGGGAGAGTTTCAAAACCTAATGGAAAACATGCCTCGTTTCCAATCAGGAAATTCCTGATTTTTTAGATCGACAAGGTATTGCATTGTATAAAATAAGTTCATTTGTTTGACTTATATGAGCTCAAATTCACTACAGAAATCTTGATGCACCGGCCGCCTGCACGCGTGACACACAGCATCGGGGGAGTTCCACTTTCAGACGGCTTTCCAAGCTTGTGAGGAGCACCATGACCCGCTCATCAGGCTTCATTTCCAGGAGGACCTCACCGCTATATCCTGCAAAGAGCCCATCTTCGACGCGGACCAGGTCCCCGGGCTTCAGGGATTCTTTTTCCAGCACCACAAAACCGTTTTGAAGGCGGCCCTTGATGAATTCGATGATGTGCGGGTCCACTTCATAGGCCTTCCCCGACCGGTCTCCCACGAAGCGGCGCACGCCTCGCGTGTACTGGACCAGGTGGCCGTATTCTGCCAGATCGAGGTGACCGAAAATGTACGCAGGGAACAGTTCTTCCACAACCTGGGTCAATCGCGATCGAACGAATTTCTTTCTCTGGATTTTGGGATTGAGCATTTCGATATGAGGGAGTTCGGACAACTTGATCGTGACATTGTCTTCCTGGCCGCGTTTCGTGTAGATGCAATACCAGTTTCTCATTTCACATCCCCAAGGAAGTCTGGTCCGATGCCGTGTTCTGCTCAAAGTCAACAAACAAAAAAAATGGTTCCCCGCGGTTGGTTCCCTACGGTGATGCCCTTGCAAGGGTCAAGTCGGACCATTCATCCATAGTCTTTAATGGAAAGAGTCTGTGAATTTCTCCAAAAGCCATGGATGGGCCGGACTTGCAGCATCCGGTCGTAAGCTTGTTCGCTGAAGTCTCCATTCTTGAGTAAAGGGGTGGGCGGTTGGAAGAGCAGGACTTTTCCCTAAGTTAAAAATTATACTCGGAAGGCATTTATATGGCAACAGGTCGACCATGAATCGAAGCTCGTGCAGTACGTGGTTTCCCGGAAGAGTACTCCACGTCTTCCAATGTTTTTTCTGATTTGTTTCATCGGGGACACCCCTTCTTTCATTCCTCCCTTCAGGGGACATTGTGAGGCTGCCGGATCCTCCTTTGCTAACCTGACAAAGCACGGGAGAGAACAATTCGAGGTGTTCATTCGCTGTGGGCGCTGCCCCGAATGCATCCACCCGGCTGAACCTCTCATAAAAAGCAATAACCACAAAAAATTTGGGAGCGTCGGAGCGGGATTGCCGGCTGCCGCTTCAGGAAATTTCAAAGAAATTTAAAACTTGTGGACTGATTTTTCAGCGATCCACCGGTTCATGCGGGCCGAAGCACGGGATATTTTGCTGTCCCGGCTTATAGAGCAAGATCCTGCGAGGCGCAAGCATTTCCGGGGACAAAAGGCCGAAGTCCGAGCCTTGTCGTGGGGAGCGCATGGCCTCTTGAGGGCATGCCTGCAGGCTCCAGGCGAAAATCCCCGAACACGAATCAGGATCCGGATTGCCGTTTCCGCCCACCCGGAAAATGTCGGCTGCGCGAAGGGGCATTTCTTCTGCGGGGCTGCTGTGGACACTCAAGTGAGCGCCAGGGGAAATCCGCGTCCGCAGGTTTTCGCGGTCGCTATCGAAGAGCGGGAGTCTCGCACGGGCAAGGGGCCGGGAAAGCCGCGGCGACCTCAGGAAAATCTTTACCGCGACCGCCATTTTCATATACACTGCTTCCACGCGAATTTTCTCGAAAACCCCCACAAGGAGGAGAACCGCCCATGATGAAAAAAACATTGTCCCTGCTGATCGTGCTCGTACTGTTTGCCACCCCCGCCTGGGCCAAAAAGATCGTCATCGCCATGGACGCCACGTGGCCTCCCATGGAATTCCTCGATGAAAAGAAGCAGATCGTGGGCTTCGATGCGGATTACATGAAAGCGGCGGCCCAGGAAGGTGGCTACGAGGTCGAACTGCGCAACGTGGCGTGGGACGGGATTTTTGCGGGCCTCGACGCCGGCCAGTACGATGCGGTTTGCTCTTCGGTCACCATCACGGAGGAGCGCAAGAAAGCCATGGACTTCAGCATCCCCTACTTCAAGGTGCGCCAGGCCCTCGTGGTGCCCAAAGATTCGGACGCCAAAAGCGTGGAGGACTTGAAGGGAAAGAGCGTGGGCGGCCAGATCGGCACCACCGGCTACTTTGTTATCCAAAGAGCTGAAGGGGTGACGGCCAAATCCTATGACGAAATCGGCCTCGCCATGGAGGACCTTTACAACGGCCGCATCCAGGGGGTCGTGTGCGATGATCCCGTGGCCGCCCAGTACGCCCTGCAGCGGGCCGAGTACGCCGAGAAGCTGAAGATCGCCGCGGTGCTCGACACGGGCGACGAATACTACGGCGTGGCCGTGAAGAAAGGCAACCAGGAGGTGCTCGACCTCATCAACAAGGGCATTGCGGCCGTCCAGGAGAAAGGGATCGACAAGGAACTCCACGTGAAATGGTTTGGTGAATGAACCCTCACGACAAGCCGGTCATTCAGGTCACGGACGGTGCCGCCATCCCGTCCCGGAAGGATGCGGGGCTCTTTTCCGCCTGGCGCATCTCCTTTTTCGGCGCACTGTTCATCCTGGCTTACCTGGCCATCTTCCAGCCCGACCCCTACTGGCGGATTCTGAAGTTTCTTCCCGACGGCATCGTGGTGACCTTCCAGGTCACCGTGTCGGCGATTTTCTTCGCCGTCATCCTGGGACTCATCACCGGGCTGGGGCGCATCTCCAAGGTGCGGATCATCAACGCCGTCGCCTCCACCTACGTGGAGGTGGTGCGCGGCATCCCGCTGCTGGTGCAGCTCTTTTACATCTACTATGCCCTGGGGCGGTTCGTGCGACTCCCCGACATGGTGGCCGCCGTCATCGCCATGTCTGTCTGCTACGGGGCCTACATGGGGGAGGTCTTCCGCGCGGGCATCGAATCCATCGACAAGGGGCAGATGGAGGCCGCGCGGTCCCTGGGATTCACCCGGATGCAGACCATGTTCTACGTCATCCTGCCTCAGGCCTGGAGAACCATCCTGCCCCCGGTGGGCAATGAGTTCATCGCGCTTCTGAAGGACACTTCGCTGGTGTCCATCCTCGCGGTGGCAGACATCCTGCGCCGCGGGCGTGAATTTGCCGCGCAGAGTTTCGCGTACTTCGAGACCTACACGGTCATTGCCCTGGTGTATCTGCTCATCACCCTCATCCTCTCCAAGATGGTGAGCCACCTCGAGGAAAGGCTCAGTTACTATGACCACCGCTGACCCCATCATTTCCATCCAGAACGTCAACAAGTATTTCGGCGCGTTGAGAGCGCTGAAGGACGTGTTTCTCGACATCGACGCCGGGGAGAAGGTGGTCATCATCGGGCCGAGCGGTTCGGGGAAGAGCACCCTCCTTCGGACCATCAACCGCCTGGAGGAGATCGATTCGGGGCGGATCGTCGTGGACGGCTTCGACATCACCGACAAAAAAAACGACATCAACAAAATCCGCATGGAAGTGGGGATGGTCTTTCAGAATTTCAACCTCTTTCCCCACAAGACCGTCCTGGAAAATCTGACGCTGGCGCCCATGAAACTGAAAAAGCGATCCCGGGAGGAAGCTCGGGAAACCGGAATGGGGCTGCTGGCCAAGGTGGGGATCCAGGAAAAGGCCGACGTTTACCCCGCAAAGCTTTCGGGAGGGCAGCAGCAGCGGGTGGCCATCGCGCGGGCGCTGGCCATGAACCCCAAGATCATGCTCTTTGACGAACCCACGTCGGCCCTGGACCCGGAAATGATCGGGGAGGTGCTGGAGGTCATGGTGAACCTGGCGCGGGAAGGCATGACCATGGTGGTGGTGACCCACGAAATGGGATTTGCCCGGGAAGTGGCCGACCGCGTCGTCTTCATGGACCACGGCGAAATCCTCGAAATCGGCACCCCGCAGCACTTCTTCGAATCCTGCGAACACCCCAGAGCCAGAAAATTCCTCAGCCAGATCCTCTAGCCTCAGCCGGGGGTCAAGTCTTGAAATATCACTTTTTCCTCCCGAACCCCACATCGATGCCGGACACGTCATTGGACGTTTTTCCAGCGCCGTGGGTCAGGATTACAAAAAGGTTTCTTTAATTACAGAAACGAGTTTCGCTTCCCCGTCCCCGTCCCCGTCCGTTACCTCTTAGCGAAGTGAGCCCCGCATTGGCGTCGCAAACTGACCGACAAGAAACAGTTGTTTTTAAAAGATTTTGGAGGACCACAAACCGACAAAACCTCCGTTCGTCCTGAGGCCTGTCCTGAGGTAACGAAGGATATCGAAGGGCGCCGTGGCGTGCAAAGAGACGGCTGTTTTTCGAGAGCCCATTTCGGGCGAATCCTTTCTTGCCGAGCGAGAACCCGCCTCCTCATTTCCCCTTTTTTCAAGCCTCCTCACTGTATGGAACGACAGTTGCTTTCCCATTCGGCCATGCCCTGGTGGTGAAATCCTTCCCTTTCAGATCCTGGGATCCGGCGTTCTTTGCCGCTCCCCGGCGTCTGCAAGTCTCTCCTCCGCCACAAAAGCAGTCATCACCCGGGGCAGGTCTGCAGCGCGCACTCATTACAGCTCCGCAGTATGAGGGGTCCATTTCGAAACGTGTCCTGCCGGCAGTTTTCAAACCCGCACCCGGATGCTTTTTTCTGGATTCCGGCTGAGAGACTGCCGGAATGACGGCTCGATGGGGGGCACTCGATTGTGTTGGGCTGTACTCAGGCCGCAGAGGATGATTGCAGGGACCTTTCGATCATCCGCTGCATTCCCTGCGGCCCGAGCGGTGTCCCTTTCATCCGGTCCACCCTCATGGTGAACACCCTGACAAAAAGGAGCCTGCAATGTGCCCGCGGAGGCTGGTCTGTTTCGCCCTGGGTCTGACTGCTCTCGTGACCTTCATTTCAGGCAGCGCGCTGAAAATCCATTCCGCAGGCCATTTCCAGCAACTGCAGACAGATTCCGTCTGGCTGCCATAGTGCACAGGATGAGGTCAGTCACAAATTCATAAATTTGCCAAGGCACGCTATCGACATAAGTTTCATATATAGGGATTTTTCCCCAACGAAAAATTCGATGGAAAATGCTGAAAAAATTAGAATTAGATATATAACTCGACAGTGGTAAGTTCTTGGCCGTTTCATTCGATCATGCGGCCCTGTCC
>CAZZHS010000087.1:0-8551 GCA_964654275.1 uncultured Syntrophobacteraceae bacterium
AATGAGTCTGTATACTTCTGCTCCACGTCGAAACCTGAACGGTCCTGACCAGCCTGACCATCTTGGTGCGCATGAAAGGATGCTCAAGTTGCTGTTTGCCAAAACAAATCATGAAGTAATCATTATTTCTGCAATATGTGTTCCACTAATTTCTTTTATAATTTTCGATAATTATAACGAGTGGGAGTATGATTTTATATTTTATTGTTTCGGGATGGTAACGTCGATGAATTTCATGTTTCGTATTGGTAACATTTAGGGCTGCGGGCGCAGTTCAAGCACCCTGATCAGACGTAAGCAGTCTGCGAACTCAATTTTCCAATCTTTTCAGGCTGATGAGATGGTGTGTCTTCGATTTAAAGGTGGGCGTCATGGTGTTCATGTATTCTGAGCGCCGCGCCAATTTTTGACATGAGCATGGGCAGCGCTGGTGCGAGTGAACTGTCTAAAGGCCGCGACTGAGGTGTCCACGGGTTATCTCCAAGCCAGTTCGGCTACTGGGTCAGGACGTACTCGGCAGAATTGTTTGCGGGAGCTGCATCGCCTGTGATCGTTTCTCTTCCATTCACCGTTGCTCCGAAGGCTCTGTCCTTCGGGTTGCTGGTCGGCAATCATTACTCCTAGATATCTCTGTCGACTTTGACGAAAGGCACGCTGGCCAGCCTCCTGTTCATATTGGACCCCAGTTCGAGGATGTCCGCGGCCAAGGTCTATCTCACACTTGGCACCACGGATATGCACGCCAGTATCGGCAGACTGAGTATGACGGTCCAGGGCATCCTCGATCTGGATCCCTCACGTTTCGCCCAGAAGTCTGCTTGGACAGTCCGTGATCTACGCCTGCAACCCATGGGGCCAAGCCGTAGGTTACGTGGAGTGTGACCTGCTCATCTCAACAAGAACGCGGCTAAGAATGCCATTCGGCCGAGGCCTTGGGGACAGGAGAACTGGCCCTAGACCGGTATCTCCAAGGATGCAGCCACCAGTTTCATGTTCTTTACGCGCCCGTCAGACATAGAGCGCCACAAGACAGCGCCGATTCGTGTTGGCAAAAAGGAGCGCCCGGAATAGCGCATGTTCCCTGTCGGCCCGCAATTCAATCTCAAACAGCAATTCAATTCTCTAACACTCCGATAATATTGATAAGTATCTATGGCATATGCTTTGCTTTCTGTGCGAAAAATCTTTGCACCAGGAGTGTTTCATGCCCCAGAATGCCATCTCGCGCCAACTCGATCCGCAGCAGGATTTCGCCCAGGCCGTATTGAAAAGCCTGCCGGGCCTGCTGCTCATCACGGCCGTGGCTTTGACAGCGTACATAGTAGCTCCCAAGCTGGAGGCTTTCCCGCTGTTCAAGACCTACCTCTCCCTCAAGGATTTCATCCTTGCCATCATCTTCGGCATCGCCATCCGCAACACCGTCGGCGTGGCGGACGTGTTCCAGCCCGGCCTGCGCTATTCCACTATCCTGACGAAGACGGGCATCGTCGTCATGGGGTCCAGCTATTCGCTGGCCGGATTGGTGTCCGTTGGCGCTCAGGCGCTGGTCTTCATCGCGGTCTTCCTGTTCGCGACGGCCTTGACCATGATGTGGCTGTGCAGAAGGCTCGGCATGTCCCCGGCCCTGGGCGCCTGCCTTGCGGCGGGGATGTCGGTGTGCGGCGTTTCAGCCACCATTGCCATCGCTCCGGCGGTGAAAGCCAAGAACGAGGACATGGCGTATTCCATCGCCGTGGTGCTGATATTCGGCCTGCTGGCCCTTATCGTCTTCCCTCTTGTCGGCAGGCTGTTCGACCTCAGCGCCGACCAGTTCGGCGCCTTCGCCGGCGTCGGCATCATCAACTCCGCGCAGGTGCTCGCCGCAGGCTTCGGCTACAGCCCAGAGGCGGGCGTCATCGCGGGAATCTACAACATCGGTCGAGTCCTCTTCCTACCCTTCGTGGTTCTCATGCTTGCCATCATTGCCGCCTCCCAAGAGCATGACAACGGCAAGGAAGCCGCAAAGATCAACAAGTGGCAAATGATCTGCGACAAATTCCCTCTCTTCGTTCTGGGCTTTCTCGCCATCGTCTGCATGAATACGATGGGCATGCTCAGCAAGCCTGAAATCAAAATCGCCAAGACGTTCATGGAGTGGGCCTTCCTCCTGGGTTTTGCCAGCATCGGCCTGACCACGCGCCTTGCGGATCTGCGAGCCGCCGGCCTGAGGGGCTTTTTCTTCGGTTTCGGCGTAGCCGGCATCAAGGCCGTCCTGGCTCTGGGTGCTGTCCTTGTCTTCATGTAACCAAAAACCATCAGGAGTATTCTCATGGCCTTCTTCAAATCTCTGTCCAAGTCGCGTCGGCAGGACATTATCGTTGCGGCGCTGGGTTTTGCCGTCATCGTCCTGTCCAAGTTCATCGCCTGACACCATTTTTCCGTGCCGCCGGGCTTTCTATCCGGCGGCACGCAACAGGAGTAGGACCATGCCTCGCATTCTTCTCGGAAGCGACGGTTCGCCAAAAGCCCGCCAGGCTGAGGATTACGCCATCGCCAGAGCGCATGCCCGCGGCGGCTGCATCATCGCCTTGCATATTGTCGATTCAGACCTGATGCACTATGCGGCTGTAGATCACCTCATCACGCAACGCGACAGGGAAAATTTCCTGCGTTATGTTAGGGAGCAGGGTGAACACGAATGCCGGATCCGACTCGGGGATGTCATCGAAAAAGCCCGCGCACAAGGCGTGGACGCACAATTGAGCACACGCTGGGGAGAGCCCTTGCGGGAAGTCCTCGCCGCTGCAAGCGAAAATGACGCGGACGAGATCATCCTTCCCCCATGCAGCTGGGGCATGGATTTCACTCTCCACAGCCTCAAGGAACGCATGAACAGATCGAGCGGTTGCACGGTCACCATACTGCCCTGATCCTTCGCAAAGCCTGCGGGCGGGAGAAGTCCATGGTCAAATCCTTAGCCGCCATACTCGCCGTACTGCAGATTCTCTTCATTCCCCCGGCGCTCCGGTTCGAAGCGCTGGCGGATGAGACCGGAGCAAGGCAGGTTTACCGATTCGGGGCCATCACGCTGAACCATCCCTTGGTTATTTATCAGCAATATCAGCCTTTTATTGACTACATTTCATCGCAACAGCCCTGGCGCTATGAACTCGTGCTGGATAGACGATATTCGGGAATCATTGACCGTCTGGAAAAGGGCACCCTTGATGTCGCGCTGGTTGCGGGACGAACCTTCCTGCAGGCCAGCGACCGCATGGGGCTGGTCCCGCTCTGCTCCGTCTTAGGGGCGGATGGGACCCCGACCGTCCGAAGTGTATTCATCGTGCGGGACGATCGCAGCGATATCCGAACACTACAGGATCTCGTGGGCAAGAGCATGGCCTTCGGCTCATCTGATTCCACGGCCAGCTTCATGGTCCCAAAGCACTACCTGATGCGCCACGGATTCACCTTCGACCGCTTCTCCCGTTGGAGCAACCTGTCGACCCACGACGCCGTGGCCCGGGCCGTGCTGCGCGGGACATTCGATGCCGGGGTCATCGGCGAACCCATGGCCCTGCCGTACATGAACTCCGGGCTGCGTATTCTCGAAGCCACCCCCCCGTTTCCCGGATTTCTCATTGTCGCCCGAGCCTCACTCCCCCCTGACGTGCTCGACGCCTTGCGCGGCGTTCTGCTCGGGATCGACCCCGCATCGCCGGATATCGCCGACCGTTCTGCCGTGTGGAACGAAGTTTTACGCCATGGGTTCGGTCCGGTGGACGTGACGGCATACGAAGTCTTCCGCGAGAAGGATTCGTCGCTCGCGCCTCATTCCAACAGTCGAGAGCCGGGGAAAAAGACGCCATGAAAATGGGCATGCAGGGCAAATTCATTGTCTTTGCGGTTCCGTGCATCGCCGTCTTCGCCTTTCTCGTTGGTTTCGTGACCGTGCAGCGCGAGGAGAGCATGCTGCTGCGGAGCGCGACGCAACAAGGGCTCGGCATCGCGCGTATATCGGCGGTGCTGTTCACCAACGCCCGAATTTACGAGGAACTCGACATGGCCGACCCAAGCGACATGTCCGACTATCTCGACTACTTCATTTCAGACGTCATGCGGCTCGACTCCCGCATCCTCTATTTCATGGTCCTCGATCCGTCCGGGCGGGTCGTGGCCCACAGCAACCTCCGCGAGTATGGCAGGCGCAACGAGGAAGAAGAGACGCGGGCCGTCCTGACAGCTGACAATCCCATCATCAGACGTCGCGACACGCACGAAATGGGCGAACATCTCGATATCGCCGTACCCCTGGCCATCGGCTCGAAACACTGGGGGGCCTGCCGCATCGGCCTGTCCCTGAGCGAAATGCAGAGCGCCCTTGAAAGGGTGCGTCTGGAGGCCATGGGCATCGGCGCCCTGCTGCTGCTCACGGCTCTTGCTTTGATCTGGTACGCGGGAAGGCACTTTTCCCGTCCGCTCACCGCGCTGACCCGAACCATGAACGAGATCACCGCGCGTGGCGACCTCAGCGCGCCCCTGGCTGAACTGCCCCTCAGGGAAGACGAAATCGGGGAGCTGCAGGCGAGCTTCCTGTGGATGGTCCAGCGCCTGCGCGACGCGGAGAATGAACGCCTGCGCAACATCGAAGGCATGCATCAGGCAGAAAAGCTGGCCACGATCGGACAGCTGGCCGCGGGTCTGGCGCATGAAATCAACAACCCCCTGGGTGGGGTGATCCTGTGTTTCCGCAACTTGACATCCAGCGACATGGACGCGCAGATGCGGCGCGAACACGAAAAGGTCATTGAGGACAGCCTCGAGAAAATCCGGCGCATCCTTGGGGAGCTCATGCATTACGCCCGCCCGGCGCCTCTCGCTGTCCGGGAGGCGAGGGTCGGGGAACTGTTCTCCCGCATCCAGTCCCTGGCGGAATTTACGCTCCAGCGGCGCAGTGTCCGCATCGTCTCCAACGTGTCCAGCGACGTCCCGCATCTGTTCATAGATCCGGACAAGATGGGGCAGACGCTGCTTAACCTGGTGCTCAACGGAGCCGACGCCATGCCCGGAGGCGGCGTGCTTACCCTTGACGCCCGGATGGAGGGCAACATGGTGCGCATTACGGTGAGCGACACGGGGCCAGGTGTCCCGGTGCGCTACCGCTCCCGCATTTTTGATCCCTTCTTCACCACGAAGCCCCCCGGCAGCGGCACCGGCCTCGGTCTGGCCGTGTCCGCATCCATCGTGCAGCAGCATGGGGGCACGCTGGGCCTCGAATGCGGGGAGGCAGCGAATACGACCGCATGCGCCGTTGAACTCGACACCCACCAAGCACCGAACACCCGGACAGAACAGACAGGGAGCCAGCCTCGCGGCGCTTCCTTCGTCATCCGGCTACCTATTCTGGGGGAACGCAATGTCTGATCACTCGATTCTTCTCGTCGAGGACGAGCTTTCCATGCGTCTGGGCATGCAGCACGCTCTCTCTCAGGCGGGCTACGAAGTGACCGTCTCCGGCGATGCGGAAGGGGCCAGGGCCATCCTGCAGAAACGCGGCTTCGACCTCGTCATCACCGACCTGCGGCTACCTGGCATGGACGGATTGCAACTGCTCGAAACCGTCAATGAATTCCGCCCCGGGACCGGGGTCATACTCATCACCGCCTTCCCGGAAGTCGAACTGGCCGTTCAGGCGATCAAGGCCGGTGCGTACGACTTCCTGTGCAAACCCTTTCCTCGGGATGGGTTGCTCATCGCCGTTGAGCGCTTCTTCAGGTTTCACGACCTGAAACGGGAAAACGCCCGGCTCCGCGGTGAACGGGACGAACCGGAGTTCATCGGAGAAAGCCCGGCGATGCTCAAGGTTTTCGAACGCATCCGGGCCTTGGCGGACGCCTGCGTGCCGGCGCTGGTACTTGGCCCAAGCGGCTCTGGAAAGGAACTGGTTGCGGCGGCGCTGCACCACCTGTCCAGCCGGCGGGACAAGCCATTCATCAAGATTAACTGCGCGGCGCTACCCGAGCATCTGCTCGAGTCGGAACTGTTCGGACATGAAAAGGGGGCTTTCACCGGGGCGCACCAAGCGCGAAAAGGCAAGTTCGAGGCCGCTGACGGTGGGACCCTCTTCTTCGACGAGATCGGCGAGATGCCGCAATCCCTGCAGGCCAAGCTGCTGCGCGTTCTGGAGGACCAGGAAGTGACTCCGGTCGGGGGAAACTCACCACGCAAGGTGGATGTTCGCACGGTCTTCGCAACCGCCCGTAACCTCGAGGAGGCGATCGCGGAGCAGCGTTTTCGGGAAGACTTGTACTACCGGATCAACGTCGTCCCTATCGTTCTGCCGCCCCTGCGGGAACGCGGTGGCGACATCATGCTTTTGGCGGAGCGTTTCCTGCAGCGTTTCAACGCGCTGCACGGCCGTTCCGCGACCCTTTCGGAACAGGCCCGCCTAGCCCTGCACAACTATTCATATCCTGGAAACGTGCGGGAACTGCGCAACGCCGTGGAACGCGCCGTTCTTCTAAGCGGGGAGAGCGGAATACACGTGGGGCATCTTCCCGAACGAATCCGGAGCAGCGCCGAAAGCATGGCCCCCGAGCAGCAAAACTCAGACACAGGAATCACTTCCCTCGCAGAAGCCGTATCGTCCTGCGAGCGCAAGCTCATCATGGCAGCCCTGGAACACACTGGCGGCCGGAAAATACAGGCTGCCGAACTCCTGGGTATTTCGCGCAAACAGTTGTGGGTAAAACTCAAGGAACTCGACATCCACATTTAATTTCCTGCATTTTCGCGGACTCGGAAGACACTGGACAGCCCTCCGATACCGCGGGCAATCATCTCCTCGAATAACGGCATTTCACAAGCCGTGTCTCAAGCCGCCACTGCAGAAAGTCGTCATCCTCCTGAAGAAGGGGGCCATGTCTAATCATATAAAAAGAATGGATTCTCGCCTTCGCGGGAATGCCACTTAAATTCTTCCGCGACTTTTTGCATGAGCATCTCTCAAGCGAGTCCGTAAGAACCGCCGGACTTTACCACTCGTACGTTCTCAATCAGACCCTTTTTATACGTAGCCAAAACAACGCGTCGCTTGAAACTGTTTCGCAAAAGCGGGCTCCCTTCACCGCGAGTCTCACTCTTTCGGAATCACCGTTGTCTCGTATTTTCCATTTCAGTTGAAAACTATGATTCAAAGATATGATGGAAAAAAATCATACAAAATTGATACGGAATACGCATAAGTAACAATATGGAAACATTTTGCAAATTCATGTTCTGTATTAAGAACGACTCGTTAGGTGATAAAATTTGAATTTCAATTAAAAATATGTATATATTCAGAATATTAAACAATAAAAATCTGGCACCGATATTGCTCAAGAATATCAAGTCAAATGCATTATCTTCTTAACAATTATTTATCCAGGAGGAAAAATGGAAAGTGTGTCACGAAGAAAAGCCCTGAGCACAATGATTGGCGCAGCAATCACCGGAGGATCATTTCTTTCCATAACTTCTGCACTTCATTCATCTGCATATGCTTCAACAAAAAATTTTCCGTGGGCATATCACAAGCTTGATCCCGATGCAGCTGCTGAAAAGGCATACTGGGGGTTCTATAACGAGGGCAGGGGCTGTTGCTACGGTGTTTTCGCGTCAATCGTCGAGGAATTGGCCGACAGGCATGGAGCTCCTTACAACGCCTTTCCGTGCGAGATGATGACCATTGGCAAGAGCGGCATAGCCGGCTGGGGCAGCATTTGCGGCGCGCTGCTGGGAGGTGCTGCCGCTGTGTCCCTCTTTTACGGAATCAAAGAGCACACGCCACTCGTTAGTGAACTTTTCAAATGGTATGAATCAACGGCAATGCCGACGTTCATTCCACAAAAGCCGAAAATACAAGGATCGTGTCAGCCCACAGTGTCTGGAAGCATTCTCTGTCATGTATCAGCAAGCACGTGGTGTTTTGAGACGAAACTCGATTCACACAGCCCTGAACGCTCAGAACGCTGCGCACGAGTCACAGGAGAGGTCGCCAGAAAGACTATCGAAATCCTCAATGCCGCTCATGACAAATCCTTCGTGTTTTCGGGCTTCTCTTCCGAAGTACAGCATTGCAAATCGTGCCATGACAAAGACAATGGCGTCGACTATGCCAAAGGAAATATGAACTGCATTCCATGTCACAGTCAGTTGAGCGAAAACCACCCGAAATAAAAGGTTATTCACGTACAAACGCGCTTGATTTTCTCGAGCGGTTACCTGCAAAGTCTTGATTCCAAGGCGGTATTCCTCCTTCATACCGGCAAGGTGATACCTGAGTGACCTTGCACAGGCAGCCTGAGGGCTGCCTGTGCATTCACCACACCAGCGCTGGGCCAGAACGAGGAGGCAAATCATACGACGCACGGGTCAGGCGACCTTGCGCATGATCTCGTTCGCAATGGTCCGCAGCAATTTCTCGACTTCGAAGGGTTTGGTCGTGTAGCTATCCATGACCGCCTCTAGGAGGTGAGACATAAGCAAGGGCAACAACAAAAAATAATTACGGATCTATAAAGATATAAAA
>CAZZHS010000088.1:0-8269 GCA_964654275.1 uncultured Syntrophobacteraceae bacterium
TACCTGCTCACCCTGGACAGCGCTCTGTGGGCAGTCAAAGGCTTGAAAACTCCGAAGCAGATGGCCGATTTTGGAGAAGACGACGAAGAGGGGTTCTTCCTCGAAAAGATGTATTTCATCGAAGAGGTCTCCTCTGCGTTGGATATCCTTTACAGTAAATTCCTGAACCAGCGTCTGACTTCGAGCTGGGAATTGGAAGTGCTGCCTCAATTGCAGTCTTGGATTGAACACTCCGGGGAGCTTCCCCCGGTCGAAACGTCGGGGAGCGGTTCATCCGTCTCCCCGCCCGGCGTCTCGGAATAGAATGCTCGCAGCGCCACGGTTTCATCTCCGCAGAGCCCTGCGGGAGATGAGGGGACCCAGTGCATATGGAACCGGCCTTGTGGTTGGAAACGCTCAAGGGAATGATTCAAACCCATTGGTGGAGTGCCTTCTTTCTGCTGGTCACGGTGACGACGGTGCTCCTCCTCATGGGAATCACGTGGTGGGTTCGTCGCCGCTTCAGAAAGATCATGGAGGAACAGTTCAGAGAGGAGGTGGAACTGGACGAACTGCCCCCTCTCGGTCCCCAGGACTTCGAGGCCCTGGATCGCATCAAAAGGCTCAGGAGAGAGGTCTGGGAACTGCCCGAATCGGATCTCCAGCTCAGCGTGGAAGCCCTCAACGTGAGAGCGGCCACCGTCGTAAAATCGGTGGCTGCCGCTTATCATCCTGATGCGCCCAGCCCCCAGTACGAGGCCAGCCTCATCGATCTTCTGGGATTGGTGCGCCGTGTGAGCAGTCGGCTGGTGCGCGTCTCCGGGATTGTTCCCTTCAAGTTTCTGGGAAATCGAAAAATCAGCGAATACCAGCGGTATTATCTGGTCTACCGGCGAATACACGAGCATCCTGTGGTGAATTTTCTCAAGAGGAATCCCCTCCTGTTTCGCATGACCCAATGGGCCATCAATCTAAAAAACATTGCAAACCCCCTCTACTGGGTCGGCCGGGAGTTGAGCCGGGAGAGTTACTTCATGATGCTCCGGTGGTTCTATCTCACCCTGGTCAGCCAGGTGGGGAGGGAGGCCATGCGGGTGTTCAGCGGGCGGCGTTTTCAGAAGGAAGAAGACCGGGACATCGTGCTGGTGTGTTACAAGCTCTTTGGTCTGGTTGCTCACTGGGGCGGACCCGATTCGTCGGAATGGGCTCTGCTGGTTTCTCACGTGACGGCTCACACCGCACTGGAAGATGAAACCAAACTGCGGGTCCTCTCCCGCCTGGCGGAAGGGAAGCTACCCAAAGATGCCCTGAGTCTGGAAATCAGGACCAAGGCCGGACTTCGCTGGTACCGGGATGGTTTGAAAGTGTTGCTCAAGGCCGACAAGAAGCCTTCTCCCATTAAGTCCCAGCTGCTTCGCGAGGAGATCGCCCTGGTGAAAAAATCGCTAGCGGGTGGCGAGGCCGACCGGTCCAATCCTGAGGAGTCTTAGGCCGTTGAAAATGACCAGCAAAGAGGCCCCCATGTCTGCGGCGATCGCCATCCAGAGGGTGGCGGACCCCAAAACGGCCAGTCCGACGAAAAGGAGCTTGAGCCCCAAAGCAAAGACAATGTTCTGCTTGATGATGTTCAACGTCCTTCGGGAATGGCGGATCAACCAGGGCAGCTTGGAGAGATCATCCGACATGAGGGCGATGTCGGCGGTTTCGATGGCCACGTCGGACCCCATGGCTCCCATGGCGATGCTCACACTGGCGGCGGCCATGGCCGGGGCATCGTTGACGCCGTCTCCTACCATGGCCACAGACCTGAGTTCGTTCTTCAATTCTTGCACAACCCGCACCTTGTCCGCGGGCAGCAACTCGGCGTGAAACCGATCGACGCCCGTGACGGCCGCCATTTCCTCGGCCGTTTTTTGATGGTCTCCTGTGATCATCACCACTTGTTCAATTCCGAGTTCCTTCAGAGCTGCAATGGTTTCTCTGGATTCCCTGCGCACCTCATCGGCGATGCTCATGAGACCACAAATGTGATCCTCACACCACATGATGACCAGAGAATGGCCCGCGTCCTCGAGGTTTTTAGCCATTTCGTGAAACTCGGTCGTTTCATGGTTCCATTGCTCGAGCAACCGATGATTCCCGATCCAGTAGCGGGTGTTTTCGATGATACCCTGAGCCCCCTGGCCCGGCAGGATGGTGAAATCGTGGGCCGTGGGCGGTTCAATCCCTTCGGATTTCGCCTTCCTGACGATGGCTCGGGCGAGCGGATGGGTGGAATGAATTTCCAGGGAGGCGGCCTTGGTCAGCAATTCCCGCTCCGTGTGGCCCTCGAGAGGCAAAATCTTCTGGAGGGTAGGGCGTCCTCGGGTGAGAGTCCCCGTTTTGTCGAGAGCCATGGCTCGGAGTCTCGAAGGGGCTTCAAGAAAAGCGCCGCCCTTGATGAGGACCCCATTGCGCGCTGCGGAGGTCAACCCGGCCACGATGCTCACGGGTGTCGAGATGACAAGGGAGCAGGGACACGCGATCACCAGCAGAACCAGCGCCTGATAGAACCAGGGGGTCCATTCTTCACCCAGGAGCAGCGGGGGGACGACGGCGACGGCCAGAGCCAGAAGCATCATGGCGGGGGTGTAAATGCGTGCAAAACGCTCGACCCACTGTTCCGCAGGCGCTCGCCTGGCCTGGGCTTCTTCCACCATGTGGATGATGTGAGCCAGCGTGGTGTCGGAAGCGGCGCGCGTGGCACGAAACTCGATGGCGCCGTCGCCGTTGAGGGTGCCTGCATAGACCGCATCGCCTACCGTTTTAGGAATCGGCAGGGATTCCCCGGTGATGGGGGACTGGTTCACGAAACTGCTTCCCCGGGTGATGACGCCGTCGAGGGGGATTTTTTCTCCGGGCCGCACCAAAACGATGGCCCCCACCGGCACCTCTTCCACGGGTTTTTCTTCCAGTTCCCCATCGGTGGGGCAAATGAATCGCGCCCTCTTGGGGGAAATGTCGATGAGGGCTTTGATGGCCTGGCGCGCCCTGCCCACGCTCCAGGATTCGAGGAGGAGGGCCAGAGCGAATAGAAAGCTGACCGAAGAGGCCTCCAGCCATTCCCCGAGTCCCATCGCTCCCAAGACGGCCACGATCATGAGGAGGTTCATGTCGGGGCGCAGGTTTTTGGCCGCAAGGAAAGCCCGCGGCGCCACATACCAGGCTCCGGATACGATGGCCGCCACATAAACCGCGATGGCGTGAAACGGAAGCGGGTGTTCGGGCGAAGTGTCTGCCAGGAGTGCAGCCGTCAACCCGCCGTGGTGGACAACTTCCAGTGTGAATCCCACAACCATGAGCAGGCCGCTGAGGCCACACAGGATGGCTCGATGATGGCGCTTCCACAGGCTCTCTTCGGAGCTGCAGGGCAGGGTTCCGCACTCGGTTTCCCAGGGAATGGCCTCCATTCCCGTGCGGGACACCGCCTCCACGATCTTCTGGGGATCGATGGCCTGCCCGGGTGTTCGGACGGTCATCTTGTGGTTGAGCAGATCGAAACTGAGATTGAGCTCTCCTCCCACCAGCGGGCCCACCTTGCTCTTCAGAAGCCCGATTTCTTCGGCGCAGCACATGCCCTTGATGTGAAAGCTCATGCGTTCCATTCGAGACGTCTCTTTATACTTGATACTTGACGGTAAATAGGAAGGGGTTGTTCCGGTCGTCATGTCTTGCACCGCAGCTTCAGCTGCCCGGTTGTATCAGTCTGAGCGGTGCCTTGAAGATTCTTCGAAGGTACCCCAGGAGCTCCGACCCCACCGCTCCCGGTGAGAGGGGGATGATGGTGGGATTGTCCATGTCCCCGTGGACTTCCACAGGGATGAGGATGAGCGATCCTCCCATGATGTTGCCCAGCAGGGGCACCATGTTGATGACACGATCTGCCGTGCGCAGGGGGGAGACGAGCACCACCAGGTCCATCCTGCGTGAGACAATGTTCACATCCCCTTTCACCACCATCTTAATGTAGGGACCGTCCAGGATGAATTCATCCACCCGAACAATGGGGCCGTCCAAATGGAGCGTTCCTTCCATGGTGTTGTAGGAGGTTCCCTCCTTGCTCCAGTCGGGAAAATGGCCGCGATAGAATTCGGTGATGTTGACCACACTGAAAATCCTGCTGAGCATGGTGAAGCGGTTGATACGCCCGTCCCTTGCCTTGAAATCCATCTTTCCCACGAGCGATCCGAACAGTGTTGAGGGGGGAGAGGTCGCCTCCAACCTCCCTTTCACTTCATAGGTGCCCGTGACAAGATCGTCGCTTTCCCAGAGACATCGAGCGGCGTTAGCAAGGTCTGCATTGAGTGCACTCACGTCCAGTTCAAGCTCGTATTCCTTTGGAAAGGGTCTCAAGGTTCCCCGGATGCGCATCGTGCAATAGACGGCCTCCTTGATGTCTAGGCGAATGCCCGTAGTTTCCAGGTGAATGTCTGTGTCAAGGGCGGTCATTGTGAACGCGTCCCTCGTGAACTCATCCGCTTTGAGCCGTATGATGCCCACGACGGTTGCATCTCCCACTCTCAAGTGGCCGTCCGACTCACTCTCCAGATCTTCTTCCTCAACGAAGTCCGTTACCCGCGACCAGTCGATTTTTCCGGCCCTCATATCGAGATCCACCTCGACATGGGGCTGCCCGAGGACAATCTCTCCGCGGCCTTCGAAATAATTATCCTGCCAGCGAACGAGCGCTTCGGTGAACTGCAGGCGGTTTTTCGATGCCTGAAAGTCAGCCCTTTCGATGTAGGCGGGGCTTTGGAGCCCCCACAGGTATTGAAATCCCGTCAGGGCGAGGTTGCCCTGGAATGAGGACTGGACCGGATTGTCCAGATGAACCTGAGCCTTCAGCGAGCCGTCGACTGTGCCCTCCAGCAGCTGATTGTCGACAAGCAGTCGATCCAGGGTGGTGTGCTGCAGCCTCCCCTGAAAATCTATTCCCACGCGAATGTCGTCCACGATGATGGAAGCTTTCGCATCCGAGTCTTTATCTTTGATGGTGATCTTGTCGATGGAGAGGAACTCCGCCGTTCTGTCTAACTTCAAGGAGGCTTTCGTGGCCCTGTCCCAGGAGATGTCGCCATCGAAGGTGACGCGGCGTTTGTCGTTCCAGAATACCCTGGAACGCTGGAGTGTGCATGGCCCCCTCACCTTGAGCTCCTGAGGCATTTCGGTGAATTCCATGATAAACCGGGTGGCCTGCTCCCCGATGCTCCCGGCAATCTCCAGTTCCACGGCAGAGAGTCCCCGCGTGTAGTCGTGGAAAGACGCGTTCATGCCGGCCGCTGCATCCAGGAGTCTGCTCTGGGCATCTCGAACCAGCAGCTTGTTGTGGGTGGCCTCGAAAGCACCCTTACCGACCGTGAGGACCGAGGGCAGGAAACTGCACTCCATGGCGAAACGGGTCGTTTCGCCCTCTACCGTGAACTCCCAGTTTTCCGGCTGGAGCGCAGGGCCCTGGAATTGAAGGGTATGCAAAGCCAGGGTGCCCTTGAAGGACTGAAAGTTCGTCATGTGACGCTGGATCGTGTCGTGGGCAAGGAGCCATGGGTAAAGCTCATCCAGCTCAACGGAAGAGGGGCCGCTGAGAGAGAGTTCGAGGCGGGTCGCTTCTTCCCAGTTGACTCGAGCGGAAATTTGAGTGAGGGAGGTGCGGCCCATGCTACCTGAAAAGATGTCCGCAGTGATGGAGTTGCCCTGCAAAACGAACTTGCTTCCCTCGGCCGTGAAAGGGAAGGGGAGCCGCGCGTAGTCCGACGTGATCCGGTACGAATTCATGTCCACCAAGGTTTCGACATGATCCAGCGATTCGCCGAGGACAAGCTTTCCCCTGCCGCGGCCCTGCACGTCCTTGAACAAGGCCAGCTCTCTTTGAAACGCCTCATGGCGAACCACACGTTCGAGCACGGGTTTCACCTCGGAGAGGTCTGCATCCAGATCGATCTGGAGGTGAAAAGGTTCGGGGTTTCCTCTCAGCGAAATGAGCAGGTGGCCGTTTTCTCCTGAGCTTCCCGTGGTTTTGCCTCGGAGCCCGCTGCACTCGAGCACGCCGTTTTCCACCCTCGCTTTTCCATAAGCCTCCCTGGCCAGGAGCTGAGCGTTCGGGACAAGGATGGTGCCGCGGTGCATTTCTCCTTCAAGGACAAAATTCTGGGTCCTTCCAAGATGGCCGGGACGGTCGGCTTTGGAATCAAACGTGATGAGAGGCACTCGACCTTCGAGAACAATCTCGAAAATGCGCTTCACCACCGAATGGGACTCCCAGAGAAACAGCGCGGCCTCGCGGACCGGTGCGGCCTCCAGGTCTTTGCCCTGGATATGGAGGAGGGCCTCTTTCTGAGCGGCGTCCCAGGCATAAGTTCCCTGAAAAGTGGATTGTGGCTCCTCAAAATGAAGGCTGGAAAGAACCACTTCGATCCTCTCGGGCTCCAGATGGAACTGGGCTTCGAGCCTGGATTTCATGAGATCCAGCTCCCGGTCCTTCTTCACCAGCTTGAACCGGGGGGAGGAAGCCTTGACTGTGCCGTCGACAGTGTCCGATCCTCTGCTTTGCAGGTTTACCTCGACGTTGACCAGCGAGTCCCCGATGGCCCAGGGAAAGGGAGAAGGGATGAGGTCCTGCAGCAGGTGGACCCTCGCCTTAGCCATGCCGCCCGAAAGCTGAAGCTCCCTGAGGTCGGGTCTGGCAAATCCGTGAAGCGAAATGCCGTCCGCCAGGTTGGAGTCGCACTCCAGGTCGATATCGTAGCGCGTGCGGGAACTTCGGAGATCGGCCTGGATGTTGGAGAAGTGGAACGCGACGCCGTTGCGGGCCGTTAATTTCATCGAACCGTTCTTGAGGGTGGCCCGAAAACTGGGAGGAAGTTGCGGGAGGGCGCTGAAAGCGTCCGCGATGCGCATGGGAACGTCAAAGGATGGAGCATCGACGGGAGGAGAGGGTGTAGAGTCTGAGACTGCAGGGAGCGAAGCATCCAACTGCGGTGCCTGAACGATCACTCTGGAGACCTCCAGCCTGCCCTGCAGCAGCGAGGGGAGTCTCAAAACCAGGAGCATTTCTTCCCAGCTCAAGGAAAGATTTTCAGCATGCTGAAATGCGCCGTTGCGAATGGTGGCGCGCGGTGTCGGCCACAGGGAGACCTCCAGATTTTCATAGGAAATCTCGCAGTGAACGGTCCGGCAAATGCCGCGGGAAATCCTCTCCTTCCACGTGTCCATTTCGAGGAGGCGCGGAAGGAGAAACGTTGCCGTGAAAACGAGAAGCCCCACACAAAAGGTGGCGATGATAAAGGCAGGAAGGAGTCTCTTGAGAGGGGGCATGGTTTGGATTGGTTCTTCATCCTTTGGGGGAAAAGGGCCACAAGCCCTGCGGTCACCATGGGTGAGCTCAAACGGTTCTCTGTATCGTCAAACCTCCGTTGAAAATCCTCCGGCAGCGGGGCAGGAGACGGAGACACGCCTGGAGGCAGGCTTGGCTCTCCAGCACAGTTGCAACCATTTTTAACATGGAAGGCAATGATATCAAGCGCAATCCTGTGCAGCAAGGGACATGTGCTGATGCGGGGATCGTCTGCACGAGGAAACTTCACACAGTAAAGAAGGGCAGCGAGAGATATTTCCGTCACCAAAAGCATCGTTTTCTCGGCTGTGGAGTTGACTTGTGTCGCTTTTCGGTTAATATCAAAGCCCAAGGTGAGACTGCCGTGGAGGAAGTCTCGCCGCGTCGTGGTTTCAAGGGTTTTTGCACTGATTGCCATTTCTTCCATGAGGGGGCGAAACGGGTTCGACGGGGGTAAAGAAACTGTAGTTGCATGCCGAGGTCCTGCCTGCTCGTTAAACAGACGGGAATAAAGACAAACGCAGACGATTATTCGTATGCCGTAGCCGCTTAAGCGGCTACCGTTCCACCGGCCTTTTCCTGCGAGGCCGGTTTGGGGCGTCGACTCAGCAGGATGGCTCCTTACGCGACGCCTGCAGCGTCAGGGGTGAGATTCTGTAGGCTAACCTGAGCGGAATCCCGCTCACAGGAGACTTCTCAGGTGACAATCAAAATGTGAGCTAAGCATGTAGAAGCTGCCGTGGAATGCCTTCGGACGCGGGTTCAACTCCCGCCGCCTCCACCATTAACCAGAAAAGTAACCTTCCTGCCATCCCACGTCCTCTTGCTGGACGTTTCTTATTTCCAAGACTTTCCAAAGGCTTAATCTGTTTTTTCTTTCAGGACCTTGAGCTCCTTCAGTCCTGTTTCGGGAGACTTGTC
>CAZZHS010000089.1:0-7910 GCA_964654275.1 uncultured Syntrophobacteraceae bacterium
TGACCAGCTCGATTGCAGGGATTGCAGCGATTTTCTACGCATGTGGGTATCTCGTCTCCAGGGCCCAGCTGAACCTGCTGGGGCTTTTTGGACTGTTTGAGCATCCTCGTGAACAGTACCTGCAGGAGGGGGCCAAGTTTCTCATCACCGTGACGGTGATGCTCATGGGCAAACTGCTTCCGTATCTGACTCTTTTATTCTACCTGGGCGCTTTCCTCGGTCTCATTGTCGGTCTGCCGCTCTGGATCCTTTCCGCTCGAAAGAGGGATTTCCTCGTCGTCTGCCGTGAAAAGCTCCAGTCTGTGACAGCGGGGACCTTCCTGGACCGTTCCTCGATGTGGCGCCTCTTCCTCCTGGCGGCTCTCTTTGCCTTCCTCGTTTTCCATGTTCTGGATTATCTTCAGGGATTTGCCGCTGCCTTGAGCATCAGCAATGTGCTCTACGGGCCGTCCCCTGGGACGGCCGGGCCTGATCCGGCCGCCCAACTTCTCGAGTGGCTGTTTCATGGGGAAAGTCAGAGTCTGCAAGGCTTCTTTCTGCATCTGCTCAAAGGAGAGCTGCTGGCCGTCCTTTTGCTCATCGCCGCCTGGCACGCTGCAGCACCCATTCCCGCACGGTTCTGGCTCGTGACTCCCTTTGTGGTCGTTTTCGCGCTCTACACCATCTTCACGCCCATGGCCTATGGAGTGCTCGTTCGTCCCGTCAGATACGCCGTGGTTGTTCTGGATTGGCAAGGCGATCGTCCGCCCTTTGCCGGATCCGAATTTTATCTCCTCAACAAGTCGAGCCAGGAATACATCCTCTGGGATTCCGGGGAGAAAAAGGTTCTTTGCGTTTCGGTCAACTTGGTGAGAAGCACTCGGGTGCTGGGGCTTAGACCCCTTTTCTCAACTCCTTAAAGATGCTCCATCTAAAGATGCTCCATGATGAGGAGTACGGCATGCGAACTCACAAAGGCTTTATGGGATCCATCCTCCTGGGGGTCGTGGTCGCGGCGGCCGGCTGGAGCTGTGCTCCCCTTCCGGGCCAGGAGGGCTTCGGGGGGCATCCAGGGCGGGGCCGATTCATCGGAAAGCTGGAGACTTCGGGACCCAATGTGTTTGTGGACTCCCGGAGGGCGAAATACGGCGAATCCATTTACGAAGGGACGACGGTGACCACGGGGAAGCAGAGCAGCGCAAAGATCCGCTATCCAGATGGAGGCTTTTCTCAACTGGATGAAAACACGGACCCCTGGTTCGGAATCAGGGTGGATGAAGCCACAGGGCAGGAGTGCGTCTACATTCGCGTGGAAATCGGTCAGGTTTTCATCGACAAAAATCTGCACTGCTTCGAGACTCCCGACGTGGCCGCTGTCTTGAACAGTCAGGCCAATGTGATGGTTGCGCGCGGCAGAACCCAGCTGGTGGTGTTTCGAGGTGCGGCACGCGTGCAGCATCCGCCCGGGATCATGGCGGGCCCCGGGGAGGAAGTCCTTTTTTCCCGGGGTGTTTTGGTCGGAGGGCCCCGTCTCATGAGGCCGGAAGAAATCCGGGCCGTATCTCTCTGGCGGCACCGCTATGATTTCCGGCCCCCAGAGCCTTCCGAGCCGAGAATGGAACTGGAGTGGAGCCCCTTCATCATTTTCCCGCGCAGGGATGTGAGACCTCGCAGAGACACACCGGGTGAATCCCCCGGCACCGATCGGAAGCCGTCGGAAGGCAGTCGCGGGGGGCAAGAGCAACCCCGGGAGACGCCTTCAGCCCCGGTGGAGAGGGATTGGCAGAGGTTAAGGCTCACCCCCGACACCGAGCGGCTCACCCCAACTCCCCAGCCGCCGGAACTCCGCTGAGGGAAAATGTCGGACGGGGAAGTGATTGGGTGAACGCACTAGGGCAGGGCAAAAGTTTGCAAGCGGAGCGGTGTGCAGGCTCATCGTTCCAGGGCCGTTTGGGACCGCCTGGAGGATTCCATCTCTGCTGCGGCAAACCGTGAAAGCATGCGGTGCAGATCGTCCAGGTAGCTCTGCCACCGAGCCAGGTAAAAGGAGAGGGCCCTGGAAAAATTCTTGCCGACCAGACCGTCCAGAAAAAGTTGGGAAATTTCGCGTTCACGCTGCAGAACATATTGGGAAAGCAGGAAGACTTTGCGTTCCTCTGCATTCATCTGGCGCAGCATCCGCTGGAGCACGTGTCGGGCTCGGGGCTGGTACATCCAGAAATAGAGCATGTCCAGGGCGTTGACGATCACGGCCAGGTTCAGACTTTCTTCCTTTCGCGAGACAGCGCAGACCAGTCGTTCCGACGATTCCAGCACACGCAGGATCTCCTCCTGGGGGTGCTGAAGCTCCAGATGTGCGTAGGTGTCGAAGATTTGTTTGATCTTGTCCTCGTAGTCCAGGTAGCGCTCTCGAAAGTTGACCCCCCGGTCGGCGTATCCCTCGATGAACGCGGCCACGATGTCTGAAGCCAGCTTGGAAATGATGGCGGCCCATTTCTGGAGGGCGTCGGCCACCGCGGGAACGCCCGCTGCCGTGAGACCGGCTCCGATGGAAAAATTCAGCATCAGCGCCACGGGAATGGAGAGCACCGTCCGGAAGAGATTTCCCATGGCAGCCGCCTTGGGAAGTCCTCTGAAGAGATTGTGTCCGGCCAGATAGAAGCCGTTGACCACGGCCATGGTGCTGTAGAGAAGCACCGCGTTTGTCTCCACTGTCACACCGAACTGCCGATCGAGAACCAGAGACTTCACCAGGTAGTCCAGCAGCGGCACGGAAAACCCCGTGTACATGAGGGAATCGGCCAACCGGTTCCAGCTGACGTATTCGGTCCAGCGCATGAGGGGGGAGCGCCTGAATCCGCCGGCGCCGAGCACGGACTGGATGATATTGCGCAGACCCGTAATGCCGAACCAGATGAAGGCTCCCAGGTACGCCAGCACCCACCAATCCTTGGTGAGGGCGAATGTGGCGAAAGCGGGGACGAACCCCAGAAGGATCTTCAGGCAGTTCTTGAGGTGGGAATTCACATACCTCCAATGGGGCAGACTCCGACTGCGTGACTTTTCCTCGCAGTTCAGGTGGAGATCGTTGCCCTCGTGGCCGGACAACCCCCCCAGGGCACGAATATTGCTCCGTTGAGGCGACACGGTCTGGTAGTCGCCGACCACCCAGTCCTCTTTGTACCTTTGGGAGAAGGCCCCCAGGAAGGTCCTTTTCTCGGGAAGCAGGGGCAGGGATGCGCCGCCGTTGACCTGGTCCGGTGGGGAGCCGCAGAAGGTTCGACGCCGAAATACCTGAATTCGCATCGGAATTTGTGCTGGGAAATGAGGCACCCGCTTCATCTGCCTGCGGCATTTGGCCGGCAGCGTGTCCACGACCACCAGGCCCATGCCCGGCACTTTGGACGAGCCGCCCGTGGAATCCGTACCGATCCTGGACTTGATCGGAGTGTTCCGGTAATAGTCGCGCAGGACATTGAGATTTTCCAGAATGGAGGACAGTTTCTGCCGCTGCTCCTCCTGCGCTTCTCCCAGGCTTTTGATGACATTCATCACGCAACGCTTGAGCTGGACCGCATTGCCGGAATTGATGACGGTCTGCAGTTCGCGGATGCGAGAGGTGTCCATGCAGTTGCCCAAAATTTCGTCTTTGAAATTGAACGCTTCCAGGCGGGTGATTTCCCCTTCGCAATCGTAGAGCAGCTCCAGGACGTCCTCGACCTTCAGACCGCTCAAGGTGAGGGTGATGCGATACCCCACGTGAAGCGCTTCGAGCCGCCGCAACAGCTCGCGGGGGGTGAGCTGCAGGAGCGGTGGTGCCCCATCATTTTCCCGGGGAACAAAGGGGTTATGGATGCCCGGGTTGATCGCGGGCCGCAGATACCGATCGGATATGGCCTCGATGTCGAGAGCGTTCATTCGTTCCACGAGTTCCCGGGCTTCCCGGGTCTCGGTTTCGATGCCCCGGGCACAGCACTCCCGCAGCTCTGCCGCTTTCTGCTGAAAAAGCCGCAGCAGATGATCATGGATGAGCTTGGCCAGGTGGTGCAGGGAGGGCTGGCCGCTTCCCACGAGGGCCAGCAGTTCGGACGTGCTCAACGGTGGCAGGTCCACTCCAAACTCGCGGTTGATGCTCTCCCGGTGAACCTCGTTGAAGGCCTCCAGTACCGAAAAGGTGTAGGCCTGCTGGTATCGGGAAACCTCGCGGCCTTCGGCCATGAATTCGCGGATCTCGGGTTCGTGCAGAAACTCCACAAAATCTCTGGCGTCATTGAATCCCCGGGGCGTCCAGATGAAGCGAACGTATCGCCCTCGGAACCGGGCACAGTATTCGATGCCCACGCGCACCTGGACGTCCATGATCTGTGCCGCTTCCGAGAGTTCCTGGGCCACCTCCGGAGGAACGAAGTTGTAGTAGATGACTCTCAAGCGGCGAATGCCCTTGATCCAGGCATCCATGATGAGGTGCGTGGCGGATTTGCGGCCCTTGGTGTTGGCGTCGTGGACATGATCGTCGAACGCGATCTGATTCCATTCCTCGGGCATTTCCACGAGGTGATACTTGAGGAGCTGCCGTGCGATGGCCCGCGGTTTCCCGGTGGCTGCCTCCCGAAAATCCCTGGCCAGCTGGAGCTGTTTCTCTTCGTCGTCTTCTCGAACCAGGTCCTTCATGATCTGGAGGAGCACTCTCGCCCTGTTTTTGCGCAATTCTGTTCCGGAACTCGATAAGACCTCATTGCGAAGGGCGCGCAAGGTGTTCAGGCGGTCTTCCGCGCTGTCCCGTTCCAGCGAGCGGAACAGCTTGATGACCGCGTAGGCGATGCGCAGCCCTGTCGAGGCAGCCATTTCCTTGATGCCGTGAGGGTGCAGGTAGGGAATCAGGAGTTTTTTGAGACTGCGAGGGTCCTCATGGCCCAGGACATCGTTGACGATATTCAGGAGTTCATAGTCTTTGCGATCGAAAAAGAGGTGTTTTCGCAGGGTTTGAAATTCCATGAGCTCCCGTTGTTCTCCATTGGTCCATGGGCCCTTAAATCCGAGCCGGTTGGTCAGGGTCACTGATCGTAACACAATTGTAACAGTAAAGTACCCTCGTTCACAAATTCAATTGTCTTCTTCCTGATTTCGGCATTCGCCTCGTCAGGGATGAGCATTTCAAGGGCATGAAACTCCTCCGTCGCACGTGAGTGACCGGTGCTTGACCGGGAAGATCGTGTCCGATTATTGTAACAAAATGGCGAAAGAGGATTTACCGGGCGCGTTGTTCTTTTTAGATGCACAGGACCCGCCCGGTTCGGCGTGAAGGGAGGGAGGAGGTCATCATGGACGGGGTGAAGATCGACGACTGGTGGGAAACCGACGAATACAGGGCTCACAGGATTCTCCAGGCCCTTTCAAATTTCTGCATCACCGTGAGCCACGGGATCATTTCCGGGAAAATCGTCCTGGGGAGCCTTTACGAGAGATACAAGCGGATGGAGCCCTGCATCCATGCCTACTGCAACGAGGAACGCCGTGTGGATGTCAATGCCCTCATGTGCGCCCTCCAGAGGCTCCCGTATGAAATTTCCCGTGCCCGATATTTCCACATCCAGAAAAAATCTGAAAACCTCTCGTCGGTCGACGGCATCACCCTTCTCGAAAGCGGCTCCAAAGGCGCACGTGTCCGCACGATCTACGAGATGGGGAAGGGCCATTTCAAGTGCATCGCCCTTGAAGGCAAGACAGACGTCTTCGATATCATCACCTCGTTGCTCATGTACGGGATCGAATCGGGCAAGATCAAACGCATCCTCATGGGCAGTTCCTTGCTCGACGAAATCGAACGGCTTCGCAACAAAAAGCAATCTGCGGAAAAGAACCAGATTCTCTGCCGAATTGCCGGAAAATTCAGCATCAGCTACGAGGAATTGAGGACCCTGGACGCTTTCCTGAGGTACGGACTGTTCGATCTCATCACCAACATCATGGAAAATGATCTGGACGAGCTCGAAGTGGAGTTCGCCAGTGAGTTTGCGGAAACCAACTATTCCACCAAGGCCCGGCTCTGGCGTCAGAATCTGGAAACCGCCGGTCAGTTGCGCAGCGTGCGCCCCATCATGATCATTTCCAGCGACCTGCACAACGTGGTGAGTTGCCTGACGGATTTTCCCCGCGTCAACAAAGAAAGAATCCGGCAGCTCAGCGAGGAGCAGCCGGAACTGAAGGCACTGGATCTCGATCAGCCGGGCAACCTTTACTACGCCCTTTACAAAGTCTGCCAGCTTCATCCCGACTTCTTCCAGGAAAAGCTGGCCTACGAGGAAAAATTCGGCATCCGTTTCATCCCCGATGTTCACAACACCGGCATCGACGTCCAGGTCATCGACACGTTCGCACTCGACCCCGAGCGGATCGACGAGCGGATCAAGATCGACAGCTGGGGGCAGCTGAAAGAGCGGGCTCCCTGCATCATCAACCTGCACTATGCCTTCGGCCTGCAAGCCACGGAAATCATGCGCGAACTCACGGAGGCCTTTTCCAAGCGGATCGAGAGCATCTCCATCATCGGGAAAGCGGGGATTGTCTGCGGCGACCGCTTCGACATCATGCTCCCCACTTACCTCATTCCCCAGGAACTCGAAACGGGGGTGCATGATTTCCCCAACGGAAATCAGCTCAGGAAGGAAGACTTCGAGGGTCTCGTGAACTGCCGCGTGCACACGGGCGGTCCCATGTTGACCGTTCCGGGAATCGCCATTCAAAACGAAATTGTTCTGAGATACCTCATGCGCAAGTACAACATCGAAGGTCTGGAAATGGAGGGGGTTCCCTACCTGCGATCCATTCGACGCGCCGATAAGATCGGCCTTTTGTGCAACAACATCATCTTCTGCATTGGATACTGGGGCAGCGACAACCCGCTCCTCACCGACGAAGTGCTGGCCAAGAGCCACATGGCCGGCGGTGCGCCCTCCGCCAGCGCATTGACCGTGGCGGTTCTGACCAAGACTTTGAACAAGGGGCGGGCGTGTTTTGATCGTGAGTATTTCAGCCCCCTCTATGAAGAGGGTGCGGGGAGACTGTGCGACCTGGGAATTTCCCAATAGCCGTTGCTTGGGGGGCGGCAGATTGCGGCCTGCGGAACCGGCGCCGGCCCCTTTGCACGCAAGGATTCAAGAGGAGTTTGAGAGAAAGATGAAGAAATCCGGACTCACCATGACGCTGCCCGCTCTTTGTCGTCCCGGTATCGCGGTCCATCCCACGGTGCAGCTCAATATGAATTTTCTGAACAATGACATATGGATCGAAACCCTTGCCACTCTTGTGAAGCAGTGGGTGAGCATGACGGAGTATCAGGGCAGCGGCACCCTCTGGAGCATGACGCAGAAAACGGTCGATTTCGGCAAACCCGTGCTGGCCGAATTCATTCTGCCCCACGGCCTGCCGGGATGCGGAGACTTCCTGCTTCGAAAGCTCAACGAAATGAGCGAAAACGCTGCCCTGAGCTGCACCACGTTCTTTCTGGGCCAGGAAGCCTGGAGGGCCTTCTGCCACGTGGAGCGCGGTCAAGTTTGGCTGGAGACCGAAGACCTCGTCACCTGGCGGGCCCTTTGAAGCAGAAGGCGACGTCCCCTCCGCTCCGAACGCAACTGCACGACGCGATCATCCGGCACGGCTGAAGGTCACTCAGCCTGCAGAGACAAGGGGCGCCTGGAGACCTCGATGCGGCCTGTGCACCCATTGACTGGCAAAACGCCTTTCTCCCGGGGTGACGTGACCGTGCAGGAACCGGGGACGCACCGGGCACCCAGACCGGCGTTGCGCTCGGGATTCCCAACGGCGGCGTCCCCTTTGAGGGAAGGTTTTTCAGGCGCTCACTTTCTTCAGGAGCCACGCCATATTTTCCCCCAGGACCCTCATGGTCCTCAGTCCTTCCTCGTCTTTCTCCA
>CAZZHS010000090.1:0-7192 GCA_964654275.1 uncultured Syntrophobacteraceae bacterium
CCCCAACGGATCTCATCCGTTCCTTCCCGGCGTATGCCCGATGTGATGCGCGTTACGTGGAGCCGTGGCATGGGACTCACCAGGTAGATGGTCCCTTTGGTGGCATTGGGAAGGCAAAAGAGAATGGTCTCAATCATATCCTTGCAAGTTTTCTCAAGGATATCATTGTCGATGATCATCAAGTCAGTCCCCTGTGATCCTGTGATTCAATTCCCCTGAAGAGTGTGCGGTCCGGCTAGCTTTGTATCTCGAAAAGAACCCAGGGTCAACAGGCTTCTCGTGCGGGGACCTCTTTCCCAAAGTGTTTGAAGTCACTGAAATTGCGCGGTTTGCTCCGCGGTGCCTTCCCGGCCCCGCCCGGCGTCGCGCCGCTGCCCGCCGAGCCTCGTCGGAAATCCCACGGCGCGTTCCTTCAGAGGGCGCGCAGCGGGTCCGGGCTCAACAGACGGGCCACCGCCCCTCGGCCAATTCCAGACAAAGTTCGCCGACATTTTGCATGGCCTGCGAAACGATGTCCTCAGCAGGTCCGACCACATCCTGAAGCGAGGCCCCCTGCTCCAGGGAGACCTGAACATTGACCATGACAGGCTGGTCGATCGGATTTCCAATGCGGCTCACGAGAAAGACATAAGCCTGCCGGATGCCCTCCACATTTTCACAGACACTTCTGGCCAGTTGATGCGAGAGGACATTGTAGATCTTGCCCACATGACTCACCGGATTTTTGCCCGCCGCGGCCTCCGTCCCCAAAGGCCTTGCCACCGCAATGAGGCCGTTCACCCGGTTTCCCCGCCCCACCTGGCCTGAGTCGGCATCCTCCGCGGAGGTTCCCAGCAGGCTCAGATAAATGCCCTCCATTCCCTCCCCCTGCGCGTCCAGCGCATTGAGACTGAGGCGTGCCAGTGTCAGATCGGGAGGCAGCAGCGATGCGACCTGGAGGTTTATCTCATGGAGTACCTCGTCTTTCTTTTGAAAGTACGCCTTCTCGGAATCGATGAACGCGGCGAGGAGAGGCATGGCCACCGTGACTTCCACGTCGCGCCCCCGTCGATAGGCCATCACCTTGATATCTTCACCCGTTTCGGGATGGGCAAGTTTGAAGCCGCTGGAGTTGAGGTGCCTTTCGAGGTTGAGCACCAGGGACTCGGTGGGGGTGAGAGGATAGAACCCAACGGCGGCGGAGGTGTCGTTGGCAGGCCTGAAGCGGCCTGGTCGCTGAAAGATGGCGGTCAATTCCTCGGATCCCCGGCCCAGCAGTACCCGAAAGGTCACGTGACGCTCGGGATCCACAAATCGGAAATGGTCGCGAAACCAGTCTCTGGCAGTCTCCACACAAATCTCGGCAATGGGAATGCGCGCTTCCCCGCAGGCCCAGGAGGCCCGGTCACCGATGAAAAGTTCCATGGGACGGGTCACTTCGCCGCCGCCAAACCGTTTGGTAACGCTGCCCGCGCTCAGAAGCCCCTTGTCGATGTTGTGATGCAAGATGTCGCCGCAGCTTTTCCGATATTCGGTGCACAGCGCAACGGATATGGCATCACAGACGGCATCGCACACCGAATCCGGATGCCCCTTGCCCTTACGTTCGACCACCTCCAGCGGCTGATCGACCATCACACCGCCGCTGTGGAGTTCCACAATCACCATGGCTTCCCTCCCCGATTGAACTTCCTGGGTCCCGCCAGTCGTCCTGCACACTGTGACGACGCGGCCCTAGTCCTTTTCCATTTCCTCTCGAAGCTGCTCATGGCAGATGAGCGTCGCCAGATCCACCATCTGCCCCGTCAGGAGACACACAATGTCGTCAAACGCCAGAATGCCCGCAAGCGTTCCATCTTCCTTCACAATGGGGACACGACGCACGCCCCGCATTCGCATGCGTTTGAGGACGTCCTCGAGATGCTCATCTTCCCTCGCGGTCACCAGTTCAAAGCTCATGACATCGCCCACTGTGAGAGAATTGAAATAATCCAGATCCCTGGCGACCACGCTGATGACGATGTCTCGGTCCGTCACGACGCCCACGGGACAGAGCTTGCCCTCCTTCTCCTCCACGACCACCAGGTTTCCCACATGACGGTCCCGCATGGTGCGCGCGACATCCAAGAGCCCCGTTCCTCTGGAAACCGTCACCACATCCCGTGTACAAACAGCACCCACCTTCATGCTCGTTCTCCTTTCCCAATGTGTCGAACTCAACGCGTCCCCCGCAGCCACCCACTGCAGCGCATGCCGCGCTTCCTCACCGCCGTTTGGGAGGTCCTTCCTCCGGCCGGACGACTGCGGCCCTCAAAGACTTTCGGGCCACACACAGTCCATTTGGAGCCCGAGGCAACCCATGATAAGTTGTTGAACGCCCGCTGCATCTGCCGGTCGACCGCTGCAACGCGACCGAAGACCGGCTCCGGCGGACAGGACGACCTTGCAGCCCGCACCATCTTCAGGGAGAAGCCTCATGAAGCAGAGGAACCGAATCTACCAGGACAAAAGCATTCTCTCCTGGGCTCTCTATGACTGGGGCAATTCGGCTTTTGCCACCACGGTCATGGCAGGTTTTTTCCCAATCTTTTACAAGCAATACTGGAGCGCCGACGTGGAGGCCACCGTGAGCACCTTCCAGCTCGGGGCCGCCAATTCTGCGGCGAGCATCCTGGTGGCCTGCATGGCTCCCATGCTGGGGGCCATGGCGGACTGTGGAAGTGCCAGAAAAAAGTTCCTTTTCTTCTTCACCTTTCTCGGTGTGGCCAACACCGCATCCCTCTACCTCGTCGCGCAGGGGCACTGGCAGATGGCCATCGCCCTCTATATTTTAGCCAACATCGGGTTCTCCGGAGGAGTGGTTTTCTACGATGCCCTCCTCATAACCGTAGCCGACAAATCCAAAATGGACGCCGTATCCGCACTCGGGTTTTCCATGGGCTACCTGGGTGGCGGCCTTCTCTTCGCACTCAACGTCTTCATGACCCTCAAGCCCTCGACCTTCGGCCTTGCGGATGCGAGCGAGGCCGTTCGCGTTTCATTCCTCTCGGTGGCTGTCTGGTGGGCCATCTTCTCCATTCCCATTTTCCTTTTCGTCAAAGAAACGGAAACCGCCAATGCTTGCCTGGGGCGCCACATGATCCCCATGGGTTTTCGACAGCTTCACCGGACTTTTCAAAAGGTGAGGAAGCTGCGCGTCGTATTTATCTTTCTCGCGGCCTATTGGCTGTACATCGACGGAGTCGACACCATCGTCAGGATGGCCGTGGATTATGGCATGTCCCTGGGCTTCAAACCCGAGAGCCTCATCTCCGCCCTGCTCGTCACCCAGTTCGTGGGCTTTCCCGCTACCATCCTTTTTGGAAAGATCGGTGAGAAATACGGCCCCAAAAAGGGTATCTACATCGCCCTCTCCGTCTACATCCTGGTGACGGTCTGGGGCTTTTTCATGCAAAGCGAACTGGAATTCTACGCCCTCGCGACCCTCATCGGACTGGTCCAGGGAGGAGTTCAGGCGCTGAGCCGTTCTTTCTACACCCGCATCATTCCGCACAATCAGAGCGCGGAGTTTTTCGGCTTCTACAACTTGCTGGGTAAGTTTGCCGCAGTGCTGGGCCCCATCCTGATGGGAACCGTGGGTCTCGTGACAGGCAGCACCCGCCACTCCATCCTGTCCATCTGCGTGCTCTTCCTCCTGGGGGCATGCCTGCTTTCGCGAGTGGACGAGGACGAAGGAAGACGGCTTGCCGACGAGCTCGCCTGATGCTGTTTCGAATTTGTTTCACCTGGCCCCCCCCACCTTGTGATTTACGGATTTGCGGATTCACAGATTGAGGGGGGGTGTTGGACCCTGCTTGGCCATTTTGAGAAAGCACAGGAACGGGATCGCTTGTTTCCCAGGACGGCCGCAGCGGTAGAGGAAAGGTCGACGGGACTGATGGGGATCTTCTGCTGCCGTGAGCTTTCCCATGTGGACCGAAAGGAGTGCGGCTTTTCAGGAAACAATGCCGGTAAACGCGTTCAGGTCGAGGTCTCGAAGCAGACGGTTTCCAGTTTCCTTCAACGCTTTCAAGCAAATTTTTGACAGCCTGCCGGGCTATTGGCCGGTCCATAATTTTAATACCCTGCCGCCCAAACGGGAAAACGGTCTCTTTTCTTTCTGATCGAGGCAGTCCTTGCGAACACCGACCCCCTTCCATAAACAAAAGGAAGACATTGACTCAGCGTAGCATGTGGACGAGGCGGCCGGCACGAAACTTCGGATTCTCAAAACCTGTCCCTCTGTGTTAAGAAATGATCATCCATGAGAACGTGGTCAAGCAAAAGGGGGGGTAAAATGCGCTGCGCCGGCATGTTTCAGACACTCACTCCGGGGGAGATGAGGCAGTGGATGGACAGCGAGAAGGAATTTGTGCTCATAGACTCGCTGCCCGGTGAGCACTTTGACAAGCGCCACTTGCCCGGAGCTCGAAACGCGTGCATCTATGAGGTTTCATTTCTCCAGCAGGTTGCCGACCTGGTGCCCGACAGGGGGAAAACCATCGTGATTTGCGGTGCGGACCACCTCACGAGAGATGCGGAAACAGCTGCCGCAAAGCTCCTGCAAGCCGGATTCGTGTCCGTCTATGTTCTCAAAGGTGGAATCGAAGGCTGGGCCCTGGCCGGATACCCGCTCGAGGGAACTGAGCCCCACACCACTGAAAACCATCGATTTCTCCGCCTGATCGAGGGGGAGTACCGAGCGGACCCCGAGGAGAGCGTCATTCACTGGACCGGGCGCAATCCCAAGGGCAAACACCATGGAACAGTGAATCTGTCCGGCGGGACACTGCACATCCACACCGGCAGGGTCGAGGGAGAGTTCGAAGTCGACATGCGTTCGCTCAAGAATGTCGACCTGGAGGGCGACCCGCTGCAGCCCGTTCTTATGGCCCACCTTTTTTCCGACGATTTCTTCCTCGTGGATGCCTTCCCATCGGCCCGCTTCACCATCACCCAGGGAAATCCGGCAGAAAGCCCCCTGCTCAGTTCACCCAACCTGGACATCACGGGTTCCCTGGAGATGCACGGCGTGGTGGCTCCCCTGCAGTTTCGGGCCACATTCAACCCCCTCCCCGACGGTACGCTGACCGCCGAAGCCCACTTCGACCTGGACAGGACCCGTTGGGGCGTCATTTACGGCTCAAGCAGGTATTTCGACCATCTTGGCATGCACCTGGTCTTCGACCTCATCACCATTGAAATCCGCCTGGTGGCACGCAGGACACCGTAGACCCGGCCGGCACGGCCTCCCGAGGCTCAGGTCCCGGGCACCCCTGCACCCACGGCAAGAACAGGAGCTTCGGAGGGCACATTTTTCTCCAGAGGCCGTTTCAGCACCCGACGCCTTCCAATGTTTTTCGGCTCCGGACCTTTTACCTATCCACTGAGAGGAGAGGAGCATGAACACTCTTGAAGCGATTCTGACTCGAAGGAGCATTCGCAAATACCTTCCTGACCCCATCCCGCCCGAGGTGGTCGACATACTGCTCAGGGCGGCCATGAGCGCCCCATCGGCAGGAAACCAACAACCCTGGGAATTCATCGTCATCGATGACCTCGGGATCCTCAGGAAAGTACCCCAGATTCATCCCTATGTGGCGATGTGCCATGAGGCCCCCCTGGGCATCGTCGTCTGCGGCAATACGCAGCGGGAGAAATTCCCCGGATTTTGGGTCCAGGACTGCTCGGCCGCCACGCAAAATCTGCTGCTCGCAGCCCATGAGAAGGGGCTGGGGGCCGTGTGGACCGGCATCCACCCTCTGGAGGAGCGGGTTAAAGCCTTCCGTGACCTCCTCGGCATTCCTCAGGTGGTCGTCCCTCTGGCGCTGGTCGTTTTGGGATACCCTGCTCAGGCAGCGTCCCCGCAGGACCGGTTCAGGGCGGAAAGGATCCATCGCAACCAGTGGTGATTTCACAGGGGGAAATCGTCCCTCTGCCCGGCGCAGTTCCTTGGCGACTGGCGGGCGTGGAGAGGATGCCTCCAAAAACGACCTTCCAGGGAGACTGTGACCCATGAAAAAATCTTTCGGTGCCAAGACCCTCGCCTACCCCACCCCTGTCTGGTGCATCGGCTCCTATGACAGCGAAGGCAAACCCAACATCATGACCGTGGCCTGGGGCGGGATCTGCTGTTCCAGCCCCCCCTGCACCACCATCTCGCTGAGAAAAGCGACCTACACCTTCGGCAACATCATGGAACGCGGTGCCTACACCATAAATGTGCCTTCGGAAAAATTCGTCCGAGAGGCGGACTTCTTCGGCATGGTCAGCGGCAGGACCACCAACAAGTTTGCCGGATCCGGGCTCACCCCGGTTCGCAGCGAAAGGGTCGACGCCCCTTACGTGAAGGAATTTCCCATGATCCTTGAGTGCCGATTGGTTCACACGCATGAGATCGGCCTGCACACGCAGTTCATCGGGGAAATCCTGGATGTGAAGGCAGACGAGGAGTTTCTCAACGAAAAGGGTCTGCCCGACCTGGCCAAGATCCGGCCCCTGGTCTATTCGCCCGAAACCCGATTCTATTATGGCGTCGGGGCCCCCCTGGGCGAAGGTTTTTCCATCGGCAAAACAATGGGACCCCCTTGAATCGGAAGAAAAAGACCGGGAAACGAGCTGCAGCGATGAAGGTTGTTGCGTTCAACGGAAGCGCCAGGAAAGAGGGCAATACGGCCCTCATGATTCAGACGGTCCTTCAGGAACTGGAGAAGGAATCCATCGAGACCGAGGTGGTGAACCTCGCAGACCGCGAGATCGGCGGGTGCATCGCCTGCATGAAGTGCTGGAAACAAAAGAACGGGAAGTGCGCTGTCGAAAAGGATTTCCTCAACGAATGCGTGGCAAAGATGGCAGGGGCCGACGGCATCATCCTGGGCTCTCCCACCTATTTTGCCAACGTGAGCACGGAAATGAAAGCGCTCATCGACCGTGCGGGAATGGTCGGCCTCGCCAATGACTTTCTGTACCGCCGCAAAGTGGAGGCGAGTGTCGTGGCAGTGAGGCGCGGCGGAGCCATTCATTTCTTCAATTCACTGAATCATTTCTTTTTCATCAACCAGATGGTCGTGCCGGGATCGATCTACTGGAACATGGGCATCGGGCTCGAAAAGGGTGAGGTGGAGAAAGACGAGGAAGGACTGAGGACCATGAGGGTCCTGGGGGAAAATATGGC
>CAZZHS010000091.1:0-7103 GCA_964654275.1 uncultured Syntrophobacteraceae bacterium
CAAGAAAGATAAACGGGTGAACATCCGCATATCGGAGAAAGATCTGATGGCCATCCAAAAGAGGGCACTGGAAGAAGGAATCCCTTACCAGACCCTTATCTCAAGCATACTCCACAAGTATGTTTCAGGCCGTTTGAGAGAAAACGGATAAAGGGACGCCCTTAACTTATTAACTTGCAATCCCTGCCTTTTCTGAATATTCTCTTTGGCATGCCCAGACAATCACGCATCGACACGCCGGGAGCGCTGCACCACCTCATTAACGGATAAAGGGACGCCCTTAACTTATTAACTTGCAATCCCTGCCTTTTCTGAATATTCTCTTTGGCATGCCCAGACAATCACGCATCGACACGCCGGGAGCGCTGCACCACCTCATTGCACGAGGCATTGAGCGGTGCAGGATTTTTATGGACGACCAGGACTGCCATGATTTTCTGAAGCATCTGGGTTCGATCCTGGAGCAGACGGAAACGTCCTGTTTTGCCTGGTCTCTGATGCCCAACCATTTTCATCTGCTTTTGAGAACCGGCGCGGTTCCCATTGCCACGGTGATGCGCCGGCTGCTGACGGGCCACGCCGTCCGTTATAACCGACGCCACCACAGGCACGGTCACCTTTTCCAGAACCGCTACAAATCGATTCTGTGCCAGGAAGACCGCTACCTGCTGGAGCTGGTTCGCTACATACACCTGAATCCTTTGCGGGCAAAACTGGTGGCCGACCTGGATGGGCTGGATCGATACCCGTTTTCGGGCCATGGAGTCCTCATGGGCACACACAAGCAGCCTTGGCAGAACACTGAAAAGGTCCTGAAGCACTTTGGAAGCCGGATTGCGTCGGCGAAACGGAGCTACAGGAAATTTGTCGCGGAAGGAATCCGCGAGGGCCGCAGGGAGGACCTGACCGGTGGGGGGCTGATCCGGAGTGCAGGGGGATGGGCTGCGGTCAAGGAGCTGAAAAGATCCGCCGTTCACCTGAAAAGTGACGAGCGCATCCTGGGAGACGGGGATTTTGTTTCCGAAATTCTTCTGCAGGCCGAGGAATCCTTCGAGCGGCGCACTGCCCTGAGAGCCGCAGGGCTCGATCTGGGTGATGTGGCGAAAAGAGTGGCGGCTTTGTTGAACATCGCGGAGGGTGACCTCTGGCGTGAAGGCAGGAAAAGGGAGCTGGTGCAGGCTCGAAGCCTCCTGTGTTTCTGGGCTGTGCGAGAACTGGGTGTGAGCATGACGGCCCTGGCGCGCCGGCTGAATATTTCCACCGTGGCCGTGAGCAAATCGGTTGCCCGGGGAGCGGAGATGGCGAAAGAACATGGGCTGGAATTGATTTAAGTTAATAAATTAAGGGCGTGCCCTCTTGTGTTGTCTCATTCTGCCTCACGGCTTTTTTCATCTGAATTCGCAAATCTCTCTGCTCTGGTTCTCAAGCGACTGGAGCTGGAGTGGCGCTATCACCAGAGGCCCGATCTGGAGCGGTCCGATCAACAATTGTTGTTATACGCCATAGAATTTGGGCGGTTGTTGAAGGTCGTCTACAGGTATCACCTTTTTCCTGCGCTTTGGGAGGAGTGCAAATGGTACGTTGCGGTATTCGGCGCACGCGGTTCCAGCCACGATGCATTTGCCCTGGTGCTGGATAGTTGGATCGTGGCGATCCAAGGGTTGCTCAAACCGCCCGAATGCAATGAACTCGCTCGACCGATCCAGTCCATCAGGGACGGTCTGGAAAGTTTGATCGAACAAGCGTCCAACATGCGCGGGACTTCGATCAAGCCGGTCAATCCCGCACTTCTGGAAAAACTCATCTGCGGCGACGTTCGAGGTGCACGCGAAGTCATTTCAAAATTCGCCACAAAGCTCGTTTCGCCGGACCGTCTGATTGTTGAAGTGATGCTTCCGGTGATGGCCGAGGTCGGACAACGCTGGGAATCCAACGAGCTGGAGATTTTTCAGGAACATCTCGCCACCGGGGCCACCCGAAGTCTCCTTGCGGGCCTTGCAATGATGCACCCTGATTCCCAACAGAAGACGGATGCCGTCGCGGTGGTCTCCTGCGCCCCGGGGGACGAACATGACCTGATTCCACTGGCGCTGGCGTCGTATTTGACATTTCGGGGCTGGACCGTGAAGAACCTGGGTGTGGGCCTGCCTGCCGATCAGATAGCACGGGCGGTTTCGGCCTTCGAGCCACAAGCGCTTTTCCTTACATTGACCATGCTCTCCCGGCTTGAGGAGGTGTTGGATGTGATTGAAAAGGTTCATCGCGAGTCCGAACGTTGCCGGATCATCCTGGGCGGCCGCGGCGCTGCCGCGGCAAAGGGCGTGCTCGAAAGCCGGGGAGCACTGGTCGCCCTTGACTTCGACGAGGGTTTTCGGTTGGCTCGGGAGGGCCTTATCGATGCGTAGCCTGACCGCCTTTCGCATGGTCGTGCATGATCGTTCTTCGACAGCGGGGGCGCTTCTCGGTGTGGTAGCGATTGTCTTTCTGGTGGGCCAGCAACTCTCCATCCTCTTCGGTTTGTTGAACTACATGTCCGTACTTGTGGATCATAGCGGCGCAGACGCCTGGATCATGAGTGCCAATCTCCGCAACGCCGATGCGGGCAACCTCATCTCAGGGCGCTATGTGGATCGCGCAATGGGCCTGGCAGAAGTGGAATGGGCGGAACCGATTCTGATCGGCAACGGATTGTTCAAGACCGCCGAAGGTTCTTTCGAATCTGTTCGCGTCGTTGGGATCCGGCGTCCTCGCCTCGCAGGGGGGCCGTGGGATTTTGAAAAGGCAGATGAACAAGCCTTGCTTGACCTAGAATCCGTATCCGTAGATCGGCTGGATCTGACCAAACTCGGCAACCCCTTGCCGGATCAGGTGACCGAAATCGGAGACAGCAGGGTTCGTGTGCGAGCGGTCACTGTGGGCGCCCGGGGCTTTCAGGGGACTCTCGTGTTCGCTTCCCTGGAAAAGGTCAAGGAAATCGCTCGCACTCCTGCGGGGCGCTATTCGGCAATTCTGATCCGTTTCAAGCCCAATGCGAACAGGGAGGCTGCGCTCGACAAACTCCGGGCCGTGATGCCCGAAAATTCCATGTATGGAACGGATGAGCTCTCCCGCCTGACGCGACGCTATTATTTTACCAACACCGGCATTGGGGGCAGTTTCGGTTTTTCGACCATCATTGCCGTCCTGATCGGTGTCGTCATCATTTCCTTGACGATGTACACGAGCGTTCTGAGCCGGGCACGAGACTTTGCCGTCATGCGGGCCATCGGGGGAAGGCGTCGGGATATTGCCCTGGTGGTATTCAGCGAAGTGTTGATCATTTCAGGAACCGGCTTGTTTGTCGGATTTCTCCTGCTGGCGACCTTGCTCAATGCGACGCATGGCTCCTCCATCCCCAGTTTTTTTCCAATACAGATTCCGCCGATACTTGCGGCAGTGACCCTGGCCGTCAGTCTGCTGGGTTCTCTCATTGCCCTGCGGGTGGCTCTCAAGGCTGAGCCGGCCTCGGTTTTCCATTGACCTGTCGAGGTGTTGCTTGGCAATCCTCAAGTTGGAAAATGTCGCCAGAGATTTCTCCGATGGTCGCCAGATACGGCGGGTGCTGTTCCCGACCAATCTGCAATTCGAGCCGGGTGCATTGACGGTGCTTTCGGGACCGTCGGGCAGCGGCAAAACCACGCTTCTTTCCATCATGGGCCTGGTGCTGCGCCCCTCCGAAGGATCCCTGTATCTGGAGGGACATGATGTCACCACACTCTCCGATGACGACGCTGCTATGCTTCGCCTGCAAAAATACGGCTTCGTCTTTCAGCAGCCGATGCTGATCGAGGGCTTGAGCGTCATGGAAAACATCGCGCTGGCGTTTGCGGTCCAGGGTGCTCGCCTGCCGGATAGTTTCCGCGACAAGGCCGAAGATCTGCTGAAGTCCCTCGGACTGGAAGAGACATCCCACATGCAGCCGAGACTTCTTTCCGGCGGCATGAAGCAACGGGCTTCCATTGCTCGAGCTTTGATCAAGAATCCTGCCATTCTGCTTTGCGACGAGCCGACATCGGCTCTGGACGCGGAAAGCGGGCAGGCGGTCATGGCTATCCTGAAACGTATTGCGATTGAGCAAGGAAGGGTTGTCGTGGTCGTCTCGCATGATGCCCGGGTTTTCCCTTACGCGGATCGTTTGATCAAGATCGAAAATGGGACCATTGTCTCCGATACGCATGAGCGCTATGCGGAAGTGAGAGAGGTCAAATGAAAAAGGTTCGCGCGATTGCGGGGATTCTCCTTCTCATTCTCGTTGTGGTGATCGGCATTTCCTACATTCAAATGTCGTTGCGAAAGGCTTCCGCACCTCCGACGCCGAGCCGAACGCCATCTCTGGATACGGCGCCCGTGCGTTTGTACGGACTCGTCGAACCGCTCGACCGGGAGGTATTTCTTGGGCCTCAGCAAGCCCGTCGAGTGGAGCGGATCTTTGTTCAGGAAGGACAGGAGGTCTCCGCGGGACAGGCTCTGTGTGAACTCGAACAAGAAGTCGAGCGACAGGCACTCGAAGTGGCCGTCTCAAGAGTAAAGGAGTTGGAGGGTCGACTGGATCTCGTCCTTGATGAATTGAAGAGAGTGATGCCTTTGTCCGGGGAAGGGCTAACCGGACAACCGGCGCTTCAGGTTGCGGTGCAACGGGTGAAGGAATTGGAGGGGCGGCTCGATCTTGTCCTCGATGAATTGAAGAGAAAGAAAACTTTGTCCCAAACTGGAGCAGTGGCTGAGCTTGAATACTCTCAAAAATCCCTCGAGGCGGAACTCGTTCGAAAGCAGATCGCAACAGCAACCTCCCAGGCCGTCATAGAATACAGCCAGAAATCTCTTGAAGCGGAACTGCTTCGCCGGCAAATCGAAACAGGTCGTGCGGAAATAGAACTGAGAAATCGCGAACTGGACACCCTGACCCTGCGATCCCCCACTCAAGGGCGCTTGTATAAGTTTGACGTGCGCATCGGCGAACAGCTTACCCCTCAGGATTATCGGCGCATCGTCATGGGCAAGGCCGAAAAGCAGGTCCGCCTTTTTGTCGAAACCTTCTGGCTCGACAAGGTCCGCATCGGCGAAATCTTTCAGGTTCAAGATGCTGAAACCATGCGTCATATCGGTTCCGGCAAAGTCGTCGCAGTCTCGGAATATGTGGGGGCCCGCGATTTTCGCAGCGAAGACACGTTTGAGCGACTGGATACGAAGTATGCCCAGGCTATTCTCCAAATGGAAGGAGCGGCATCGGTTCCTCTGGGGAAGCTGGTTCTCTGTGAGAAAAGTGGGGAACGTCTTTAATTTATTAAAAAATTATTAAGCTGCGATCCTCACTTCTTCGGAATATTCGCTTTCACATGCGGGGACAATCCCGCATGGATTTGAGGAGGGCGCCGCACCACTTCATTGCACGAGCCATTTGCGCCGAGTGAGATCCTCATGGACGATCAGGACGGACATGACATCCAGAACCATCCGGCTTCGATTCCTGAGCAGACGGAAGCGTCTTGTTTCACATGGTCCCTGAGACCCTGATGCTCAGCCATTTTCATCCCTTCTTTTGGGAGCCGGCGCGGGTCCCAGTGCCGCGGTGATGCGCCGACTGCCGCCCGTTCCCTTTTTGCCTTTTTGCGTCTATCTGGTCATTCAGTAAAGAATGGCTAATTTGGGCAAAATGGGGTTGACCAGCAATTTGTGAAAGAAAAGAGAGCCAATGCATGCGGCCGGCCAACCGGTGGTTTCGGATGAAACCCCTTGCACAGCACATCCTCAAGACATTGACAACTTATGGCTCGTGAAAAGGAGCGGTCCACCATGGAAAATGGAATCAAGCTGGGAATCAGCGCGTGTCTGCTGGGGCAGGAAGTTCGTTTTGACGGCGGCCACAAACACGACCGCTTCATCACCGAGACTTTGGGAAAATTTGTGGAATTCGTGCCCGTGTGCCCGGAAGTCGAATACGGGCTGGGGATTCCGCGGGAGGCCATGAGGCTGGTGGGCAACCCGGATTCGCCGCGCCTGGTCACGACACGCACCAATGTGGACCACACGGAAGGCATGACGAACTGGGCGCGAAAACGCGTGAAGGAGCTGGAGCAGGAAGGGCTCTGCGGGTTCGTTTTCAAGAGCAAGTCGCCCAGCAGCGGCATGGAGCGCGTTCGCGTCTATGACGAACACGGAATGCCCTCCAACAAGGGCGTTGGAATGTTTGCCCGGGTATTCATGGAGCACTTTCCGCTGCTCCCCGTGGAGGAAGACGGGCGGCTCCACGACCCCCTTTTGAGAGAAAATTTCATCGAGCGGCTGTTTGTCATGAAGCGCTGGCGGGAACTGCTTGCTGAAAAGCTGACTGTGGGTCGCCTGGTGGAGTTCCACACCCGGCACAAGCTCCTCATGATGGCGCACAGTCCCAAGCACTACCGGGAGATGGGCAAGCTGGTGGCCGACGCGAAGAAGCACCCCCTGAACGAGCTTTACCAGTCTTACGAAAAGCTGCTCCTGGAGGGGCTCAAACTCAAGGCCAGCGTGGCCAAGAACAGCAACGTCCTGACCCATCTCATGGGCTACTTCAAGAAAGACCTCTCCAAGGATGAGAAAGCCGAACTCCTCGAAATCTTCGACAGTTACCGGAAGGGGTACGTCCCCCTCATTGTCCCCATCACGCTCATCAACCACTATGTGAGGAGGTACGACCAGCCCTATCTCAAGGAACAGTTCTACCTGCGGCCGCATCCTTTGGAACTGAAACTGAGAAACCACGTGTGAAGGGCCGGCACAAAACGGCCTCTGTTGTTGATCGACACCGAGAGGCCGGCGATGCGACGGCATCCACGATGCATTCTGCCACTCGAATCCGTAAAAATTTACCAATCCGTCATTCCCTCCTGCTGCGTGCGGGAATGACGGATTGGTCTCTTAATATTTTGTTGTGGAAGGATGTACTCAGTCACACAAGAAGGGCTCTCACTGGAGTACGTTCAACACTTCGACGGTGTTTTGCACCTCGCCGGTGTAGAATTCATAGGACTTGGGAAGGAAAAAATTGAGCTTCTGCAGCCCCTTGTAGGCTCCCACGTCGCTGCCTC
>CAZZHS010000092.1:0-7012 GCA_964654275.1 uncultured Syntrophobacteraceae bacterium
GTTTTTAAAAGATTTTGGAGAACCACAAACCGACAAAAACCCCGTTCGCCCTGAGGTATCGAAGGGCGGCATGGCGTGCAATGAGACTGCTGTTCCTTGAGATAGGATTCATTTGACGATGGGCAAAATCCTGCGGAATTCCTCTGTGTTGGAGCGCCGGGCCCACTGAAAGATCACGATTTCCGTCGAGGTGATCACCGCCCCCGCCTGCCTGAAAAGTTCGACGGCGATGTCGCGGTTCTCCCGGGTGCGGGAGGCCACCGCATCCGCCACGAGATGCACCTGGTAACCCGCCCGGATCAAGTCGAGGCCCGTCTGGAGCACGCACACATGGGTTTCCATGCCCACCAGCACGATCTTGCTGCGGCCGCGTGAGTTCACCACTGGGAGGAAGTCCTTTTCCAGGCAGGCGCTGAAATGTTCCTTCTGGAGCAACGATGGTTTGTTGATCTTGTCAAGCACTTCCGGAATCGTTCCCCCGAGGCCCTTGGGGTATTGTTCCGTGAGCAGGATGGGAATGTCGAGGGCGTCGGCGGCGAGGGTGAGCTGATTCACTCTGCGTGCTGTCTCCTCCCAGTTCGGCATCACCTTGAGCATTCCGGCCTGAAAGTCGATGACGAGCAGGAGGCTGTCTTCACGAGTGGCGACGAAGGGATGGCGCATGGGAATGACTCCTCTGTGAAGGGTTATGGGGTGGAGGGCGATGAAGAGGAGCCCGTTCCAGAACTCTCTTTCGGGCCGTATTCTTCCTTCACCACCTGGCGCCAGCCCAGCTTCACGCCCATTTCCGTGAGAGCGGCTTTGCCGCGCACGGTGAGATCGCTCATGAATTGAAACTGATCGCGGCTGTCCACGGGGTACGCCCTGATTTTGTAGTGCGTGCCCCATTCCTCCTCGCCCAGCACCACCACCACCGGGCGGGCCAGGTTGAGGTAGGGACTCGTGAGGGCCACGTCCCGCAGTTTCTGGCGCACGGCCGCCCCGTCGTGGTGCGGGTGGAGGTAAAAGTGGGTGACGCACTGAAGGTCGCGTTTTCCGTCGTTGGCGTTGTAGATGCTCGTGCTCCAGAATTTGAGGTGGGGGATGGTGACCACCGTGTCGTCAGGCGTGACCAGCCGCAGAGCTCTCAAGCCCACCGACTGGACCTCGCCGTAGGCGTCGCCGATCTGGACCCAGTCGCCGGGGCGGAAAGGCCGCTCGTAAGTGGCCACGACGCCTGCGATGAGGCTCGCCGCATAGTCCTTGACGGCGAAGCCCAGGGCCAGGGCCGAGGCGCCCAGAATGGCGACCAGGTTCTGCGCGGTTGGTTCGATGATGAGCGGCACCACCAAGACGACGGCCACAATGACGATGAGGAGGCGCAGGATGGGGAGGGACGGCAGGATGTAGAGCCGGAAGCGCCCCCCCAGGCGCTCGGCGAGCCATTTGCCTCCGTGCATTTCCAGGCGGATGAGCAGCCAAGCCGCTCCTGCGATGAGGAGGATGCGCAGCAGGGGAATCTGGTGAAATTCTCGTACGATGTGCATCACCTGGTTCGGGTCGGGCATGACCTCCTCCTTGGATGGTGGCTGCGGGAATGGGGCTTGCCGCCCCCCATGGGCGATCAAAATGCGTCGACGAGGTACTCTTCGCTTTCGAGAAACCGGCGTGCTGCAGGGTAGCCCAGGGCGCTCACCCGCCAGACTCCCTGCTCCTCGACCACGATGCCGGCCCCTCGAAGCTCCTGGAGCCCCTCTGCCTGAGGATGTGAGAGGCACTGGAGTATGTCTGCGAGGAGATGAGACGACAGGCCGTTGTGAAGCAGGAGCGCGTGCAGCAGAAAGGCAAACCGGTTGCGGTCTCCCTCGGGCACGCGCGGCAGCTCCAGTTCCCTCCAGGGTTCAACCCAAACGGTCCGGGGGCAGGGGGTGTTTTCCTCCCTGGCCTCCGGATTTTCCTCGAGCTTCTCGACGTTGAACCGCAGGCAGTGGCGCCACAGGGCGTGGGCGACTCCGGGGATTCCCCGTGAGTGGGCCGCCACGCGTTTCAGGAAATCGGAATGCTCGGGTCCCGTGTTCTCGGACTGGAGCTCCCCGGTATCGAGGACCAGCTTTCCCGTCTCCGGGTGCCGGAACACACAGCGACGGCCGTCGGCCCCCTGAACGAGCGATCGGAACCATCGGCGGAGGTGTGCTTCATGGAACGCCGCCGGCACGAGGGGTGCGGGCAGGACCAGTTGCGGGTGCACCGTGCGGCTGAGATAGGCCCAGGCCCAGCTGTCGCAACACAGGAGCGTGTGCCGGCGCCTGAGGGAGAGGTGATCCAGGAGCTCTCTCAGGAGTCTCAGGCCGTTGTGGTGGCGGAGGTACCAGTGTTCGAGGCGGCTCAGCACCAGAGGGGTCTCCATGTGGGCGTGCGCGTCTCGAAGGAGACCGCCCGTTTGCCCGAGCAGACTCCTGGGATCAGGGGGATTCAGGAGGGGCCACTCTTTCATGGCGGCCCACCCTTCCACGATCTGGCGGACACCACTGTGGGGCGGAGCCACCACGACCATCAGGGGGCAGCCGTTGCCTGTCGAATCCACCCAGTCCTTCAGGGCTTCGTCCAGAGGTCCGATGCCGTCGTGCCACGGGGGTGGCGCCACGATCCTGTCCAGGTCTTCCCCTCCCACAGCCTGAAGTGCTTCTTGGCCAATGGGATCATGGCTCTTGCCGGTTCCAATTCCCAGACGGTCCCAGATTCCGCGCAGACCCCGTCGCACCTTTTCCGCTGCGGGTTCGGGGGGCTTTTCATGCTGCGCCATGGGAACGAACTGCCAGAGTGGGGGGAGGTCCTGATCGTTGGTCTTCATGCCTCTTTCCGGGTTGGTGCCGGGACGATGGGATTGTGAAAAAGCGGACTCCACACAGGGGGTCGGACACCCCGGCAAGGTGCCGCAGGCCGGGGTGTCCGCTCAGGATGCTCGAGATCACAGTGGGGGAGGTTTTCCCTTGAGTGCCCGGACGATGAGGCTGATCACGAGCAGGATGAGAAACAGGAAAAAAATGATTTGGGCGACTTCAGCGGCAAATCCGGCAATTCCCGTGAAACCCAGCAGGCCTGCCACGATGGCGATGATCAGAAAGATTACGACCCAATTTAACATGGCGTCACCTCCTTGCAGGTGGACAGATTCAAAAAAATCCTTCAGAAACAGGATGAACGGCTGACTGAAATAAGAACCGGTCCTTGCGGCAACTTTTTGCGGCCTCCGGGACGGTTTCTCTTAATTCCCTGTCGGTTGTGGAGGCCCGAGGAGCGAAGGATAAGGCTCTGGCGCCGGCCGAAGGACCTGTGGCGGAGCATGGAATCCGGTAACAGGTGCGGTCAACGAATGGCCGTCGCCGGCCGTAAAGGGTTCACATTCTTAAGCCGAGTCGATTTTTAGAACTCGGTCTTTTCAATCAATATAGGAAGACAAGGTTGAAAAATGCAAGGGTTGGAAACCACAAAGACATTTGAGAGGGACCGCGTGAGATGGAGCACATCAAGCGATTTTTCAAGAAGGACCGATTTGCGGAATGGGTAGGAATCGAGCTGCTGGAAGCCGGCGAGGGTTTTGCCAGGGCGAAGATGGAGATCCGGGAACATCACCTCAACGGTCTGGGTATGGTGCATGGGGCGGCCATATTCTCGCTGGCGGACCTGGTGTTTGCGGTGGCGTCCAATTCCCACGGCAAGGCGGCTGTGGCCGTCAATGCCGACATCTCTTTCTTGAAGGCAGCGACCCGGGGCATCCTGTACGGGGAGGCGACGGAAGTGGCGAGGAATCCCAAACTTGCCTCTTATGCGGTCCGCATCACCGACGAGCGCGATGAGCTGATCGCGGTTTTTCAGGGCATGGTGTACATCAAGAAGGACAGGCTCGATTTCGTGTGAAACGCTCTTCCCCCGCCGCACTGCCGGTGAGGGTTCGGTCACGGAAACGCCGGGCCGGGTTTGATTCCCAGTACTTTCAGAATCTTGGCCAGTGGGCAGAAACCGGTGAAAGACGCCTGAACGAGGTTGACGCCCACAAATGCGGTGAACCACAGCCAGACCCGGGTGTGGACGAGAGAAAGAAGCAGGCTGACCAGGATAAAGCTTCCTGCGAATCGCAGCACCATTCGGTCGATGTTCATGACACTCTCCTTGGGTTTGGAAGGTTGACTCCGGGACCCTCAGGGCCCTCTCAGCGGGAAAAGATTTTCTTCGGGCCCCACCGCTCACTTTCCCAGGCGGAACACATGGACCCAATCCTGTTTTTCCCGGGGAACGATTTCTTTCATGATCTTTTTCAACTCGGCTTCGGTGCGTCCCACGGCGACGATGTTGGCGTCCAGCACCCCAAACCAGCCGCTTTCGATCCCGCTGTCACGCAGCCGCTTGCGGTAAGTCCTGGCGTGGACCTTTCCCATTTCCTGGTGATAGACGACGCGCAACGCGGGTTTCTTTCGGAGCAGACTCCAGATGTCCTCGGCGTAGCGTTCTCGATGGTCCTGGTTTTTCAGGTAAAATTTGAGAAGCTCCTCGTCGGACTCTTTCCTGGATTCGGGGGAAAAGGGCAGGGAGGTGACGATGCCGTATTTCGCCTTGGCCTGCTGATAGCCGGACAAGATGCTGCGGGAGGCTCCCCGGCCGAAGAGGATGGGAAAGGCGGCCAGGAACCCGTCGTAGGTGATTTGGCCGTTGAACGGCAGGAGAACGGTTTTGATGTAGAGAGGCAGTCTCGGGCCCAGCATGTCCGCAAAATCCTCTGTGAGGGCCAGAACGCCGTAGGGAACTCCCTGCTTCTGGTCAAAGAAGACGGCGTGCTTCTTGAGTTGACTCACCAGCATGAAGTCCCCGTAGAGGAAGTGTTTCCAACTCTCCACGATGTCCAGTTCTTGGGCCGAAAAACCGAAGGGATTTTCACGGACGAAGGAAGAGATGAGTTCCTCTGCGTGCTCCCAGAGGGCGTCGCGAATTGCGCTCCGGTCCTCCATTGGCCACTGCCAGAGTTCCCGGGGCGGAGAAGGCGTCTCGCGGCCGGGAACCACCTGCAGTTTCTGATTGGTGTAGCCCAGAAGGGAGCAAAACAGTTTGTAGAAAAGGTCGGTTTCTTCGGGAGTCAGTTTCATGGGGGAGGGCCTTTCATGTTCAGCGGCTTCGAAGGGCCGGGTTTCAAATGGATCGACCCAGTCGCATGGGCCGACTCGGTTCAAAAAACCGAAACGGTGTGGACACGGGGGACCGGTGTTTCAAGACCGCCATCGCGAGTGAGGGACGGAAAGACCGCGGCCAAATGGGAATCTGCGCTTGCCACTACTTCAGGATATGCCATCTTCAGCAATTTTTGAAGCATTGAGATGTGGCTGCTGAAAGAATGCTTTCAATACGCTCGGGCGGAAATGATCGCTCAGATCGGCTGGTTCCCAGGCTCCAGCCTGGGAACCGACAAGCGGTTAAGGACTTGCGCCGGATTGTACCGGGCCTGCTGTGTCGACCTGCTGTGCGTACGCGTGACGTCGCAGTGAGAAAAGACCTTCATGTCTCCACAAATCGACACATGGGAATTGACAGGTCCGGCGCCACCTGTTATCGGGCGAACGTGAAAAAGGAATTGCCTGTCACCCCTTCGTCATGGAACATTTTCGTGGAGATCGGGTTGGGTCGCGGGCGCCCTTTGGACGCTGCCGAGATGTTGCCATGGCGGGCGGTTTCACTCGCATGGCAATGGTGCCGGCCGGTGTCCTGCCGATCATTGCGCTGTCCCCTGAATTTTGGCGCTGTTCGAGTGGGGCGGAACGTCAGCGTGGTGGTTCCGCTAATCGATTTCAAGTCTGCACCGACTGCGACGCTTCGCCGGTTTCTGTTGTGCAAGCCGTCGGCTGGGGGGCGGTGGCTCGCCGTTGTTGCAGGGGTCCTTATCGCACGGTCGGAACCGGGGGGCGTCATGACCACAGTTTGGTTCATCTTGACGATGACGGCTGGAGCACTGGTGGCAATCGGCCTGCTCTGCCTCGCGATGGCCCAGGTTTCGGCAGGGCGGCATTTCACCCGCGCACGGGCGCTCCCCCTGACCCCACCGGCCCCGAGTGTTTCGATTCTCAAACCCATCGAAGGAACCGGCCCGGAAACCTATGAGGCGTTGGCTTCCTTCTGTCGGCTCGAGTATCCCGGCCCGGTTGAAATCCTGGTGGGGACCCTTCGCCGCGAGGATCCGGTGGTGCCGCTGGTAAGCCGGTTGCAGGAAGCCTTTCCTGAACGCGAGATTCGTATCGTGTTCGCGGAGTTGCTCGGGGTCAACCGCAAGACCAGCATCATGGAAACTCTATGGCGCGAGGCATCGGGAGAATACTTGTTTTTTTCGGACGCGGACGTTCGGGTGGAACCCGATTATCTGGCGCGGTTGATGCCCGAACTGATGGAACCGGGATGCGGATGCGTCACTTGCCTGCCCCGCGGCCTGCGCGCCGAGACGCCCGGCGCGAAGACCGTGGCCCTCCACTACGGGTTCAACTATCTTCCTCAATGGATGCTGGCGTTGCAAACCACCGGCATAGACTGGGCCATCGGCCACACCATGGCGGTGCCGCGGGCTGTTCTGGAACAGATGGGAGGTTTCACCAGCTTCCTGGATCACTTGGCGGACGACTACGAATTGGGCCACCGTGTGGCGGCACTGGGTCATCGGGTTATCCTTTCCCCGCTGCTGGTGGAGTGTTACATGCCGCAGGAGGACCTCGCCGCCGCCTTTCGCCGGTTGCTGCGCTGGAAGCGCACGATGCGGCGGGCGCGCGGCGTGGCCTTTGTGGGGAGCTGTCTGACTTACCCGGTGTTCTGGGCAGTCTGGCTGGTCGTGCTCAACCCGGTGGCCGTCTGGGCCTGGGCGGTTCTGATGGCGACGGTGACCATTCGTTTCCTGCTGGCGGCCTCCCTCCAGAAGTGGGTACGGATGCCGGACTGGCGACGCTCATGGGGCTGGTTGCCGGTGGTGGACCTGATCGACGGGCTGACTTTCCTGATGGCTTAT
>CAZZHS010000093.1:0-6952 GCA_964654275.1 uncultured Syntrophobacteraceae bacterium
GGTCTTGCGTTAAACAAGAACCGCTGAAATCAGCGGATTGAATTTTGGCTCCCCGGGACGGACTCGAACCGCCAACCTAGTGGTTAACAGCCACCCGCTCTGCCGATTGAGCTACCGGGGATCACTGCGAAGCGAGGTGCATGATTAGCAGAATGTTCCCGGCTTGTCAACAAAAAGTGCCGCTCAAAACTGAGCGGCACTCATGAAGAACCCGAACTATTTCTCTTTCTCTTCCACACCGCACTTCTTGAGGAGCTCGGCGTACTCGGCGTCCACCCGTTCCTGGATCATGGCGACCTGGTCTTCCGTCAGGTGACGGAAACGGCGCTGGATCTTGAAATACTCCGAAATGGGCTTGGGCTTGGCGATCTTGCGGGACAGCACGTACTGGCCGTCGATCACTTCGTACAAGGGAAAGACCTTGGTCTGGGTGGCCAGCTTGGCCACTTCGATGGCGTCCTCACCCGCACATCGCCATCCCGTGGGGCAGGGCGAATAGATGTGCAGGTAGGCAGGGCCGGGGACCATGGAGGCCTTTTTGGCCTTGTTCATCAGGTCGATGGGATAGGCAGGGCTTGCGGTGGCCACGTAAGGAATGTTGTGCGCCACGGCAATGGCCGGAACATTCTTCTTCCAGGTGGCCTGCCCGCTGCTCTTCTTGCCCGCCGGGGACGTGGTCGTGGCCGCACCCCAGGGCGTTGCGGAGGACCTCTGAATGCCCGTGTTCATGTAGGCTTCGTTGTCCAGGCAGATGTAAACGAAATTATGGCCGCGCTCGAGGGCGCCGCTCAGGGCCTGCATGCCGATGTCGGCCGTGGCGCCGTCACCGCCGTAGGCGATGAAGGTCACGTCGGGCTGATTGATCTTGCCCTTGCGGTTCATGGCCTTGTACGCCGCTTCCACACCGCTGATGACCGCGGAGTTGTTTTCGAACGCCACGTGCAGCCAGGGCACAGTCCAGGCCGTCTGCGGGAAGGGAGAGGTGATGATTTCCATGCAACCCGTCGCGCTGACCACGACCACGTTGGTCCCGATGGCCTTCATGGCCTGGCGAAGGGCCAGAATTTCGCCACAACCCTGGCACGCGCGATGTCCACCAGTGATGGGCTCCACCTCAGGCATGTTGGTCTTGAGGTTAAACCCTTTGAAATCCTTCAGAGCTTCAGCTGCGATTCCCATTTATTCCCTCACATTGATGATTTCGTAGGCTACCGGTGCTTTAGAAGCGGCTGCTTTTTCAACCATCTCTTCGAAGTTCTGTACGGTCACGTCGCGACCGCCCAGGCCCGCCATGAAGTTGAACACATTGGCGTTGTGGGCGCGGTCAAACAGGATGGACTTGATTTCAGTGCACACGGGGCCGGAATCGCCCGCAAAGTTCATGGCACGGTCCAGGACCACCAGGCTCTTGGCGCCCTTGACGGCGTCGAAGAACTCATCGGTCGGGAAAGGCCGCCACAGGCGGATCTTGGCGAGACCGACCTTATTGCCGCCTTGACGCAGATGGTCCACGGCGGTCATGGCCGTCTCGGAGAGGCTGCCCATGGTCACGATGATGGTTTCGGCGTCTTCGGCCTTGTAGGTTTCCACCGGTTTGTAATAACGCCCGAACTTATCGCCGAATTCCTTCCACGCTTCCACGATGACGCTCTTGGAGGCCTTGAAGGCCGTGTCCTGAGCTTTCTTGGCTTCGGTGTAAACATCCGGCATGCCCACGGGACCCATGGTCACGGGGTTTTGGGGATCAAGACGCAGGGCCGGCTTGTAGGGCGGCAGATAGGCATCCACTTCGCTCTTGTCCGGCATGATGATGGGCTCGATCATGTGGCTCAGAATGAAACCGTCCAGGTTGACCTGCACGGGGAAGAGCACACGGTGATCTTCGGCCACCTTGAAGGCGTGAATGGTGAGGTCCACCACTTCCTGGCCGTTTTCGGCGATGGTCTGAATCCAGCCCGTGTCGCGGCTCATCATCAGGTCGGCGTGGTCGTTCCAGATGCTGATGGGCGCGCTGAGTGCGCGGTTGGCCACGTTCATGACGATGGGAAGGCGAAGGGCCGATGCGATGTAGCAGATTTCCGACATGAGGGCATAGCCCTGGGAGCTGGTGGACGTGTAGGTCCTGGCGCCGGCGGCGGAGGAACCCACACAACAGCTCATGGCGCTGTGCTCGGACTCCACGGGGATGAATTCCGCATCCAGATGCCCTTCGGCGACCATCTCGGAGAGGTGTTCCACGATGTGGGTCTGAGGAGTGATCGGATATGCGGCAACCACGTCCACATTACAAAGGCCTACAGCTTCCGCTGCAGCAATGGAGACTTCCATTCCAACTCGTTTGCCCATATCAATTCTCCTCCTGCACCATCGTGATGGCATCTACCGGACACTCTTTGGCGCAAATGCCACACCCCTTGCAATGGTAATAATTCTGGACGTAGAAACCTTCCGCATCCTTGCTGTAGACCATATCGGGACAGAAGATGTAGCACATGCCGCACTTGGTGCATTTCTCTCTGTCCGTCACCGGACGCTGAGACCGCCAGTCACCCGTCTTGAGCTCAGCCGCATTGCCGGGGGTCGTGATGGCAACGCCCAGATTGAGTTGCTTCCAACTGATGATTCCCGTTTCCTTAGCCACTGTTATCCCTCCAACTTGGTTTCTTCGAAGGCGCGCGTGCAGGCGTTGATATTTTTCTGAGCGATGGGGCCGAAACGATGCTCGATGGGGGCCTTAAGGCTGTCCATGGAGATGAGGCCCGTAGCCTTCAGCAGAGCCCCCAACATCGTCGTGTTGGTGATGGGAACTCGCATGGTCTCCATGGCGATGTGGGAAGCATCCACAATGGCCAGACGGGCCTTGATGCCCGTTTCCTTGCGGATCTGCTCTTCGCTCTTGGAGGTGTTCAGCACCACGATGCCACCGTCCTTGAGTCCCGCTTCCACGTTTACGATTGAAAGAAGGGTCGGGTCCAGAACCACAACGATGTTGGGCTCATAAACCTTTTCGCGAGTACGGATGGGCTGGTCGCTCACCCGCACGAAGGCCATGACGGGCGCACCGCGGCGCTCAGGCCCAAAGCTGGGGAAGGCCTGTCCGTACTTTCCTTCTTCGATTGCCGCCAGGGCCGTCAGTTCGGCAGACGTCACCGCCCCCTGGCCTCCACGTCCATGAAATCGAATTTCAACCATGTTTTGTCTCTCCACACTCAACGTTCCAGTCCATTAACCATCACCAGAAACAGCCTCACCACATTGAACTCGAGCTTGCTCACGGTGAATCACGCAGGGACTCGCCTGATACAAAGTCGGTATCATATAGCAGGGTTGTGCAAAATAGGTCAAGCTGTTTTCCCATTTTTTTTCCAGCAAACCAAAGGCTTGGATCACGGCACGACCGGAAAGGATCCTCCTCATCCGCCATGAACTCTTGCTTCACGGCACGTCCACGGACTCTGAAAATCCCACAGGGTTCTCTTTACATTTTGCCGCGAAAGATGGTCTGTCGGCAGTCTTTAAAAATCCAGCCGCCCCTTGAGGGCCCGCTCCACCGTGACCCGGTCGATGTACTTGAGATCGCCGCCCATGGGGATGCCGTATGCGATCCTCGAAATGCGGACCCCGCGTTCCTTGAGCAGCTTATGAAGGTAGTGCGCGGTGGCCTCCCCCTCACTGCTCGGATTGGTGGCCAGAATCACCTCCCGGATGTTCTCCCGATCCAGCCGCTGCAGCAACTCCCGAATGCGAATGTCCCCGGGACCTACGGCATCGAGGGGCGCCAGCACCCCCTGGAGCACATGGTAGCGTCCCTTGAAAGCGCCGGACTGCTCGACGGCCATGAGATCCGCCGAGGTCTCCACCACGCACAGGACGCCCGTATCCCGGTCGGGATCCGCACAGAAGGAGCACAGTTCCTGATCCGTGAAATGAAAGCAGCGCGAGCAGGTCTGGATGCTGGCACGCATCCCCCTCAGGGCATCGGCCAACGCAAAGACGTCCTCTTTGGAGGACTGCAACAGGTACATGGCGATGCGCGTGGCGCTCTTTTCCCCCAGCCCGGGCAGCTTGCTCAATCGCTGGATGAGTTCCTTAACCGGCGGAGGATAGGCATTCATGATCATGTGACTTTTCCCTGACGGCCCTGTATGATCCGCAGCGTTCGCCCCTCGCAGATCCCCGGAAACAGGACCGCTCTGCGCCGCCGGGCTGCTCGCGGAAACCTCGCCGGACAGTCCGGCCTCCCGCGCTCATCAGAGCAATCCCCCATCTGCGGGGTAGCGGGAATCGATCCGACGCGCATCTTCTTAATTAATATCAGCTCAGAAAAGACCGGGGATTTTGAGGCCCCCCAGATTGAGTCCACCCGCCAGCTTGCCCATCTCTCCCGCGGCCATTTCCTGGGCGCGCCGCATGCCCTCATTCACCGCGGCGACCACCAGATCCTGAAGCATCTCCACATCCTGGGGGTCCACCACCTGAGGATCGATTTTCAGCTGAAGGAGTTCCTGGCGACCGTTCACCACCACGCTCACCATGCCCCCTCCCGAACTCGCCTCCACCGTCTTGGAAGCCAGCTCCTCCTGAACCTTCATCATTTTTTCCTGAAGCGCCTTGACCTGCTGCATCGGGTTGAAACCTTTGGCCATTTTTCACCTCCACTCAACGCCCTGAGTGCGTCTCCCTGAAAGCTGAAAGGCGGCTTCAGAGGCACACCAGGCATCCAAATGCCCTTCCGACGTGTGAGGGAGCAAGCGAGAGAACTCCTCATTGCTCGGGAGATTCCCAGTCGCCCGCCCCTCCCTCCTTTCCGGCATCTCTCCTGCCGGACCTGGGCTGTTTGATCTCGACCAGCTCCCCTCCCAGAATTTCAAGGGCCTGCAAAACCACGGGGTGCTGCAGCACCATTCGTTTGGAGCCGGAACGGGATGACGATCTTTCCCGGGAACCCGCCGGCTCCCGCGGCTCGGCGGCCTTGCTCGAGACGGACCAGCGGACGGGGATCTTGAAATATTCGGTGGTTGCCTCCTGGAGCTTCGCCAGCGCACCAGCGCTCTTGAGCCCCTCTTCAAAGATTTCCAGCACCTGGATCGTGGCCGATTCCCCCTCCAGGGCAACCACGCTTTTTTCGAGCTTGGCCCCCATCACGGGATCCCTGTTCTGGAGCCAACGCACGAAATCCGGCCAGCGGCGGGGCAGTTCCTCCGGGGCCGTTTGGCCCGCACCGGACCGCTCCGGCCCGGGGAATTCCGATTCATCTGAATCCCACTCCTTTGAAAGAGAGGCCTGGGACTCGACAGCACCTGCTCCCACGGGATCCACGGCAGGAGGCGAGAGAATCGGTGAAGTCCGAGGGATATCCGGCACCTGAAGGGGCTGCGGGAGTTCCTGCGGGCTCCGGTTCGTCCCCTCCCCGAGGGGAGTGAGATCTGCTGGGGGAGAAGTTCCGGACGAGAAGCCGACGTTTCTCACAAGCCCCTCGAGAGTGTCGAGCTTCCCCATGAGGGACTGGAGAGACTCGAGGCGGGGCGCCTTCGCCAAACGCAGGAGCAACATCTCCAGCGCAATCTTGGGAAGTGAAGAGCGGCGAAGGTCTTCTTCCCCTTTCAGGAGGATCTGAAACTGGATGAACAGCGACTCGGCGGAGACCTTTTCCACCTGCTCCATCAGGCGTTGCGCCTCTTCCGAAGACACATCCAGACGTCCCCGGCCTTCGCCCAGAGCCAGAAAGAGCAGATTGCGGAAGTGGTCGCACAGTTGCTGGCAGAAGCGCCTCATGTCGATGCCCCGACGGTGGATGGCATCGACGGTCGCCAGACACCCCTTCACATCTCCCTCAAGAACGGCTTCCGCGGCGAGCAGAACGGATCGGCGATCCACCACTCCCAGAAGGTCGAGAACCTCCTCATCTTCTAGGCCATCCCCGCTGAACGCCAGCAGCTGCTCCAGAAGGCTCTGCGCATCCCTCATGCTGCCGTCGGCCTCCCGGGCGACGGCAAACAGCACGGCCTCGGAAACCTGCAAATTTTCCGCGGCGGCAATCTTCTGAAGGTGCTGCACCAGGAGCTGCATGGGAATGCGCCGGAAGTCAAAGCGCTGGCAACGGCTGAGGATCGTGGAAGGGATCTTGTGGGGTTCGGTGGTGGCAAAGATAAAAAGCACGTGCTCGGGCGGCTCCTCGAGGGTCTTCAGCAAAGCGTTGAAGGCCGGTTCGGTGAGCATGTGCACTTCGTCGATGATGTAGATTTTGTAGCGGCTCTTGGAAGGGCGATAGCGGACGGTCTCGCGAAGCTCCCGAATGTTGTCGATGCCGCGGTTGGAGGCACCGTCGATCTCGAGCACATCGGGAGAAATCCCCTGGGCGATCTCCCGGCAGTTGGAACATTCGCCGCACGGCCTGGAGGAGAGACCCTCCCCGCAATTGAGCGCCCTGGCGAGAATCCGCGCCACGGAGGTTTTGCCGACACCCCTTGCGCCCGTGAACAGATAAGCGTGAGCAATGCGTCCTGAGGCAATGGCGTTTGCGAGGGTTTTGGCCACATGGGGCTGGCCGACGACTTCATCAAAGTTTTGGGGACGCCATTTGCGGGCCAGAACTAAATAGGACATGGTTTTTTGAGAGTCGAGGGCGCAAAAGCCCGATGCCTGGTGGGACAGAGACGGCCGGAGGCGGCTGTGCAACGAATTGGGTTCACCACGCGAAGGGCTCAGCCGGCAAAAACACTGGAGACTCCAAACCTCGATATTTTCTCGATATTTTTAAGATGGCGGAGAGAGAGGGATTCGAACCCTCGGTACACCTTTTGGGCGTACACACGATTTCCAGTCGTGCCCCTTCAGCCTCTCGGGCATCTCTCCGTAAATCATCTCGCCATCCTGCAGCGGCGGAAGCTTGAAAGTTGTGGCGGAGAGGGTGGGATTCGAACCCACGTGCCCTGCTCTTCACAGGACAAGT
>CAZZHS010000094.1:0-6448 GCA_964654275.1 uncultured Syntrophobacteraceae bacterium
GCGCAGCGGCATGAGTGGATTTATCGCAAAGATCTGTTTTATTTCAATGGAGGAGGAGCCTTCTTGTCATAGATCCTGGAAACCGACATGCCGGCGGTCACCGCAAAACGCATGGCCTGATCGATGGTCATGTCCACCGGCTGCACGTGCTCTCGAGGCACCATCAGGGTGTAGCCCCCCACCTGGTAGCTCATGGGCAGGTAGACCGCCACATCCTCCGGGCCGCCGATGCCGGGGGGCAGCGATTCGAAATCTTCCCGCGTCACCAATCCCAACAATCGCGCTTTCACATCCCCGATGGAAATGGTGACCATGACCACCTGGTTGCCGCGACCGGCGCTTCCGGTGAAAAACTGCATCAGGTCCTGAACCGCACCGTACATGACCTTCACCAGCGGGATGCGGTGCATCAACGCCTCGCCAAGGTCGAAGAGCTTGCGCACCATCCAGGCATTGAGCATCACGCCCACCATGAAGATCCCGCCGAGGGCGAAGATGAGTCCCAAACCGGGGAAGTAAAACGGCAGCATCCGCTTCAATACAGTCCCGAAAACCGCTTCGGCCAGACCCGCCAGCCAGTAGAGCAGGTAAAGCGTCACCACGATCGGGAAGACCGCGGCCAGACCCTTGGCAAATGTGGCGCCCAGTTTTCGCAAAGTGGGTTCAGACATCGGCGTGACCTCAATGGTGTGAGATGATGGGAGACTCAAATACTGATTTTTGACTGCTTCAAAGATAACAAACTCTCGAAGGGGAGTCAAAAGGCTCATCGAAATTTTAGACCCCGTGAGGACCGAAAGTGGCTCCGGACCGATCGGGAGCAACGCCGGGCCGCAAAACATTACCGAGCAGCCCAGTGCGAAAAACCATACAGGCGGCAACTGCGCCGACACAAGGGGTCCTGGAGAAATCATAAAGAAACTGTGTCTGGAGCCTCTCGGTTTAACCGTGACCGAAGCAGCAAGAGCTTTGGGAGTGAGCCGTAAGACCCTCTCCAGCATTATCAATGGTCATGCAGGCATAAGATCCGAGATGGCCATAAGACTCTTCCATTGCCTTTGATACCACTCCTGAGAGTTGGCTGAATCAGCAGGTACAGTACGACCTTTGGCTCGCAGAACAGCGCAGAGGGGAGCTGCGAGTCAAACGCCTGACTGCAGCGTAGCAATCTTCCGCAAATGGGCAATCATGGGGCAAACCTGCCTTTCCCATCCCATCCGAACGACCGAAAGACAGGCAGTGAGAAAAGACCCCGCTGTCAAACGACCAGGAGTCGTCAGTGACCTCCCTGCCGGAAATTTTACTGGAAATCCAGCGCCATTCCCATTATCAAACTCCTGAGCCCCATGGCCTTTCCCCGTCACCCCATCCCGAAAGGGTCATTCTCATGAGCGAATATCAATACTATGAGTTCCTGGCCATCGATCGGCCTCTCACCCAGCAGGAGATGGGCATTCTCCGTTCCATCTCCTCCCGGGCTCACATCACCCCCGTCAGCTTCACCAACGCCTACAACTGGAGCGACCTGAAAGCCGATCCACTGGACCTCATGCACCGGTTTTTCGATGCCCACGTCTACGTGGCCAGTTGGATGACCGCCATGTTCATGGTGCGCCTGCCCATCGAGACGCTCTCCTCGAAAATGGTCGACGCCCTGGAAATGCTCGACGTGATCGATTTTGACTCCTCAAAAACCCACTGGGTGGTCACCTGGTCTTTGAACGAATCGGAAGATTACGACCGCTTCGGAAGTGACGACGGCCGAGGCTGGATGGCCCGCCTTTCCCCGCTCCGCGAAGAACTGCTCCGGGGAGACCTGCGAAGCCTCTACATCGGCTGGCTGGCTGCCGTGAACCGAGCCGCCTTGGAAGAAGACGAACTCGAGCCCATCCCGGCGACCGGCATGGACAATCTCACAGCCGCCCAGCAGGCCCTGGTCGAATTCCTGGAGGTGGATGTGGATCTCCTGGCGGGAGCCGCCATGGGAAGCCCGTCTCTGAAGGTGGTAGAACCCTCCCAGAAGGAAGTGGACGAATGGCTCGGAAGGCTTCCCCGCCCGGAGGTGCTCAACCTCCTGAAACACTTGCTGGACGGGAACGGCATAAAAGCCGAACGGCTCCTGAAAAATCGTTTTTCCGAGTGGCGGCGGGGCGTGGAAGGTCCAGGCCCGCAGACCGCCCGGCGCACGCTGAAACAAATCAGGGAGAATGCAAAAAAGGGCCGGGCCATCCGCCTCGAACAGGAGAAACGCAAACAGGAGGCGCTCAAGGCCAAACGTCTCAAGGAACGACAGACTTACCTCACCGGACTGGCGAAAAACTTTCCCGGCGTGTGGAAAACAGCCGGAGCCCAGATCGAACGCGGCTCAGGACTGGGCTACAATGAAGCCTGCCAGACCCTGAAAGATCTGGCCGAAGCCTATGCCCTTCAGGGGCAGCGGCACTCTTTCAAGGATCAGTTGAAACGGTTCATGATCCCCCACATGCGGCGCCGGGCTCTGCTCGAACGGCTCACAAAAGCCGGGCTGTGGCCATGAACGAGCCCCCTCATGGGCGGAATGCCCGCGACGGAGTCGGATCCCTCGTTTCGTCCCGGCCGCAAGACCTTCGGCCCCTTTCCTTTGAACGCTTTCAGCGAAAGGACCGCATGAGGTATCATGCGGCCTTATTCCGGTTGCCGGCAGCAATGCGCACAAATCCATGCGCGTCGATTCTTTACAGGAGGATTGCAGTCATGCCGCGGGCGGGAAAAAATAAATGTCCCTGAAAATCAGGATCGCCGTATTACCATGAGCCGCAGGAAACAGGAAAAATGACTCAAAATCTCCACCGGGACCCCAGCAGTGCCTGGAAGCACGGCCACACCTTCGGCCAGGATCGGAGGCGGCCCGGCGAGCGGCGGACGCTGATCGTCATCGGGCTCACGGGCACCACCATGGTGGTCGAAATCGCCGCAGGGATCCTCTTCGGTTCCATGGCGCTCCTGGCCGACGGCCTCCACATGGCCTCCCACGCCGTGGCCCTGAGCGTCAACGCCTTCGCCTACATCTATGCCCGGCGGCACGCCCACGACCGGCGCTTCAGCTTCGGCACCGGCAAAGTCAACGCTTTGGGCGGCTTCACGGGAGCGGTGCTCCTGGCGGTCTTCGCCCTCATGATGGTCTGGGGAAGCCTCGAGCGGATGGCCAACCCCATCCCCATCGCCTTCAACCAGGCCATTCTGGTAGCCGTGCTGGGGCTTCTCGTCAACGGCGCTTCGATGCTCATCCTGGGTGTGGACCGCGACCACCCGCACCCGCAGCCTCACGGCGACGACGCACACGATCACGACCATGAGGCCGACCTCACCCATGCGCATGCCCATGCCCACGGGCATGTGCATCACCACGACCACAACCTGCGGTCGGCCTACCTGCACGTGCTGGCCGACGCCGTCACTTCCCTTCTGGCCATTTTTGCGCTGCTCACCGCCAAGTACACGGGCGTCATATGGGTGGACCCGCTCATGGGCCTCGTGGGCGCCGGTCTCATTTTCCGCTGGTCCTGGGGCCTCCTGCGCGTGAGCGGCAACGTCCTCGTGGACGGCCAGGCGCCGGAGAGCATCGAAAGCCGGGTCCGGCAGTGCATCGAAGCCCACGGGAACACCCGGGTGGCCGACCTGCACCTCTGGTCCATCGGACCGAGCATCTACAGCGCCGCCCTCACAGTGGTCGCAGACTCACCCAAACCGCCCCACGTGTACAAGCAATCCATTCCGGAGGCGCTCGGCGTCGTGCACATGACCGTCGAAGTGCACCACACCGGTGAGAGGGAAATCTGACCAAAACACCCGGGATGTCGCGGGAACTGGGGGTCCGGTACTCTGTCAAAATGGTGAAGCGGGGTCCAACACCCCCCTTAATCCCCCCTGAAGGGGGGAATCAAAGCCAGGGACGGTGACCCTGCCAACTCGTTTGCGACCAGACTCTCAAATGCCCGGTGTTCGGGGGGGGATCAAATTTAGGGAGGTGGCCCCGGCAACTCTGATTCCGATGCCCACCCCTCAATCCCCCTTGACGGGGGGAATCAAAGGGAGGTGTTGCCCGCCGGGACAAAGCTGACCGAGTACTAGTACTCCCGGGCGCAAGTCCTATACCACTGGCTGGTTTCCAGGCAAGAGTCTGGAAATCAGCCGAAAGCGAGGTGTTACCCGCCGGGGCAAAGCCGATCGGGCGCTAGAATGTCAGTTCAAGCTTGCCGTGGACCCTGGGGATGAAGGGATAGTAATGGCAGAGCTGCCCGTCTTTGAGAACCGCCCGTTTGACGGCCAGGGTGGAGCCTTTGGCCCGCGTCAGGGTGATAGCCCTGATCACGGCGAGATTGGATGAGGGAGAGTTTTCGTCGGAGCACGAGACCCTGGCGGCATCGGGTGAACACGCGTCACAATCAAGCCCGCCGATCCTGCAGGGAGTGCCGGAATAATTGTAGATCCAGTGGACATCGGGGATTCCGCGCAGGTCGGTCATGGTGAGCACGAGTTGCCCGCCCGCATGCTCTCCTTCGCAGAAGCTCACCACCAGCCGCAGGGAGACGATGTCGTTGGTGCCTCCGCACACTTCGATATTCGCTGCCCCCCGGTGGCTCAGGGTCGCAAACCACAATCCCCGTTCCATTAAATTTTCATCCAGAACCTTCCCGGCAAAGGAGGTCCCCACTCTGATTGTCCCGATGTCGACCCCTTTGGCGACTTCCAACCCCTCCAGGTAGAAAGTCTTCTGCGTGCCGGACGCAGAGACGGGACTCACCAAAAACAGCAGCGCCACCAAACCCCAAAATGCCTTTCCGCTCAATGATTTCATTGCCGCCCTCCATTCAAATCGGTGACCTGACCCGAAATGAGCCGGCAAAATCCGGCGGTTTGCGACGCAGTGGACCGGTCGTGCCCGAAATCCATGGCCATCTGTGCCGCAGCGCGGCGGATTCGGCCTCTGCAGGGTGCGAACAGGGGCCCCCCACGGCATGCACCGATTCCGTGGGGGGCTCACCCCGGCATTTTCAATGGACTGCTGATCATGGGCCACTCCAGGAAGTCAGGAGTCGGAGGGAAGTGAGGGATCATTTGTTTTAAAATTTTATTCCGCGCGTGAGAGGGGGTCAACAGAGCGGCGGCAGGGAAGGGTGAACGCCTGAGAGAATCTCAAGGTGGTTCGGTCAAAAAGCCATGCGAAGGCTCAACCGATTCGATTTCCACCTGATAAAAAAAGGGCTGCGGGAACATCCCGCAATCCCTTATCGAAACTGTTGCAATCGATATGCCTTGTACAAATCCGGCACTATTTGCGAACGAGCTTAACCTCCAGCTTGCAGCCAACTGCCTCTGCATACTTGCGAAGTGTGGCCATGGACGGCGAGTGCCGTTTGCTGCCTCCTCCTGCCTCTATACGGGCTACCGCAGGTCTGGAGGTGCCCATCCGTTTCGCGACCTCCTCCTGGGTGAGTCCAGCTTCACCCCTGGCCTTCAACAGTTCATCCAAAAGCTCAAACTCATTCTCAAGCGACTCGTATTCGGCCTTCACCTCAGGATTTTCGAGCATCTTGTTCACCATTTCCTCGTGGCTGAGCATGGGCTCTCACCTCCTTCATCCTCCTCCGGGCAACAGCCAATTCGCCGGCAGGGGTCTTCTGAGTCTTCTTTAGAAAACTGTGGAGCACGACGATCGTCTGCTCAACGAGAGTGCAGTAGAAAACCCGCCCTATCCCCTCCGAGGCCTTCATTCGGAGTTCAAAGAGACCGTCACTCATGGCTCTTGAGTGAGGCATGCCGAGGTTTGGACCATGGATGATCATCCGCTTCGTGTAATGGATGTATCCGGCCTGAATCCCCGCGGGCAGCGACATGACTTCTTGCTGCACTTTTTCGCTGTAGTACTTGATCGTCCAGTTCATCTTCCCGGCATAGGTACCATATTTGATACCTAATGAAAACCTGATTTTCAAGAGGCTCTATAAACTATTCTTGTCCCCTTTGGGGCACAAGGTGTCTTTAGCTTTCAAAATATTCACGCCGGTGATCATATCGGAGAGAGGAACCTTCGCGAGCAGCTTTCAGGTGTAGGAAAAAAGGGTGCTGGAACAGAAACAAACGCACAACCAGGCATGAAGTGCCGGGGATTTAAGTCGGGAAGGGATGTTTCTGCTCTGACGGGTCCAGGAAGGAACGCGCATCCCATGAGACCATCAGGGAATGCTGTCTGTCTGGAAATGCCGGGTGCTAAACTCCAGCTGAAAAATCCACATTTTGGAGAGATTTTAAGGTCATCTTCATGCTTCGGAGACATCCAAGGCAAACAGGCTCTGAAGGCTCATGGCTGTGCAAAAACACGCTCGATAGGCCATCCTCCAAAAGCGAAAGCAACAAAGGGGTTACGGCATTCCGCAACCCCTTGCTCTTTCTGGTGCCGAAGCGGGGA
>CAZZHS010000095.1:0-6426 GCA_964654275.1 uncultured Syntrophobacteraceae bacterium
TGGCTCACTTTCTCACCGATGAAAATGGCTGATTCTCAGCCCGCTGTTAATAGATGAGCTCCATGACGAAGAGCTTCGCGCCCACGGCCACGGCGTAGGTCAGGAACTTCATGGCATAGTCGCTTGTCCAGCGCGACCCGCCGAACCCCAACAGGATGATCCCCGCGTTGATGACCACGTACATTTCGACCAGCGCCAACGCAAGGAATGCAGCCATCAGAGCAAAGCAGATCATGATGACGATAGCCGAGATGGCGAGCCCTGCGGAGCTCCCGGGCTGCCACCAGCTCATCCCGCTGCTCAGATTCCACGCCAGCCGAAGCCCCATGGAAAACACCGTATCCGGCGACAATCCGATGGTTCCGCCGGCGCCACGGCCTGCCGCGCCCGCCGCCTGCCGGAAGCTTTCGATGATGGCCCGAGCCCAGTCGTCTCCATGGAGGAGGATGGCGTAAAACAAGCCGATGAAGAGAACCCGGCGGACAAGCTCCGCCACGAACTGCTTGAGATCGGCGCCTTCAAGGGCCAGGACCATGGAGGTCCAGATGAATTCAACCGATGCGAGGACCCAGAACAGCCGCAGCGCGAAGTTCCTGAGTGTCGGCACCCACGCTGCCGCATGATTCTGGAAGAGATCCAGAATGCCCTGCACCGTACCCGACTCCGGCACCTGGCCGAAGGCGACTCCTTCCGTCACCAGCACCGCACAGATGAGCCACGGGACCACCATCACTCGCCGGACGCGCATACTCCCCTCCCCAGCCCTACCCTCCAGCCTCTCCGGCTAATACCGCTTTCCCCCGTGCTGCGCATCGGGCGGCCGCGAGTAGAACTTTTCCATCTGGGCTCTCTGCATGGCTTCCTTCTCTTCGACGTAGGCGAGATAAGCGCCCTGCATCTGCATCTGGCTCGTGACGAGCTGCCTTAGCTTCTGCATCTGCGGAAGCATTTGAGCGGTGATCTGATTTCCGGCCTGCAGCGCCTGCATGCGGCCTTCGGAGGATTCGCTCAGTTCCAGAAGGCGCCGCATGTCCGCCTCTTCGTCTCCCAAGCCCTCCATCTGTTCGTGGCCCGCCAGCATGCAGCCCCGTACGGTGTCTTGGGTCTGCTTGGTCCAGGTGGCGTATTGCGCGGAGAACTGCTGGCCGGTCATGTTCTGGCTCAGATAGTAGTTGTAGCCCTTGAACCGATTCCGGAATTCCTCGTCCAGGTTGCTGAGGGAATACGCGAGGGCCTCGCCCTGCCTCACCAGGCCGGCCAGGCTGTTGAGCTGCCCGGTCACATCCGCCCACACGGTTTGGGGAAGGTTCAGGGTGTTTTGGACCATGTTCTTGTACTGGTTGATGATCTGCTGCAACTGCTGCAGCTGCTGAGAGGTCTGGACCACCATCTCGTTGTACTGAAGGACGAGCTCGATGTGGTTGAGGATCTGCGTCGTCTCGAGGGCTTCTTGTCCGCGAGCTGCACCGGCGCTGGCCGTTACGATGAGCAGGCTAACGAGTATTCTGGCGATAGGCCTCATAATCCACCCCGTTTTGTCTCAGCCAAGCCCAGGGCCATTCCTCGCCGTGGGTGGCAACGATTTCTTTCAGAGCCGTGATGGTTTCGCGATCGGACACGCACGTGAAACAGCGGGACACCGGGCCGAGGTTCAGCTCGAAGAGGCGTCGGCCTTCGGGCGAAATGTAGTAGTACTGGCGCTTCTTCACAGCATTGGCGAGGATTTCGATTTGCCGCTCGTTGAGTCCGAAAATCTCGTAGACATCCCTCGGCCCCAGCACTCCGCTCCCTCCCCGGTTCTGGGCTTCTTCATTGGGAAGGAAGATTTTGACCGGGCAGCTCTCCTGCAGGACGTCGAGGATGCCGCTTCGAACGGCGTCGGAGAGCGACTGCGTGGCCAGCACCACGGCACAGTTTGCCTTCCGAAGCACTTTGAGCCACTCCCGGATCTTTTCCCGGAACACCGGATGACCGAGCATGAGCCACGCCTCATCGAGGATCAGCAGCGCCGGCTGCCCCTCGAGCTGCTGCTCGATCCGGTGAAACAGGTAGAGGAGCACCGGGATCACGTTCCGGTCCCCCAGGGTCATCAGCTCTTCCATTTCGAAAACATGGAACCGCGACTCCATGAGCGAGAGCTGATCGGTTCGACTGTCGAGCAAGTGCCCTACCCCGCCCGAGACGGTGTAATGCTCGAGCGCTTCCCGCAACTCCCTGTCCTGGAGGCTCGTGACCAGGTCGGTCAGACTTCGACCGTTCGCATCGTGGCTCATGAGCCCGAGGACCCGGTGGATTTCGTTTCGGTGACGCGGCATGACCGTGACCCCTTGCAGAGCGATGAGGGTTGCGATCCATTCGCCCGCCCACGCGATGTCCCCGTCCGATTCAAGCTGGCCCAGCGGACAGAAAGCCAACTCCTTTGCAATCTCGTAGTGGCGTCCGCCGCAGGCCTGCGAGAGCGCATAGAGCGAGCTGCCCTTGTCGAAGGCGAAAATGGTGGCCCCTTCGTAGCGCCTGAACTGCGCCCCAATGAATCCGAGGAGGGTTGATTTCCCGGAGCCCGTGGGTCCGAAAACCACCGTGTGGCCCACATCGCCCACGTGCAGGTTCAAGCGGAACGGCGTGGCTCCATCCGTCGCGGCATGGCTCAGCGCTGGAGCTTCGGGCGGGTAGAACGGGCAGGGATTGTATTCGTGACCCGCCCATATGGATGAAACCGGAACGAGGTCGGCGAGGTTCATGGTGTGGAGCAGCGGACGCCTCACATTGGCCACTCCGTTTCCGGGGAGGCTCCCCAGCCATGCTTCCATCGTGTTGATGGTCTCAACCCGTGAGGCAAACCCCAGGTTCTGAATCTGGCGCCGCGCCTCCCGAAGATCCTCTTCCAAGGTGTTTCGGTTCTCGTCCATGAGAACGAGCACCGACGTGTAATAGCCGAAGGACACGAGGCCGCTCGCAGCCTCCCCGATGGCCGCCTCGGTCTCCGCCGCCATGGCGAGAGCGTCCTGGTCCACCACCCCCTTGCCCGTCCTGAAGATCTGCTCTCCAAACCCCACGATCTTCTGACGCCATTTTCGCCGGTAGGCCTTGATCTGCGTGATGGCGTCGACAGCGTCGAGGAAGATGAACCGGGTGGACCAGCGATACTGGGTCGCCAGCTGGTCCAAGCTTGCGAGAATCCCGGGGTAGGATTCCTGGGGCAGCCCTTCGATCGCCACCACCCCCAGGTACTTCTCTCCGATGCGAGGGATGACGCCGCCCCAGACTTCCTGGCCTCCCAGCACGGCGTCCAAGTACATGGGGCACGGGGGAAGATTGATCGGGTGATACTCGCCGCTCACGCAGTAGTTCAGATAGCCGAGGAGCTGGTCCTCGGTGTGGGCGGCACCGGCTTCGTCCACGTACGGCACGCCGTGCATTCGCTGCAGCTTGAGAACCGTCCCCAGGTGGTCTTCGATTTCGGCGAGCCGTCCTTTGAAGTAGACGAGGAGCTTTTCCCCGAGCGAATTCTGCTTCAGCTCGACGGGCCGCGTGTCCTCGAACATGAGCTCGGCGAACTGGTTCACCCGCGCCGGCGGCGGCAGGTAAGTCACAACCAGGCCGTACACCGTTTCGAAGTGCGCTCCCTCCGCCTGGAACTGGGCACGTCTTTCGGCATCGATGAGCGATGAAACGGGATCGGGAAAATGGCACTGTTCGGGTCCGGGATAGTTGCGTGCCGCGACCCGCACGGCATCGATGTGAACCATCCAGCCGTTGCCGAGCCTTGCAAGAGCCGCATTGATCCTCGCGCTGATGACGTTTCTTTCCTCGGCCGTGCTGCTGCCGACATCGGCCCCGCGATAGTACCAGCCGGCCATCAGGCAGCCGTCCTTTCCGAGGACCACGCCATCATCGACCACGGCCGCATAGTGCAGGAGATCGCTCAGCCCCTTGCTCTTCTGTCGGTATTGTTTGAGCGCAAGCATGGTCACTCCCTCCGCCAGGCCCGGGACCTCGCCGCGTAATAGCCACGATACTTCACATGCCGCAGGTAGACCCGGCTCATCATGGGATCCGCCTTCCCCATCATTCGAAGAAGGGAGCTCCCCACGGTCCAGAGAAAGATGGCGAGGACCAGGGCGAGAATGTTTTGCGCAACGACGGCCAGGGCGAACCCTGCCAGCCCGAGCGAAAGGATGAGCTCGCGCTCGGCCCCAAAGAGCAGGTTGGGCCGATTCAAGGCGCGATAGATGGGAATTCGTCTAAGCTCCATCTCCGGGCGTCCTCCCTGTTCAAAGGATCACGGCGCCGCTCACCTGGAAGAGCGTCGTGAGCATCGTGTTGGCGCCAAGGAGAAGTGCGACCACCAGGACGACCATAACGATCCGGCGTGTGAATTCACTGATTTCCCCGCCCCAGATCAGCATGCCGCCGCAAACCACGATCCCGAGGAGGGCAATGGCGCCGGCAACCGGTCCGCTCAGGCTGTCCCGGATCGTCACCAGCGGCGCCTCCCAGGGGAGCCCGCCGCCGCCCGTCGAGGCGAGCACTTCACCGGCCTGCAGCGCGCACAAAACGGTTGCCACCATCACCCAGCCCATCCACAGCTTGACCGACCTCTCTTGCATTCTCCTGCCTCCTGGATAAGACCCGTGTTTCGTACTGCCCGTTCCGATATCCCATCACCTCGATGATCTCGCGGACAACACGCCCCTCGCGGCCCATCTCGATGGCCACGACGACATCCACCGCCTCTCCGATCAGTGCCGAGCTCGGAGAAGCGCTCACCTCCCCAATGAGCTGTTCCAGCCGAACCAGGCCAGCCACCGCATTGTTGGCATGGACCGTCGCCACGCCACCCGGGTGCCCCGTGTTCCAGGCTTTGAGAAGGGAAAGCGCCTCCCCTCCCCTCACTTCACCGACCATGATGCGGTCCGGCCGGCTGCGCAGAGTGAGGCGCAGAAGCTCGCGCATCCCCACGTTTTCGGTTGTGTGCAGCAGCAAAGCGTTTTCGGCGGAGCATTGAATCTCGGCGGTATCTTCAATGATGACGATGCGATGGTCCGGCGTGGCGGCGACCATCTCATCGATGAGAGCATTGGTGAGCGTTGTCTTTCCGGAACGGGTCCCCCCAACCACCAGGATATTTTCCCTCTCCCTGACGGCTCGTGCTAGAATGGCACGATCGAGTTCGGTCAGGATCCCGTGGGCGACATAGTCGCTCAGCGTGAACACCCGCTTGGCCCGCTTCCGAATCACGAAGGCGGGCCCCGAAACCACCGGTGGCAACATACCGGCGAAACGGCTTCCATCCAGGATCAACTCTCCTTCCAGGGTGGGCCTTTCGCGAGTGATGACCGTATCCAACGTCGAGGCGACCGTTCCCAGCAGGGCTTCGGCGGTGATCGCCGACATCTTCCCGATGGGTGTCATGCCGGTATCCAGTCGTTCGATCCACAGGGTGCCGTCGGGATTGAGCATCACCTCAGTCACCAGATCGTCGCTCAAGGCGTTCATCACGAGGGGACCAAGCTCACGAACCAGCTTTTCTTTGATGCGCGAGCCACAGCAGTCATAGGTCGCAGCGTTTTTCGACATCGAAATCCTCCACTGGAATGTATGATATATCGATTATTTTTGAAGCGCAAACACTTTCTTGTGGAGGATTGCTCTGTGCGGTTTTGTATGATCAAAAAGAAGGCGGGCAATAAATCAAACAGGCAATTCCAAGTTTCACTTGAACATCTGATCCAGCGGCACATCCAGAGCCTTGGCAATCTTGTCCATATTATCGAGCGAGATGTTCACGTTCAGACGCTCCACTTCGCCCAGGTAGCCGTACGTCAGCCCAGTAGACTCCTGCAGCTCCATCAGGGTTATTCTTTTTAACTTGCGGTAATATCTCATACTTTTAGCAAATTTCACCCTCGCATCCGAAGGACATTTTTCTTCCATGCAGCCCCCCCACCTGTACTTCGAACTTCATGGTTTCTCCAGCCAAACGTGCCTATCCGTTGAATGACATCTTTCTTTTCTCTATCCCCACAGAAACCCATTCTATTGAGATTGGTGAGCTGCTGCAAGGCTTTCCGCCCTTATTTCACCGTATCCCAACTGATAATTTTTCTGCCTTCGCCAACCATCATCTTTTCACAGTACCCGCTTCCGTATGACAGGCTCACTGAGGCGTATTTAGATTCGAGTGAGAGAGGTGTTAATGCCAAGGGTCTGGTCGGGCTCGAGGTAGAAGTGGAACTGGAGAGAACAAAGGAGCTGGGAACAAATGTTGAGAAGGGTATTCGTTGGAGGACGAAAGTCGATAGCCCGCCTGGGTATTCGGACGGCGGAAAGTAAGCATAGCACGCGAAGGTGCGATCAGTAACAAATATCACTGCTGTCCGGTTAACTTGTCATGAAGATCCATAACATACTGTATTTTAAATA
>CAZZHS010000096.1:0-3736 GCA_964654275.1 uncultured Syntrophobacteraceae bacterium
GAATTGAATGGAACTGGCTGAGCATCGACGGCTCCATGGTCAAGGCTCCCATGGCGCAAGACTCTTTAGGACGCAATCCTACGGATCGGGGAAAAAAAGAGAAGCTGGAAAAAATGACCGACGGTCGAAAAGCTGGTCGCTGGGTTGTTGAAGTATGCTTCTCCTGGCTCCATCGGTTCCGTAAGTTGCTGGTGCGCTATGAGAAGACCAATGAGAGCTATTTTGCGTTGATCTGTCTAGCATGCGACATCATTGCATGGAGAAGAGTTGCTCCTATGTACGGATAAGCTCTAAGGATCGTCGGGAAAAGATGGATCTCTACGAACGTTCGGGGGTGGCGGAATATTTCATTGTTGATCCCGACGCCGGGTTCATCGAAAAATACATATCGATCGATGGGAAATACGGAAGGGCGGGGATTTACGCAGGAGATGCCTCGTTTCGCATCGATGCCGTCTCATTTGAGCTAAAAGCGAACGACCTCTTCTCCGAGTAGTTCCTGTAACCGGCCCAATCTTCAATGAGAGTTCTTCGCGTCATTGTCTCACCAAAAGGTCATGCATCCAGGCACAATCACCCGAGTTTCCGAGTGCGGATTTCTCACGCCGGCAACTCCCCGAGGGTCTCAGCCTGCGGGGATGGTCACAATGGGTGCCCCTTCCCTCCCACCGGTCTCCACGAGCGTGAAGATAAACATGATGAACGAAAACATACGCTTTGACGCCAGGTTTCGGTCGTCGATCCAAAACCAGTGGTTTCGGTAGGACACGGCCACAAAGGCATCGGAGGGTCTCGCCTCGGAACTCTTGACTTCGATCAGCGGCAAAATGTGGCTGCCCTCGGAGGTCGTTTCCCACTCCGTCTCATTGACGCGTTTTTCTTCAACGTGAATGCTGGGCACATCAATGTAGGAAGCGAGATCGATGAGAATCTCGAGCACCGAGCGGGTGAGAAGGGCCACCTCATGATCGTCCTTGGCGATGGAGGCATACACCACGCTCAGCTCCCTCGCTTTCGGGTCGAGCCCCAAAAGCTTACGCACGGCGAGAATGTCTTCCTCCGTCGCTTCATCCACCTGCCCGCGAAGGGTCATGATGGTGACTTCCTTTCCGCCTTCCTTCTGAAGACGCAGACCGATCGCCCCCGATGCCTGGATGTTTCGCAACTTCTCGATGAGCGCATAAAATTGTGGGTCTGCCGGGCGGACCCTGGCCGCCCCTCCGTAACTGTTTCGAATACCGTTCACCGAGTGCACGGTGAGCCTCAAAACCAGCTCCACGGGATAGCTGGCCTGGATCAGGGTCAAGACGGCTGCGGGCGGGATGGGTGTCATGAGACTTCGGGCAAACTTTTCACCCGCCACCGGGCTGTAGGTAATGGTCGGTCGATCTATGTACCTAGCGGTTCCCCCGGCCGTTTGGGAATTGGTCAGGCCTGCAGTGACCGGGTCGGCCCAGGTGAGTCTCAAGTCCACCTGGCTCTCCAGGGAGTACTGGTTGATCACCGAGGCCACATCGAGAAAGGTCGGCGTGTCCCCGTAGCGAAGCTTCACCATGTTGAGCAGCATCTGCGTCTTCCACGATTCGGATATGGCGGAAGTGTAGTCGAAGCGGTCGCGGCCCACGGTGTGAGGCCCGATGGCCACACAGCCGCTCAGAGCCGGCAGAAGGCCCATGAACAGGCAAATCCAAATGCATCGGTGAAGGATCATCGATTCCGCCCTTTGTTCCCTCATTTTTCGAGCCATTCCAGGAAATGGAATCCCCAGGCTGGCAACTCCACATAGATGCCCGGCCCGCAGAGTTCATCTCCGTCCCGTTCATAAATTTCCAGGCTCAAAACATCTCGAAGCTTCCAGGACGCCCCTTTCAGGTTGTCCCAGGGAACCCTCACGAGGGCCTGGGCCGCTGCACCGGAAAGGTTCACCACCATCAAGCGGCGTGCATCCCCTTTCCGCCAGCACCAGGCGACCAAGTTCAAATACGTGGCGTTGTCCGGCCAGCCCGTCCGCTCACAGAGTTCCCACTCCCCCTGGAGGAAATCTTCCCGGGCCAGTTCAACGAGTAATCTTCGGTAAAAGGCTTCCAGTGGGGCGTCTTTCGGTTCATCGGGCCGCCGGGCAAGAAAAACGGGGAGCCGGACCTTCCGGCCCTCCATCTGGCCTTCATGGACCAGCCTGGCCCCCGGCAGTGTCAAAGCCGCCACTGCAGCCGCCCTGTGTTGCTCGGGGCTGAATGTTGCGGCCGCCCTCGGTTCATCGTGGTTCTCAATGAAGCGAAGCAGCTTCTTCTGGTATTCAAGCTCCCCGCAGAGATGCAGACGAACGCTTTCTGCCGAGTCGTGCTCGAGGCGGTCGTAGAGCCGCTTGTCGTAGCAATGGTCAAAACCCTGCTGTTGGAGCTCCCACTCCAGGTCCCAATAGGCTTCGGCGATGAACTTGAAATCCGGATGCCCGGCTTTGACGGCCGGGATGACCTGGGGCCAGTAGTCCAGCTGCGGCCTTGCCCCCGCACGGTCTCCCCAGGTGCGCTCGAAGATGGAATTCATCAGGAGCATGGCCATGTCGCAGCGCACTCCGTCACACTGCCCTGCGATGGCGGCAAGGGTTTCGATGACCGCAGAACGCAAACCTTCCGAAAATGCATTCAGCTGGACCACGTCGGGCCACGCGGGAAAGTACGGGTCACGGCCACAGGCGAACACTTTCCCCTCCAGGACCACATAAGCTTGAGGATCATTTTTCAGGTCTTCTTCGCTGCCGGTGATGAAGTATTCGGAGTGTTCCTTCACCCAGGGGTGATCGGGTGCCACGTGGTTGGGCACAAAATCGAGCAGGAGCCTCACCCCTCGTCGCGCAAGTTTTTCGCGTGCCGTCGCCAGGGCTTTCGGGCCTCCCAGGGCGGAGGAAATTTCGTAGCGTCGCACACAGTAGGGAGAGCCCACGTTGTCCTCAGCCGTGAAATCGGGTAATGCACGGCGAAAATCAGCCAAAAGCCCGTCGTTGGCCATGGAAATCCTGATGCCTTCCGGACTGCGCTCCCAAACGCCCATGAACCAGACCGCATGGAATCCGAGAGACGCGATGTCATCCCACACCTCGTCGGGAACGTCTGCGAGAGTCAGGGAGGATTGGGTCCTGCGGCCCAGTTCCTGAAGCCAGACCCAGGTGTTGATTTCATAGATGCTCGGATTCGAAGGCCATAACTTCATGATCTTCTCCTTTCAGTTTTGTCCGGCGGACCTGGGTTTCACGCTTTCAGGCGGCGCTGCGCCATGACGAGAAAAAGAAAACACCTCTCGTCCTGTATGAGGAGGAGAGGTGTCCGCCGCCCACAACTCAGTATCCCGCCGGTGCTTTCACGACAACGTACGTGACATCGGCTCCTGCGTAGGTGGGCTGATACCAGGTGGTACCGCACTGCATGTAGGTGACGCCGCCGACCACCACCGAGGTGGGGGTGCAGGGAAGTGCGCTGTAGGTGGCAGCAGTGACGACGGTGCCGACAGCATAGGCGCCTGCGACCACTGCAGCTCCTGCCGCAACATAGCCCCAGTTGTCCCAATCATCGTCCCAATCGCCTTCCCAGTCGTCGTAATAATCCTGCCGACTTTGCTGCCGATCCGTGACCTCCTGTTGGCGCTCGCCCCTCACGTCCTGGCGACCTTCGGTCCTTTCCGTGCGGTTGTCCTGGCGGCTCTCGGTCCGGTCCGTCCGCCCCTGCTGGCGATCACCCGA
>CAZZHS010000096.1:3836-6411 GCA_964654275.1 uncultured Syntrophobacteraceae bacterium
CGTCCGCCGCCCCCCCGGGCATAGGCTTCCAGGGCCAGAAACATGACGAAAATGAAAACGATCGCCAGTGAGAAAACTTTACAAGCTGTTCGGCTCTTCATTTCTTACCTCCCTTCTTAGCGGCCGGCTTGGCTTCGGCCTCTGCCGGTTTGGGCACCTGGGCCAGGAATTGAATGCGGCCCGCATCCTTGGGAATGTCGAGAGTGAAAAGCGAGTCGGGAGGGTTGGCCGAAAGATTCCACTCGGAAAATTTGGCCCAGTATTGAGGCTCTCCCTCTTCATGCTTGTACGTGATGATGACTTTTCTGGGCAAGGGATCGCCCTCGCTGGGAATCCAAATCTGGAAATCCACGTCTTCGAGCTCCGCCGCCACATGGATGCAGGGGACATCCCACAGAGTTGATGTTTCCACAACCTCCGAAGAAACGACCCTTCTTTCCATCTCCCTGGGCAGAGTGGTGACCCACATCATGGCCAATGGCAACCGCATGTGCAGGTCCCTCACGAAGTGCAGGATCGCCCCGTCGATGTCACCGGGATTTTCGGAAACGGCGTAATAGTTTTGTTTAGGACTGTATGCCGTGAGAGCCTTGCCGTCAAAAACGGTCGAGAATTCCTGCCCGTCGCTGCGCTTCACATCCACCCGCAACCGATCAGGGCGCACCACCGTGAGAGCACGGCGCTCCCCGAATTCGATCTTCTGACCCGATTCCTGGACCACGTCATATCCGCTCTCCAGGACAACACTGAACTGCTTCATCTGGGCCAGGAAATTGGCCATGCGCAGCAACGGTTCCATCCCCGGACCTTGAGAAGCGGTGCCTTCTGCCGGGACCTGCTCGGCCGCCGACAGGTGAAGGGGCGCCACGACAAGAAATGCACAGACAAAGAGCGCACCCCAAAAGACCGATACCTTCATGCGATTCATGTTTGCCCTCCTGTTATAAGCTCAGAAAACCAAATTCCAAAGTTACAGTTACATGGCGGCGATGCTCCAGAAAGGTTTTTTATTGACATTCTGTCCTTTCTCTAGGAGACAATAGAGACCATTCAGAAAGCGGTAAGGTCCCGAAACCGGAAACCACGGGATATCGCGTGCCAGGCATACGACGCCCTTGTTATGACTTAGAGCACGTTCTGCAAAACGAGGATATTGGACCTTGGTCCAATCGCCGCCTGAATGGGATCACCTGCGCCTCTCAGGAAGTCTGCAGGGCGGCGTTGGACGGTCCTCAGATTTTGCCCGATCAAAATTGGAAAACACGAGATTCACACCGAAAACGATTCGCGGTTCAATGAGCGCAGCAGCCCGTCTCTTAAAATCGTTCCTGCTTGGCCTGCTCCTTATTTCATGCTTTGCCGTCGCCATGGATTCATGGGCATCGACTGAAGGATCCAGGAAACGGATTCTGATCCTCTACCCCTATGAAAACAACATGCCCGGGTTCATCGCTTTTGACGCAGGGTTTCGAGCGGCCCTGAGGACGGTGCACGCGGACACCCTGGACATTTACATCGAGACTATGGACGTCCTGCGGTTTCCGGCCGAAGAATATGAGAACAAACTCGTCGAGCTCTACCACGAGAAATACGATGGTCGAAACCTCGATCTGGTCATCGCCTGTCTCTGGCCAAGCCTTGACTTTCTAAATAAGTACAAGGGAGAGCTTTTTCGGGGAGTTCCCGTGTTGCTGGTGGAATATGATTTGGGCACGGTCCGGGATCCAGACGGTCTGGAATCGCAAATCGCCGTCGTGAAGAGTCCCCTGGAAATTGAGAACACTGTGTCCCTCGCGCTGAAACTGCATCCCGAAGCCCGAAGGGTTTTCGTGATAGCGGGAGTATCCCTGCGGGACCAATTCCTGGAAGCCGAAGCCAGGGAGGTATTTCGAACTTTTGAAAACCGGGTCGAATTTTCATATCTTTCAGGCCTTCCCCTTGAGGATATCCTCCAGCGGGTATCACGGCTTCCCGATCGTTCTTTGATATTTTTCCTGTCGTTTCAAAAGGACGGCTCAGGAAAACCTCTGCTCATCCAGAACAGCCTGCCCCTCATTGCAGAAAGCGCGAACGCACCCATCTACGGCATCTCGGAAACTTACCTGGGACTGGGAGTCCTGGGAGGTCGCATGATCAACTTTTCCACCCTGGGGGCTCACACCGCTCATGCGGCACTGCGAGTGCTCCAGGGCGAAGAGCCCGGCCTAGTCAGGGTGGAGCCGCTGGCGGGTTCATGTGTTTTCGATGCGCGCCAGATGGAGCGTTGGGGTATCACGGAATCGCAGCTTCCCGCAGGGTGTGCGGTACGTTACAAAAAGTTTTCCCTTTGGGAGTCCTATCGTTGGCAGGTATTTGGCGTTACGGCGGTGGTTGTCCTGCAAACCGCCCTCATCTCACTGCTTCTCACCAATCTTCGAAGGCGGCGACTGGCAGAACAGGCGTTGCGGGAGGCTGAGCTCAAATACCGGACGGTTGCCAATTTCACAAAAGATTGGGAATATTGGCAGGGACAAGGCGGCAGGATGGTCTACATTTCTCCAGCCTGCGAGCAGCTTTCCGGTTACACTCCCCGGCA
>CAZZHS010000097.1:0-6267 GCA_964654275.1 uncultured Syntrophobacteraceae bacterium
GAGCATCAGCCTTCCAAGCTGAGGGTCGCGGGTTCGAAGCCCGTCTCCCGCTCCAGAAAATTCAAGGGGCAGCTCATCTGAGAGCTCGCCCCTTTTTCTGTTACGTACGCATTGCGTCTGCGAATGACAATTTTCCTCGTAGGTACGTGACCACAAAAAAAGCCCCCGGTCTCCCAGAGGTTCACGAAAAACCTCTTACGCATCTTCTTCATTCACCGGCCAGAGAGCAAGCACCAGCCGGCCGGCCTTGCTCTCCGGGCCTCGGCCTCAACGCGCCTGCTTGAACCGGCGTCCGTTGTTCCATTTCCTGTGGGCCCCCTCCCCTTGGAAGATTCAGGTGCATTTCCGGGTCGTCGCGTTCGGGTGGATCATCAGCCTCGCGGAAATCGTCCTCCTCGCAGATGTCGGGATCCTCGTCCCGGCCCAGTTCGTTCTTGCACGAGGTGCCGCCTTATCCCGTGCCGGTCTACATAGAGGAATTTATGGACGGGAGGGACATTCTGCGACGACATTATCATGATCATGAGCACGGCATCTTATCCTATGTGGACATGAAGACCCTACTCAGCCCGGAATTACATTGGCGGGGCATAATCTTTCCGATCTTCCCAGTAAGCTCCTTTCCAATGCTTCCTCTGATTGTATTCCTGAGCCGTGCGCCCTGCTGTCGCCTTGAACGCTCTCGGGGATGATGTCTCCACCCTCTTTTTCATAAAGGAGCAGAGGGATCTAATCGGATGTTGCCATGTGGTTGAGAACGAGCAACCTGCAGCGCTTCTTGGCCTCATAAAACCAGTCGCGATCCAGCCCCCGCAGTCCTTGGCGAACCTAAACGGGAATTCTTCTTGTGGCAGCAGTGGGTGATGTGCCATGCAGGACCCGCCAGGTAATGCGGTTGCCTCTCAGCATGGCTTCTCCACCTCCAATCTTAACGTGACCATTTCCAGGGCAAAATGGGCATTCCAAGCTTCAAAAACACGAACCTATTCCGACCCACACCATGGGGTCAGATCTTGAAATATCACTTTCTTGGGGCTCCACAGGGTGCGATTCCCTTGGCGGCAGCGTTCGCAGCTGAAATGGATCTTCTTCCACTCCCTGGATGGGGTCGGTCGCGCCTCCGCTGGAGCGGAGGCTGTCGGTTTCCCATAGATCAGCTGACCTTGACCGGCACCAGGAGGGTCAGGGGAGTGAGGCCACCCAGCCAAATGAGGTCCTCAACCTTAAATGCTTTTTGCCTTCCGTCAACGCTTGGAAGCGCTCTTGCCACACCCACCACGGTGATGAAGATGTTGGTGTGATATTTCGAGACCTGATATTTAAAAGCCTGGGCCCAGGAGGGGCCTACTCCACCAAGCCCCCTTCCTCAGGCGCGATCATGGTGGCGGGCATTGTGTCGACCGGTTTTTTTGCCGTTCGTTCTCGCATGAACTTCTCCCAGGCAAACCGTCAGGGTGCGCCCTGACTTGAACACGCGACCTCGGGCAATCAGTTTTTCTCCGTCGGCGGGCGACTCGGAATCGAATAGATATTCGGCAGTCAACACGGTGGCAGAGGCAGGCAGCTGAGTGAGAAGTTATATTTCAAGACCTGACCCTCGCCGCACCGGTTTTTACGCGCATATTACGCGCACGGATTCATAGAAATTGCCCCCTTTTGGTCAAACCCGCCAAGAATAGGATAACCGCCCTATATCAGCGTGTTCCCTCTGCCAGCAGCACGTCCGCGATATCCGACCACATCCTGAAGGAATGGAACGCTTCATTCCTGGCTTCCAGCTGCTGGGCGAGCCACCCTCTGGCAAAGCGCCAAGTGGGTGAAACCAGCAGGGCGGCTTCGAGATCGGGCGGGCCATCGCCGGCAAAAGCCACTCGATCCGATCGCGCGAGAGCGTCGCGCACAACGGCCGGCTTGTCGATCCCCTTTTCACGATGCAAAAAAGGGGAATCCTCGGGCAGCGTCATCTTCAGACCCTCTTCGGGCCGGAATTCTCCTGGATTGGCATGCACCTCAAGATCCACACCCGCCCGCCGAAGGAGGCGGTTGATGTACCAGTCACATCCGGCCGAGGCCACAATGACCTGCCATCCCCCGTGCCGCAGACGCTCCACGGATTGGTGAAGCAACGGGTCAAGTTCCATGCGGGTGAGCAGCGCTTCGATTTCAGACCCCGAGGCGCGAATGGCTCCAAAGATCCCCGACAACGCTTCGAAGAGTGTCAGCTCCCCGGCCATATAGTCCTGCCAGAAATCCCGGTCGGCGGAAGACGGGACCTCGCGAAGAGCCAGATGAAAAAAATCGAAGCGAGTCATCGTGCCGTCAAAGTCGGAGACCAGGATCGATCCTTGCCGACCTTGAGGGAGGTCGGTGGGTGAATTGACCGTAATTCGCATATCATTCTCGCCGTTCTGAAAATATTTTAAATTCATGAAGCCCATGCCTGTGGAGAGCTGTCCGCTGAGAATCATATCGGGGCAGCAATACATGATAAAGCGCAGTTCAAGAAGGTCATGAACCGGTCAAGTTCATCCTTCGATACCCCTCGGCCAGTCAGGGGAGGTCTGAGCGTGAACACTGCTGACTTGCAACCGTGTGCTGACCCTGCTTTGGGTCGTCGATTTTCATTCCTCGGGAAAAAGACCATGAAAAAAGGGCGGCACCTCATTAGATGACCGCCCTGGGAACAGCAAAAAGACTCGCTATTTTGAATTATTCATTGTATCCACAACCCACAATGAGCCCGCCTTTGGTTTTTCTGGAATAGGTGCATTTTTTGGCGCCTCCCCACTCATATCTCACATAGGCGCCTTCCTCAGTTCCTTTGGACACTTCATCATAGATCAGCCCGGCTTTTTCCTTCAGGTTTTCTCCCGCCAGGGTGGGATGGACAACCAACTTACCGTCGGGTTCCATTATGAACACGTAGGGATCTTTTTGGGCTGCATCCGCAAAATCTTGAGGTTTTTTCCCTGCGTCGATGGCGGCAACAATCTCATCCACCTGCTTTTTGACTACATCTTTCATAGTCCCTCCTTTGGGGTATGAGGTGAGGTGAGGTGAGGTAAAAGGGTATCACTATGCCACACAAGTTCGGTAACAGGCGTTTTCGACTCTGTCAAGCTCATTTTGTGTGACAATTCCCCATCCGAGGCAGGCAAGAGTCAGCGCGGTCTCCCCTTGCTGACATCGTTCTTGCCTAAATTTTTTTCTCAAATGCCAGGCACTCGTCATCCAAACCAACCGCAAGTGGGCAGGTGCAGGATCAGAGCACAGAGGCTCCGTCATTTCTCCAAAAGGAGCCTCTCGAGCCGTCGGGTTGACAGGGCACCGCGCCCAGCAGCCCTGGTCTCCCGGTTCTGCTCACGTTGCCGGTTTGGATCGCGATTTGATTTCCCAGTCCTCGACGATGTCCCGCTCCTCCACCTCTTCCCAGCCGCAGATCATGGCCCGGGTGTGGGCGGTCAGGCTGTGGCCCGTGGTGATCATGTAGACGTGGACCACAAGAAACGAGAGAATGGCGAAGCCTCCCGCCAGATGTACGCCGGCGACAACCCGCAGGGACAGCCAGCCAAGACCCCACGCTTCCCAGGAATTATAGCTCCAGTACAGCAGGCCGCTCAGCATCTGGATCGGCAGCAGGAAGGCCGCGAGACTCAGGTAGACCAGGCGCTGCAGGGGATTGTGCTTGGCCTCCGGGCGCTTGGGGACCGGGTGGGCCTCCCCCTGGAAAATCCCGTAGACGTAGTAGCGGACCACCAGCAGCATCTTACGGGTGGTGGGGACGTACTGCCGCCACTCTCCGGTCGTGAAAACCCAGAACACAAAAAAAGCGAAGGCGATCAGCCAGGTGATCCCCACGAAGTTGTGGACGTCAAAGGCGGTCTTGAATCCAAAGAGCGTGTAGATCCCGTTGGTTTCGAATCCGGTGAGGAGGAGGATCATGATCAGGGCGCTCTGCAGCCAGTGCCAGAAGCGCTCGTAGCGGGTGTAAAGATAGATGTTCACCATCTTGCATTCACTGGCGTTCGTGCTCATCGATCACCCCTCCTTCCTGCGCCGGCTGACAGCACGGCCGATCCCATGGAGCATCACTCCAACAAGCGAGCCGAGCACCGTGGTCCAACCCAGGATTTCGATCACCCGATTGCCGTCCCGCCCCGGGAGATAGACCCCCTGGATCCCGGCCATGCGACCGTTTTTTCGAGTATGGCACTCATCGCAGGCCACCGACTTTTCCTTGGGCGCCACCATGTGGGTGGTCGGGTACACGTAGCTGGTTTCCACAAAGTCAAACTGGCCGCTGTAGGGCAGGCCAGCCTGCCGCATGCCGCTCGTCAGCGCCAGCTGCCAGTCGTAGCGGCGCCAGTAGGCGTCGGAGTCCGGCGGTCCGAAGAGATGCGGAACGAGGATGGTCTTGTTCACGGTATCGTAGGGTTGTTTTCCCGTGTGGACCTTGAAAGGAGCGATCCGGGAGTTGGGGTCGTCGGGGCTGCCCACGGGCCAGTTGAGCGCCACGGGCTGCGTGGGGTCTACCGGATCTTTCAACGACACGGCATCGATGGTGCCGTTGTACCAGAAATAGGTGGGCCGCACGTTCTTCTCCCAGATGAAGCTGCCCTTCTGGGTGTCGTAGACGGCCTGACCCAGGGGACCTTTTTCCTTGTAAGGTTTGCCGTCTTTCATCCTGCCGGCCGTGGACCAGTCCCATCGCATCTTGGTGGGCAGGGCGCGGGCAAATTCCGGAATGTGGCAGGTCTGGCAGGCCACCTTGTCGGTGTGATCGTTGGCCTTGACCCCGGGCTTGTGCGGGGTCGCGGTGTGACAGGATTCACAGGTGATCCTGGGGGTCAGATCATCCTGAGCGAGCGTCGTGCGCGCGGTGGCTGCCGGGGTCGAGTAGACCCGCCCGGCCACCTGATGGGCCCTCGTGGTGTGGCAGCGGGTGCAGTCGAAATTACGTCCGTCGATCCCCATGTGAACATCCAGGGTACGGGTGGGCTTGTGCATGGAGGAATCCAGGTCCCCATGCTTCACCGCATCGCCACCGCCGCCGTAGAAATGACACACCCCGCAGTTGTCCCGGCTGGGTCGCCCCACGCTCTGGGCCACTTTGTTCCATTCGGGCGGCAAATATTGAACCCCGCTGCCCGGAAAAACGGTGGGCTCCTTCACGGGATAGCCGGCCCCTGACGGGTACTTCTTGTAGGTGCCCGTCTGCTCATGACAGACGAGGCAATCCACTCTCGTCGGATCGCTGAAATCGAAACTGCTGTCCTTCCATCCATAACCGATGTGGCAGCTGGTGCAACGAGCCTCGTTGCTGCGGATGCTCACTCAGAAATTGTTGACGGTGAGCGCCCCTTTGCCCATGGGCTTGTCTTTGGGCGATGCGGGGTCGACCCAGGTCCAGTGGATGGTCTTGTGCAGCTGCACGGAGGCCTCTGTGTGACAGGACAAGCAGGCCTTGGTCACCTCGGGGCCCGATTCGAAGGGCTGTTTCAAAATTTCGTGCTTCGAGTGGTCGGCCGTGATCCAACGCCGGGCATCCCGCGTGGCCTGCTGGGCCATGTCGCGCCCGGGTGCCTGATCACTGCCGGCCGCAGCGTGCGATGCCGCTCCCGATGCCAGCGCCAGAACGCAGGTACCGGCAAGGTAAAAAAGGATGGTTTTAAACCCGTTCATTTTCACCTCCGCTCTTCGAAGTCCTGCATCAGATGATATGGTTCCCCAGAAGCCCAAACCCGGTGCACTGCCGTACAATGAAGCGTCCCACAACTGAGAGTGTCATTCCCGCATATTCCATGGCCCATCGAGGAATGCCGACGAAAGTCCGGATCCGCGCCGAAGCCGGTGGGATGATTTTCCCGACAGGCTCGACGCATTCCCAGGCCCTGAAAACAAAGAAGACCTTACAAGCTGCCGGCACAACTGCATATCGGCCTGGTTTATTTCTGATATGGCTCAGGAGCAAGAAGTGACGAGATAGGATTGTAGGCACATTTTTGGATAACAGGTGATAAAGGTTCCGTCAAGGTCATTCTTGCAGTGAACTCTTGTCATGGAATGCCACACTGCACGAACTCGCAGCATCCTGGTGCCAAGGACGGCGCTCTCACCGCTGCAGGCAGGATTTCAGGGAATTTTCAAGCTGTTCTTCGTGGGGGTGAAAATGGATCCGTATACCATAGAGGGACTACGCGTGGTCACGCGGCAGGGTCTCCGCCTGCGAGGCTTCGCTCCGATAGGGTGCGGGCGGCTCTCTTATCA
>CAZZHS010000098.1:0-5873 GCA_964654275.1 uncultured Syntrophobacteraceae bacterium
CTGGTGCGCGCCGTGCTGTTCGGGCTCATCACCTATGCCACCTACGATCTGACCAATCTGGCGACCATCAGGGATTGGCCTTTCATCGTCACCGTGGTGGACATGATATGGGGCATGGTCTTGAGCGTGACCGTGAGCTTTGTCAGTTTCACGGTGGGCAAGTGGTTGAGCTAGAGCCGGGCCCATCGGAAGCCGGCGAGTTTGGGCCCCGGGGGCATCTGCCGTGAGTTTCAAGCTTGGCTTTTTCATCGAAGAGTGCCAAAGTCGCATGGTCACCATCCCGAACGACGGTCTGCTGGGGCGTGAGGGAAATACTGCTCACGCGTCAACCGGCTGTCGTTCAGTTTTTTGTGGGCTAATGCGGGGACTTGCCTGGAAGCGGCTCCCTGAACATGCAACTCAACACATTAGAATGTCCGTCTACTGATCGAGTCGTCATTCCGGCAATCTCTCAGCCGGAATCCACAGCAAAGAAAAGGATGCCGCGCCATAAACTGCCGGCATGCCGGGTGTCGAGATGGACACCTCACACTGTGGAGATGAGCTCAGAGTTTCCTTGAGAACCGGATGAAATGTCTCGTGACCACGATTCAGAAACGCGGTTTCCGGGTCGATGAACTCGCCACCCGGGAACTCGTTCGGTTGTCACGGTGGCACCACAGGGGAAAGTGAATTGCGGTTGCCAAAAGGCCTTTGCTGTTTGTGCATGGCTGTCGGCGCTCTCTGGATGTTGATGAGCTGTGCCGGGACCAGCCCCCCCTTTGACGAACCGCCTGGCGGGACAGGGTGATGTCGACCAGGGCTGAAGATTTCTACGCCGGAAACCACGACGACGGTGTGTTCTTCAACCCCTGGATGCCCATGGAACAGAAGAGCTTTCTGACCTTGCTGCGCTGGCGGCTCTCACCGGCACAGGATTATACTGAAGAAGAAAGGCGGTACCTTCCTGAAGTCCTCCCCGATCCCACGGCACGGATCAAAGCTGCCCAGGACGCCGATTTCATCTTCTGGGTGGGGCACGGCAGCTTTTTCATGCGCCTCGGCGGCCAGTACTGGTTGACGGATCCCATATTTTCGGACCGCGCCCTGCTGCCCAGGCGCAAAACACCTCCGGGGATTTCCATCGAAGAAATTGGCGCCACCGTCGGCAACGAGTGGCTCCATGTCGTCATTTCACACAATCACTACGATCACCTGGACAAAAGGAGCATCCAGGCCCTCCCGAAACGAAGCCGCTTCTATGTCCCCCTCGCACTGAGGGATTTCGTGGTCCGGCTGGGCCATTCTCATGTGACCGAGATGAACTGGTGGGAATCCCTCGAGCTCGAACGCGGCACCCGGTTGGTCTGCCTCCCCATGCAGCACTGGTCCAGGAGAATCGGCCAGCCCTTCAACACCACGCTTTGGGCCAGCTTCCTGATTCTTGCACCCAATGTCTCCGTTTTCTTCGATGGCGACGGGGGCTACTCCATCGGCTACCGGGAAATCGGCCGGAAGTTTCCGGGAATCGATTACGCCCTGATTCCCACCACAGCCTACCACCCCCGTTGGTTCATGCACTACGCCCACATGAACATCCCGGAAACCCTCGACGCCTTCGACGACCTGGGAGCGTCCATTTTCATCCCCACTCAGTGGGGAGCTTTCCAATTGGGAGACGAACCCGCGGGCTATCCACGCCTTGACCTGGAACGAACCATTGCCGGACGAAAACTGGATCCGGACCGCTTCCTAATTTTGGACGTGGGCGGCCTGCACCTGATCAACTGAGGGCTCGTCCGCAAAACCGACCGTTCATAACCTCGGTCCGCCATTTCCCAGGGCTCGAAGCGAAAACCCAGGCGGGTTGGTGAGACCCGGATTTGGCGCAGGAACCACGCGGGAACGACAGAGGGGTTGGCAATCATTTTTTGTGGCGTAATCCTCGGGGAGTCGCGAGCAGTGCTGCACCCCCCTCGTTCAAAAGGGACAATTTCACCCGGCGTCGCTTAAGAAAGTCGTCACCGGAATCCCCTTCGATGAGAGACCATGCCCCGGTCCTACTTCTCCGTGATTTGCTCGTCAATCTTCATGCCGAAGTGACGGCCGGCGTCTTCCAGGGCCACCAGCACCCGGTCTCCGGGCTTCAACACGGCGACCGACACGGGTTTTCCTTCCGGGGAGCTCAGGCGGATCGTTTCCGCATTCTGGACGATGGTGGTGATCTCCCGCTCGTCAACGCGTGCCCGGATGAGCATGAGCGGCCGTTTTTCGATCTTCAGGCGGCCTACGACCCCCTCCATGGCCTCCCCCCTGTGATTGACCAGCAGCACGGGATCTCCCGCGGAAAGTTCCGACAGGTAGCGTGTTTTTCCTCCGGGAACCCGGGTGTAGGCGTGCACGGGCCCGGCATTCACCCGGAACGGGCGCGGAGAGACGTAAGGGTTGGCGACGCTTTCCGCGTGCACCAGGAAGAGCGCCCCGCTGGAATTGCCCACGAGCATCCCTTCGCCCAGTCCCATCTGGGTGCACGTGTCCACGCAGACCCGGTCCCCCATTCCAATGGGTTTCACTTCAGTGATTTCAGCGATTTTGAGATCCGTGTGCTCGGGAATCGACTTGAGTTTCGAGAGGGCCTGCTTCAAGTCCGCAACGCTGCCGGGCACATAGAGGATCCGCTCAACCCCTTTTTCGAGAATGCCGAAGGCGGTTTCCGCATCCGCCAGACTGTGGGTTTCCACAATGATGTTTTGTGCATTCTTGGCGATCAGGTTTTCAACGGGGATGATCGCCCAGTCGGAAAACCCCAGGATCACCTGCTTGGTCCGGCTCAGGCGCACAATTTCGTCTTCGTCCTCACTGGACGTGACGGTGTAAACCACCACGTCCTCGCCCATTCTGATATCCCCGTCCTCGGACACCGTCTGGATCACGCCCAGTTCCTTCACCTTGCCGGTGCAGCCCGGAGGAACCACGACAGCGTCCGCTCCCCCCTCCAAGGCCGTGGTGACCAGATCTTTGTCCCAGGGATCGACCTTGACCCATATCTGGCGCATGGTTCACGCTCCTCTCTCCACTCCTGAACGCATTTGCGGTCTCAGTGCAAAATCTTCAAAGCCTCATCCACCGTGGCGTTTTTGAAAATGATGGAGGCCATGGCCTGAACCATCCGGGTCGGGTCCTTGTGCTGGAACACATTTCGGCCGATGGACACCCCTGCCGCGCCGGCCTCCATCGCACCGTGGACCATCTCCAGAATGTCCCGGTCCGAATCCATCTTGGGCCCGCCCGCAATGACAACCGGGATGGTCGAACCTTCCACCACCTCCCGGAAGGTCTCCGGGGAGCCGGTGTAGGAGACCTTGACAATGTCCGCACCCATTTCGGAGGCTACGCGGGCCGCATGCTTCACGACGGCGACATCGTATTCGTTCTTGATCTTCTCCCCCCTTGGATACACCATGGCCACCAGCGGCATTCCCCAGGTGCGCGCTTCGTAGGCCACCTGGCCGAAGTCGTGGAGCATCTCCTTTTCCTGACCATCGCCTATATTGACGTGGATGGAGACCGCATCGGCACCGAGCTTGATCGCCTCTTCGACGGTGCAGACGAGGGTTTTGGAGTGGGGATGGGGAGAGAGGCTGGTCGATGCCGAGAGGTGAATGATGAGACCGATGTCGGCGCCTTTGCGACGATGCCCGGCTCCCACCAGACCCTTGTGTTCGATGATGGCGTTCGCTCCGCCGGCGGCCACCCGGTCCACGGATTCCTTAATGTCGATGATGCCCTCGATGGGGCCGACCGACATGCCGTGATCCAGGGGCACGAGGATGGTCTTGCCGGTGTTTCGGTCCATGATGCGTTCCATGCGGATCTGTTTGCCGAGAATGGTCATTGGTTCTTCCTTCTTTTTGGTCATGGCGGATGAATGTGGAGGGAGCGACCGGATTGAAGCTCACACCCTCCCCTCTGAAAACAAAAAAAGCCGCGGGCTGGATTCCAGGTCTGCCCGCGGCTTTCAGTACTTTTGTAGATGGTCGGGATGGATCACGCCATGGACAGACTCCTTGGGAAGCCGTAATAATACACACAATAAAAGCAATAAAAGCGTCTGTCGGCTGCGTGATTCATGTGAACTTCTTGTCTCTCGCTGATCGTCGGTTGATCTTCATGGGTTCAACACAATTGTCGATGATGTTGGCGATTTGTGCGGGCGCTGTCAAGCGTTTTTTCGCTGTGGTGAAAAAACGCCTTGGGATCCCGGGCGACGGCACGAACGCCGGAGGCAGCTGCCACCTGATCCGGCCTGCGATCATTGGGGATTCCTTTTCGGCAGCGCGGCTTCCGAGCGGTCCTCCCCGCCGAAGATCTGTCTGAGGAGAATGGCATGGGCAATGTCTATTTTGAAGCTTTGGCGATTCTTGTGCTCATCCTCGTCAACGGCTTTTTTGCGCTTTCGGAAATGGCCCTGGTGGCGGCGCGCAAGGTGCGCCTCAAAACCATGGCGGAAAAAGGCAGCCACAGGGCCGCCATCGCCCTCAAGCTCAAAAGCCAGCCCGACAAATTCCTCTCAACCGCGCAGATCGGCATCACGCTGGTGGCCATTCTCACGGGAGCCATCAGCGGAGCCACCCTTGCCGGCAGGATCGGGGATCGTTTGGCCCTGTTCCCTTCCCTGGAGCCTTACAGCGGCCCGCTGGGTTTGGCCTTGGTGGTCCTTCCCATCACCTTCTTAACCCTGATCCTGGGAGAACTGGTTCCCAAAAGACTGGCCGTCGGCCATCCTGAAAAAATGTCCGGACTGTGCGCACCGTCCATGCATTTGCTGATGCGCCTGTCCAAGCCGGTGGTCCATCTTTTGAGCGGTTCCACCGCGGCGGTCGTCCGTCTCCTGGGCATCAAGGCCCCGGAGGAACCGGGCGTCACCGAAGCCGACATTCGGGGGTTGATCCGGGAAGCGGTGATTTACGGCGAGGTGCAGCATGCAGAAAGGGACCTTCTCGAGAGGATTTTTCACCTGGGCGACCGCCAGGCGGGAGATCTCATGACGGAAACCTCCAGGATCGTGTGGCTCAACGTTGACGATCCCTTTGAAAAGAACCTGGCGAAAATCCTGGAGAATCCCCATTCCCGCTTCCCCGTCGCCGCCAAAGATCCCTCCCGCGTTCTGGGGGCGATCAAGGCGAAGGAATATCTCGGCGCGTGCCTGACGGGAGGGGACAGAGATTTGGAGGCCTACCTTCACCAGGTTGAACGGGTACCCGAGACGGAGCGCGCTCTGCGCCTGCTGGAAATCTTCCGGCGAAAGGACCGGATGCATTTCGCCCTGGTCGTGGACGAGCACGAGGCGCCGCGCGGCATCGTCACGTTCAACGACATCCTGGAAGCCATTGTGGGGGACATTCCGAGCGTGGAAGAGTTCCCGGAACCGGCGGCCGTGCAGCGCGAAGACGGTTCCTGGCTCCTGGACGGCTTCATGCCCCTGGAAGATGTGCAGGCGAGGCTGGGAATCGAAAAACCCATGAGGGATAAGGATCAGACCTTCCACACCCTGGCGGGTTTCGTCCTCACTCACATGGGCCATGTGCCGCAGATGGGGGAGCACTTCGACTGGGGCGACTTCCGGTTTGAAGTCGTGGACATGGACGGCCGGCGCATCGACCGCATCCTGGTCTCCCCTTTGCCACGGCAGGTGAAACCGGGAGATGTAAAACCCTGAAATCCTGCTGCTGGAGGTACCCAGGCCCGGTCGTTTGATTTCGGTTCTGTCAGAGCATGGATTAGAATCAAAAAATCAGATTATCCCTTCAAACTCCCGGGTAATCCTTTCAGCTTGTTGCCGTTTGGTCGCCTCTTTTGGTCCTGAAATGTGGAGACTGCCCGGAGCCTCCTAA
>CAZZHS010000099.1:0-5438 GCA_964654275.1 uncultured Syntrophobacteraceae bacterium
AGGGGATACCTCCCAGCCTCCGCAGGCACTTCCTCTTTCCGGATCATTTTGATGTAGATGAGGCTTCTCGCTGCAAGCAGTTTCCGGCTTTGCAGCGGAAGTTCTGCTCCGAGGGTGAAATTCAGCGTGAGCACGTCACCCGGCGAAAGATTCCTTCGTTTGCCCCCAAAGGATCGAATCGCCGGGGCAAGGAGAAAATCCGCCCGGAGACGAGCGCCTTGGGGCAATCGTGCGCGAAGATGCTTGTATAAGGTGAAATGAATGTATCCGGTCTCGATAAAAGTACTCGCGCCGGGTTTCCAGACGCCGGCAATTTTCTCCGCTCTCATGCGATCGCGCAGCACGATTCGCTTTGCATCCGCCCAGGCGAACGCAGCCACCGATGCAACCACTTCTTCGAAGGGTCTCACGGAACTGTGATGGTAGAACTGAATCAGCCTGCCCGTGGCCTCTCGCTCGGCCTCGTAGACAGGCTTCATGGCGAAATCTTTCAACAGGGCTTCTTTGGTTCCTCCATCGGCGAAATGCTCGTGAATGGAGCCGAGGACATCCATGTAGGGATCTATCTGGAGGAACGTCTTCCCCCGGTGGTTCAAATCCCTGGCCATGGCGCACAGTGCCGTTTCGAACTGGGGAAATTGAGAATCAATGTCCTGGAGATATTCTTCGATGGACAATTCCTCCCGGAGCATGGCATCAAAGAGAGAAGACGTGGGTTCTTCAAGAATGATCACCGAATGGCGGTTCAGTCTCTCCTCAAGAAGGGAGAGAATTTCCAGTTGATGGGGCATGAAGCCGATGGTCACCATGGCAGACCTTTCCTGGAGGCATCGATGCATTGGGTCCACGGGGCGGTCGAGAGTCCTGGAAGGTCTGGTGGGATGCCCTCTGCATGGATTCGAAATGCGTGGGACGTCACGCCCGATCATACCGTGGACCGCGGGTTGCGACAAAGCATTCACCAGCATGTTAAAGGATGTTGCATGGAGGGAAAAGATCCCTGTTACGACATGAAGCTCAACGCTGCCATGAAAGCCGTCGAATACATCCAGTCCGGGATGGTGGTCGGTTTTGGGCATGGGAGCACAGCAATCCTGGCACTTCAAAGAATGGCCGCACTCCTGGAGAGTGGTCAACTTCGTGATGTTCTGTGCGTTCCCTGTTCGAAAGCCATGGAAAGGGAAGCTCTCAAACTGAGGGTCCCGGTGGTCTCCCTCGAAGAGTGTTCGGAAGTGGACCTCACCATTGACGGAGCCGATGAGGTGGACCCGAACCTCGATCTGATCAAGGGGGGAGGAGGCGCGTTTCTGCGGGAAAAGATTTTGGCCCAGGCATCCCGTCGTGAAATCATCATCGTCGATGAGACCAAGTTGTCCTCGCGATTGGGTACCCGGTGGGCGGTTCCCGTCGAGGTCGTCTCTTTCGGGTGGTCGTCGCAGGCCAAATACCTGTCTTCTCTGGGTGCGGAGGTGACTTTGAGGACAGAGGCCTCGGGTCGGCCCGTCGTAACGGATCAGGGAAATCTCATTCTCGATTCCCGCTTCAGCACGCTGGACAACCCCGTCGCACTTTCACTTAAAATAAAGGAAAGAGCCGGAGTCGTCGAACACGGACTTTTTCTGGGTCTCGCCTCTGAAGTGATCGTCGGCACTCGGACCGGCGTCTACAGCCTGATGCCACCCATGCGGTGAGCTCAGACTTTTGGGGAGTGAATTTAACCGTCATGCAGGGGGCGTGATACATGGCAAAACTATTTGAACCGACTGTGATCAACGGGATGGCACTGAAGAATCGATTTGTTCGTTCCGCCACCTGGGAGGGGATGGCCACCGAGGAGGGGGAATGCACGCCGGAGCTGAGCCGGTTGATGGTTCAACTCGCCGAGGGTGAGGTGGGGTTGATCATATCGGGGCACAGCTATGTGAGCCGTGAAGGGCAGGCAGGACTGCGCCAGCTCGCAGTGCACGAGGATCGTCTCATCCCCGGACTGTCTGCCATGGTGAAAGAAGTTCACCGTGCCGGAGGAACCATCGTCATGCAGTTGGCTCATGCGGGGTGCCACGCGAGCACCAGCTTGAGCAATCTGCCGGCCCTGGGTCCCTCTGCGTTCGAGCAGGAAGGCCGGATCAGCTGCAGGGAGGCCGACGGCGAGGAGATCTCGCAGATCGTTCGTGCCTTTGAGCTGGCTGCGACAAGAGCTCAAGAGGCCGGATTTGACGGTGTCCAGCTGCATGCGGCCCACGGATACCTGCTGAGTCAGTTCCTTTCCCCGCATTACAACAGGCGCCGGGACCAGTATGGGGGATCGCTGGAAAACCGGGCGAGAATCGTCCTGGAGGTTTACCGGGGTGTGCGCCGCGCTGTGGGAGAAGCCTATCCCGTGATGATCAAGCTGAACAGTCAGGACTTCCTTCCGGAAGGCTTCAGCGAGGACGAGATGATCTTTGTGGCCTCACTGCTGCAGCGTGAAGGGATCGATGCCATAGAGATGAGCGGGGGCACTTCGCGCTCCGATCCGGCCTGCCTTCCAGTGAGAAAGGCCGGACCGGAATCCCTGGACCCGGAGGTCTTTTATGAAGGCTCAGCACGCCGGTTCAAAAAGGAATTGACCGTCCCTCTCATGCTCGTGGGAGGCATCCGCTCTTTCGAAACGGCTTGCAGGCTTGTGGAAGAGGGCGTGACCGATTATATCTCCCTCAGCCGTCCTCTCATCCGTGAGCCCCATCTGGTGAAACGCTGGAAATCAGGGGATCTGGAACCGGCGCGATGTCTGAGGGACAATCTGTGTTTCAGACCGGCCCTAAAGGGTTTGGGAATTCATTGTGTGGTGGAGGAAAAGCTGCGAAAAGGCGATCGAATTTGAGGCATCCCGATGGGGGCTGAAGGACTTTGACAACGATCCCCATGGGGGAGGTTGGGTGACGGGAGGAGCGGCATCCCCCCTCGCATGAGGACGGATGCCGCTCCGACTCGCTTTGCAGATGCGATTTCAGCAGTTGAGCTGGGCGAAGAAGTCGTTGCCCTTGTCGTCCACGAGGATGAAGGCAGGGAAATCCACCACCTCGATCTTCCAGATGGCTTCCATTCCCAGTTCCGGGTATTCGAGCACTTCGACTTTCTTGATGTTTTCCTGGGCCAGCAATGCCGCGGGTCCGCCAATGGACCCGAGGTAGAAGCCTCCGTGTTTCTTGCAGGCGTCCGTGACCTGCTGACTGCGGTTGCCCTTGGCGATCATGATCAAGGATCCGCCGTGGGACTGGAAGAGATCCACGTAGGAGTCCATACGGCCCGCTGTGGTGGGGCCGAAGGATCCCGAGGGCATCCCTTCGGGCTTCTTGGCGGGGCCCGCGTAATAGATGGGGTGGTCCTTCATGTACTGGGGCAGTCCCTCGCCCTTGTCGATGCGCTCTTTCAGCTTGGCGTGAGCGATGTCGCGGCCGACCACGATCGTCCCCGTCAGGGAAAGCTGTGTAGTGACCGGATATTTGCTGAGCTCGGCAAGGATTTCCTTCATGGGCCGGTTCAGATCGATCTTGACCACGCCGTGATCATAGGTGCCTCGGTACTTGTCCGGGATGAACCGCCCGGGGTTGCTTTCCAACTCTTCCACCCAAACGCCGTCCTTATTGATTTTGGCTTTGATATTGCGATCGGCGGAGCAGGAGACGCCCATGCCCACAGGACAGGAGGCACCGTGTCGGGGCAGGCGAATGATGCGCACATCCAGAGCGAAATACTTGCCGCCGAACTGAGCGCCGTACCCGCATTTGTAGGCCGCTTCCAGCACCTTCTTTTCCAGTTCCAGATCCCGGAAAGCCTGACCGTACTCGTTCCCCTGGGTGGGGAGGTTATCCAGGTAGCGGGCGGAGGCCAGCTTCACGGTTTTGAGGCAGGCTTCAGCCGAGGTGCCGCCGATGGCGAAGGCGAGGTGGTAGGGGGGGCAGGCCGCCGTGCCGAGGGTTTTCATCTTGTCCACAAGAAATTTTTCCAGGGAGGCGGGATTCAAGAGAGCCTTTGTTTCCTGGAAGAGGTAGGTTTTGTTGGCCGAACCGCCGCCCTTGGCCAGGAAGAGAAACTTGTATTCCATGCCCTCCGTTGCATACAGATCGATCTGTGCCGGGAGGTTGTTGCCGGAATTCTTCTCTTCGTACATGGTGAGCGGAACCGTTTGGGAATAGCGCAGGTTTTCCTCCGTGTAGGTCTTGAAAACACCTTTGGAGAGGTACTCTTCGTCTTTGGCTCCGGTCCAGACTTGCTGGCCTTTTTTGCCCACCACGGTCGCCGTACCCGTGTCCTGACAGAGGGGCAGCACGCCTTTGGCGGAGATTTCGGCATTTCGCAGCATGGCAATAGCCACACCCCGGTCGTTGGGACTCGCTTCGGGATCGTCGAGGATGGCCGCCACTTTCTCGAGGTGCTCTGTGCGGAGTTTGAAAGAGACATCTTTCATGGCAGTGTTGGCAAGCAACGCCAGCGCTTCGGGATCCACTTTCAGGACTTCCTGACCATCAAAGTTGGCGACGGAGACGTAATCCTTGGTGATCAAGCGATACTTCGTGTCATCTTTTCCGAGGGGCATAGGGTCGACGTACTTGAAATCCGCCATCTGCAACTCCTTTGGGTATTGGGTCTCGGCATGTGAATGTGAGCTTTTGAACAACAATTTGCTATTCTATTTGAAAAATATTGCGCTGTCGAGTGGATAGTTTGAAGGGGGTAGGTGCAGGTGACAGGGGGGATCGGTTAGAGCTCTTCTCCACTTTTGATGGAGTAAATGATGCGGTTGGCCTGATTCTCGACCTTGGAAATGACTTCCACAATGACTTTGAGCGAGGTCAGTATTTTTCTAAGCTGGTGCTTGCGCGCGAGGTTGAACTGAGGCGATTCCAAGAGTGTCAGGGTCTGATTCAACAGATCCATGTCGTTCATGGAGAGATAGGAATAGGCCAGCCGCGGCCATTGACGGCGGATTTCAGGCGGGAGATGGTCCATTTGGTCCACTATCTCCTGCTCGACCACCTTCCCGATGGATTCCGTCAGGTGCCGAAGGTGCAGCAGCACCTCCTGCTGAGAGGTTTCCGGAAGGAGGCCGCCGGCCAGAAGCCGCTTCCACCGCGGTTCGATCCGGTCCTCGATCCACCTTTGGGCCTGCTCGGGCAGAAGTGGAAGATCCGCCAGGTCGCTCTGGGCCTTCTTGAGTTCATCCAGCAGCGGCAGTAATTCCGGAGCTGCTTGTTTTCGCGTCCCGTCAAGAATTTCATTCAGTGAGGCAAGGAATTGCCTTTTGGACCGGAAAGCCGGAAACTTCTTTTGAAGCTCCGATTCCCATTCTTCACGCAAAAACCCCATCAGCCCGTTGATGGCCGAAAACACAAAACCGAGCTTTGTGAGGCTGTTCCGCAGTTCATGTGCCAACACGTTGGCGGATTCCAGTCGCT
>CAZZHS010000100.1:0-5197 GCA_964654275.1 uncultured Syntrophobacteraceae bacterium
CGCGCAACAGCTTTTGCAAGCGTCCGGCCACCATGGAGCGCTTCTGCTCGGTCAGGTTGATGCCGAATTGCGACTGAACCAGGTCCCTGATGTAACGGAAATCCGAATCGCTCAGCTCGGTAGAGGGCAGTGCTTCTCCGGGTGGCGGATCGTATGCCTTTTGCCTGGGTTTTCTCATGGGGTATTCTTTTTGAAAAACATATCGCCGTCGTCGTCCAGGCGAATTTCCTTGGGCCGGTTTCTCCGGTCGTGGTTCCAGGGGTCGGACGACAGGTACTTGGAATCACGCACGGCAGAGTCCGCCGTGTCGGCGAAGGGCGTCTCCGGAGAGTTTTGCTCTCGTGGCAAAGCGTATTTCCCGGTTGTCACGGCCTGGTCGGCCAGGCGAAACCGGCAGAGCATGTCCCGAAGCTCCCTGGCCTGGGAGGAGAGCTGGCCGGCGGCAGCCGATGTTTCCTCGGCGTGAGCCGTGTTACGGTGTGTCACGTCGTCGATCTGCTCCAATCCGTGTCCCACTTCGGTCACCCCGCGAGCCTGTTCGTTGCTGGCCTCGGCAATCTCGGCCACCAGTTGCGCGGCCTTGCCGATGCCCACAACGATATCGGAAAGGGCCTGTGCGGTCTGGTGGGCCATATCGACACCTCGTTCCACCTTACTGCTCGATGCCTCGATCAATTCGGCGGTTTCCTGGGCCGCCTTGGCACTACGAGCCGCCAGAGAGCGCACTTCCTCGGCCACCACGGCGAATCCCTTGCCGTGCCGGCCGGCCCTGGCCGCCTCGACGGCGGCGTTCAACGCCAGCAAATTGGTCTGAAAGGCAATGTCGTCAATGGTCTTGATGATCCTGGCAATCTGCCGGCTCGATGTATTGATGTCCCCCATGGCCTCCACCATCTCGCCCATGCTCGAGTTGCCCCGCTCCACGGTTTTTCTGGTTTCGACAGCAATTCGATTGGCATGGTGGGCTTTCTCCGCATTGTGCCTGGCCTGGTTGCCGATATGGGCCATGGAGCCCCCGATTTCCTCCAGGCTTGCCGCCGATTGGGTAGCTCCCTGGGACAGGGACTCGGCCGCGTCGGCGATTTGAACCGCACCGGCATTGACCTGCGTCGAGGCATCGACGACCTGGGACAGTACCTCGTTCATATTGATCGTCATCTGCGCGAAGGCTTCAAAAAGAGCCGCCTGCTGCCGCCCCAATTCCTGAAAGGAGGCGCAAAGGGCGCCGATCTCGTCGCCGCGTCGGACATATTTGATGGAGTCCATGTCTCGATCCGCTATCATGGCTCCCATGTCCACCCGCCGGGACAGGTCTCCCCCGGCGGCCGCGGTGGCCGCCTCGGCCAGTTCCTGGTTGCGCCCGGCAAATTCCGCCGCCACGGCCGTGATCGCTCGCACGGGCCCCGCGATGGAAGACGCGGTGAAGTAAACCACCAGCAGCACCAGGGCGAAGACGATCCCTCCGATCAAGGCGATGACGACCTGGGTGCGATCGAAAACCGTCATGAACGACGCGGAAAGGTCCCTTTCGATGGACGAGTTGAGTTCGGTGGTCTGATTGCGCAAGTCCCGCACCAGCCCGGAAATGACGGTCATGACTCCCTGTGTTTCCCGATCGAGAACGTCCTGGATCGTGCGGCTGGTGTCGAGGATCATGGCATCCATGCTCGATGCTCTTTCCTCGACTTTTCGGTCCACTCCTCTTCGGTCCACGCAGAGCAGTGCCGTACCCAACCGGCGGCCTTCCACCTGGATGGACCGCTCGATGATGATCACCTGGGAATCCTTGCGGGAAGCCTCCAGGAGAAACTTGACCCTGTCACCACCCTCGAAAGCCGCCAGGTGACGCTCAACAATGGGATGGTTCCTGTCGAAATAGCGGGTCATGGGTTCACCCCGCTGATTCAAGAAAAGGGCATAGACCACATCGGGGTTTTGAGCCGCGGATTTCGTATATGAAGTCAGAGCCAGAAAATTGTTGGCGATGATCGCGCTGGGGGCCACGCCGGCCAGGAGGTCCGCAATGGAACCCGCGCTCTCGTGCAGGGACCTCTCCAGGTCTTCGGCCATGCGTTGCTTTTCCCGCAGCAGGGTCGCCTCGGTGGAATCGGCGAGAGTGTCCACGGTTCGCCGGCGCATGTTGACCAGGCTCGTGGAAATATCTTCTCCCGCACGGTGAAAGCTGCTCTGCATATCATCCGTTGATGCCTCCAAGGTCGTGGAAATGGTCTGTTCGAGGCCCGCCAAAGTGGCCTTCTGAACTCCCACCACCCCCATGATCAGGCCGACCATGGCCACCACGAGCACCGCGGCAATGGGCAGGAACAGCCGCATTCGCAGCCCGAAGGACGCTATTTTTTTCAAATCCATGAGATTCCCTCGTTTCAGCTTTGATTTATCCGATGATACCGGGCTCGTGACCGAGCCTCACGGCTTCCCGTACGCTCCGATTCCGAGGGTTTTCTGCAACTGCTCCACGGGGGTGTAATCCAATGGAGCGACCCAGGCCGCCAGGTTGGCATTGGTCAATGCCCTGTCCTGAGGCTTCAAGAGTTTCAAGGCATCGAACACCCTGCGGGAAAGCTCCTCGGAAACTCCCGCGACTCTTGCCAGGGGCCACTCGGGGTACAGGGGCGTACTGCAGACGAACGGGAAATTTTTGTGTTTCATCGGATGAATGATCTTGAAATCATCCAGGTAGATCATGCCCTCCTCGGTCAGCCGTTCCAGGGTATCGGTGCGTACGGTACCCGCATCGAACACCCCGCTCTGCACGGCATACACCACGTTGTAATGGGTACCGCCGAATTGAAACGAGCTGAAATCCTTTTCGGGATCGATGCCCGCATCCAACAGTTCCTTCATGGCCGCTTGCCACCCTCCGAAAGAAGTTTCGGTGACCGCCATGAAGTTTTTGCCCTTGAGATCCTGCATGGTGTTGATGTCGTTCCTGTGAGCCATGGCCAGGATGACCCCGCCAAAAGCCATGGACGGCACGCCCTGACGCGAAACGACCATGGTGGCCGCGGCCTCGGCTCCATACCGGAGTTTCGCCGTCACGAACATGGAGGAGTTGACGATGAAAAAATCCACTGCCTTGTCCCTGACCGCGGGAAAAACTTCGGGAAAGTCCAGGGGAACGATTTCAAAGGTGTTGCTCGCCACGGAAACGGTAAGGTAGTCGGCCGTGGGTTGCCACATCTCGAGGGCCTTCGCATGTCCGTCCCGGGCCAGGACACCGATCTTGACGGTGTCCGAGGCAAAGCAAGCCGTGCTCGGAATAAGCATTGCAATCATTGATAAAAACAAAATTCCACGCATGCAGGCTTTCTTCTCCCTTGATAAAAACGGCCCAACTCCAAAAGCGAAATCATGCCCGATATCCATTTCATTCGATAATTCAATCATATCCCGTACCTCAAACATGTCGTCGCGTCAATCGGGTTCCTCGCATCCGGGAATTCTCGGGAACCTCGCCCCGTTCTCGAATTCCGGACTGGGAACGACAAATGTCCGGCTCTCGATGTTGTCGTCACTTGCGCTCACCCGTACCAGCCTGTTCCTCGATCTCCCTGTGTTCTTCCAACAACCCCGCGATGTCCAAAATCAGGCTCACCTCGCCGTCTCCGAGGATGGTGCAGCCGGAAATGCCTGCCGAAGCGCCCAGGAATCGGGACAGCCCCTTGATGACCGTTTCCTGCTGCCCGAGGATTTCATCCACGAACAGGGCAATGGTTCGGCGGTCATATTCGACGAGCACGAGGATGCCTTCCTCGATTTTCGTGGTGTCCGGGGTCTTCCTGAACCGCTCGTGCAGGCGCAGCACCGGGTAGAAATCGTTTCGAATACGCACGACTTCCTGCCCGTCGGGTGTCACGGTGATCCAGGATCTATCGGGTCGGAACGATTCCCTGATGGTCAGGAGGGGGATGGTGTAGCGGGCATTGCCCACCCGGATCAGCATGCCTTCGATGATCGCCAGCGTCAAAGGTATGCGTAGGATGATGGTGGTCCCATGGCCGGGCGCACTGCGGATATCAACCCGCCCCTTGAGCTTTTCGATGTTCCGTCGGACCACGTCCATGCCCACTCCGCGTCCGGAAACATCGGTGACCTTTTCCGCGGTGGAAAAACCGGGTTCGAAAATCAACCGGAAAACATATCGGTTGGGCCATTCCAGGGCTTCCTCGCCCACGAGCCCGTTTTCCAGGGCCTTGGCCAGGATGCGGTCCCGGTTCAAACCGCGGCCGTCATCGCTGATCAATATCCACACTTCCCCGCCCTCGTGTCGCCCTTCGATGGTAATGGTCGCCTCCTCGGGCTTGCCGGCTTCGTGCCGTTCTCGGGGAAGTTCGATGCCGTGATCCGCGGCGTTACGCACGATATGCATCAACGGGTCGGCAATTTGCTCGATCAAGGTCTTGTCCACTTCGGTTTCCTCCCCCAGGAGCCGCAGGTTGATCTGCTTACCGGATTTCCATCCCAGGTCGCGGACCAGGCGAGTCATGCGCCGAAAGGTTCCGGCCAGGGGAATCATGCGGACGGACATGATCACGTCCTGGAGGTCACGGGACACACGTCGCAACAGATGCACGGCCTTGTCGAGGCTTGCGATCTCCGCGTGGGCCACGTGAGGGTGGCGGGTGACCATGGATTCCGCGATGACCAGCTCTCCCACGAGATTGATCAATGCATCCAGCTTGTGGATGTCCACCCGTATGTCCTGACGGGTTTGGGAAGGGGAGGGTGGAACGGCGGCGGAAGCGGGGGAGTCGGGCGTCGAAGTCCGCGAAAGTGCTTCGTCGTCCTCTTCATGGGAAGAAAGGATCATTGCGCCGTCCAGGAAAGCCAGGTGCAGGGAGAGATTTTCCACCTCTCCCATGGACCCCCCGGCGATATTGGCCACCCCTTCCCGGAGCACGTCCAGAAGCTTGAGCAACCTGCCGGTTTTTTCGGTATCGGTATCGATCGTTCCCCGGCGCATGGCGGCCAGCACAGTTTCCATATGATGTGCCAGGCGTTCCATGTCCACAAAGCCCAGGAATCCACAGTTGCCCTTGAGGGTGTGCAGGGCACGAAAGGCCTCGGTCAGCCCGGCCGTCACGTCACCCTCTTGAGCCTTTGCCGTCTCCAGCAGGGACTGCTCCGCCAGGTCCAGGCATTCCTCCGCCTCCTGCACAAAAGACTGCCGCAGAGC
>CAZZHS010000101.1:0-5172 GCA_964654275.1 uncultured Syntrophobacteraceae bacterium
TCCATCTGCTCGTTTATGACAAAGGGGGTGGAGACGTCATCTCCAGGAGCCTTCAGCTGGCGGCAGGGCGCACGGCTCAGGAATACAATCAGAGAAAGCACAGAAAAGGAGCTTACTGGGAAGATCGCTATCATGCAACGGCAGTACAAACGGATTCGCACCTCATCCAGTGCATCGTTTACATGGATCTGAATATGGTCAGGGCCGGAGTGGTTCAGCATCCCTCACAGTGGCCACATTGCGGCTATGGAGAGATCCAGAAGGCCCCCGATCGTTACCGGCTGATTGACAGAAAGGCTTTGATGGGCTTGCTTGGCGTGAGCGATGGTGACGCTTTGAGCCTGCTGCATCGAAGCTGCGTGGAAGAGGCTCTCAGGCTCAAAGAGAAGGGGCGGGAAAGCAGATGGTCTGAGAGCATCGCTGTTGGCAGTTTGTCCTTCGTTGAACAGGTGAAGACCGAACTCGGCGCGAGGGGTTTTGGCCGGAGAGTCATTTCAAATGCGGAAAACCACGAACTGAGGGAACTCCAGGTTTCTTATGATGGCCAATTTGCCACTGAAATAGGGCCTCTAAGCCCTAAAAACACCCTCCCGTGGCGAGCCTTGTGATGTAATTGCAACAAGATAGCTTGGTCCGACCCGGATCGCGGAGCGCACAAAGAGAAGGGGCGGGAAAGCAGATGGTCTGAGAGCATCGCTGTTGGCAGTTTGTCCTTCGTTGAACAGGTGAAGACCGAACTCGGCGCGAGGGGTTTTGGCCGGAGAGTCATTTCAAATGCGGAAAACCACGAACTGAGGGAACTCCAGGTTTCTTATGATGGCCAATTTGCCACTGAAATAGGGCCTCTAAGCCCTAAAAACACCCTCCCGTGGCGAGCCTTGTGATGTAATTGCAACAAGATAGCTTGGTCCGACCCGGATCGCGGAGCGGGAAGACGCGGAGCGGGTCGGAGGGTCGGATCGGGTCGCGTAAGAAAGAGGGGTTTGCCATGGATTTTTTTGATGAGTTAAGGGCGTCCCGTTCTGTTACTTTTTGTTACGCATGTGTTCTGAAAATGATGCAGCCGGGGCGCACATTTTTCATTTTAACCCGCCCCTGTCATGAATCTTCCCAATCCTGATATTTCGAGGCCCGCTTGGCGATTTCCGCCTCCTCGGCGAGGCGATTCTTCTCCTTCATGCAGGGGCCGCAGCAAGGCAGCGTGCCGCACTGCCCCCGGCAGTCGGAGTAATCAATCCCCTCGAAGGAGATGCCTCTCTTTTCCTTTTCCCCGTCCATGGCTTCCCGGTGTCGCCTCTTTCGGATTTTTCCGCTTCTTTATTATACAGCAAATGACCGGTGATAAGGTGATAAGAAGTCGTTTTTCGGAACTTTTCGGGTAACAAGTGCCGTCTATTCTGTCAAGGCCAATTTTGTGCGGATTTCGGTAAACGTGAAGGCACAAACCACAACGGTGGTTTCTCATGATGGCCAATTTGCTACTGAAATGGGGCCTCCACGCCCTCAAAACACCCTCCTGTGGCGTGCTTTGAGATGTAATTGCAGTAAAATAGGTTGGCCCAACCCGGATCGGCGGATCGCGATCGGATCGAGGATCGACACGGGGTCCGACAATAAGAGTTGCTCCGACCCGGATCGCGGATCGCAGAGAGTTGCACAAAACGGGAGTCAGCCGGAAGCTGGCATGGAATAACGCTAAATCGGCTCACGGTCCCTGGCGTCTCAGCCGCAGTCCCGCTCTCACTATCGCCCTGCCGGGCCGTTTCTTTGACGGTCTCGGCGTAGCCAGACTTTACAGCAAACGATCATCTCGAACGTACCGTCTTGGTGTGTGGTCCGTATGCCCGGTGGTGTGGGAGGAGGGGGGCCGCAAGACCTCCCCCTACCCCGATCGTGAGCAGGACGCAGGTGTCAATAGTGTTATCTGAGCTGTGCAAGATGGAGGGATTCCATATCCACTTTGTACACGATCCGGTGTGCATTGGTAATGCGACGGGACCACTGGCCGGAGAGTCCATGTCTCAGGGGCTCAGGCTTGCCGATTCCTTCAGAGGGTGAACGCTGTATTTCCTGAATCAGTTTGTTGATGCGCCTCAGGATCGTTCGGTCGTTCCGCTGCCGGTAGAGGTAATCTTCCCAGGCATGCTCCGAGAAGATGATCTTCACTTGATCAACTCCCGCTCCATGCCCCCACCGGATTGAAGCTCAACCATGGACTCCAGGAGCCTTCGGGCGTCTATAGGGCTTCTCAAAAGGTATGCAGTCTCCTCGAGAGCCTGGTAGTCCTCCAGGGAGATCATCACGACTGATCGTCGGCCTTTACGAGTGATGATGACCGGGGAGTGGTCGTCGCAGACCTTGTCCATGGTTTTGGCGAGGTCTTGGCGTGCCTGCCCCCTGTGTTAGCGTAGTTGTCGTCTGGATGGTTTTTCGCACTGAGCTGTTCCCGGGGGTGATATCAAGTGAGCGTAGCGAGCTTGGGGTCACCCCCGGGAACAGCTCCCCCAAGGTGCCTGAAGCCATAAAAAACCTCCATGATCCATCTCGAGCAGGGAGCAAAGGGATGACGCCTGAAATACTCCCATTCCCTGAGGTCTATTATGATCCGGAAGATGACGGGTCCGCGAGGTTTGTAGCCCAATGCGCCGGCCCACCAGGTGGGGATTCCTCAAACCACCCTCTCGCGCCGGCTTCGAGATGCTGCTGGGATGCCCCACTTCCCCAAGACGGGCAATCCAACAAAAAGAAGAGCGATCATGACGGCCAAAAGATCAGCGGACTGGACCCGGGAAGAAAAATTCACCCTGGTGCTGGAGGCCGTCTCTGTCCCCGAAGCAGAACTGGGTGCGTTTCTTCGCCGCAAAGGGATTCACGAGGCCCATCTGCGTGAACGGCGTCAACTGATGTTCGGTGCTCTCAAAAACCGCAACTCTCTGCCTCAAGGCAAGAACACACCCGAAAACCGTCGCATTCGCAAGCTCGAAAGTAAACTGAGCCGAAAAGAAAAGGCCCTGGCCGAAGGCGCCGCCCTCCTTGTGCTTCAAAAAAAGCCCGGGAAATCTCGGGGGAAGAGGAAAGCTCCACTCCCAGGAAGAACGGCAAGTGATCCTTGAACTCATCGGCGAGGCCGTTCACTCCTCTCCTCTCCTTCTGTTGCTATTAAAGTGAAGTTTTCACACCGAAAGATCACAGCGGCAGAAGAAGTGACCCCGATCTTTTTAAAGGCCAGGCGGGTGCTTCCACAGCGGGAAAAAATCGGTGGGAGCCCTCTTGACATTTTTTCTTCTCGACTTAAAAATTCGTCGTGCTAGCACTCAGAAGCGTAGAGTGCCAATATCGTGTCGTGTGCAGTTTTCTCAATGACGAACCTCAAAGGAGTTTTCGAAACAAAGATTTTCTCAAAGGAGTGATGGAATGAAACTCAAGCCATTGCATGATCGGATTGTCGTCAAGCGCATGGAAGAGGAAGAAAAAACGGCCGGGGGCATCATCATTCCCGACACGGCCAAGGAAAAGCCGCAACAGGGCAGTGTTGTGGCGGCCGGGGACGGCAGAATCGGGGAAAACGGTTCTCGGATAGCCCTGGAAGTGAAGGTGGGCGACCGCGTTCTTTTCAGCAAGTATGCGGGCACTGAGATCAAAGTGGAAGGCGAAGAACTTCTCATCATGCGTGAAGACGACATTCTGGCCGTTGTTGAGAAATCTTGACGGTTATTTGGTGAGCAGAGGGAGGAAAGAACCACATGGCTGCAAAAGAGATCAAATATTCCGCTGAATCCAGAGACAAGATCATGGAGGGCGTCAACATTCTCGCCGATGCGGTCAAAGTCACGCTGGGGCCCAAAGGCCGCAACGTGATCATCGACCGGACTTTCGGCGCTCCCCTCGTGACCAAGGACGGCGTTACCGTGGCCAAGGAAATTGAACTGGCCGACAAATTCCAGAACATGGGAGCCCAGATGGTCAAGGAGGTGGCCAGCAAGACCTCGGATGTGGCCGGAGACGGCACCACGACCGCCACCATTTTGGCCCAGGCGATTTTCCGAGAGGGGACCAAGCTTGTTGCCGCGGGCCACAATCCCATGGGGCTCAAGCGGGGCATCGAAAAAGCCGTGGCCGTGGCCGTCGACGAGTTGAAGAAGCTCAGCAAGCCCACCAAGGACCAGAAAGAAATCTCCCAGGTCGGCACCATCAGCGCCAACAACGATCCCACCATCGGCGGGATCATCGCCGAGGCCATGAACAAGGTGGGCAAGGAGGGAGTGATCACGGTCGAGGAAGCCAAGGGGATGGAAACGACCCTGGAGGTGGTCGAAGGCATGCAGTTCGACCGCGGGTACATTTCCCCGTATTTCGTGACCGATCCCGAACGCATGGAGACGGTGCTCGAGGAGCCCTACATCCTGGCCTATGAGAAAAAGATCAGCAACATGAAAGATTTGCTCCCGTTGCTGGAGCAGATCGCCAAAATGGGCAAACCGCTGCTGATCATTGCGGAAGATGTGGAGGGCGAAGCCCTGGCCACCCTGGTGGTGAACAAGCTGCGGGGCACCCTGAAGGTTTGTGCCGTCAAATCTCCGGGATTCGGCGACCGGCGTAAGGCTATCCTCCAGGACATCGCCATTCTCACGGGCGGACAGGTGGTGTCTGAAGATCTGGGCATCAAGCTCGAAAACGTCACACTGAACGATCTGGGACGCTGCAAAACCGTCCGGGTGGACAAAGACAACACCACTGTAGTGGACGGCGCCGGCAGTCGGGAGGCCATCGAGGGTCGTATCAAGCAGATTCGCGCTCAAATTGAGGAGACCACGAGCGACTACGACCGAGAGAAGCTTCAGGAGCGATTGGCGAAGATCGTCGGTGGGGTGGCCGTGATCAAGGTGGGAGCTGCCACGGAAGTGGAAATGAAGGAAAAGAAAGCCCGCGTGGAAGACGCGCTCAACGCAACGCGCGCGGCCGTTGAGGAAGGTATCGTTCCCGGCGGCGGCGTGGCCCTGCTGCGCTGCATCCCGGCACTGGAACGCATGGACTTCGGCGGTGAAGAAGCTTTTGGGGTCAAAATCGTGAAGCGGGCTCTGGAAGAGCCGGTGCGGCAGATTGCCAACAACGCCGGGCTCGAGGGCTCCGTGGTGGTGGAGCGTCTCAAGAATGAGTCGGGGGCTTTCGGTT
>CAZZHS010000102.1:0-5170 GCA_964654275.1 uncultured Syntrophobacteraceae bacterium
AACGTTGGGCGCGCGGCACCACACCACATCTCCTATGACGCTTGATTCTGTGCATGGTCTGTAGTACGTTTAAAAATACTACAGGAGGTACAATATGGGTAAGCTATTGAATATCATTCCAGTCAGCGATTTGCGGCAGGATGCTGCCAATGTCCTGAAGCGACTCAAGGATTCCAGGGAACCCGTGGTGATCACACAGAGGGGGCGTGCTGCTGCAGTAATGCTCAGTGTGGAAGCCTTTGAGCAGTCGGAGCGCGACAAAGAACTGTTACGCCTTTTAGCCAGAGGAGAGAGGGAGATCGAAGCAGGCGAGGGACACGATTTGGATTCGGTCCTTGCTGAGGGCGATGCACTTCTTGCGGAAGAACCGTCGTGAAAGTCCGCTTTACTTCCTCTGGCAGAGCTCAGTTCCTCTCTGCTCTCACCTACATTCGTCTGGATAATCCTGGAGCGGCGTTCAACTTCCGTGAGCGCGTTGAGACGGTATTGCGGAGGCTCGAAGAATTCCCAGACTCTGGAAGAATCGTGCCGGAGTTTCCGGAGTTACCGTACAGGGAGGTGATCATCGCACCATATCGGTTCTTCTGTCGAGTCAAAGGAGAGATTGTGTGGATTGTTGCGGTATGGCACGGTGCACAGCTTCCCCAAGAACCAGAGTCCTGAATGCCCAACCTGGGGATCAAGGCGAACCCAAACCACGCCGCGTGTTTTCGGTCGTTTTCCAGCAGGTCCCACGGCGGCGTGGCTCGGGCCGCTTATCCCGGTTGTTGAACTAAACCGCTTCGCGGTGGCCAACGGGCTCCGCATGGGTCTTTGACAACCGAACAGCGTTTGGGTTTTGCGCGGATATGTGTCAATGGAAAGAGGGATGCCCTTAACTTATTAACTTCCAATCCTTGTTTCTTTTGAATGTTCTTCATCGCATGTCCAGGCTATCACGCATTGACATGAAGTGAGTGCTGCAGCACCCTATTGCGTGAGGCATTGAGAAGTGTAAGATTTTCGAGGATGGCGAGGACTGCCATGATTTCTCGAACCATTTGGGTTCGATCCTGGAGCAGACGGAAACTTCGTGTTTTGCCTCGTCCCTGATGGCCAACCATTTTCATCTTCTGTTGAGAACCGGCGCGGTTCCCATTGCCACGTTGCTGTGCCGACTGTTGACGGGCCACACCATCCGGTACAACCGGCGTCATCGGAGACACGGTCACCTTTTCCAGTACCACTGCAAATTGATGCTCTGCCAGGAAGCCCGCACCCTCCTGGAGCTGGTTCGCTACAGTCACCTGAATCCTTTGCGGGCAAAACTGGCGACCGACATGGATGAACTGGATCGATACCCGTTTTCGCGTCATGGAGTCGTCATCGGCGCACACGGATAACCCTGGCGGAACACCGAAAAGGTCCTGGAGTACTTCGGAAGCCGGATCGAGTTGGTGAGGCTGAAGTATAGGGGATTTGTTGCGGGAGGAATCCCTGCAGGCCGCAGGGAGGATCCGACCGGCGGGGGCTGATTCGGGGTGAAGGGGGTTGGGAAGCGGTCAAGGAGTTCAAAAGATCCGCCATTCACCTGAAAAGTGACGAGCGCACGAAAGCCAGGGTCAGATCTTGGAATATCACATTTTTGGGTGTCTTCAGCCTCCGTGGCTTGAGAGAAAATTTCGGGCTTCCTCATGAACTCTCACACGGGTTGATAATCCTGATGGCTCAGGAATTCGTGGGCATGTCACAGAGAGGTGTCCCTCGACACGCCGCGCCGACCAACATAAAGGGTGAGCGATCCACTGAGTTTATTGTCAGCTGCTGTCGTCTCCTTGAATCAGGGGATTGATTTTGATACCGTGTGATGAAGTTCCTGTCCTCAACGCCTGTCATGAGTGCAGTGACTGCTTCGCCCAAGTTCCGGTTCGTGATTGCTCGTGATCTCGGGGAAAAAGATAGTCAGCATGGCACCAGGGCCCTGAACTGATATTGGTACAGTTTGCGTTCAAGCTCATCCTTCCAAAATATGCTGTAATTTAAAAATATTGAACCCTGCAAGGCGGTTTCGGTCGCAAAGTCGAAGCGGGTTGAAAGCTGAGCGCAACTGCTGCTGAATCAATAGTGACAAGTGTCGTCCATAACATTGCAGCATGCCTTCTGTGAACTCGTGTCTGCTCTGCCGGTTCAATCGGCCAAGCTTGCGGCGGCTACGAATCTGTCAGACGCCATCGATTCGTCAGAGCTTGATCCCGGCTTTTGACGGGGCGCTCGCGAGTTGATTCCAGCTTGAACGTGCCGTTTTCAGACGGTCGACTGAATCACGGTAAGGTGCGCTGGTATTCTGAATAAATTCAATTTGATGGAGCTGTGGACCGCCGAGGTCACGGAGGATGGGATGGACCAAAACGACCCGCCCGAACCCCGGGTTGCCGAGATCATGGCCGTGGGAAACGAATTGCTGAACGGGTCCGTTCAGGACGGCAATTCTTTCTGGCTGATCACCCGCATCATGGAACGGGGCGGTGTGGTGAGGAAAGTGGCCATCCTTCCGGATGATGAGGACGTGATCGCCGGGGAAATTCGGGCGTCGCTTTCCCCGACTTCCGGGCGACGGCCTCCCGATGTCCTGTTCATCACCGGAGGTCTCGGGCCGACCACGGATGATCTGACCTTGGCCGGCGTGGCCAGAGGTCTCGGCCTGGCCCTTCGCCGACATGAACAGGCCCGGGAAATGATTCGCCGAAGCTACGACGGCCTGGCGGCAAGGGGGATCATCGCCCAGGGGGGGTTGAACCCGCCACGGGAAAAAATGGCCCTGCTGCCCGAGGGGGCAATTCCACTGGTCAATCCGGCGGGCACAGCCCCCGGGGTCCTGGTGGAGTCGGGGGCAACGACCATCGTCTGCTTTCCCGGCGTTCCGGGTGAAATGAAAAGCATCTTCGACACATCTTTGCAGCCCGTTCTCGCAAAGGTCTTTCCCGCCATGAGCTTTGTGCGACGGAGCGTCTGGATCGCCTGCAACGACGAATCCTTTCTCGCACCCCACCTGCAAGGTTTTGCCGAAAGATTTCCCAACATTCATGTCAAGGCCCGTTCCGGCATCATTGCCGAGAACCCCGAACTGGAATTTGTATTTACCGTCGGAGGTCTAAGCGAAAAGGAGTCCTGTACCTACCTGGAGGCTGCTCTCCAGGAACTGGTCTCCCAGCTTGCCCGGGACACAATTCATGCGGTTCGAAAATGAACAACCCCCTCGCACGGCCCTGAGTTTTACGTTTTGTCGCTTGAGGGCAGACATGAGTTTTCAAAAGTGAAAAAACCGCCGGCAAGGTGTCCCCATACCCGGAGGTGTCCGCTAAGCATGGTTTTCCAATGTATTTTCAGTGATGAAGGCAAAAGTGAATGATTTCCGGGGACAGCTCGATCCAAGTCTCATTCGAGGAGGGATGTGCAATGAATAACTCTGAACCCGCTTTCCGGAGAGATCAGGCTCGACTCGGGCTGCCCAATTGTCACACTGTGAAAGGGGAGGCCAAAGCGGGTCCTCGAGGTTTCCCCCGAGTCCCGGTGAATGATTGGAAGATGCTGAGCGTGGCGATTTGTCTGGCCGCCTTCGTCGTGGTATCCCTCCATGCAGTCGCTTTCGGGGCGGTCAGTGATCCCGGCCCGCCCGCTGTGGCTGCGGCCGCAACCACGTCGGGCAACGAGCCCAGGTGGACGCGCACGGTTTTGCTCTCCGGGCTGAATGCACCCTGGGATCTGGCATTCACACCCGATGGCGCCATGCTCTACACGGAAAAGTGCCGGGGGCTCTCGGTCCGCCTCCCGGATGGGAGCCGCCGGCGTTTGTTCGGTGCCTCGGGTTTCGCGGTCGTTGCGAACGATTTCTTTTGCCAGGGGCAAAGCGGCATGCTCGGCGTGGCGGTCGATCCGGAATTCGCAGACAACCGGTTCATTTACGTCTACATGTCCTCGAATCTCCAGAATTCCAAGACCAACCGCGTGGTACGTCTCAAGGTGGACGCCGATTATGCCTCGGTCACGGATCGCAGAGACATTGTCCCCGATATCTCCTACAAGCGCTCAGCCACCCGATGGGGCCAGGCAGGCGCGCACAGCGGCGGCCGTATTCAATTCAGTCCTTACGACGGGTTTTTGTATGTCACCACCGGTGACAATCACAACGGCCCTCTGCCCCAGGATCTCCATCAACTGGGAGGCAAGGTGCTGCGGATCGATCGCGACGGAAACGCAGCGCCCGGAAACAGCACCCCGGAAGGTGGGGATCCTCGCATTTTCACTTATGGCCATCGCAATGTGCAGGGCATCGCCTTCCGCCCCGGTACAGGCCAACCGTTTGCCTGTGAGCACGGACCGGGACATAATGACGAGGTCACCCCCCTGCTGCCTGGCGGCAATGGCGGATGGGACCCGCGGCCTGAAGCCGGAGTTTCCTGCGCCGGCAACTACTGCGGTTACATTTCCAATAAGCGCGACGGAACGTTCACGCCCATGACGGATCTTGCCAAGTTTCCTCAAGCGCTTCGACCCTCCTGGAACAACCACGGTGTGTCCGAAGGCATGGGGCCCTGTGTTTTTCTGAGCGGCGGCCATTGGAAGGCATGGGATGGACGGCTGGCAGTCGGTTTCCTGAGAGGTGCGCGCATTGAAATCCTCGAGATGGACACCTCGGGGATGACCACGAGGAATACCACCCTGACCGGTCTGCCGGCGGAGCGAATGCGCGCATTGGTTCAGGGTCCGGATGGGGCGCTTTATGTCGTCACCGATGCCGGCGAGATCTGGCGCATTGACGTGAGCCGATCGGGTAGTTAGCAGGTGCAGACGCACGGGGGATTGCGGCAGGAAGGTTGGCCCAGGTGCCTGAAGGACTGCGCGGCAAGAGGGATGTTACCCTCTTGCGTCTCATTGGCCCCCAAATTGGGGACTCAAAGCTTTGAAATCGTCATGGGTTAAACAAATTCAATGAATTTTCAAAACCGTGGCCTGGTCTCGCCCCGGGGGGGGGCGGCACGGATCCTGCCGGGGTAAAGAGAACGTGTTTCAGGAGGAAGTCATGATGAAACAGCAAAGGATTCAAAGGCGCCAGCTTAACCCAAGTTTGTCAGGCCCGAGGTGAATGGATGGTGCATGTCATCCATTTTCAATCTGTAACCCATTGAAAATA
>CAZZHS010000103.1:0-4547 GCA_964654275.1 uncultured Syntrophobacteraceae bacterium
ATTGGACGCGGCATGGATGGTCAGTCGAAGCGAAAGGGAAGGGTCGGTGCGGCGGTGAGGCTGAAGGACACGCGGTTTTCCGTGTAATCATCGCCGGCTTCCGTGGAATCGACCATGCGGAACACATAGGAGAGGCTCCCCGTCAGCCAGGGCCGGAAGACGTAGCTGATGCCGCTGCTCAGCGTGTAGGTGTCGTCGTCCCGATCTTCCGCTTCGTAAGTGTTGTGCTGGTACTGGAGGGAAGCGTTGCCGCTGCAGCGGCGGGTGAAGGCGTACTGTCCCAGGATTCTTCCACGGTAGTATTTGGTGAATCCGAGGTTTTCCGCCCCGAAGAAGTTCTGGTCGTACCCGGTGCCGCCTGAGGCGCGGACGGACCCTCTCTTGAACTGCCGCGCCATGTCTCCGTCGATCTGAAAGCCCGATGCCGAGTCTCCGCCCTGGACCTGCTGATAGAAGTAGCCACCCTTGAGAGCCAGAAAGGTCGTGGGGCTGAGCTCATAATCAAATCCCAGGTTGCCATCGAAGACTTCGAAATTCCGCTGATCGCCGCGTCCGTTCCCCGGATCGTCCTGCCCGTCGTAGCGCACGTAAGTCTGTCCGTGTTCCACGAAAACCTTCAATTGAGGGCTCAGCCTTTTCAGGAAACGGGCATTGGCCGACCAGTCGTTGAGCGAGGGGGAATCGTCGAATTCCCCGCGGGTGTAGGAGGCGTCGATCACGGTGCCGTACTGGGCGTTCCACCAGTATTCGAGGCTCAGGTCCGGGCTGTGCCTCATGTTGTCCTCATAGCTGGGGTCGTCGTTCTTGAGGAAGCCGAAGGAGTAGCCGGCATTGAAGCGGTTGGAAGGACCGAACCGGTAATCGAAACTCTGGCGCAGGTTGTTGCTGTAATAAGTGCGCCGGCCGGTGCGGATGGTCGGGTCCTCGATGACGATGAACCCGCTTTCGTCGATGCGCACAAAGCCGGATTCCGGGATGTCATAGGGGTCGTCGGAAACCTGGAAGCTGTTGCTGAAGCGGGCCGTGAGGCGCTCGCTCAGGAGTCGGCTGGCGGTGACACCGAGCCTTTGACCAATAAAATGATCCTGGTCCTCGAAATAGTAGCGGAAGGAGGGATCGTAGGAGACGCCGAGCTGGCTCTTCTTGCCTTCCCGATTGTAGCGCAGCCAGGGTGAGATTTCGGAATAAAAGCCTGACTGCGGGTTGCTGCTGGAAGCATCGATGTTGTCCGAGTAGGTCCCTGTCGTGGTGATCCCGGTGGAAAGGGTGGAGACGTGCTGAGCTCTGGAAGACGGTGCAAACGAGAGAAGTGCCAGGAGTGAGAAGAAAAAAACACGCTGCACAATCTCTTTGGAATGGAAACCTTCCAGAAGTCGAGACATGTCCATTCCTTTCAGGGGACCACGATGGTGTCGTTGGCCTTCAGCAGAATGTTTTCCGCGCCCGGCTGCCCTCGGACGATGTCCTCGTAGTTGATGCGAATCCTCTCTTCGCCTCCCTGGGCGTGGCGGATCACCACCACGTTCTTTCGCGAAGCCCAGTCGGTGAACCCTCCCGCCCGGGCGATGGCCTGCAGAAAGGTGAGATCGGTGATGAGATCGTATTCGCCCGGCGATTTGACTTCGCCGATGACGTAATATTTCTGGCTGGTGGGATTCTTGAGGGTGACGGTGACGACGGGGGATTCGATGTACTCGGAGAGCTTGGTTTGGATCTCTTCCCGCAGCTCCATGAGGGTGCGGCCCTGCGCCTGCACATCGCCGAGGAGATTGATGGAGATCCGCCCGTCGCTGCGCACGAAGGTTTCGCCGGAGAGGACCGGTTCACGCCACACGTTGACCATCACCACATCTCCGTTTCCCAGCCGGTACCCCTCCTGACCCGGTGCGGGTTCCTGCGCCTCGGTGGTGCCCCCGGTGGAAGCGAGGGCCACCGCCCAGGTGTCTTCTGTGCCCGCAGCTGGTGCGGTTTCGGGTTTCTGAGCCACCGTCGCAGCCTGAGAACTCGCAGGGGAGATGCCCGCGCCGCCACCGTTCATGGGGGTGGCACATCCTGCCATCGTCAGCAGTCCCCAGACGAGGAGAGCCAGCCAGACGAGGGCGTTCGTGAATTTTTTCGCCTGGGCGACACCCTCACTTTGGCGGCTAATGCGCCAAAATGACGGATGGAGGGGATCACTGCATGCTCCTGCTCCGGCGATACATGATCCGGCGTGGGTTTTTACGGAATGGAGGTCCCTTTGCCCTTCGCTGCTTTGGTGAAGACCCGTTTCAGCCCTTTTCTTTCTGATACCCATAATAGCCCCCGTAAAATTCATGGCTTTTCAAGGGTTCATCGTAGCCGTTGAAGACGACGCCCAGCAATTTGTCCCTGCTGATTTTCTCCAGAGCAGACTTTACAGCTTTTCTGGGTGTTTTGCCATAGCGGACCACCATGATGACCCCATCGACCTCATTGGCGATGACCGAAGATTCGGGTGCCAGTTCCAGGGGAGGCGCGTCGATGATCACGTAGCGGTCGGGGTAGCGGTCGCGCGTTTCTCGGATCAGTCCCCGCATCTTCTCCGAAGACAGGAGCTCAACCGGGATTTTTGTGGAATTGCCGGCGGGAAGAATGGTGAGCTTTTCGAGGGAGGTCTTCCTCAACAGGTCTGGGAGGGGAACGCCGCGGGCCAGGTGGGAGGAGAGCCCCTCATCGCCGGAATCCAGCCCAAACACGCGATGAACCCGGGGGCCCCGCAAGTCCGTGTCGATGAGGAGCACGTACTCCTCGACGGACACACTGATGGAGGCGGCCAGGTTGCAGGCCACGAAGGTCTTGCCGTCTCCACGCAGCGGACTGGTGACCAGGATGGTCCTGGGGGGAACCCCTGTGATGGGTCTCAAGATTCTTGAACGCAGGAAGCGAAAGCACTCCGCCAGCGTCGACCCCGGCCTCGTGACGGCGAAAAGCTCCGCGTCGCCCGGCGGTTCCACGGGGGAAGGCGCGGGCTCCGGCTGAGGTGGGCGGGGGGCGGGGCCTTTGTTCTGCCTGGCCCGTTCAAGTGCTTCGTAGATTTTTGACATGAGGTCTGCCTGTCAGCTTTTCAACTGCTTGAGTTCATGTTCCATGGATGGGAGGCTCACGAGAACTTTTGCATCCAAAAAGGATGCCACGTCTGTTGGGTTGTAGAAATACGGGTCGAGGATCTCTTTGAGATAGGCGAGCCCGGCTCCGATGCCGAGTCCTGCAGCCAGGGTGACGAGCAGGATTCTCAGAGGCTCGGGCTTGAAAGGCTTCTCGGGAGGCACGGCCGAGTCCAGCAGCTTGAATTGCTCCGCCTGCTGCCGTCTTTCCATTTCTTCGGCCATTTTCGCATCCAGCTTTTTGGCGAGCATGTTCTGATACTTGGCCTGGACGGTGGAATAGTCCCGGATGATGTTGGTCATGGCCATTTCCACGTGAGGCGTCTGTTCCACGCGATGTTTGTAGATTTCAACCTGCTTGCTGAGGTCCTCAATCTGCATTTCGTAAGCCGCGATTCGCTCGCTGACCTGTCGCAGCTGAGCGGCCGCAGGGTCGCCCGACCTCGTGTCGGCCCCTTCACCTGCAGCGCGCTTCGAGGCGATTTCTCTTTTCAATGCAATGATGTCGGGGTGCCTTTCCGTGTACTTGAGACTCAAAGATTTGAGCCTTGCTTCCAGTTCCTGGAGGCTTCCCGTGGTGAGATCATCGCTTTCAGGACGGGCAGCTGCGATCATTGCCGCCTGGTCCACGGCCGATCTCACCAGGACCATCCCCTGTCTTTCCTGAAGAATCTTTTGCTGGAGAGCGCTGACTTCCTCTCTCAGCTGGTTCAGGATGTTGATATTGGACTGGAGCTGTTCGGGCAGCATGCCCATATGATCTTCTTTGAATTTTTGAAGCTCCCTTTCCCGGAATTCGAGCTCCCTGCGAATATTTTCCGTTTCTTTGTCGATAAAATCGGTGGTGGACAAAGCAATTTTCTGGCGAATGTTGAGATTGGATTCAATGAAGTGGCTTGCAACGGCATTGGCCACCGGGGCGACCACGTTGGGGTCATGCCACACGAAACTGATCTCAAAAACCATCGACTGGTCATTGCGATTCCCGCCAAGCAGCGTGCGAACGGAGATCTGCTGTCTCAAATCCTCGACGAGGGAGAGGATGGGCAAAGCCGGCTCGCTGGATTGGAAGTATCTCGAAAATTTTCCGAGCCCCAGCATGTGGAGCGTTCTGGCTGCGACCTCCCTGACCTCTTGCTGGAAGTCGAGTTTGCCCTTGGTGAGCCCGAATTCTCTGATGACCTTTTCCAGGTTGGTGCGGCTGTGGATTTCCTGCGTGATAGCCTGCACGCGAGACTGAACATTCTCCGTGACTGTGGATCGAATGAAAGAATCGGAGATGTTTTGGGGTTGAACGAGAATGCGGCTGCTGGCCCGGTAGAGTTTGGGGCAAACCTTCGCATACACTGCCCCGAGGGCGAACACGACGATGGCCGGAATGACGATCCACCACTTGCGACGCCAGGCCAGATTGAAGTACGG
>CAZZHS010000104.1:0-4469 GCA_964654275.1 uncultured Syntrophobacteraceae bacterium
CGAGGTGGCAATGTTGCTTTTCATGATGCATTCACCTGATCCGCCGGATTTAGGTCTACGTTGGTCCCCTTAACCATGCCACGTCGAAAGACCCACGCGGAAGTCATTGAACAGTTTCGAGCTGTGCACGGAGACCGTTACAACTATGCGCAGGTTGTTTACTCTACGAGCTCGAAAAAAGTTGATGTCATTTGCCCCGAGCACGGGATCTTTTCGATCTTGCCGGGTGACCATATCAACGGAGTCGGGTGCAGAAAGTGCTACTTCGAAACCCAAAAGTCTACAAAAGCGGAGTTCGTTGAAAAGTCCAGGAAACATTTCGGAGATCGATACGATTACAGTTCCTTTAGCGAACTACCACCGGTCGGAAGCAAGGTTCAAATTTTCTGCACTGCACACAATTTGGAGTTTCTGCAAGAGCCTCGGAATCATCAGCGTGGCCATGTCGGGTGCCCGAAATGTAAATCGCTGAAGCACGCCTTAGCCGATGGGCAGCTAGGCCCTGGCGACAATGCCTCACGACTCCTCCAGAAATTTACAGCACAAGCTCGTGCTGTCCACGGCGACAGATATGGCTACGAAGAGTTTGAGTACGTCAATATCTCTACAAAGGGGCGCATAACCTGCCCGTTACACGGAAATTTCGATCAAACACCCAATAACCACCTTAGGGGAAGCGGGTGTCCTGAATGCGCACGAGAATCCCTTAAAGAGGGTACCTTCAAGCAAGAGTGCAAAAAATTGGGCATCGACTACTGGCGAGCACTTAAGCGACGCCAAGCCGGTATGTCGGAGGAGCGAATTTTAAGCGAAGGCTACGTTCGGACAACTCGAGAAGTCGCTAGTGTCATGCTGCATGGTGAGACCTACCCCAATATGGAAGAGGCGGTTCGAGCCTTAAGCCCGCCCGCGAGTTCTGCGACGATCTCCAGATGGATCGCCTCGGGAATTGCTCCCGAGGAGGCGTTTTCACGTGTTCCGAACCCTGGCTATGGTGAAGGAATCGTCTACGTTGTGACTCATGGCAGTTCTGGCAAGCAGTATGTTGGTATTACCGTCCAATCCATTAATCGGCGCTGGGAGTATCACCTTGATCAGGCTCGCGCTGGTCATATCAAGAACAAGCGATCTCTTCATGCTGCGATTCGCAAGTTTGGAGCTGATGAGTTCACGATCGAGCAGATTGATACGGGAAGTAGTAAGGGCAGTCTCGAAGCGAAAGAGCGGAAGTGGATCAAACAGCTGGGTACGCTGATTCCGGACGGTTTCAACATCTCAACTGGTGGCACAAGCGGCGGATCGAATTCTAGGTCAGTAACTGTCGATGGAGTCACTTTCCCCAGTGTCAAGGCGGCAACTGAGCATGTGGCCCAGACTCGCCGGATCAGTCTATACGCCGCAGCGGCGCGCATTCGCAAGGGCCGTATTGATGTAATACCTCATGCAAAACCGGGACAAAGCCTCGTCAAAACACCTGCGTATAAAGCCTGGAGCAGGCTTATGCATGGAGTTATGAACCCAAAATCTAGAGAGTACATACCTGGTGTTGTGGTCTTTCCTGCATGGAATGAATTTCACCGCTTTTTAACCGACAACGGCCAACCACCGTCCAAGGGAATGGCCTTTGCGCGTCTCGACAAAAGCAAGGGCTACGTTCCGGGAAACTGTGAGTGGATGTCAAAATCCGAAGCCAGCAAGATTAACGCCGCGTACATGAAGGAGTTGGGATTGTTGATCGGGCGCAGAGGAAAAAAGGTATAAATGCAATGACGCGGTTTTACGGGAACGGACGCCCTTAAGGGTGCAGCTACCCGAAAAAAAGAAGAAAACGTGTAAAGCAGGAAGCTGGCGTCATCGTTTCTCCGTACTTTGCTGAACGCCTCACCCCACTCGGCCACTCCGTGTCAAACGGGTCATCCGCCCTTCGCAACTCTATTCGGACATGCTGACCGTGCCTTCCTTGCCATTGACTGCGCGAAAGGCAATCCTTACCGTCACTGATGTAAGGAAAACATCGACATGTTCGGGGAGGCCGCATGCTCGCCATTGCAAAAAAAATAACGTCCAAGGGTCAAACCACGATTCCCCAGGCAGTCCGGGAAGCGATGAACGTCGGGCCGGGGGATGTCATTGTCTGGGAAATGGCCCGCGACGGCGTGGCCAGAGTCCGCAAGGTCGCGCCCCTGGACCTGGAATACCTGAAGGCCATCGAGGGGGGACTGTCGGAGTGGAGTTGCGCGGAGGACGAGGAGGCGTACCGTGACCTGTGAACGTTTTGACGTGGTCCGCGTCCCTTTCCCGTTCACGGACCGGACTGCGGTCAAAAACCGTCCCGCCCTGGTGCTCTCTGACCTTGCATCCTTCAACGCGCCGAGCGGACACGCCGTCATGGCCATGATCACCTCCCTGGCCAACGACCCATGTCCGTGCGATTGCCCCATCCTCGATCTCGAGCCCGCCGGACTCCCCGCTCCGTCCAAGGTGCGACTCAAACTCTTCACTCTTGATCTCAGGCTGGTGCGCGGCACCCTGGGCAGGTTATCGCCGCAGGATGAGTCTGCAGTGCGTGCCGCCCTTGCCCAAGCCCTGCTCCCCATGCCCTGACTACGAAGCCCAGCGCGAAAGCACGCGCCAGTCCTGTTCATGCCGCGCATGGGGCAGGCCGCGGTGCCAAGCACACGTTCTCCTCCGTCACCCCGCTTTCGTCAGCCAGGGCTCATTGGGAATCTGCCATGCGCCCGTGATGTTTTTCCGCCGGGACCAACGCGATACGCATTCCCATCACCCCGGCCACGCCAATCAGCGTCTTGAGGTTTGGGTTGCCCTTGGCGGACAGGCTCTTGTAGAGCGACTTTTCGTGCAACCCGGTCGCCCTGGCCACTTCCGACATTCCGCCGAACGCCTTGGTCACATGGCGCAAAGCCAACAGAAACTCCTCCATCTCTCCATCTTCAAGACACGCGTTGAGCATGTCCGCCGCCAGGATCGGATCTTCCCGGTACATCTGGACAGCCACGTCTGCAAAAGGCTTTGTCGCGCTCATCGCTTCCTCCGTTCGTAATCTGCCCGGTATCCCCTGGCCCGTTCAATGTCCGTCGCCTGAGTCCGCTTGTCTCCGGCGCACAGAAACAAGACGATTCTGGCCCCGTCCTGACAGTAGTACACGCGGTAGCCAGGGCCGTGGTCGATGCGCAGTTCTGACAACCCATCGCCAAGCCCCTTGTGGTCCCCGAAGTTCCCCAGCTCCACGCGCTGGACCCGCCGCATGATGTGCACCTTGGCTTGCCTGTCCTTCAACTTGCCAATCCAGGCTTCGAACGGTGAGAACCCTTCGTCGGTTTGATAGATAAGAACTTCGAATCGCGCATTCATGTGATTTGAGTAGTTTTCATTCTACTACGTGTCAACAAATCCCCTTCCCTCCAAAGCCAAGCCCAAGATCAGTTCTCGCGCTAAAGGGGTTACCAAGTCGGCCGTTGACTGACGTTTCCTCCACATCAGCCCGTATTGAACACCCCGCCTTTACTTCACCATGCCCCTGAACTACCAATCCAATAAAGAGCAGAGCCCAGATACACGCTTCCATTATCGACGCGCAGCATGACCATCTACCAACCGCCCTTCACCATCACACCGGACATCCTGAACCGGGTCGCCGCCATCAGCGAGACGGTCGGGCGGTTGTCCGTGCTCACCGATCAGGCCAAAGCGTTGCGACTGCGCCGGATCAATCGCATCCGGACCATTCACGGCTCCCTGGGGGGAAGCGGGGTCGCATCTTGAATCTTGAATATCCCGAAACCCAAAAACTCATCCGATTCCATCCACACCTGTGGACGGGCACCCCTATAGCGCCAAAGCGTGGGCACCCTTAATGACGCCACCCTGATTTTGAGAGAGCCATAAAAAGACTTCGCGCGGACGTCCTCGACGTTTATCCCCTTGCCTCCACAGTACTTTTCAGAGCGCCTGACTGGGTTTGAATCAACAGGGTGGAAAGGGGTTTCTCGTCTTGGGGAAGCAGCGTCAGATCGAAAGCGCCGGTCAAAGCCGGCAGAGAGCAGGATGTGGAGGTCATCTACAAGGTTAAGATTAGCGATCAGCCATGGCCCCGAGTCATACGTTGGTCATTCGTGAGGGTGGCGGCGAAGCGTTGACAGGGGGCGTAGCAGGCCCGGCTATTGAGCTCCGAAATCACTCATAACCGTTCTTCAGCGCGGACCACTCGCTCAGCAGGTATCTTCTGAGTTGTACGGCCGGCCCTCCGGTCTCAATAGGGCCTTCAATCAGCGGTCCGGGAGAAGGAAGGGGGGCTGAGAACCAGCCCCTTGGCTATTCTTCGAAAACTTCTTCAACAGTTCCGGCGTCAAGGATGCGTTCGGCCCAGCGGTCGAGCTGTTCCGGGGTGGCGTTGCGCAGACGTTCCTGCATCCGGATATCGAAAATATCCCGGCCAAAGCGTTTGGTGA
>CAZZHS010000105.1:0-4343 GCA_964654275.1 uncultured Syntrophobacteraceae bacterium
TCACGAGGCAATCCCACGGTTGAGGTGGATGTCTTTCTCGAGGACGGCGCCTTTGGACGCGCTGCGGTTCCGTCCGGCGCATCCACCGGCGTGCATGAAGCACTGGAACTGCGCGACGGGGACAAGACCCGCTTCAGCGGAAAAGGAGTTTTGAGTGCTGTCGAGCACATCAACAGTGAAATTGCTGAAGTTATCACGGGATTGGACGCCTTGGACCAGACCGCTGTGGACCAGGCCATGCTGGATCTGGACGGAACCCCCAACAAAAGCAAGCTGGGGGCGAACGCAATCCTGGGCGTCAGTCTCGCAGTCGCCCGCGCAGCCGCCGAATGGTCGGGCCTGCCGCTGTACCGGTACCTCGGCGGAATGGCAGCAAGGATCCTTCCTGTGCCCATGTTCAACATCCTCAACGGTGGCGTTCATGCCAACTGGCAGGGAACGGACTTCCAGGAGTTCATGATTGCCCCCGTCGGCGCATCCAACTTTCGTGAAGCCGTCCGCTGGGGCAGCGAGGTCTACCAGGCGCTCAAGGGAGTGTTGAAGACCGGCGGCCATGCCACAGGCGTCGGCGATGAAGGCGGCTTTGCACCCGCGCTCAAAACGAATGCAGAGGCGGTTGAGATCATCCTCAAAGCCATCGAGAAGGCTGGGTACAGGCCCGGGGAGCAGATTGTCATCGCCCTCGACCCGGCAACCAGTGGTTTCTACGAGGATGGGCTCTACAACCTGCGAACAGAGGGTCGAAAAATTTCCTATGCTGAAATGGTCCAACTGTGGACCGATTGGGTGAACAAGTATCCCATAGCAGTCCTGGAAGACGGCCTGGCCGAGGACGACTGGGAGGGATGGAAGCTGCTCAATGAGACGCTGGGCGGACGAATTGAACTGGTCGGGGACGATCTGTTCGTCACCAATGTGGAACGGATAGCCCGCGGCATCAGCGAGAATTCCGCCAACGCCGTCTTGATCAAGCTCAACCAGATCGGCTCGCTGACCGAAACGATAGCCGCCATCGAAATGGCGCGCCATGCGGGCTGGGGCGCGATGGTTTCCCACCGCTCGGGAGAGACGGTGGACAGTTTCATCGCAGACCTCACAGTGGCCATGGGCACCGGTCACCTCAAAACCGGAGCACCGTGCCGCGGCGAACGGGTGGAAAAATACAACCAGCTCATGCGCATAGAAGAGGAACTGGGCGCCGCCGCCGTGTATGCCGGGCGCAAAGCTTTTGTACGCTGAACAGACAGCGGCGTGTCGTTTCGAGAATGAAATCATTGACGGGCAAAAGGCTTGTGGTGTGAGTGTCGAATCTCCGAGAAAGTGGGTATTGGCTCCTAGTACGCTCGCGCGGAAATGATCGCTCAGATCGGCTGGTTCCCAGGCTCCAGCCTGGGAACCAGCCGGCGGTTGAGGACTTGCTCCTGATTGTACCAGGTGAAGCAATTCGGTCGGATGCGGCGATTGCTGTTCATGCTTCGAGCCCTCTCAAGAAACAGCCGTCTTTTTGCATGCCCTGCCGCCCTTCGATACCTCAGGGCGAACGTAGCTTTTGTCGGTTTGTGGTCCTCCAGAATCTTGTAAGAAACGGCTGTTCCTTGTGGATCAACTTGCCATGCCCATGGCAGAGCTTACTTCGCTCAGGGCGAACGGAGGTCTTGGGGAGCTTCACTCCTCCAATATCCGTTGTCTGTAAAAAGGACCGCTGCCTCCTGGTCAACGTGCCTCGCCAAACATGGGCTCATTTCGCTCAGCATGAAGGGATTCTGCTGACCTTTTTTCAAAAGAGCTGCACCCGATAGCATATCGGTAGTCCGGTTCCATAGGAACGTCAATGAGAAAGGAGTCTTTCATGAAGATATTGACTGCGCCCCGAATGGAACGGTGCATTGGGTGTCATGCCTGTTCCCTCGCTTGTGCCAGGCTCGTGTACAAGTTCATCTCCTGGGACACGGCGGGTATTCGCATTTCCTCCTCCGGGGGTCTTTCCACGGGCTTTGAAGCCAGGACATGCCTCGCATGCCTGCCGGCCCCGTGTGCGGCCGCCTGCCCCACCGGTGCTTTTTCTCAGAGGAAAGGTGGGGGCGTGGTCGTCAAAAAGAGCCTCTGCATCCGTTGCGGCGAGTGTGCCCGGGCCTGCCCCGTGGAGGCCATTTTCCTGAACCAGGCGAGTGAACCCTTTGTGTGCATTCATTGCGGCCGTTGCGTGTCATTTTGTCCCCACGACTGCCTCGAACTCGCAGATGTGGCGGCCGGCGAAGAGGAAGACGCCGGTGTGAAGGAGGTGGCCTCATGATCAGGGATCATTTTAGGGTAATGCTGGTTGATCTTGCCACGGGGCGCGGCCACATCGAAAATCTCGATGGAAGGGACACGGTAGCCGGCGGCAGCGGACTGGCAGCGATGCTATTCGACAAGTACGGGCTCCCGGAAAAACCGTGGGACGCCCCGGAGCAGCCGCTCATCCTTGCCGTTGGTCCGCTCACGGGCTATTTCCCGCTCATGAGCAAGACCGTCTGCGCCTTCAAATCGCCCTACCACGACCAGTATGCCGAGAGCCACGGCGGTGGGCGTTCGGCACTCTCCCTCATGTTTGCGGGCTTCGACGCCCTCGTGGTGCGAGGGAAAGCCTCCGTGCCGTCCTGTCTTTCCATTGGTTTCAGGCATCTGGAACTGAAGAACGTCCACTTCCTCTGGGGAATGGATCTTTTCAAGACGGGCAAGATGCTTCGGCGCATGTACAACGGAGCCGGACACCGCAGCATCCTGCGGATCGGTCCCGCCGGGGAGAATCTCTCGGCCATGGCCTGCATCAACGTGGACACTTATCGCCACTTTGGAAGGCTTGGCGCCGGCGCCGTCATGGGGGCCAAGAACCTCAAGGGGATCGTGATCCTGGGAGACGGCTCGTTCGCGGTTCCCGAAGGAAAAACGTATCCGAAGCTTTTTGCGGAGGTGCACCGCAAAATGACGGACACGGACATGATGGAGAAGTACCACAACTACGGCACCCCCATCAACATGGCCATCCTCAACGGGATAAATGCCCTCCCCATCCAAAATCTTCAGAAGACCAGCGACCCGGCCATGGAGGGCATCTCGGGGGAAACCTTCGCCCGGGACACCCTCCTGCGCAACGCCGCATGCGCCGGATGCCCGGTGGGGTGCATCCACATCGGGTTCGTCCGGGAGAGATTCATGGGGGAAAACCGCTACCTCTACCGCCAGGTTTCCTACGACCATGAGCCCATTTTCGCAGCCGGGGCCATGCTCCAGGTGACCAACGCCTTTTCGGTGCTCGCACTCCTCGACACGGTGGAGCGGGAAGGACTCGACATCATGTCCGCAGGCGTCGCCCTGGCCTGGGCCACGGAAGCCTTGGACAAAGGGATCATCTCGACCCGGGAGACCCTGGTACCTCTCAAGTTCGGCGATGAGAAAGCCTACCGGGAGGCGGTCCACCACCTGGGAGCGGCGTCCAACGAGTTCTATCGGCTGTTGGCCCAGGGAACCATGAAAGCCGCGGTACGCTACGGCGGAGCGGACTTTGCCTGTGTGCTGGGCCAGGAGATGGCGGGCTATGCAACGGGGGAGGTGTTTTTTGTCTCCCAGGCCCTTGGTTTGCGTCATTCGCACCTGGACGCCGGGGGCTATTCCTACGATCAAAAAAACAAGCCTCCGAATGTCGACGATGCGGTCCGGTTCCTCATTCAGGACGAGCGGGCCAGGGTGCTTCTCACCTCCATGGTGAGCTGCCTTTTTGCCAGGGGAGTCTATGGGGAAGAGGTGTTATCGGAATGTCTGCAGTCGGTGGGTTACTCATCTCTTGCGCTGAATATCCAAACTGTTTCCGAGCACATCCAGAAGCTGCGATGGCAAACGCGGCTTCGCACGGGCTTCGACCCGCACAGCGTGACGATCCCCAAGCGATTCCTGGAAGTGGAGACCTGGAAGGGACGCCTGGATGGTGCCTTCCTGGAAGCGCTCAAAGACGCCTATGCAGGAGCGATTCTGAATCTCGCACGCCGCTAAGAATAACCCGATTGCTGAGTGCGGCAGCACACGATCAAGTGTTCCTTTGATGTATTCCTTCTCACCAAGGGGGGTGGGAGGCGTGTAAGTGGTTGTAAGAAAATAAAAATACCCCCCGCCTCCCTCAAGGGGAGGAATCGCCGGCAAGTGACGGCATCTCGATCTTGAACATTTTGAACTTATCCATGAATAGCTCCATCGTTTGTGCAATTTTTGGAGCTCTCTGTTTTGATTAAGAAAACACTGGACATCGCTCATCTCATGATGCATGCTACCGGGGCATTCAACTCATGGAGGTGAGCGATGAGCCGAAT
>CAZZHS010000106.1:0-4324 GCA_964654275.1 uncultured Syntrophobacteraceae bacterium
GCTGTACAGAGCCATGCAGGGTTTCGGAGAGTGGCTGCAGCTTTCCGTCTTCCAATGCCGATTGAACGCCGTTCGCAAGCTCCCCCTGGAAGACGCGATTCATCAAATCGTGAAGCACGATGAAGATCATGTTTTGATCATGGATCTGGGTCCGGCAGAAAACGTCAGACCCAGAGTGAAAAGCATCGGCAAAGGTTTTGATCCAGTGGGCAACGATGCCGTGGTGGTCTGAACGCTTTGCCCCATGCGGGCGAGGTCTGGAGTGGGACCGAAAACACCGCAAGCGCTCGAAGCCATCAATTCTTTGAAAAAATAATAGGATAGATTCACACTATGATTGCCGAAACCGAAGAAGATACCAGTTTCCTACCAAGGCCTGCCACCCCTCGCAACAGCTGTCAACGGATAGCTCACGATCTGCCATTGCCGCCCAGGCGGTTTTCCGGAGCAATCCTGCTCCGGCCTCATATTGATTTTGGGTTCATGATCGCTTCCCCTTGCATCGATTCGACCCTGAACGGGGCACAAGAGGATTTGAAGCGAGGAGGCGTAACGAAAGCCATGCGCTTTCTACTCTCGCCGCCAGGAAAGGCATGGAAACGCATGAGGTTTGTCTGAGTTTTCTTTGAAGCGAAGGCTTTAAAAAGGAGACACTCAGCGACACAGGATATCGCGAAATTTCCTGTGAAGCGGCATCAAAAACACAGACCGGGCGGGTTGGCTCTTTTTTGCTTTGAACCCACACAAGCTGTAGCCCGTTGTGTGCCCGACTTCGACCCAATTGGCCGCTTTGTAACAGGTCCCATGAAAACGCCCCCGTTCAACAAATGTCTCGAAGAGCACAGGCCTGCAACCATAGCGGGATTCCCAGTCTCCGGGAACCTGGCGGGCGGCGGCTCCAAGGATGCGAGAGGCCAGGTGGGTGACGCGAATCCAGGGGAGGATCAAAAAGCGGGAATTGCTCACCACCCGTGAAAGGTTTGCAACGCGCTCTGCGTCGCTCCAGCCAATGTAGTCGTCGCGGCAGGCAACACGCCATGCGGCGCACGAAAAGCTCAGGGCCGCGACCAGAACCCTGGCACAGGGATCCTCCAGCGCTGATGGATTCTCGGCCACGTGGACGAGATAGCGCAAACGCCTTCCGAACAGGCGATAGCCGGGAATGTAGTGATAATGGTGGATGACGCCGTTCCAGAGCAGGGATTCCTCAGGGCTCCTCACGAGAGCCAGAGAAAGGTACATGCCTCGGCGGGATGCTACTCCGCCCACCTCTTGCGCAGGCTCCGAAACCCTCGGCGGCGTCTTCGATTTGTTTCGGGTGCCGGGACTCTTTTGGGACAGTGAAACGACATTGTCCATCGCCATGCGCCTGAGAATATCCGCCATGGTGCCACGGCGCGCCCTGCCGTGGCTGTCGCTCACCTGAAATCGGCGGCAGACCCTCTCGGCAAGCACGCCCAGGGGGACAGAGGGATCGGCCTCGATCATTTCACGGATCGTTTGAATATCTCTTGCAGTGAAATTCACGCCGATATAGCTCAAGCTCATAGCATCCCAATCGTCTGAACCGGCAGGGGGCGGATTTTCAAGAAAAGCGAGCATCTGCTCGACAGCAGCCTCCCTTGGCGTTGGAGGTCTCAGCGGCACGTCGAAATAGGCCATTCTGCGATCGCTGAATGCCCGGATGCATTTCTCGATGGACAGAACCGGCACGCGCACCTGGCGCATCAGTCGCATTGGGCTGATACCTTCAAGAACTCCGAGCAACGCCTTCGCCCTCTTGATGCGCCATATCCCTGCCGTGGTGCTTCGCGCAAGTTTTTGGAGCTGGTCGACTTCTTCCTCCGAACAGTGGAGCTGAATGGAGTGCTCGCTCATGGCGTGTCGTAGGGCTTCAACCCGGCAAGGGTGGCAATGTATAGACCTCGCCGCTCTCGGTTGTTATAGCGAAATATCTTGTCGACAAGCGGCATGTGCAGCCTGCCGAATGTTTCGGCGTACAGTCTGCTGATCCACCGGTAATACTTTTCCATACTTTTCATGTTCTGAGTGAAATCAATGGCGATGAGCTCGTCGATCAAACGGTCGGGCTCCCCTTCGAAGAAATTCACGTTGTCCGGTGGGGGACCGCCGGGCACCGGCTGATAGCGTTGCACGAACACATAGGCCCCCGGCAGGGTTCTCAGAAAACGAAAGCGCTCCACGTCCTCGGCCAGCGAGGTGTTGTAACCGTACATGCAGACAAATTCCGCATTGTCCCGGAATGTGAAGCCGAAAAGCTCATAGCGCTCCCGCACGAGAGGCAGGTTCTCGATGCCGTTGAGGCTGAAATGATAGTTGGTGCGGGTGAACCGCGTGTTGGCGCAATGGATGCGCCGCAGCAAGGCCGCCTTGTTCCGATTCACAAAGCGCAGATCGAGGGTCTGCGTAAAGTTGACCATGATCTCCTTTGCAAAAATCTCCTGGAGAAGCTCTTCGGAGTGAGGAAGAGACAGCAGGTTATCGTCGAGAAGGATCAGCTTCTTGCGACGTCCCCCCTCAGTCAGAGAATCCAGGTCACACACCTGGCGCGGTGGTCCCTCTTTCAATGCCACAATGCAGAAGGGACATTGCAGAGGGCAACCGCGTGAAAGGAAGCCAAGGGCCCGGTCTTCCAATTCCGGGTAGAGCCCGTAATCGGGCGGGAGCTTCTCGATCTCGTCCGGCAGCCGCCGCCGGATGTCGATCCCGGAACCGCCGAGCTGTAGTGAGTCACCGTAGTAATCCTGGAGGGCCTTCACCTTGCGGCGTGACGCCGGAGAGGTGAAAATGCAGCTGGCATAGACTTCACGGGCCGAAGGGACCAAGGCCTGACCGCGGGCGAGCCTGACTTCGCGACCCTGCTCCTTGAAATGCCGCGAAAGTTTCATGAGAGCGAGGTTGGGAAGCCTCCCGTCCACATCGATGAGCAACACGTCTAAGGAACTCGGTCGAACCGCTCTCCTCGGCGCTTTCTCCTGCTGTATGAGCGGCAGGGACAGTTCTTTTTCAAGCAACTTCGAAGGAATACATCCCCACTTGGTGCTCGGAATCGTGGCCACAAACTGCATGTTGGGGAACAGGTTGTCAAAGAAAGACAGCCAGCCCGTCAGGGAATCTCCCGTGCAGTAACGGTCGGGCCGATCCAACAAGATCAGACCGGGTGCGTCGAGAGGTCTTTTCATCTTGGGGTGTGCATCCAGAACGTGCCGAGCCGCATCCAGCAACGGCAAGAGCGGCGTGTGCAGCTCAAGGGGGACCTTGCGCCACTCTTCGTCGGCTTCAGCGGGACTTTCCAGCCAGTGATGAAACTCCAGGCCAAAACAGCCCTGCAACAGGAGGCAGGTTCTCTCCAGAATATGCAGGGGCCCCAGCCGTTTATTTCTGGCACCCCGATAGAAAAGACGCCCCAGAAAAGCAACCGGGTCGGTGAGGGGAACGGAGTCGGAGAAAATTGACAGAAAGCGCCGAGACCGGAACAGGGGATCCGAAAAATCGAAGTCGTCCCCACCATCGTACGCGGAAAAGTTCTCCCCATAGGCCAGGAGGAAATCACGTCGTAAGAGGGCCTTCAGTCTGGGCGTGCAAAACACATGGTCTTCGAAAAGACTCTCCCCCCTGAACCGGTAAAGCGGGGCCACTTTCCCCCGGGCACTGACCTGCAATGCACTGGTCACGAAGATTCCAGGAACTTTGCTCGTGTCCACGGCATGGTGCAGGAATCGCAGATGTTCGACCCTCAAGGGTCCTTTCCCGCCTCCGCGAAGCGTCTTGAGGGGAAGGGAGAGTCGCGACAAAACCGCGGGGCCGCTGCAGGAGATTGCCACCAGGCGCAACAACTCCCGATGCTGCTCGTGTGCGTCAAGAACGGTCCATTTCTTAAGAACTCGGCTGCCGTGCAGCAAAGAAAACCGACCGGAGCCGTTCCATCCGGCGTTCGCATAGACCAGGCTGAGCAGATACATGAAACCCTCGAAGCCCTCACCGCACCAAAAGATTCGACCGCTATTCCGTTTCTCCTTGAGGAAAGCGGGAGACATTTCAAACGAACGTTTGGAAGGGATACAAACACGTAGCGATCTGCGACTGAATTTCAAGAAACCGTGATTCACAAAGAACGTTGCAGCAGACCACGTCCACCTTACCCCAATTTCCACTGCCCCCTGCAACCGGGAAACCCTGGATGACTCGGGCACCCCGCTGCCGTGTCGATCCGAATGAGACGCCGCTTTTTTTAAGGTGGGAGAATGCCTCCGGCGCCGTCACCCGCCCCTGTCACACTGGATCGGCCGGCATCGCGACTCAT
>CAZZHS010000107.1:0-4305 GCA_964654275.1 uncultured Syntrophobacteraceae bacterium
TTCCATACCGGATTTCGCTTCTCTCAAGCCTGCCGTTTTCCCGGCGTGGATTCCAACCGCGGCGCGCCTCACCTGGAGGCCGGCCCCACTTTTCCTGCCGGCGCCCTCACGCCCCCATCTCCATGGTATGGCGCCGTCGCAGGATGACGGCCACCACCACCGGGGCCCCCATGAGGGCGGTGACGGCATTGAGGGGCAGGACGATACGCGTTCCCGGCACCTGGGCCAGGAGGTCCGCGGCCAGGGCCACTATGGCTCCCACGAGGATGACGGCGGGGGCCAGCACATGGTGGTCCGAGGTCTTCATGAGCATGCGGCAAAGGTGGGGGATGGCAATGCCCAGGAAGCCGATGGGACCGCAGTAGGCCGTGATGGTTCCCGCCAGCAGGGAAGCGCCCACGATGATCCAGGTGCGCACGGCCCTCACGTTCACGCCCATGCTGCGGGCGTAGCCCTCCCCGAGGAGGAAGGCATTGAGGGGCTTGGCAAGGGTCCAGGCCGCAAGCAGGCCCATCAGTACCGTGGGGGCGAACACGGCCATCCTCCGCCAGGTGACCCCGCCGAAGGATCCAAACGTCCAGGCGATGTAGCTTTGCAACTGCTGCTCCTGGGTGAATTGCAGGAGAATGGTCACCAGGGAACTGGTGAGATAACCCACCATGAGCCCGATGATCAGCAGGGTCACGCTGTTTTCCACCCGGTGGGCGACGCTCATGACGACGGCCAGCACCAGCATGGCTCCCAGGGTGGCCGCAAGAATGAGGGATGCGTCGGCGGCGATGCCCGTCTTTTGCAAAAGGGTCGTCCACCCCATGCCCCACGCCGCCATGACCACCACGGCGACCCCCAGGCTCGCCCCCGAGCTGATACCCAGCACGAAAGGGTCCGCAAGGGGATTGCGGAACAGGGTCTGCATCATGAGGCCCGCCATGCCCAGGGCCGCTCCCCCCAGCATGGCCGTGAGGGCTCTCGGCAGGCGAAAAAGGAGCACGATTTGCCGCCATCCCTCCGGTACGTCCGAACCGCCCCACAGGATGGAAAGCACGCTGCCGAAGGGAATGGTCACGGAACCGAGACAGAGCTGGAGGAGAAAAAAAATCACCAGGACTCCCATGAGCCCCAACCAGACGGCAACACCCACCCGACCCACGGGATGGTGGGAAGCGTTGAATGCATCCGCAGGTGATGTAGCGGAGGGGGATGCAGCGGCGGGAGCGGAATCGCGTGGTTGGTGGAAGCGCATCTAATCCCCCACACTCACGGCAGGGAGCCGGTGGTGCCAGATGAGTTCATGATCGGGCAGCAGGTGAGGATGGAGGACCTTGACGATATCCGCCAGTACCAGATCCGGCCGTCCCACTCCCGTTTCCCAGTAGTCGTTGCCGCCTCCCGGCCCGATGCGGGCGTTGTTGTTGTACACCCGTCCTTCCCGGAACGCCCTGAAGAGGACGAACCGGTCATCGGTCCCCCGCAGTTCTTCCATGGAAAGAACCCCGCCGGGATTCATCCACACGTCGGCATCCCCGGCGCGTTCCAGAACGTTTTCCACGCTCATGGGCATGAACCCCGAGGAATCGTCGTCCTCCCACAGGTAATGCGCTCCCGCATCCCTGAGGAAAGCCGCCATGTAGCTCCTGCCCCCGGGCGTGTACCAGGTGGACTGCTGGGGAATCCCGCAAAAGACCGTGGGACGATTTTCCGCTCCCCGCACCGCTTTCGCCAGTTGTCGGTAATCGGCTTCCATGCGGGAAAAAAGCGCTTCGGCTTCTTCTTCCTTATTGTAAAAGGCCGCCAGGAACTTGATCCATTCCGCCCGGCCCAGGGGGTCCGGTTCCATGTAATTGCTCACCATGACCGTTTTGAAACCCGCTTCCATGAGCTGGGGGTGTGTGTCGTACTGGGGAATGCCCGTCCCATGCACCAGCACCAGGTCGGGCTGAAGGGTGAACAGGAGTTCTATATTGATCCGGCGGGCCATGCCCCCGCCTCCCGCGCCCACTTCCTCGATCTCGCCCCGGCGAATGCGCTCCGCCACCTCCGGGGTATTCACCAACTCGGTGGCGGACAGGCCCACCAGGGAGTCCTCCACCCCGAGCATGGGAAAGAAGGTCAGGATGGTGGTGCTCGCCATGACCACGCGCCGCAGGGGGATTTCCACCACCACGGCTTCCCGGGAAATATCCCCGGGGGGTGCCTGGCCCCTGGGAACCAGGACATACGTAAAGGTCGCCCGAGCCCCACGCCACGGCTCGATCACCCGAACGATTTTGTACGTGTCGTGGTATTCGAGGGTAAAGCTTTGAGCATGGCGGATACGGGCCTTGTGAGGGAAAAGGTCGGAATCGGCCGGCTCCGCAGCGCCGCTTTGGGAAGGAACTTCCAGGGCATGGAGTATCGGCGGCCCACCCCCATCCGGGACCGCAATCGGGAGCACCGGGAAAAGCGTCCACAAAAGCGTCCATAGGGCAACGCGCTTCAAAAGCGCCGCACGATGCATCATGGCACCCATTCCATCATCCCATTCATCACCCTGGTCATGGCCCCATCACCACGAGGCGCACATTCTGCAAGGCCCAGCATCATTCATCACGAAGCTTTTCCCATATCGCGGCTCCTGTTGAGCCTCCGGCAGGCCTCGCAGCGCACGACCCTGTCGTAGGCATACCGGACGAACCACTTGCCGCACTGTTTGCACTGGAATTCGATTTTCATGGACTGGAGATGAGCCGGCGGCATGCGGGAAGCGGGCTCATGCCTGGCCCAGCGCATAAAACAGGAGAGCTGTGATTCTCGAAAGATCGTTTTGTTTGATTTCGGCATCACTCGACTCTCCTTATATGGATGTTGCGCGGTTCATAACCGCGTAGGGAACATTGGGCATTGGAGAGCCCCGGCAGGCTCTCCAATGGTGAAAAGGTTTACGGTTCGCGTTGAGGAGGGCCAAAGCCTTTCGTGAGGGAGCGAAAGGTGCGCGACTCCAGCCAAAAAAAAATCCCCGGAACGAAAATCGCTCCGAGGATTGCACCCTGTTTTACTTGATCCTTCAATCAGGTCATCACATATCTCCACGTATCGATAACCTTTTCGGCATCAGGCAGGTCTTCTGACTTTCGGATCACCCTACTCTCCGAGCCTTCCCATTCCGTTGCCGAAACAGTGGCTGAATTCGGATTTCGTCCCCGATCACAGCGGCGGGACCGTCCCCGGTTTTCACGGGATTCCCTTTTTAAGCAAAACAGCACCTGAAAGCCTTATTCAGTTGTGAAACATCACATAGCACGGCCTCCGGAAACCTGTCAAGGGGCAAATTTCAGCCCCGGCAGGCGGCCACGGCTTTGAGAGGCGCTTCGTAATCGGGTTCACGGGTGACTTCCTTCACCAGTTCCACATAGCGAATGACGCCCGTTGTATCCACCACGAAAACAGCGCGGGCCAGAAGGCGCAGTTCCTTGATGAGCAACCCGTAAGCCTGCCCGAATGCAGCGTCTTTGTGGTCCGACAGGGTAGTCAGGCGCTCCACCCCGGCGGCGCCGCACCAGCGTTTCTGGGCAAACGGCAGGTCCATGCTCACGGTGAGGATGACGATGTCTTCCCCGAGGGAAGCCGCCCGTTCGTTGAACTGCCGGGTTTCCAGGTCGCATACGGGGGTATCGAGAGAAGGCACCGTGGCGATGATCACCACTTTGCCCTGGTAGGAAGAAAGCTTTACGGGAGATAAATCGTTGGCCAAAAGCTCCACGTCGGGAGCCTTGTCCCCCACCTTCAGCTCATTGCCAAGCAATGTCAGAGGGTTGCCTTGAAACGTTACGGCTCCGGGTCTTTCGCTCATGTCTTCTCCTTCTTGAAGTTTCCAATCCCCATGAAACGGGTCCATCGTTCGGAATCGTATGCCCGGCACCCGGGGGGGGCCGGACATGATCGGTCGGCATGGGGTGTAAAGTAGGCATGGGCAAAAACAGTGTCAAGGTGCCCATTCCCCTCAGTCCACGATGCTCTCCTTGAGGGCGCGGAGGGTGGGAACCGGAACGGCCAGCGAGGCGTTGCGCGAAGGATCGAACATGAAGCGGTAGGAACTGCCCGCATTCCCCTATTTTCCCATGACTTCCCAGCCCCTCACCAGGTATGGGCAGGTGTCGTTGAAACAGATGTACATGAATTCCACGTCCCAGTTGCTGAAGGGCGACACGGGCACGGCCCACTTCCGCATCCTTTCGCCGCAATGGGGGCAGCACAGGGTGTCCTTGACCCGCTTCACGCGCTCATCGAGAGATTCCGGAGATAAAGGCCCGGAGTGGGCAACGTGCA
>CAZZHS010000108.1:0-4288 GCA_964654275.1 uncultured Syntrophobacteraceae bacterium
GATCGGTTGAGCGCGCGACTCACCCTGTCCAACGACTATGCCAGAAAATATGGGACAGACGGCTATGCCTTGTCCAGCGGCACGGACATCGGAGCTTTCAACAGGGACGACGCCGAAAAAGTGGATTTTGACGTTCCGACCCTTGAAAAGACTCAAAGCACCGCCCAAAGCCTCCATGTGGCCTACGAATTCGATCCCGTGACGCTCACTTCCACCACTACCCACAGAAGACTAGAGATGAAAGGCGACTACGACGCTGATTTCGGCAATTCTCCCCTTTTTGCCGGACTCAAGCAGTTTGCCGTTCAAGATACCCATACCTGGACTCAGGAACTGCGGGTTTCCAGTAACAACACGGAAGGCTTCCGCTGGGTCGGCGGGGTGTACTTCGATTTTGAAAAACACGAGGCAGGGCCTTACGGCATGCAGTTTCCGGACTTTGACCCGGTCACTTACGCCTATCTCGGCAATTCCGAGATGAACGCCGAGTCCAAGACCGACAGCAACACCCAGGCCGTGTTCGGACAGGTCATGGTGCCGCTGGGCGAGCGGTTTGAACTGACCCTGGGCGGTCGGTACCAGCGTATCGAGAAAAAGATCGATCTGAACATGTACTACCTGCCCGTGGGCATGACGGGTCCGCCCATGTTTTCGTTCAACGACAAGAAAACCTGGGACACGTTTCTGCCCAAAGCCGCCTTGTCCTACAAGATCACCGACGACTGGACGGCCTATGCGTCCTATTCCCATGGCTACATGCCGGGCGGATACAACTATTTCGCCATGGAGGGTTCGGCCGAGGACAACAGTTTCGATCCCCAGCGGTCCACCAATTATGAATTGGGAATCAAAGGCGCGTTCGACAGATTCCGGGTAGCCGCGTCGATCTTCCACATGGAAATCAAGGACATCCATGTTTACAAGGCCATCGGGACCATGTACGTGACCGACAACGCCAAAAAGGCGCATTCCCAGGGTGCGGAGCTGGAACTGACATATCTGCCCCTGGACGAGATCGAACTGACGGGCGCCGTGGGCTTCATCAATGCCGAATATGACGACTATGACGCCGGTACGGTGAAATTCGACGGGAAGAAAATCGAACAGACGCCGTCCCACACGCTGAGAATCAGCGTGGCTTATCACCATCCACGGGGCGCTTACGCCCGGCTGGATGTGAAAAACCAGGGAGGAACGTACTTCTATGACTCTGCCAACCAGACTTTCGGCAGGGAGAAATCCTACACGGTGGCGGACATGAGGGCCGGCTGGCGCTTCGGCGATTGGGACATTTATGCCTATGTGAAAAACCTGACCGATGAAAAATACATCACTGCATTCAGATCGAATTCCATGATTTCCAATGCCGGCTTCGGTGAACCGAGAACCATCGGTGGAGGCATCCGATACCAGTTTTAAAAGCGATGAAAATGGAGAAAAGGCTTTGTTCACAAGGAACATGTTCATCTTCTCGTTCCCAAGCTCCAGCTTGGGAACGCCTTTATCGTGGAAGCTCCGGCTTCCACCCGGCCACAAAAAGCTCTGAGACGGGAAGCTGGAGCTTCCCAGGCAAGTGTGTTCCCAAGCTGGAGCTTGGGAACAAGAAAGTTGCCCTGACATGGGGTCAGGTCTCAACTTTTGACATTTGGAACTTCTTTGGTATTTTTTTGAAAAGCCCATAACAATCAAGGAGGGGAAGGTGTAGCGCCCATTAAGAGTCCAGTATCCTGATACATTTTAGTAGCATGTCACGTCGCGAGGCAACGAGCAGAAGGATATATTCAAGAATCAAAAGGACCGGGAACTACCAGTGGTCCGGCAAAATTGGTAAATATTAAAAGTTGAGACCTGACCCCTCTTTTTACACCGGCAACGCCCAAGCTCACATGCCGCGAGGGTAAGGGATGACGGATGAGGCGACAACCCCTGGAAACACGAAAGGGGCCACATCTTTGCATAATCTGTCGGATTTTCGTTTTTGTTTAAAATTGGCTTATAGTTTTTTTGGGTAATCCCTCCAGGGCAATAGCATCTAAATTTTTCCTGTAAAATTAGGCTTATATAAACAGCCCAAAAGTGCCGTCCCCCCCAATGCTTGATTTTGTTTTACTTGGTCATCCTTCGTGCGATTGCCCTGGTAATCTCCCGACAAAGGAGGAGATCACTAAAGAGAGTTAGGTTTGACGAATAAAATATTGACTATGTAAAATTTTAAGGGCATACTCTCCTCCTATGCATTGACTTTTTGACATTCACAGATTTTTCACCCCAGACAATTCATCGAGTAATTCTGGTAGGTGAGCCTTAGCGGAAAGTTGCTGTTTCATGAATGTTCAGGATCTGTATTGCGACCATCACCAGTGGCTGGTCGGCTGGTTGCGTCGGCGCCTGCGCTGCCGTGATGATGCCGCCGACTTGGCCCAGGATACCTTCGTACGGGTGCTGGATCGGCCGCGAGACCTGACGGGCGTTCGCAAGCCCCGCGCTTGGTTGACCACCATTGCCCACGGCATTCTGGTGGACCATGTCCGGCACAAGGATCTTGAGCGGGCATATCTCGAGGCGGTCGCTCACCTTAACGAATCCGAGACGCCATCTCCTGAAAAGCGTGTTCTCCTGATCGAAACCCTGCTGCGCATAGACGCCATGCTTGAGGGCCTCAATCCCAAGGTGCGCAGCGCATTTCTTCTTTCCCGGCTGGAGGGAATGACTTATCCCGAGATCGCGGTGCATCTCGGAGTGAGTTTGAGTTCCGTGGAGAAGTACATGGCCGCAGCCATCCGTCATTGTCTGACGGTGCGCAACGCGGAGTGAGCGGAAAACGGACGCCCCTGCGGGTCCGTAGAGAAATTCTGGTGGGATTATGCGAATTTTGTCCATGTCCGACAATAACGGCAACAGCGAGCATGACGTCAGGAGAGAAGTCCCGCGGCATGTTCTTGACCAGGCCGTCGCCTGGGGCGTGAAACTGTATTCCGGAACGGCCCGACCTGAAGACCTGGCGGCCTGTTCCGCTTGGCGCGATGCGAATCCTCTGCACGAGTATGCCTGGCGGCAGCTGCTGGCCATGGAGCAGGAGTTCTCCAGAATCCCGGAAAACACGGCTGGAATCGCCTGTCGGACCTTGGAGGGCGCGTCTCAAAGTCGAAAGTGGTCGCGTCGTCAAGCAATGAAGCTTCTGGGATATGTTTTCGCAGCGGCTGGAACGGCTTTTCTCGTCCAGGAGGCTCCGTGGCGGCAGCGCCATTTCTATGCCGGTTTTCCCGGAGAACGGCGTAGCGTCCGTTTGAACGACGACACCCGGCTTCTTCTGAACAGCGACGCCGAGGTGGAGGTCGTCTTTTCTCCTTTGCGCCGCCTTGTCGTGTTGCGATGGGGAGAGGTGCTCATTGAAACCGGGCGGGACGCTTATTCTTTTGCCGGCCGTCGCTCCTTTCATGTGGAGACGGCCCAGGCCAGACTGGAGGCTATCGGCACTGAATTCATTGTGCGTCAACTCGAAGGTGAGACCCGGCTGCATGTGACCGGGGGAGCCGTGGCCATCCATCTGCCGGGCGTCCATCCGGTCGTGGCGCACGCCGGCGACAGTTTTGCGATCCGTGGCAGCGCAGGGACGCTGAAAAAGGTAGAAGACGAGACCTTCGATGCCACAGCCTGGATGTCAGGCACCCTGGTAGCCAAGAGAATGCGCCTGGATGCCTTCGCTGCCGAACTCTCCCGCTACCACCGGGCCCCGATTGTCTGCACGCCCGATGCTGCCTCCCTGAAGGTTTCCGGAGTCTTTCAGCTCAGTGGAACGGCGCCCGCAGAACAAGCTCTCAAGGTTCTGGAGACAACCCTGCCTGTTCGCATTGTCCATGCTGAGAACAACACAATCATCCTGCAGCGGCAATAACCCAAAATGCGAAAAAGCTGCTTTGAATAAAAACTCATGATTGCAGTTGCCGGACCCCGCACCGTTTCCGGTATCAGTTCTAGTGAGCCGGGAACGTCTTAAGGCCCTGGGGCGCCATGCGCGCCGCGCGGGAAGTGACGGCGCGACCGGCTTTTTTGTGTGGCGTTGAAAACTACTTTTCCCAATCCGGGCATTAGTTTTCCCGTGTCGGGTAGAGACCTGAATGAAAATCGAGAATAGTCCTATATTCGACATTGGTAAAAGGTTGGAAGGTGAGAAAGAGAGAAGCGGATCAACTGAACAATTGATCGGGACGGCAAGGAAATGACGGTCATTATAAGGTGGTGGAGCAGATTATGCCTGAACAAAAAGGACTTAGAGTAAACAGATTGA
>CAZZHS010000109.1:0-4173 GCA_964654275.1 uncultured Syntrophobacteraceae bacterium
TTCGACCTGGGCCGGGAAAGGATCAAGTTCCACCCGAACCTGGAAATATCCCCCAGGGCAAGCGGCGAACTGACGGGTTCTTCCACCCGGTACGATTCGGGCGTCCCCGATTCCACCAGCACCAGGGGGCATTCCGCCGGAGCCTCGGTGGTCACTTCCATTACCCAGAAGATACCCACGGGGGCGGAAATCACCTTCGCCTGGACCAACCGCATCGAGGGACTCGGTTCGTCCACCGACGGCACTTCCCGCAACGAGGAAACGGGACTCATGGGCTGGTCCGTGGGCTTTCGCCAGCCCCTGCTCAAAAACGCGGGCATACGCTACAACACCGCTTCCCTGGTGCGAGCCGCCCTGCGCGAGGAGGACAACCGGAGGGCCTTGCGGGACACGCTGATCGACACGGTGAACGGAGTCATCAAGGACTACCGGGGACTCATGCTCGCCCGGCAGAATCATGACCTGGCTCGAGATGCCCTGGACAAAGCCGTCAAGCACCTGGAGGACACCCGGGTCCTCATCGAGGCGGGACGGCGTGCGGCCAACGAAAGCCTCCAGGCCGAAGCCGACCTGGCCCGCAAGGAACTGGACCTGGAATCGTCCCGCCAGGACCTGGACAATGCTCAATTGGAACTGCTGCGCCGCCTCGAACTGGACAGCGAAACGGTCATCATTCCCACGGAAACCGTCGAGCTGCGCCCCGTGGAACCCGTGTTCGACCAATGCCTCGGACTGGCTCGGGAACGCAACCAGGGCTACCTGCGGTCCATGAACGATCTCGAACTGGCCAAAATGTCCCTGGAGGACGTAAAAAATCAACGCCTGTGGGACCTGGACCTGGAAGGCTCCTACACCGACGGCCTGCACCACCGTCATCCCGAAACGAACTACCGTCAAGATGAATGGAGGGTGGGCATGATCCTGACCATACCTCTGCCCATTTACGGGAATGCCAAATACGACCGGGAACGTCCGTTGCTGGCGGCCAAAATCGACTTGCGCAGGGCGGAAATGAGCTTCCAGACGGCCGATGAGGACCTGGAAAACAGGGTTCGCCGGGCGGTGCGCCAGGTCGAGACGGGCTTGAAGCAGGTGAACCTGGCTCTGCGGGCCGTCGAACTTTCCGAGCAAACCTACCAGTTCAGTGAACTGAAATACAGGATGGGGCAGATGTCCAACACCAGTTTCATCACCGAACAGGACAAGCTGCGCGATTCCAGAAACAGCCTGAACCGCTCCATCATCAACTACCAGAACGCTCTGACCGATCTGGACGGACTTCTGGCCACCACCCTCGAAACCTGGGGAATCGCCTTCGCCCCCGAACGCACGGACCTCGAAGAAGAATTTTTGGGAGGCAGAACCTGGATGCTCGACCGCCGCACCGCAAAGGACCCGTCATGAACCCCGTGGATCAACTGCACCGCAACATCCTGGAAAACATGAGCGATGGAGTCATGGCCCTGGACTTCAAGGGGCGCATCACCCTGTTCAATCCCGCTGCGGCGGAAATCCTGGGCATGGACCGGGACGGGGTGTGGAATCGCACCTTTGCCGATGTCTTCATGGGCGAAGAGGAAATCAATGACGAGTTCAACCAGATCATCCTGGACGCCGTCTTGCAAAGAGCCGCGGGCCGACGGGACACGGTGGATTTCATGCGCCCCGGAGGTTCCCGCGCGGTCCTGACCCTCACGTCGTCCTATCTGCGCGGCGAAGGCGACGAGCAGGCCCGAGGGGTCATCGTCGTCTTTTCGGACGTGACGGAACTCAAAACCCTCCAGGAACAGGAACGGGAAAACAGCCGCAAGCTCGCCAGAGCCTACGGGGACCTGGAAGAGACCAACACCCGGTTGACCCTCGCGGTGAAAAAAATGCGGTGGGTGCGGCTCCTGGCTTCCGTGGGCGTCGTGTTGCTTTTCTTGGGACTGGGCCTGTTCCATTTTCAAGTGTTTTCGGGATTGATGCGCATGCCCTCGACGACGGCTCCCAAAGGGGGGGCGGAAAAAAGCCCGGCCACAGCGGCTCATACTCTTGTCGCAAGGCCCCTCACGGCTTCCATTTCCCTTTCCGGTCGGCTCCAGCCCGTGGAGGAAATCGTCATCACCGCGCCCTTCGATGCGAAAATCATCGAGAACAACTTCATTTTCGGCCAGAGAGTCCGCGAGGGGGACCTGCTGCTGGTACTGGACCCTTCGGAACTCGAGGTCAAGTTACGTGATGCCCGCAGCGCCCACATCAAAGCCGTCCAGAAGTACGAAGAGACGCTCGACTGGGAAACGGGTCCGGAAATGGCCAAGGCCCGGCGCAGTGTGCAGAGGGCCGAGAACAAGCTGGAAACGGACCGCCGAAAGTTCGAGGAAAGCGAACTGCTCTTTTCCAAGGGACTCGTTCCCGCCAATGAACTGGACACGGCCAGGCAGCAGTTGGAATCTTCCACGACGGACGTGATCGCGAGCCGCGAGGACTTCGAGGGCACCCGGCAAAAAGGGGGGCCGGACCACGTGAAGATCGCTTTCATGGAACTGGAAAACGCACGGGCGAAAGTGGAAGAGCTGGAACTCATGCTGAGCAGCTCCCAGGTGCGGGCGCCCGTGTCGGGTGTGGTCATTCAGCCCGTGGTCGAGGCGGATAAGAAGATTTCCCTGGAAAAGGGGGCTCGGGTGCAGGCGGGCGCCTCCCTGATTGCGCTCGGGGATCTGAGCGGGCTGAGGGTCATGGCTAAAGTGGACGAGGTGGACATCGGCAAGGTGCTCGTCGATCAAAAGGTCATGGCCAGGGGAGACGCTTTCCCCGGCATCGTGCTCGAAGGGCATGTGGCTCACATTTCGGCCCAGGCCACGGGGGGCACGGGGCAACAGGCGCCGACCTTCGACGTGCAGGTGACCCTTCCCGAGCTGACCCCGGAGGCGGAGGAAGCCATACGGGTGGGCATGAGCGCGGACCTCGAGGTGCGCACCCACGACAATCCTGCGGCTCTGCTGGCTCCTTTGCACCTGGTGCGGTCGGAACCCGGGCGCGCCCTGGTGCGGGTGCTCGGGGAAGACGGCCGGATCGAGGAACGGGAAGTGGAAACGGGCATGACCACCTTGAGTGAAGTGGAAATTGTTTCGGGGGTACAGGCCGGAGAGCGCCTGGCGGAGTGGACGCAATGAGCCTGTTCAAGCTGGAAAACATACGCAAGACTTTCACCCTGGGACCCGTCGAGGTCGAGGTGCTCAAGGGCGTGAACCTGGAAGTGGAAGCCGGGGAACTCCTTTCCATCATGGGCACTTCCGGCTGCGGCAAGTCCACCCTCATGAACGTCATCGGGTTCCTGGACCAGCCCACCTCGGGCCGTTATTTGCTCGAAGGGCGGGAAACCTCGTCCCTGTCCGACCAGGAGCTTTCCTCTATTCGCAACCAAAAGATCGGCTTCGTGTTCCAGCAGTTCAACCTCCTGGCCCGGCTCACGGCCCTGGAAAACGTCTGCCTGCCCCTGATCTACCGGGGGCTGAGCGAACGGGAGCAGCACCGCATCGCCCGAGAGATGCTCGAACGGGTGGGCATGGGCGAGCGGGCCGGGCACAAGCCCACGGAGCTTTCGGGAGGTCAGCAGCAGCGGGTGGCCATCGCTCGCGCCCTGGCGGGGTCGCCGTCCATCATCCTGGCCGATGAACCCACGGGAGCTCTGGACACACAAGTGGGGCAGGACATCATGAATCTTTTCCTGGAACTCAACGCCACACGAGGCATCACCACCGTTCTCATCACTCACGATCCCAACATCGCAGCCCAGTGCCGTCGCGTGGTGCGCATGAAAGACGGACTCATCGCCGACACGGGGCATCCCGGGAGGACCTCGTCATGATGCTCAAGGCCAACCTTCGAGAAGCGGCCCGGTCCCTGGCCGCAGCCAGGCAACGCTCCATCCTGGCCCTGCTGGGCATCGTCATCGGCATCGGTTCGGTGATCGCCCTGGTTTCCACGGGCTCGCTGGCTCAGCGCGAAAGCATGCGCCAGTTCATGGAAATGGGCACGGACGTGGTCAACATCCAGTTGGAACAAGGCCGGGACGGAGGAGGCGGAGGGGGCGCCGCGCCTTCGGGGTTTCGCCTGAACGAGGTTTTGGAAATGCCTTCGCGCCTGGCTTCGGTCCGCACCGTGGCCCCTTATGCTTCGGCCTTCGGTGAA
>CAZZHS010000110.1:0-3849 GCA_964654275.1 uncultured Syntrophobacteraceae bacterium
GCTGGAGCTTCCGGGCAAGTGTGTTCCCAAGCTGGAGCTTGGGAACAAGAAAAAAAAAAAGCAAAAAAGCTGCATGGCGTGTGCTCCATCGCTAAATGAGCAGCACCGCCCCGGTCACCATGATGTTCACGAGGGACAGGGGCAGGAGCACCTTCCAGCCGAGGGTCATGAGCTGGTCGTATCTCAGGCGGGGCAGAGTCCCCCGCACCCAGATCATGATCAGGCAAATGCCCAGGACCTTGATGAAAAACCACACCAGGGGCGGCAGAACTGGTCCGTGCCAGCCTCCCAGGAACAGCACCGTCAGGAGTCCGGCAAAGACCTGCATGTGGACGTATTCCCCCAGGAAGAAAAGGCCGAAGCGCATGCCGCTGTATTCGGTGTGGTACCCGGCGATCAGTTCGTTTTCCGCTTCGGGGAGGTCGAAGGGAATGCGCTTGGTTTCCGCCATGGCGCTGATGAGAAAAATGGCGAAAGCCAGGGGCTGCACCAGGATGAACGGGTAGCGTGCCTGAGCTTCCACGATGTCCACCAGGCTGAACGAACCCGCCAGCATGACCACGGGAACCAGGGACAGCCCGATGGAAAGTTCGTAACTGATCATCTGGGCGGCTCCCCGTATGCCCCCCAGGAGCGCGTACTTGGAATTGGACGCCCAGCCCCCCAGGGCCGTCCCGTAAACCCCCAGGGCGGACACGGCGAAGACGAACAGGAGTCCGATGTTGAGGTCCGCCACCACCATGGGAATCTGCCGCCCCCACAGGGTGATGTCCCGCCCGAAGGGAATCACCGCGAACATGAGAAAGGCCGTGAACGCCACCACGGCGGGAGCCGCCATGAAGATGGTGCGGTCGGCCCCTTGAGGAATGGTGTCTTCCTTGGTGAGCATCTTCACCACATCGGCGATGGGCTGGAGGAGGCCGTACTTTCCCGCTCGATTGGGACCGTAGCGCATTTGCAGGCGCGCCAGGAGCTTGCGCTCCACCCACACCAGGTAGGCCGCGAAAACGAGCAAGACAACCAGCACCAGGGCCAGCTTGGCCATCAAGAGAACGAACCCGGCCGTCCAGGTCAGCATGTTTCCCCCTCGGCAGGACAAAGGACAACGATCACCGGATCACCTGTCGATATCCGGCAGAATATAGTCGAGCGAACCGATGATGGCGATGAGGTCCGCGATGCTTTCCCCCCGAGCCATCGAGGGCATGACCTGCACATTGGCAAAGCCAGGTCCCCGGATACGCATGCGGTAAGGATACCCCAGACCGTCGCTCACCACGTAATAACCCTGCTCCCCCCTGGGCACTTCCACGGCCCCGTAGGCTTCCCCCACGGGAATGCGGGGACCTCGGGTCATGTTGACGAAATGGTGGATGAGGCTTTCAATGTCCGTGAGCATCTCTTCCCGCCGGGGAAGGACATAACGGTAATCGTCGGTCATCCAGCGCCCCGAAGGCATATTGGCCGCCGCCTGCTCGATGATCCGCAGGCTCTGGCGCATTTCCTCCACCCGCACCAGATAGCGGGCATAACAGTCCCCTTCCACGGCCGTGGGCACCTCGAAATCAAAATTTTCGTAACCCGAATAAGGAAACTTCTTGCGCAGGTCCCAATCGAGCCCGCAGGCTCGCAGGTTGGGCCCCGTTACTCCCCAGTCCATGGCGTCTTCCAGGGACAGGCGCCCGATGCCCCTGGTCCTGGCCCTGAAAATGGGATTCTTGGTGACCAGGCTTTCGTACTCGCGGAGCCGACCAGGGAAGACTTTGACGAAGGCATCCACTGCCTCCTTCCACCCATCGGGCAGGTCGGCGGCGACGCCCCCCAGGCGAAACCAGGACGGATGCAGCCGCCCCCCCGTGATGGATTCCACCATGTCCAGGATCATTTCCCGCTCCACGAAGGTGTAGAAATTGGGCGCCATGGCCCCCAAATCGTGGGCGAAAGTGGCAAAATAAACCAGGTGGTTGCTCAGGCGGAACAGCTCGGAAAGCATCACCCGAATCACCCGCGCCCTTTCGGGAACTTCGATCCCCGCCAGAGTTTCCACCGCCAGGAGGTACGGAAGATTGTTGGCGGCTCCCGCCAGGTAGTCCACGCGATCGGTGTAGGGAATGAACTGGTGCCAGGTCTGGCGCTCGCCGATTTTTTCCACTCCCCGGTGGTGGTAGCCGATTTCCAGTTCCAGGTCTCGGATTTCCTCGCCGTCGAGGGAAGCGACGCAGCGCAGGAGTCCGTGAGTGCTCACATGGTGCGGACCCAGGTTGAGGATGAATTCAGAATCGAGAGGCCCGTCCGGGTGGTCGATTCCGGCATCGGGTTCCCCGCCTTTCCTGGCTTTCCGGCTCCATCGCAGAATTTCCGCCGCGTCCGTGAGTTCGTATTGCCGCACGTCATCGAGGGTGTAGGGGGGCATTTGCGTGGCTCGCCCCGGATGATCCTTCCTCAGAGGATGTCCCGTCCAGTGATGGGGCATGATGATTCTGCGGAGATTGGGATGGCCGTCGAAGCGGACGCCGAACATGTCGAACACTTCCCGTTCGTACCAGTCGGCGGAAGGCCAGACATCCGCAATGGAAGCAGTTGCCGGGGAATCGCCGTGGAGCCGCGTTTTCAGCCGTATGCGGCCGGGTGTGTCGAAGGACAGCAGTTGATAGACCATGGTGAAGCGTGCATCGCCGGGAATGTCCGATCCATGGGGGGAGGAGTCGCCCGCATTGTCGAGACCTTCCCCTCCCCACTCTCCCCGCCGCCGGCGTGCCGACTCGTCCACTGCGGTGAGATCGTCCAGGCGGCGGTATCGAGGTTCGGCCTCGCTTTTGAGGAAGCCCAGGACGTCCTTCATGCGATTTTCACGCACGGTGAAGGTCATCATGTCCGACACATGGGGTTCCTGGAACACCGCGTCTCCGAACCGCTCCTTCAGGACCGAAGCCAGGCGCCGGTCCGCACTGTCGAGTTCGATGCGGCGGGCCGGGGGCGTCCACATGAGTTCCGACCGGCTGCCCCGAAAGTCTGCGGGAGAGGCCGACGTTCCCCTGGAAGGAATGCCCTGGTAGCCGGGGCCGCGAGAATCCCGGCTTTTGGTGATTCCGTCTTCGAGCACGGGCGCCGTGGTTCCCTGGCTGCCTCCGCCCAGGTGAAAGATTTTGCGCATGGGCTTTTCCCGAGACACGATCTTTTCCTGCAAATGCACCAGCCCCTGCAAGACCGCTTCGGGACGGGGCGGGCAGCCGGGGATGTAAACATCCACGGGCAATATCTGGTTCACCCCCTGCACCACGCTGTAAACATCGTACATGCCCCCGCTGTTGGAACAAGACCCCATGGAAATGACCCACTTGGGTTCGGGCATCTGTTCGTAGAGACGCACCACCACGGGAGCGATTTTCTTGAACACGGTTCCGGCCACGATGAGCAGGTCGGCCTGGCGGGGCGAGGGTCTGAGCACCTCCGCTCCGAAGCGGGCCAGGTCGTAGCGCGAAGTGAAAGCGGTGGCCTCTTCCACAAAGCAGCAGGACAGGCCGAAAAACATGGGCCAGAGGCTGTACTGCCGTGCCCAGTTGACGACCAGGTCTCCCACGTCCAGGAGGCGGCTGTTCATTTGGCCTTGCGGCTTCCCCCCCAATCCAAACCTCCCTTCATCCAGATGTAGAGCAGCCCCACCAGGAGCACGACGATGAAAAACGACATTTGCAACCACCCGGCCCACCCGAGGTCCCGGAAAGCCACGGCCCAAGAGAGGATGAAGGCCCCTTCCACGTCGAACAGGAGGAAGAAGACGGCCACCAGGTAAAAGGGCACGGGATAATGGATTCGTCCCTGCCCCACGGGGATGACCCCGCTTTCATA
>CAZZHS010000111.1:0-3816 GCA_964654275.1 uncultured Syntrophobacteraceae bacterium
AACCCTTGGCCGCCTACAACAGCTCCTTGCCGGCTGGAACGTCCATGCCTATCTCGCCATGCACATTCTCGGGCGTGATGCAGGCCAGCAGCTCGGACAGATCGTATTTCCCCACCGGCCGGATAACGATCTCCCCACCCCTGGCGATCATATCAGCAAGCGTGTTCTCGGACAGCCCGCACTTCTTGACAATGGCGTTTGGTATCCTGAGCGCCAGACTGTTGCCCCATTTGACGATTTTGGCCTCCATACATACACCCATGTCATCGCGGATCTGCCGAACCACGACGAAAAGAATCGTCTTCCACCAGCGAAACCCGCAATTCACAACCAGCGGCCCGTGCGTATTTCCGCAGGGTCGAAATGGAAGGAAAATGCTTTCCCACTCCTTCCAGATGCGACACCGCGCTTTTGGTCGTGCCCATCAAGTGGACCACGGCCCCGGGTCAGGCCGGCCTTGACCCGCAGGGTGAGCAGTTCGCGAGTCAATGCGCATTCCGAGTCCAGCTCCGCATAGGCCGCTATTGCTACTCTTACCGTCGCCGCTCCCTTTGCCACAGGAGTCGTTCCTTCAGCAGTTCCGTGAAATTGCGCCGACCATCCGCCACAATATGGATATGAACCGCATGTGCCCCGTCATCGATCCGGTACATGACGCGGTATGGGTGCAGCTGAATTTCCCGGTAGGAGAGAATGTTGACCCGCCTCAATTCCGGAGGAATGCGGCCCCGATCAGGAAAAAGGCGCAGGCTATCCCGAGCCTGGATGAACTTTTCCAGGATGGCCTCGGCCATGTCTGGCCCCTCTCTCTCGGCGATAAAATCAAGAATGCTTCGGAGATCCTCTTCCGCACAAAGGGTGAAACAAACCCTCCACGACGCATTACCGCTCACCACGCTTCCTCGCGATCACGGTGCGCAGGTCGGCAAAAACTTCATCCGCATCTCGCAGCCTGCCGGCCTCTGCATCGGCGGAACTGTCTGCGAGCATACGCAACAACGCCAAGCTTTCCTGAATCTGGTCATATTCTCTGACGTTCATGACCACGGCCTTGGCCTCGCCATTTTGCGTGATGATCATGGGGTTACCGGTTTCATTCACGAATTCGATGAGTTGCTTGGCGTTGTTTTTGAGCCAGGAAATGGGCTTGATGTCTGAATGGAACTGCATGCAGCCTCCGATGGGAAAAATTAAGACTGAATAACGGGTAACGCTTCAAAACGGAGAAAGCAAGATTTTGCCTCTTTGGTTTTCAGCGTAAACGAGGCGCGAGCGCCAACACCTCGCGCATCACGCATCACGATTCGCTGTCTTTATCGTTCTTTCACCACCACAAACCAAAAACCAGAAGCCAACAACCAGAGCCCGCGGCCTTTATCGTTGCCTCTGTCGTTGCCTCTGTCGTTGCCTCTCCCGTTGCCTTTCTCGTTGCTTTTCTCGTTGCCTCTCCCGTTGCCTTTGTCGCTGCCTTTGTCGTGCCTTTCCCGTTGCCTTTGTCGCTGCCTTTGTCGTTGCCTTCCCGCTGCCTCTGTCGTTGCCTTCCCGCTGCCTTTCCCGTTGCCTTTAACCAATTCCCGCCAGACAATGCCAACTCTTGACATGATATCATGATGCAATATCAATCCCCAATGAAACGCAAACATGAGGCCACACTCCGCCGGATCTTTCATCGACCAACACCCGGCGGCGTCAAATGGGCCGACATTGAGGCTCTGCTTTTGGAGCTCGGGGCAGCAATCGAAGAGGCTGAAGGATCGCGTGTGGCTGTCCGCCTGTTTGGCGACCGACGCGTCTTTCATCGCCCACACCCTTCTCCAGACACAGATAAAGGCGCTGTTTCATCAATTCGCAAATGGTTGGAAACCAATGGAGTCAAACCATGAACAACGTCATGACTATTAACGGGTATCAGGCGGTCATTACCTTTGATCCCGACATCTCGATGTTTCGCGGAGAATTCGTCGGACTGAATGGCGGGGCTGACTTTTACGCCAAGGACATTGACGGGCTGCTCCGTGAGGGAGAAATAAGCTTAAAAGTTTTTATTGAAATGTGCGAACGCGACGGTGTTCCGGTCAAAAAGCCCAGGGGGCAGTTTGCGCTGAGGCTAGATCAGGAAACCTACCACCAAGCCAGCGTCGCGGCGGCGGCCAGCGGCAAAAGTCTGAACCAGTTTATCGCTGAAGCCGTGCGTAACGCGGTGGCTCACGCTTAATCCCGATCCTTTCGGCTCGGTTCTGGTTGCGTTCAACTGCAGCGCCACCCGGAAAGCTTCAAGGCCTGATCCATCAGCTGCTCATCAACTCACGCCGCCCCATCAAGCCGCAACGCGAGTTTTCATTAATTATTTCGAAATGATGGATATAAAAAAGGCCTTTTTTGGCGCGCCGCACTCGATTCTAACGCCGAAAAAAGGCCGTTTTTTGAAGATAAAAGCAATTACTTCAAAACCTTCTTGGTCTCAGAGACCCAGTGTGCCGACCTGAAGAAGCTCGGCCAGGATCAGATCGCCGATAATGACGCGCGACTCGGAAAGCGCACGATCCAGCAAATCCGTATGCGGAGCCTCGACTCCGCTAAAGTAGTCAATCCAGGCCGAAGTATCCGCGACGATCACAAGTTATTCCTCATGACGTCAAGGTCCCCTTGCCACGCCAGCTTTCCCCGAAATTGCCGGATGGACTCCTGCTTTTTCATGGCGATCAGCAGGCGTAAACCTTCTTCCACCGCCTGCTTCTTAGTTTTGAGCCCGGAAAGCTCCAGGGCCTGCTCCATCAGCTGGTCATCAACGACAATATTTGTACGCATGCCATCTCCTGTGTGTATGGATTTACCCAGTAATACACATCGAATTCTCACGTCTACCCACAGGATCACCGCGAACATCGCCCACTTTGTTTTCTTTGTGTTGATGAAATATACAAATTCAACCCGAAGGAATGCTACAATCTGGCTTGTAGCGAAAGTTTTTTGATCTCAGAGACCCAGCCTTTCCCGCTGCCTTTGTCGCTGGTTCTGTCGCCGCTCCACCGTTGTCTTCCCCGCTGCCTGTTCCACAAGCGCTCGACACATAGCCAAATAAAGACTAAATTATGCCATATGCAATCCAAGGCAGGGAGGATGCTCCGTGAAATACTCAACTCAGATCAAACCGATCAGCTATCTCAAAAATCATACGGCAGAGGTTGCCGCGACACTGGCCGAAACCAATCAGCCCATGCTGATCACGCAAAATGGCGAAGCCAGATTCGTGGTCATGGATGTACATAGCTATGAAGCGCGCGAGGAAACCCTGGCCCTCTTGAAACTTCTGGCCTTGGGACAACGAGACATCGACACGGCCCGGTTCCGACCCGCAAAAGACGTGTTCGACGATCTGGATGCGCTGGACCGGGGCTAACGATGCACGTGAACATTCTTGTATCAGCCGAGCAGGATCTCAAAGAACTTCGCGCCTACATCGTCTTCCATTTTTCCAAAGAGCAATGGCTCGCAACGTACGGCGACATCAAAGAAGCATGCAAGATACTCGCAGCCTATCCTCAGGCCGGAAGCATTCCAGAGGAACTCGCTGAGTTCGGAACCACGCAATACCGACAAATCATCAGCGGAAAAAACCGCATTATCTACGAAATCCGAGATCAAGCGATTTTCATCCATCTTATTGTCGATAGCCGTAAGGATCTGCAAAGCATCTTGGCCAGACGATTACTCAGGCCCCGATCGGATTACTGAGAATGTTCTTGGCCTCAGAGACCGAGCCCAGCATGATTGAAGACCAGGAACCTTCGCCTGGGCACTATTATTGGCCGGATC
>CAZZHS010000112.1:0-3745 GCA_964654275.1 uncultured Syntrophobacteraceae bacterium
TCGATTCGCAGGGAACCCGCGTTTGGCACAGGCCGCAGGCATTGACCCGCATGCCGAAGCGGTTTTCGGCGTACCGGGAAGTCACTCGGCGGGTGTATTCCCAGCACTTCATCTTGTCGTGGCCGCGTTGGGAAATGGCTCCCACGGGGCAGCGTCGCATGCACTTTCCGCAGGTGCCGTGGGAGAAAAACAGGCAGTAGGCTCGATGGTGCGTGTAGGGCCGGGGAGTGGGTTCGATGGGGATGCGAGCCACCACGGAGCCGCACCGGACCGCCTTGCCGGCCGCCGTGATGAGCCCGTCGCATAGGCCGAAGGTACCCAGTCCGCACACATGAGCCGCATGTCGTTCGGACCACCTGGACGCGAACCCGTAGCGAGGAGAGATTTCTCGGGACCACAACGGGGAAGCTACCGGGGCCACGGCCGGGAATCCCGCATCGAGCAAGGTGTTCACCACGTGTAGGCGCAGTGCCGTGTTGAAGGCTTCTCCGTGAAGCCTCGAACGCACCCACCTTTCCGATGGGAAGGCCGTTTCTTTTCGGTGGTCGCGCCTGGTTTCCTCGGTTTGGGGCAGAATCCAGGCGATCACCGCCAGGTTGTCGGGGGACGCTCCGGCTTCGGGAAAATGGTGCTGAAAAACTTCCAGGGGAGTCCAGTAAAAGGGGCCGATGTCTTCCTTGATTTGCGTGTAAAGGGGATCGTCGCCTCTGGAAAAGCCCATGAGGGGGGCGGCCCATGCTTTCTCACCCGTTCCATTGAGGAGAGAATTATCCGGCGACCGTGAGCAGAACCTCTTCATTACGTCTTCTATCCAATGGGCATGATCTTGCCCCGTCCGATTTTCCATCGTCGCTCCTTTCTTTTGCCCTCACAAGGATACCATCATGAAAAGCTCGTTGTGCAAACAAATTCTGATCACCGGCGGCGCCGGGTTCATCGGCTCTCACCTGTGCGAACGACTGCTGGCCGATGGCCATGAGGTCATCTGCGCGGACAATTTCTTCACGGGCGCCAAGAGCAATATCGTTCACCTGCTGCCCCATCCCCGTTTCGAACTGCTGCGCCATGACATCACCTTTCCCCTCTACATCGAAGTGGATGAAATCTACAATCTGGCCTGCCCCGCCTCGCCCGTTCACTACCAGTTCGATCCGGTGCAGACCACCAAGACCAGCGTCCACGGAGCCATTAATATGTTGGGACTGGCCAAACGGGTGAAAGCCAAAATTTTGCAGGCTTCCACCAGTGAAGTTTATGGCGATCCCCAGGTCCATCCCCAGCCGGAAAGTTACTGGGGACACGTCAACCCCCTCGGCCCGCGTTCCTGCTACGACGAGGGGAAGCGATGCGCCGAAACCCTTTTTTTCGACTACCGTCGCCAGCACGGCCTGGGCATCAAGGTGGCTCGGATCTTCAACACTTACGGCCCTCGGATGCACCCCAACGACGGCCGGGTCGTTTCCAACTTCATTGTCCAGGCGTTGCGCGGGCAGCCCATCACCATTTACGGTGACGGCAGCCAGAGCCGCTCCTTTTGCTACATCGACGACCTGGTCGAAGGGCTGGTCCGGTTCATGGACACCCCGGAGGAAGTCATCGGTCCCATGAACCTGGGCAATCCCGGCGAATTCACCATCCTGGAGCTGGCCGAAAGTGTCCTGCGCATGACCGGTTCCCGTTCCGAACTGGTCTTCCACCCCCTGCCCGAGGACGATCCCAGGCAGCGCTGCCCGGACATCACCCTGGCCCGAACGACCCTGGGCTGGGAACCCGGCATTGCCCTGGCCCAAGGGCTGGAAAAAACCGTTGACTATTTCGCGCGTCTGCTCGGGGAAAAAAGATCGCAGGCGGTATGATTTGAAAGCCGAGCCACATGTGGTCAAAAGCGAAGATTTTAAGAAATCCCACCCACTGGTGGGGGAGATTCTCGCAACGGAAATTGAAATCTCCGGATGAACGCCCTGTCCTGAACAATCTGCGCAAATCCGCGCAATCTGCGGATAAGAAAAAATTGAAGCCATGAGCGAACAATGCCCATAACCATTTATACCCCCCAATCCCAGATACGCACTCCCGGCAGAATGGCAAGGTCCATGCTCGGGGATCTGGCGCGTTCGAGGGAACTCGCCTGGCGCCTGGCTGTGCGCGACATCAGTGCTCAGTACCGCCAAACCGCCCTGGGCCTTCTTTGGGCATTCATCCTCCCCCTGGCGACTACCTTGACCTGGATATTCCTCAACGCCGCCGGCATCGTTTCGGTTCATGAAACGGACCTCCCGTACCCCGTGTATGTGCTCACGGGCACCATGTTGTGGGCCGTCTTCATGGATGCGGTCAACGCGCCCTTGCAGCAGACCACGGCGGCAAAACCCATGCTGGCCAAGATCAACTTCCCGAGGGAAGCTCTGGTGGTTTCGGGCATCTACCAGACCCTGTTTAACGGGGGCATCAAGATCGTCCTGCTCGTGGCGGCTCTCACGATCCTGGGCATTCGTCCCGGCTGGAGCCTGCTCCTGTTTCCCCTGGGGGTGCTCTCCCTGGTCCTGGCGGGCACGGCCCTGGGACTGCTCATCACCCCCCTGGGCATGCTCTACACGGATGTGGGCAAGTCCCTACCCCTCCTGCTCCAGTTCTTCATGTACCTCACCCCGGTGGTATTCGCCATGCCTTCGGAAGGTGCCGCCGCCCTGGTTTACAAGCTCAACCCCATGACTCCCCTGGTCATCAATGCCCGCAACTGGCTCACGGGCGGACCCACCCAGTACCTGGAATATTACCTGGTGGTCAACGCCCTGGTGGTGTTCCTGCTCCTGGTGGTGTGGATCGTTTACCGGGCCGCCATGCCCATTTTGATCGAACGCATGAGCGCCTGAATCCACTTATGCTCCCCGTGCATCGTCATCGAGAGGAAATCAGGGTCGGAACTTTCGAAAACTGGTTGGAACTGGTGGTGCTGCCCCTGTACGGCAAGGCACGGGACGAGGCACGGGGGCAATTTGCCGAAGAGGTGATTCGCTTCGAATTGAAACTGCTTCGTGAGAAAAAGATCGATGCTCGACTGCCGACCGCCACACTTGTTTTGTCCAAGATGATTGACAGAAAACGCCTGGAAGCCATGTGGGAGGAGATCAAAATGCTGGATATCGTAGAAATCGCAAGAGAAAAGGGAATGGAGGAAGGCAAGATTCTTGGCATGCAGGAATGCAAGATTCTTGGGCAATATGGCGGCGGCTCGGGAGATGATACCGGACCTGCTGTTCGACAGGTTCGGTATCGTGCCGGTGTACATTCAAGAAGATATCCAAAAGGTCCACTCGCTTCGAGTCCTGAAGGCTCTTCAACTGCAAGCCTACCGCTGCGCCGACTTGAAATCCTTCGAAGCCATGCTCCAACAGGCCGGGGAAGCATCCAGGTCCGAAAAAACGCAACCGCCCCAAACCAATGGATGGCTTTGCTCCTCGGGATAGGGGCGAGTAAAAGCGCACCCCGCACTTTGCTTTTTCGCACTCCGCACCCCGTACTTCGCACTGAATCATCGACTGGATGATCCGCCTGCCGGAAGGACTCGAACGACGGTTCCTCGACCATATCCACAAAGTGGAGGAGGAAAAGAAAATGCCCTACGTCACCAGTGCCGAACGTTTTGGAATCGAGAAAGGCCGCGAGGAGGGACTTTAAGAAAGGCCGACGGTTGACATCCTCCCCGGCCTGAAGGCCGAGGATTCCTGAAGTGGCTTATGCGGCC
>CAZZHS010000113.1:0-3743 GCA_964654275.1 uncultured Syntrophobacteraceae bacterium
TGTGCTTGAAACTTCGCTCATAAACTCCCCCGATCAGGGGTGTGCGAAACTTTAGCCCTTAACTTATTAATTTATTTTAGTCCCAGCCCATCTCTTTCTGCCATCTCCGCTCTCCGGGCAACCGATTTGCTCACGGCGGCATAGAATCGATTTGTGGCACTTCTAGAAAAGCTGACCATGCAGCTGATGACGCAGCTGTAACGGATGCCGTGGCCCGTCAGCAGGCGGCGCATCACCGTGGCAAGGGGAACCGCGCCGGTTCCCACCAGGAGATAAGAATGGTTGGGCATGAACGATCGGGCAGAACACAACGTTTCGATCTGATTGAGGATCGAACCCGGATGTTTGACAAAATCATGCAAGACCTGATCCTCCTAAAAATCTTACACCGCTCAATGTCTCGCGCCACCGAAATGAGGTGGTGCAGCGCTCCCATCTGATGTCGATGCGTCTTTGTCCGGGCATGCGAAATGCGAAAGAGGATATTCAGAAGAAGCTAAGGATTACAAGTTAATAAGTTAAGGGCGTCCCCATTTTCCCCGTTAGATGCCCCTCAAAATCCGGTGAAGAGAAAATCTAGTGCAGCAATAATTTCGTGACGCTGATCTTTTAGTGAGCTGACTTTCTTCCCCAGAGACCGTACTGGAACACCGGCCAATTCCGCTGTGGACATAAAGACTGCGGTGCCTTCAATCGCAAACTTTGGATTAAGATGCGTGATGGCTTTACCCACGGTTGAAGCAGCGACAAGCGGTATGACTACACGTGTTGAAAGGGTATCGAGCAAATCAGCCTGCACGTCGAGCAAATAAGGAATAGCCTGATTCGTTGCTTCATTGGGATTTTCTAAGACATCAAACTGTGCCATCAAAACCTCCTCAAGCCGTCACTGAACACCCCACATGCTTCAATGCGGCGATTATAGGCCTCAATGGCATCGTGATTCTCTTCCTTCCACTCTCGTCGCTTTTCCTCGAGCAGCATCTCGACCAGGCGCTGTTCCAGAGCCTTGGAGAGGTTGATGTGGTAGTCTTTCGCCTGGCGAAGAAGGTCGCTGTTGATGCTTAGATTTGTCGGTCTTTTCGGTGCATTGGTATCGTATAGAGTCTCTCGCACAATGTCCTCCTTATGCGCATTTATGATGCGCATACATTACCCGTCTTGGTAAGAACTGGCAAGAGATTTCAGTGAGCAGCTACTCGCCTCGCTCATCTAATCGCGGCGCTGACCCGCGCCCGGCTTTTTAGGCGACGCCTCCAGCCCTGGGTTGTCTCGCCTCTCGTGAGGGTGCGAACATGTCCTCCCCATTGTCGAAAACCGCCGGATCAAGAGTGAACTGGCTCGGGTCCGCCTGTTATGTTCCCCTCGCGCTTCCGAGGAGCACGTGTCCAAGATGCAGCCTCAACCGCAACGTGCCGCCTCGATTGCAGCGATGTCGATCTTTCTCATCGTCATCATCGCATCGAATGCTCATCTGGGCCCTCAACTCCGGGGGAACGGACACACACGCTCCCATCCCTTCCACAAAAAGAAGCCTCTCTCGCGAACGAATTGCCCCATTTTGCCCCAACCCGCCTCAAGCTCGCCAGAAAATCAAGACAAAGATGTGCTTGACCCTCCTCACCGTACCTGCTACACAAAAACCGTGAGAAAGCAAGTTCTTATCATCTCAACCGATACTACCGCCAGCGGAACAGATGCACCAGCTACCATCGGCATGCCAACTTGATTTCCCTTTCGGGGGAATTCACGGATGACCAAAAGGGGCCTTCTTTTTCCCCAAACGGAAATAAATATCATGAACCCGCACCCCAATGCCCTGCGCGGAATAGCCTCTGGAATGATTGCTCTATGGGTTCTTCTGCTTTGCCCCGCAACTTCATTTTCTCAGAACGATGGTGAAACGCCTCGTGTTCTCCAGGTGGGGGTGATAGCCGCCTCGCCGTTGTACTTGAAAACGGCTGACGGCCGCTGGGAGGGATTCTGCATAGAACTCTGGCAGGATGTGGCTCGACACCTGAACGCCCCATTTGAATTTCGGGAATTCAGCAGTTTGGAGGATCTGATCGGTGCCTTGGAAAGGAAAGAAATAGATGTCTTTCCCTCCCTGCCGGTCGGGGAGCGGTTTGAATCCACTTTGGACTTCAGCCAGTCCTATTTGAAATCGGGACTGTCCATTGCGGTACCGGCTGAAGCCGCCGGATACAGATGGCTGCGCGTTTTTGAGAGCATTTTCTCAGAGCACATCCTGAAGGCGATCGGGTTGCTCGTGTTGTTGTCTATGGCAGCCGGAATAATCGTATGGCTGTTTGAAAGGCGCAAGAACAACGAAATGTTCGGGGGCACCACTGCCGGGGGAATCGGCCACGGCATCTGGTGGGCGCTCGTGACAATGACCACCGTGGGCTATGGCGACAAGGCACCCAAAACAGTCGGAGGCCGAATCATGGCGCTCATTTGGATGATTCTTTCAATCATTTTTATCGCCGGCGTTACAGCCAACATTACGGCATCGCTGACCATAACTGAGCTAAAAGGCAAGGTTCACGGCCTCAATGATCTTTACAATGCCAAAGTCGGAGCGGTATCCCAATCGGAGGGTTTCGATTTTTTGGCCAAACTGGGAATAGCCGTAATACCCTTCGAAGATATTAATGGCGGATTGGAAGCGGTTGCCAGCCGAAAGATCGACGCGCTTGTCCTGAATGAACAAGTGCTCAAGTATGAGGTGAAGAAAATTTTCCCGGGTCGAGTGCGGGTTCTGCCGGGAATCTACAACGACTATTTCGTCAGTATCGCCTTGCCGCAAGACAGCCCGCTCCGAAAGCCGATAAACAAGGCATTGCTGAAGTTCATGAAAACGAAAGATTGGACCGAGCTTCAAAACCGCTATATCCAATAAAACAGGGCAAAAAGGGACGCCCTTAACTTATTAACTTAGACCGGTTTCAGCTCATTTTTTTCTCATTTCTGCTCCGCGGGCAAGCGAATGGCTCACTGCTGCAGTAGAAATATTCAGCCAGCGCCAAGGCTGTCATGATCACGCCCAGGTTCTGGCAGAGCCCGGAAGCACGGGAGGCTTCGAGCCCGCACCCGCTCCTTTTTCCTGCATTCACGCCACAGGTCACTCTCTGCGATGTTCCACAGGGTCGCCCCCCTTTGGTCACATAATCCAGATCGAATCCGCCGGCTTTCAGCGCAGCGCCGCTCGAAGGATTCCTCGGCCTGGAGTTGAATTTCGGAAACAAAACCCCCGTCTCCCGGGATGCGTTCGGCACTCATCAGGTGAACGGCGGACCTTTTCAGCTCCTTGACCGCTGCCCAGCCCCCTACACTCCGGATCAGCCCCCCCACCGGCCAGAGCCTCCCCGCGGCCCTCTAGGATTCTTCCCGCGACAAATTCCTGGTGCTCCGCCTCCGCCTCGCCGACTCAATCCGGCTTCCGAAGTGGTCCAAGACGTTTTCGATGCTCTGCCAGGGTTGATCGTGCGTGCCGATGACGACCCCATGGCCCGAAAAGGGGTATCGATCCAACTCCAGGAGGGTGCAGTCTTCCTGGCACAGAATCGATTTGGCGTTTCCGGAAAAGGTGGCCGTGCCTGTGATGACGCCGATTGTGCCAAATGGCGCGGCCCGTCAGCAGCCAACGCATCGCCGTGGCAAGGGGAACCGTGCCGGTTCTCAACGGGAGATGAGAATCGTTGGGCATCAAAGACCAGGCAAAACATGACGTTTCCGTCTGC
>CAZZHS010000114.1:0-3722 GCA_964654275.1 uncultured Syntrophobacteraceae bacterium
TGGCGGATGTGAAAGTCCGTGTTCCGTTGCAGCGTGAAGACGGCAAGGCCATGGAGGTGGACGTTATGGCCCGGTCCGCCTGCGGTCGAACGCTGCTGGTGGAAGTGAAGAAGCGGGCAGTCAAGACGGGAAGGAACGTCATCGAGGATTTCCTGGAAAAGGTGAAGGTTTACGAGGCGCTGTTCGGGGAGCAGACGCCGGTTCCCGCCGTGCTGTCCCTGGGGGGATTTACGGACGAGGCCCTGGCCCTGTGCCGGGAGCGGGGCGTGGCCGTCGGGGAGAAGATTGCTCGTTTTTAACGGCCCTTCGTTTGGGGTTTCCGTCTGCTTTCTCGTTATCGTTACTTTTACTTGCGCGCAGCTAACCTATTCGGACAAAACCAGGGAATGATCGAGCATACCTTGCAAAACCTCCAGAGTTCGACTCGCCTCGTCATCGAGATTCACGAGCAGATCGGGGCTCACATCACCCTCCCCTTTCCGGCAGGCACTTTCGACCCCCAGTGCGGCTCGGGCAAGAGCCGGGCAGGCGGCGTTGAGGGCCACTCCCTTGAGGGCGTGGGCTTCCATGAAAGCTTTTTGCGAGTCACCTTCGGCCACACACCTGCGTATCTCGGCAATCTTGAGCGGAATGGCTTTCAGGAGCGATTCGATCACCTGCAATGCCAGGGCTTCACTGCCCATGACCCTATCGAGCAGTTCCTCCCGTTCAAAAACCGGTGGTCCCACATCGGAGGGTGTTTGTGGAGCGCCATGGCCCCGGCGGGAAACATCCCGCACGGCAATGATCGGATCAGCCGGAAGTTCGACGGTCGGCGCTTCCTCTTTTATCGCAAGACTTCCAAGCGCCTTTTCCGCCACCTCTTCACCTTCCGCTTTTGGCAGCCATTTTTCCAGCGCTTTGGCCAGCTTGCCCGGGTTGACCGGCTTGGTCACGTAATCGTCCATACCGGCATCGAAACATCGCTGCCTGTCCTGCAACATGGCACCCGCGGTCATGGCGATGATGGGAATGCGTTGGGCGGCGGGCAGCAGACAGTAGGCGGTGGAAAGCGGACGGTCGGCTGAAAGGTGCATGTCGGAGCTGCGGCCCCGGCCGGCTGAAGTGTTGTATGCCACTTTCGAGTTACAAACCTCTCCGTTCGGTATTGCCCCGGCGCTTTCCGCCCTCCGAGCCGCCCTTTCTTCTCTCTTCCTGATTTCCCGCGTGGCATCCAGCCCGTCCATTTCCTGCATTTGGACATCCATGAGGATCAAATCGTAGGGGATGGTTTCCAGGGCCTTGAGAACTTCCAGGCCATTGGCCGCCACATCCGCCCTCAGGCCCAGTCTCTTGAGAATTTCCAGGGCGACGAGTTGGTTCATGGGATTGTCTTCGGCCACCAGGACTCGGCCGCGAAAACTGGGCAACGGTGTTTGCCGGCGCTTGATTTCTCTGGCCAGATGGCGGGTGATGATCGGTTTTGTGGACGAAGGCTCGTGTTTATCTCCCAAAATCATGATCAGGGTGTCGAACAGGTCGGATTGGCGCACCGGCTTGTTGAGATAGGCGCTGAAGCCCATTTCCCCGAAGCGCCGGGCGTCTCCGGGTCTTCCCAGGGAGGTGAGCATGACCAGGGGGATGTGCCGAAACCGCTCGTCCGCCAGTATTTTCCGTCCCAGAACCTCCCCGTCCATTCCGGGCATTTGCATGTCCACAATGGCCAGGGCGAATCGATTTCCCGAGCACCAGGCGGTATCGAGTACCCGCAAGGCACTTTCTCCACCGTCGGCATCCCACACCTTCATGCCCCAACTTGCCAGTTGCCGCTGGAGAATTTCCCGATTGGCGGCGCTGTCATCCACCACCAGAACATGCAGGCCATTCAGGTCCGGTTGCGGGAAAAAAAGCGGCTTATCGGAAGTTTCCCGGGGAGTAAGCGCAACCGTGAATCGGAATTCCGTACCCTCCCCTTCCCGGCTGCTCACCCCGATTTCACCTCCCATCATTTCCACAAGCTGCTTGGAAATGGCAAGCCCCAGTCCGGTACCTCCAAACTTCCGGCTGGTCGATGCGTCCACCTGGGTAAATTTTTCGAAAAGCAAATCGATCTTATCCGCCGGAATGCCGATGCCCGTATCTTGGACCGTGAAACGGAGAAAGACGGGATCCCGGTTCGAAGCCCCACCACCGGACGAACGCCCCCGATGATCCGGATCGGAACCAAACGTCGGTTTGCCGGACACCCGGTCATATTTTCCCCCCTGATCATCGACTTTCCGCCCATTGGCCACGGTCACGCGCACGACCACCTCTCCCCGTTCGGTGAACTTCACCGCGTTGCCCACGAGATTGTTGAGGATCTGACGCAATCGTCCGGGATCGCCTTGCAACAGGTAGGGCACGTCGGGATAGGAGTAGCAGATGAGTTCGAGACCTTTTTCATGAGCCCGCACGGCCATTGAGGTGGAAAAATCATCCAGGAGTTCCCCCAGATCAAAATCCAAGATTTCCAGATCCATGCGCCCCGCCTCGATCTTGGAAAAATCCAGGATATCGTTGATCAGGGCCATCAAGGCCTCACCACTTGTCTGGATAGCCTCGGCAAACTGCTGTTGTTGGGGACTCAGGTCCGTGTCCATGAGCAGCCCGCTGATCCCGATGACCCCGTTCATGGGAGTTCGGATTTCATGGCTCATGTTGGCCAGGAATTCCGACTTGGCCCGGCTGGCCGCCTCGGCCTCCTGCCGGGCCTTGATGAGCTCGGCCTCGACCCGCTTCATGGCGGTGATGTCCGAGAGTACGGCGAAAGAACCTTCGTAACGACCCTGAACATCGAACATGGCTGTGGCCGAGACCCTGGTCCAGATGGTGCTGCCGTCCCGGTGCAGGTAACGAATCTCGTATTCATCATCCTCGCCGAATCGGCGCCGCTTTCTGCGACGGTCATAATCCCTGCGGTCTTCCGGGTGAATGTAATCGACGGCAAAAGTGCCCAGCATTTCTTCGGGATGATAGCCCAGCATCTGTCCCATTTTAGGGTTCACGAAGGTGATGCGGGCATCGGCATCCAACATACGAATGCCTTCGTTGGCCATGTTAACGATCATCCGGTACCGCTCCTCGCTTTTGCGCAGGGCGGCCTTGAGCTTTATGCGCTCGGTAATGTTGCGTGCAGCCACAAGGACACCGAGCGCACGGCCCGCCGTATCCAGGTAAATGGAGGCGTTGCACAGAACCGGTATGGAGCTGCCGTCACAGTGCCTGAGCGTCAGGGGATAATCGCACAAACTCTCTCCCCGAAGCGCCCGGTGAAACACTGCCCTGGCCTGCCTTCGCTCCAGGAAATAATCGGCGAACGGAGTACCCGTGATCTCCTCCCGGCTGAATCCCGTCGCCGCGATGGTAGCCCGGTTCATATCCGTGACCTTGCAATCCGGACTGACGACCATCAACAGGTCCACGTTGGCCTCGATGAGACTGCGATTGTAAGCACCGACGACTTGCAATTCTTTCTCGGCCCGCTTCCGCTGGGTGATGTCGGTTGCAAACCCTTGAAAGTGAGAAAGCTCCCCATGCTCGTCACGCATGGTACGAACGCTCATGGACACCCAGAAAGCCGTGCCGTCACGACGAAGCAGGCGGCATTCAAAATTGAAAACCTCGCCGTGGCGCGCCAGCATCTCCTTGATTCTTTCCCGGTCGGCAGGATCGGCGTAAACCTGCCGGGCGATGTCGGTCAC
>CAZZHS010000115.1:0-3647 GCA_964654275.1 uncultured Syntrophobacteraceae bacterium
ACCAGGTCCATGTTGTGTTCGATCACCACCACCGTGTGTCCCCGGCTCCTCAGGTGACGCAGCACGTCCAGCAGTCGCCGCACGTCCGCCCGGTGCAGCCCGGTGCTCGGCTCATCGAGGATGAAGAGCGTGGGGCGGCTGTTGTTGCCCAGTTCCGCCGCCAGTTTGATCCTCTGAGCCTCCCCGCCCGAGAGCGTCGGGCTGGGTTGCCCGAGGGTCAGGTACCCGAGTCCCAGCCGGGTGAGCACCTCGAGGGGGCGGGCGATCTTGGGATAGGGTTCGAAAAACTCCGCCGCTTCTTCCATGGTCATATCGAGCACCTGAGCAATGTCCCGGTCCCGGTAACGCACCTCGAGGGTTTCCTCATTGAAGCGCGTGCCGCCGCACACCTGGCAGGGAACGTACACATCGGGAAGGAAGCTCATTTCCACTCGAGCCGTCCCCTGCCCCCGGCATTCCTCGCAGCGGCCCCCCTTCACGTTGAAGGAAAAGCGGCTCGCCGTGAACCCGCGCTCCCGAGCCAGGGGATGGATGGCGAAGAGCTTGCGGATTTCATCCCAAACGCCCACGTAGGTGGCGGGAATGGACCTCGGGGTGCGCCCGATGGGGTTGTGGTCCACTTCGAGGACCCGCTTGATGCTTTCGTGCCCCCGGATGTCCTCCACGGCTTCGTCGGCCCGGGGATGGCTCCCCCGCAGCCGGGCCGACAGGCCGTGGTGCATCACCTGGTGGACCAGGGTGCTCTTGCCCGCACCCGAAACTCCCGTCACGCAGGTGAGGGTTTCCAGGGGGATGCGCACGTGCAGGTTCTTGAGATTCCGGGCTCGCGCCCCCATGAATTCCACCCATCCAGCGTGGCCGGGTTGGACCCTTTGGGACACATCGAGGAGGGTTCCCGCCGGAGGCCCGAACCACTTTCCCGTGAGGGTGTCTTCCCGCCCGCGCAGTTCCTCGAAGGTTCCCCGCGCCGTGAGGGTCCCCCCCTGCCCGCCCGCACCGGGACCCAGTTCCACGAGCACGTCGGCCCGCCGCATGGTGTCCGTGTCGTGTTCGACCACCACGATGGTGTTCCCCTTTTCCTTGAGGCGGTCCAGGGTGTCCAGGAGCTTTTCGTTGTCCGAGGGGTGCAGGCCGATGGTGGGTTCGTCGAGGATGTAGCAAATGCCCTTGAGGTTCGATCCCAGTTGGGCCGCCAGGCGAATTCTTTGAGCTTCCCCGCCCGAGAGGGTGTCTCCGGAGCGGTCCAGGGAAAGGTACCCGAGTCCCACGCGCCGCAGGAATTCCAGCCGTTCGACGAGTTCCCTCCGGATGGGCAGCACCACTGGCTTTTCGTGCTCCTCGACGAGCAGGTTCTCGAATATTTCGGCAAGCTCGCCGACGCTGCACCGGCCCATGGCTCCCAAGGTCCAGCCTTTGAAGAAAACGGAGCGAGCCTGGGCGTTGAGCCTCTCCCCGCCACACTCGATACAAGGCACGTCGTTGTAGTAAGGCCGCAGGGCCTGCCCGATGCGCTCGTCCTGCGAGGCTTCCTCGATCACGGGCAGCAGGCCGGCCGTCATGCCCTTGACGCCGTGCAGGAACCGGGATCGCTGCTCTTCAGACAGATCGTGGAACGACGCCTCAAAGTCCATGTGCAGCTTTTCGGCCCAGCTCTTTTCCAGGCGCTTCCCCGCCGCCTTGAAGCTGTTGCGCCACACGTTGGTTCGCAAAAAGGTCAGGAGCCCTTCTTCCAGGGACACGCCGGGAGGCCCCACGAGCCGATCCAGGTCCAGTTCGAGGCTCGATCCGATGCCCCGGCACGCGGGACACGCCCCGTGGCGGCTGTTGAAGGAAAAAAGCCTCGGGTCCAGGGGCGCCAGCCCCTGGTGACAATGGGCGCAGTACAGGTGTTTGCTGAGGATGCGTTCTTCGTCCCCGCGCCGGAGCACCAGGGAGCCGTTGCCCAGGGACAGGGCCTGTTCGATGGCCGCCTGGAATCCTCTTCCCCTGTCTTTCGCCGCGCCGTCGGAATTCATGACCATGACTTCGATGTCGTGTTCCTTGTGCCGGGCCAGGGTGGGAACGGGTTCGAGGGGGAGCAGCACGCCGTCCACGCGCACGGATTCGAATCCCATGCGGGCAAGCTTCACGAACAGTTCGCGGTAGATGCCCTTGCGGCCCTGGACGAGGGGGGCGAAAAGGGCCGTTCCGTCCCGATTCAGCTCCCTGCCCGCCATGTCCAGGATGCCGTCCAGGGAGAGGGCTTCCAGTTCTCGGCGGCAGTGGGGGCAGTGCTGCCTGCCCTGCCTGGCGAACAGGAGCCGCAAAAAGTGGTGGACTTCCGTGATGGTCCCCACGGTGGAACGGCGGTTGAGCCTGCTGGTGCGCTGTTCGATGGCCACGGTGGGGGGCAGGCCGAGCACCTGGTCCACATCGGGCTTTTCCAGGATGCGGAAATACTGGCGCACGAAGGTGGACAGGCATTCCAGGTAACGCCTCTGGCCCTCGGCGAACAGGATGTCGAAGGCCAGGGTGGATTTACCCGATCCGCTGAGTCCTGTGAGGACGATCATTTTGTTTCGGGGGAAGGCTACTTCTTCGATTTTCAGGTTGTGCTCGCGGGCTCCTCGGATCAGGATGGTGTTTTGGGGGGGGGGTTGGGTGGACGGTGTGGACGGAATACTTCTCGTTCCCAAGCTCCAGCTTGGGAACGCCTCTGCCTTGGAAGCTCCAGCTTCCAGTCCTCGTGGCATGAGGAGCCGGCCTCTGGATTTATTGAGCGGTTCATGAGGAGCTATTGAACAGGATGACAAGGTGGAAGCTGGAGCTTCCGGGCAAGTGTGTTCCCAAGCCGGAGCTTGGGAACAAGAAAGCTGTGCATCGCATGACGATATAGGCTGCATGGACGTTGGGGTTTCTTGGATGTCTGGGGTGGTGGTTTTTTTGGGGCTTTTTGACGGCTTTTGGGGGAGTTTTTTTTGGATGAAGGGGGCTGTGGGGGTTTCCTGGCGGGCCAGGTCTTCGGGGGTGCCCTGGAAGATGAGTCGGCCTCCCTCGGCGCCGCCTTTGGGGCCCAGTTCGATGAGCCAGTCGCAGGCGGCCAGGAGGTCCGCGTTGTGTTCGACGACCAGGACGGTGTGGCCCAGGTCCACCAGGCGTTGGAGCACTTCGAGCAGCTTTTGCAAATCGTGGGGGTGCAGGCCCGTGGTGGGTTCGTCCAGGATGAAGACCGTGGGGGCGGGATGTGAACCCTGCCCGTGTGGAGCGGACGATGTGGGGCGCAGGTAGCGGATGAGCTTGAGCCGCTGGGCTTCTCCCCCGGAGAGGGTGCTCAGGGGCTGGCCCAGCCTCAGGTGATCGAGCCCGATGGCCGTGATGGGATCGAGAGCCTTGAGCAGGGCACCGTTGTCCGAAAAACGCTCCTTCAGCTCCCGAGCGGTGCATTCCAGCACGTCGCTCATGGAAAGGCCGCTCATTCGTATTTCCAGGATTTCGTCCTTGAAGCGGCGCCCTTCGCACTGGGAACACCGCACATACACGTCTGCCAGGAACTGCATTTCCACCTTTTCGTACCCTTCCCCCCTGCACAGTTCACAGCGGCCTCCGGGAGCGTTGAAGGAAAAATGCGTCACCGTGTAGCCTCGAGCCACGGCGCCGGGGTGAGCGGC
>CAZZHS010000116.1:0-3385 GCA_964654275.1 uncultured Syntrophobacteraceae bacterium
CACGCAACCTGTCTGTCCCTCGATGGCTGCCCACCCCCCAAGCGGTTAAAAACGCCCGGGTCATGGCATGGAAATGAAATTCCAGGTGGAAAATTGCATCACTTTCTCAAAAATACCTGCGAAATGTAAGATTAAACATTGCATATTGGGCACTTATCAAAGGAGGTTTCATGACACGCAGCGAAAGAGCGATGCAGGTTTGGCAAATACTCCTCGGCACCGCCCACAATCGACAAACCATCACCTATGGCAAGGTTGCAGACCATCTTGAATTTGAAGGCGCCGGCGTGCTTGGCCCAATTCTGGGATGCATCATGCATTATTGCCAGGCGAAAGGTTTGCCGCCACTCACCTGCCTGGTTGTCAATCAAACAACCGGCTTGCCGGGATCGGGGCTGACGACGGTTGAAAACCTGCCGACGGATCGCGAAGCCGTGTACAGGAAAAACTGGTATGCCCTGTATCCTGTGCAGATCGCCGACTTCGAGCCCTTTGCCTGAATCTTGCGCGGTCAAGAAGTTTTTCCCTCACACCACATGTTGTATCCTCATTTGGGTTCCCGTCCGTGAGAGGGATGGGAATCATCGGGGCCCATGAACTGAAATGGGGCCCGTTCACCCAATAACACTTTCATGCTCCGACCACCAGGAGACAGGACGAGGAGGGGACAGTCCGCCACTGTTTCCTGCAGCCTGCCCAACCCCATGAGGTTTGACAATGGATGTCTTCCAATTCAGAGACCAACTGGTGTCGGATTATTCCGATTACATCCGGAGCTTCATCAATATCCAGGATCAGCGCATCTCGGAGAAAGTGGAAGAGGAACTGCGTGCGGGTCTGCTGTGGCCTGACCCCCTCACCCAGCTGAACCCCTTTTTCGAGCCCGGTGAGACCATCGATGAACTGGTGAACCAGGGAGTCCTGCACAAGGAGTGCTCCAGGATTTTCCGTTCCAAGAAAAGTGAAGGGGTGGGCAAACCCATCCGCCTCCATCGACACCAGTCCGAAGCCATTCACATCGCCCGGCAGAAAGCCAATTACATCCTCACCACCGGAACGGGATCGGGCAAAAGTCTCGCCTACATCATTCCCATTGTGGACTATGTGCTCCGACATGGTAGCGGCAAAGGGGTGCAGTCTATCATCGTCTACCCCATGAATGCCCTGGCCAACAGCCAGTTCCTTGAGCTGCAAAAGTTTCTCTGCGAGGGATATGAGAGCGGCAGAGAACCCGTCACCTTTGAGCGCTACACGGGTCAGGAATCGGAAGAGCAAAAGCAAAAGATCCTCTCCTCGCCTCCCGACATCATCCTCACCAATTACGTCATGCTCGAGCTCATTCTCACCCGTCCCCGCGACAAGGGGCTCATCGGAGCGGCCACGGACCTCAAGTTCCTGGTTCTCGACGAACTCCACACCTATCGTGGAAGGCAGGGAGCCGATGTCGCTCTCCTGATCCGTCGGCTGAGAAACCGCCTCCAGGCGGAAAACCTCCTTCATGTGGGCACTTCGGCAACCCTCGCCGGCACGGGGTCCATCCCGGAGCAAAAGACGGAGGTGGCTGCCGTTGCCTCCAAGATTTTCGGAGCCGAAGTCAAGGCGCCCCATGTCATCGGCGAGACTCTCCGGCGAATCACTCCCGAGGTCGACCTGAATGACCCGACTTTCGTTCAAAAACTCTCAGAACGGATTGCGGACCCGGCGATCAAACCTCCGCAGGACCACCTTCCCTTCATCCAGGACCCTCTTTCCATCTGGGTGGAATCCACCTTCGGCGTCGTTCGTAAACCGGAAAGCAACCGCCTTGTCCGCTCCAGGCCAAAAACCATCTCCGGAACAGAGGGTGCGGCTGAACTGCTCAGCACACTCACCGGCATTTCGCAGGACGACTGCGCCCGGGCCATAAGAGAAACCCTCCTGGCGGGCTACACCGCGGAACCCGACCCGGAAACGGGCTCCCCTGTTTTCGCCTTTCGCCTCCACCAGTTTTTCAGCCGGGGCGACACCGTTTACAGCACGCTGGAAGCGCAACAGGAGCGGTTTCTCACCGTCCAGGGGCAGAAATTCGTCCCCGATGATCGAACCCGCGTCTTATATCCGCTCGTTTTCTGCCGCGAGTGCGGCCAGGAATATTACTCGGTGAGCCGCTCCCATGATCCCGAAACAGCTGTAAAGGTCTATGAGCCCAGAGACATGGGGAACCGGGACATTCCCGAGCAGTGCGAACCGGGCTACCTGTATTTCAACGCCACCAATCCCTGGCCGGAAAACACCTATGAAATCCACGAACCTATCCCCGATGACTGGCTCCAGGAAACCGCCGGAAAGATTGGAATCAAGAAGGACCGCAGAAAGAACCTCCCGGAGACGGTGCGCATATCCCCCGGCGGACTGCAAGAAGGCAATGGATTGGAGTGCCACTTCATCCAATCTCCCTTCAGATTTTGTCTCAACTGCGGGGTTTCCTACGGTTTCCGTGGAACCGATTTTGCCCGCCTCACCACCCTGGGTGCGGGAGGGCGCAGCTCCGCCACCACCGTCCTCGCCCTGGCCACAGTGAGAAAACTGGCGAAGGAAGAGAATCTCAAGCCCGAAGCACGCAAACTCCTGAGCTTCACGGACAACCGCCAGGATGCCTCCCTTCAGGCGGGTCATTTCAATGACTTCATCGAAGTAGGCCTCTTGAGGTCGGCCCTGTTCCGGGCTGTGAAAAAAGCAGGCGCAACGGGCCTTCAGTACGATGAACTCGTCCAGAAGGTTTTTGAGGAACTGGGATTGCCCATCGAACTCTACGCCAGCGACCCGACCGTGCGGTACCGAGCCCTCGAGGAAACCAACCGCGCGTTTCGAAGCGTTCTCGGGTACCGCCTCTACCATGATCTCCGCCGGGGATGGCGTGTCAACCTGCCCAACCTGGAGCAATGCGGCCTCCTGGAACTGGAGTACCTCTCGCTGCAGGAGCTTTGCGAGACGGACGATGAGTGGGCCGACTGCCACCCTGCCCTCGCGGCCGCAACCCCCGAAGTACGCCGGAAGATATCCAAAACCCTCCTGGATTTCATGAGACGTTCCCTCGCCATCAAAGTGGAATGCCTCGATTCCCAGCGCCAGGAGCAGATCAAGCAGCAAAGCGCACGGATTGCCCCCTGCTCACCCTGGCTCTGGTCCTCGACGAAGACGGCTTTCCCAAAGCGAGCAAAGTCTTTGAAGGCAACGTGAGCGAGCCCTCCACCCTGGGTGCCATCCTCGATGCCCTTCCCGCCTGTGGACAATTGCCCCTTCGAGCCACCCCGACCGTGGTCATCGATGCGGGTATCGCCACAGAGGCAAACCTTGCACTGATCCGCTCTCGCCATATGGATTATGTGTGTGTGAGCCGCTCCCG
>CAZZHS010000117.1:0-1748 GCA_964654275.1 uncultured Syntrophobacteraceae bacterium
TGGGGGGCCTGGGGTCAAGTCTTGAAATATCAGTTTTCCAAGGCACGGCTCGCTCCCTATTCCGCCGCGGGGAGTTGCAGGTGGCAGGGTGGCTTTTCATTGCGCCGCGCATTCCTTCAAGGATTTTTCCACCCACTGGTTGAGACTCATGCCCGATGCCCGGGCTGCCGCCACGATTGCAGCGTGCAGTTCGGGCGGGATGCGCACGTTGAATTTACCGGAGAATTCCTTGAAAGGTTCCACGCCTTCCTCCCGGCACATGTCCAGGAAGACTTTCAGTGAGTTCCTGCCCTCTCGATGCAGCCCTTCCACGTCGGTTGCGTAAAAATCAGCCCCCCCATTCAGTCCCACGAATTCTCCCCGGAACATCTCGATCTCGGGATCATAAGTGATCACGGCTTTTACCCCATCGATGACCATCAGATTCAGCATGGCTTCACCCCATTTTCTTCCAACCAGGCCCGGATACTCGCCACCGCTCCTTTGTCCGTATTCGGAGACGGATGCGGCCGATGGAACACCCTGCGCTCCCCAAACAATCGGACCCCCACGCGGGATCCCTCCCTTTGGGAAATCTCGGCGCCCAACTCCCGAAACAAACCCACCACATCGTCCCATCGAATGTTTCCGGAAACAGGACGTTCGCATATCAACTCAAGCGTGCGGCTGTGTTTTCGTTTCATTGTTGGAATGGTACTGTGGTTTGGTACTAAAATCAAGTGCCTGGGGTCAGATCTTGAAATATCGGTTTTCGCTCTGCGCTTGTGCATGGGCCTCGATTTTTGGCCGCTTCTGGAAGGACATACGGCTGAAGTGCCTGAGGCTGTGCGAAACCGAGTGCAGCTCCGCAGTATAAGGTGCCCATTTCGACACTCGTCATTCCGGCAGTTTTTACGCGGAATCCTGTTCCGTTCTGTGGATTCCGGCTGAAAGACTGCCGGATTGACGTCTTGGGGGGGGCGGACACTCCATCGTGTTGAGTTGTCGTCAGGGTGCGCTTCAGGGTGCGGGCATGACGAAATGGCAGCATGGGTCGGCGAATACGCGGACACTTGGTGTGTCGGGCTTTTCCCTCCCCACCCTCTACTCTGATTTATTCAGGGGAAGGTGTCTCAGTTATATTGACACAGAGGGGGAAGGCAATGGACGCGGTGTGGGTGCGGCAATATTGACGTCGAAAAGCTCGAATGTTAAAAGCTGGGCATGAAAACAACACTCAAAAGAGCCACCGTTTATCTGGATCCGGATCTGCACCGGGCCTTGAAGCTCAAAGCCCTGGAAACTGACCGGAGCGTTTCCCAACTGGTCAACGATGCTGTGAGGCTTGGACTTGCCGAGGATGCGGAAGACCTTGCGGCCTTCGATGAGCGGGTTCAGGAGCCGGATCTCTGTTTCGAGGATGTTCTGAAAGCCTTAAAGCTGCGTGGCAAAATATAGCCTTCTCATCAAACCGTCGGCTGTGAAGGAAATCGAGTCCATCGATTCAAAGGCGGATCGACAGCGAGTGGTGGAGCGCATTCGTGAGCTGAGGGATAATCCGCGACCGCCGGGTGTTGAGAAGCTGTCAGGCCGGAACAGGTACCGCGTTCGACAGGGGCAGTATCGGATTGTCTATTCCATTGAAGATCCTGCACTGATCGTTTTCGTGGTGAAAATCGGGCATCGCAAAGATGTTTACCGGTAGAGGGACCTCGAGGTCAGGTCCCGAAATGTCTGTTTTGGGCTCAAGGGAGCTATCGCCCACGTTC
>CAZZHS010000117.1:1848-3329 GCA_964654275.1 uncultured Syntrophobacteraceae bacterium
GGAGTGATCCTATGCCCGTAAGTTTGAGAGTGCCTCCCGAAAAGGAAGAGATGATCCGAAAGGCTGCAGCCCGGGAGGGCAAGACTAAAACAGCCTTCATCCTGGAAGCCATCGACGAAGAACTCGGCGTTGCAAAAAGCCGCGAGCAGGCTGTTCGCGAACTTGCGGGGTGGATGACCCACGAGGAAGCGGAGGAATTGAGGTCCTCGCTCAAGGCTTTCGAGGAGATCCACGAAGGGATTGGCCTTTTCACGCGGGACAGGCACTTCGAGCACGTCGAACAAATTGAATCCATCATCCTGAGTCCTTGAAGTCTTTATAGAACGGGCCCTTCCTTCATTCTTTTTCCGGGGCTGTCTCCATGGGGAGACGCGCTGGGAGCGGATTTCCCCGGCTTTTGCCCTGAAACTGGTAGCCGCCTCTCGAATTTGTTATGCATGGGGAACGCATTTGCTGCAGTGGAATGGGTGCCGGCAATCCTCGTGCACTGCCTGAAATTATCGTGATGCGTGCAGCCCACGCAGCGAACGACGGTCTCAACGCGATCCAGTAAGGAGTGTCGATGTGTCCGACGGTGTGAAAAAGCGAGCGGTCTACGAAGATCTCTGCGATGTTCCCGAAAACATGATCGGGGAGATCATCGACGGGGAACTGGTGGTCACGCCAAGGCCGTCACCCCGGCATTCTCACACCACTTCCGTTTTGGGAGGTGAACTCATACCCCCTTACAGACTCGGGCGGGGAGGGCCAGGGGGGTGGATCATCCTATATGAAGTGGAAATCCTGTTTGGCCGGGATCTGCTCGTGCCGGACCTTTCCGGTTGGCGGAGAGAACGATTCCCGGGATGGCCGAGCGACAACTGGTTTTCCGTCGCACCCGACTGGGTCTGCGAGGTCCTCTCACCCGGCACGGCGGCCCGGGACAAAGTCGCCAAGCTGAACATCTACGGCGCTCATGGCGTGCAGCATTACTGGCTGGTGGACCCGCATCACCAGACCCTGGATGTGCTCCAACTGGCCCCAGACCAGCGATGGGTCGTGTGGGGAAGTTTCGCCGGGGATGCCAAAGTGAGGGCCGAGCCTTTCCCTGAAACGGAGATCAACCTTGAGGATCTCTGGGCACCGGAACCGGGGGGCAGCTCCTGAGAGGGGACTTTCAGGCCTGGTCAGCGCAAGCACACGGCCCGGCGTGTCTCTCTGCCCCGACTGCAGCTCCCCAGTGGAAGGTGTGCGTTTCGACACGTGGCTTGCCGGTGGTTTTCAAACCGGCATCCCGATCTTTTGTGTGAATTCCGGCTGAAAGACTGCCGGAATGACGCCTTGAGTGGTGGACACTCTGTTGTGGTGAGCTGACCTGAGAATTTTACCTTTGAAAAGATCCCTGAATCCCACTGTACCCCCTGTAACCTTTTGGCCCCTGAGGCCCACTTAAGAGGCAGGAGTTTCCGATGCCGCCGATGCCGCCGATGCCGCCGATGCCG
>CAZZHS010000118.1:0-3203 GCA_964654275.1 uncultured Syntrophobacteraceae bacterium
TTTTGACATCAAAGCCTTCTCACTTGGAAGGCCAGTACTCCCGGCCGCAAGTCTTTAACCGCTTCTTGGTTCGCAGGCTGGGCCTGGGAACCAGGAAATCCGGGCAAACATCTCCGCCCGGCTATAGCAGGGGCACTCTTGATAAAAGATGAAAAATGCAGTGAAATTGTGCAAGATAGGAAGAACCGGGAAGCGAAGGCCCTGTGAAATTCCAGCCACGATGCGGGCGATGCTTCTGCTGGGGTGTGCCGGAAGTCTGACGTGGAGAGGGAGGCGCGGGAGATGTCGGAGAGCCTGGAATCTTTTGTGAAAAAACTCCAGGAAGAGGGGGTGGATGCAGGCCGGAAGGCTGCCGAAGCCATCCTTCAGGAAGCCAGGGAGGAGGCGGACGCCATCCTGGCGGATGCCCGTCGGGAGGCGGAGGAGATTGTCGCCGAGGCACAGGCTCGAGGCCGCGCAATCCTGGCCAGGACCCAGGCGGAAATGGAACTGGCCGTCCGGGACGCTCTCCTCAAGCTGCGCAGGTCCTTCGACCGGATCCTCTCCACGCTCCTCACCGCAAGGACGGAAAAAGAACTCTCCGACCCGGGTCGACTGGCTGCAATCATCCGGGAGGTGGTCACCGCCTATGCCAGGGCCGATGCCGCGGGCGAACACCCTTTTCAGCTCCGCCTCCCCGAGAGAATGCGCCACGAACTGGACCGTTTCGTTCTCGACGATCTGCTGGGAAACCTGGGCGCGGATCCCAACGGCACCGACGTCCGGGCAACTCTCAGCCGAGGGGGGTTCGAATACCGGTTCCATGGGGGAACCGTGGAAGTGACTGCCGAATCCGTCGCCGAGGTGCTGTTCGACATGGTCAGCCCCCGTCTGCAGGAGCTGATCGAAAAAATTTTGGCCGAACCGGGCGGCGCCTTTCATGAGAACACCGGGGGATCGCCGGGAGACAGGATCGAAGGGGATCAGTAACGGGTTCCGGCCTTCGGGATCGAGTCCGAGACCGGCCCGGTTTTCAGATCCGATTCGGTCTTCCACATTGCCGAAGGACCGTCTCCCCAAACGTCATCAGTCCTGCAAGACCCGAAAGTGCCATGAGGAGAAGCAACTTTTATCTTCTGTGTGCTCTTCCCGTGCTTCCCGCGTTCGGAGGACCTCCGCCCCTGAGCCGCCGTGGGCTGCTCGACCTCGTCGCCGAGGCCGAGGGGCCGGTGGCCCTGGTGGAGACCCTGCTCCTCTTTGACGACCTCCTCGAACGGGAAGCGGTGCTCTGCGGCGAGCTGCTGCCCCACGATGCGGTGCCCTCCGTCATTTCTCCGGAACAGGCGCGGGGCGATGCCCCTCTTCCCGAATTCCTCAGGCGGCGAGACGACGAGGGGGAAATGCCCCTCCGGACTCCGCTCGCCGCAGACCCTTTGTGGCAGCGCTACTTCCAGCATGCGCTGCAAGTTTCCAAAGGGTTGCCCAGTCCCTTTCTTTCCGGGTGGGTCGCCTTCGAAACCGGGCTTCGAAACGCCCTCGCGGCGGCCCGTGCAAAGGCTCTCAAACTCGACCCGCAGATTTACCTGGTGGCCCTCGAGCTCGCAGATCCCCCGGAGCTTTTTGAGGCACTCATCAGGGAGTGGGCGGCGACGACGAACCCGCTGGCAGCTCACGAACTGCTGGAGCGACACCGTTGGGCCTGGGTCGAGGCTCACGACGAGTGGTACAGCTTCGGCGACGCGGAAGTGGGGGCCTATGCGCTGCGGTTGATGCTCCTCCAACGGTGGCACCGCATCGCCCGGGAAAGGGAGCGATGAGCCGGGGGATTTCGGTGCCGAAACCGTGGCATCCTTGGCGTGCGTATGCTTTCCCCAGGGATCGAGGATCCCGTAACGCTTTCGGGAAAGTGGATTGGCTCAGCACGACTCAACACACTGGAGTGTCCACCGCTCGAACCGTCGTGCCGCTTCAAAAACTGTCGGCATGACGAGTGTCAAATGGACACCTCATCACCGCGGAACTGTAATCAGAAAGCCCGCGGGATCGAGGCGCGGGCGGCGGACGCTTGCGGGGGGAGGTTGACGCTCTCCCCGCGAACTTTCATCCCTTTTTTGCCGGGACAGGCTCATGCGTGGTGCGACGGGACAGATCGTTTCGGTTTTCGGGAACATGGTTGTGGCCGAGATGGAAGGCCGGGTGGTGAAAAACGCCATCGGCTGGTGTCAGCGGGGAGATGGGGCCCGGCTGCTCTGTGAGGTCATCCGCATTCGCGGGCCGCTCGCCGATCTGCAGGTTTTCGAGGAAACCCGGGGGCTCCGCGTCGGCGACAGGGTGACCCTCGAAGAAGAGATGCTTTCCGTGACCCTGGGACCCGGTCTCCTGGGCCAGGTCTATGACGGCCTTCAGAGGCCGCTGCCCGAACTGGCCCGCCAGGCCGGTTACTTCCTGACCCCCGGACTTTCCCCTTCCCCCCTGGACACTCAGCGCAAGTGGCAGTGGACGCCCGCTTTGAAGGCCGGGGATACGGTCCGGGCAGGGGATGCGCTCGGGTCCGTTCCCGAGGGCATTTTCAACCATCCCATCATGGTGCCTTTTTCCTGGGGCGGGTCGTACCGGGTGGAGCACCTGGCCGAGGCCGGCGAAACCACGCTCCTGGAAGAGGTGGCGGTGCTCTCCGACGAGACGGGGGAGCGCCGCCGCGTCACCCTCCATCAGCAGTGGCCCGTCAAGCGTCCTCTCTGCGTGGCCCGGCGTCGGATCATGCCCGAGGAGCCGCTGGTCACCCGCATCCGCATCATCGATTCGCTGTTTCCCATCGTCCTCGGCGGAACCTTCTGCATTCCCGGCCCGTTCGGTGCGGGCAAAACCGTCCTGCAGCAAATCACCTCCCGGCACGCGGAAGTGGACATCGTCATCATCACCGCGTGCGGCGAACGGGCAGGGGAAGTGGTGGAGACCATCCGCGAGTTTCCTCGGCTGGAAGACCCGCGCACCGGGCGCAGCCTCATGGAGCGGACCATCATCGTGTGCAACACCTCCGCCATGCCCGTGGCGGCCCGGGACGCCTCCGTCTACACGGGGGTCACCCTGGCCGAATACTATCGCCAGGCGGGGCTCCACGTGCTCTTTCTGGCGGATTCCACCAGCCGGTGGGCCCAGGCCATGCGGGAAATCTCCGGGCGCCTGGAGGAAATCCCCGGGGAGGAGGCTTTCCCCGCCTACCT
>CAZZHS010000119.1:0-3159 GCA_964654275.1 uncultured Syntrophobacteraceae bacterium
CAGTGACGAGCTACACGTTCAGCAACGTGACGGAGGACGGGAGCATCAGCGCGAGCTTTGACCCCGTCAACCGCGAACCCGTGGCCGATGCGGGACCGGACCAGGAGGTGAAGGAGGGTACGCTCGTCACGCTCTATGGCGAGAATTCCCACGATCCCGACGGGAGCACCCTGCAGTATTCCTGGTCACAAATCGACGGAATTTCCGTGGTCCTCTCCGACCCTTCCAGCACTTCCCCCACTTTTGAGGCACCCTATGTGGGGATCGGGAGTGCCGCCCTGACTTTTCAGCTGACCGTCACCGATGACAGGGGGGCACAGTCTTCAGACACCTGCATTGTGAACGTCTCCTGGGTGAACAAGGCTCCCACCGCGGACGCTGGCGGCGACCAGCAGGTTCCGGAACTGAGCACGGTCGTTCTGGATGGTTCGAGATCCTCCGACCCGGATGACGGCATTGCTTCCTATGATTGGAAGCAGATCGACGGCCCTGCGGTGGAGCTTGTGAGTGCGGACTCGGAACAGGCGAACTTCCTGGCTCCCCAGGTAGGGTTCGAAGGTGCTGCGCTCACTTTCCAACTCACCGTCACCGACGTGGGTGGTCTCAAAGCCACAGACACCTGCGTGGTGAACGTCAGCTGGGTCAATGAGCCGCCCGTGGCCGATGCAGGGGCGGATCAGAATGCCCGTCCCGGAGATGTGATCGTTCTGGACGGTTCGGGGTCGTCCGATCCCGATGACGACATCGTTTCCTTCCACTGGACCCAGACGGGCGGCCCACCGGTGTCCATTTCCGATACGACGGCGGTCAGTCCCACCATCGAGATCCCCCTCGACATGCAGCCCGGCAGCGTCCTGACCTTCAAGCTCACGGTGAGCGACCTGGGCGGGTTGAAATCGGAGGACAGCTGTGCGGTGGTGGTCCTGGAGCGAGGCGCCCCGGATCTGACCGGCGGCTGGAGCAGCCTGAAATTCCCCGGCGGTTCCAACAAGATCATGGGCACGTTTTCGGTGAACAACGTGGGCAGCGAAGCCGCGGGAGCGTTCAACGTGAAGTTCTATTCCTCGGACGATGGGAAAACACTCAAAAGCCTGGTGCGGACCGTGAGGGCGGGCTCCGTCGCGGCAGGCTCCAGGGTGGATTTCAGTTTCAATGAGTCCGCAACGGCCTGGCGTGCCGGAAGATACATCCTCACCATCATCGACAGTGAGGATGAGGTGAAGGAATCAAAAGAAAGCAACAACATCGATGTGACCTTGGTCAGGTGATCACTCCCTGAAAACAAAAAAAGCCCCCTGGCGCGATGGTGAACCATCCACCAGGGGGCTTTCCCATGAAAACCGGTGATCTAAATTTTGGTCGGCCCAGGACCCAAAGCTGCTGTTTCAGTTTGTTCCCGGGCCACTTCCATTGACCGCCGGAAGCTCTTTCAAAATTGTCACGCAACGCCGCACATCCCGTCAATCATCCACCGAGGCGGGACTCAAGAGGGGGCGTGTCGGGCGAAACAGATTTGGCGGAGCGCCGCTACACTTGCGCAGAAATGACCGCCCGGGTCAACTGGTGCCAAAGCTCGGGCCTGGAAGCCGGGAAACGGCCAGGGACTTGGGCTCGGCTGTGCTAGCGGTCTATGGAAAGCTTCTCCATCAGCTCGTACAGAGTCGGCCGGCTGATCTGCAGATCGGCTGCCGCCTTGGTGATGTTGCCCTTGTGCCTGGCGAGGGCTGCGGTCACCAGTTCTTTTTCGACGGCCTCGCGGGCTTCTTTCAGGTTCATGCCCTGGTATTTGGACACCTTGAAGTCCAGGTCGAGGTCGGCGGGAGTGATGAGGGTTCCCCGCGCCATGACCAGGGCTCGTTTGAGGCGGTTTTCCAGTTCGCGAACATTTCCGGGCCAGGCATACGTTTCGATGGCCTTCAGCGCCTTGGTGGCAAAGCCTTTGACCTTCCTGCCCGCTTCTGAGGCGTGCTTCTCGAGCAATGCTCGAGCCAGGAAGACGGCGTCTCCCTCTCTCTCCCGAAGGGGAGGCAGGGTGACCATCAGCACAGCCAGCCGATAGAACAAATCCTCTCGAAACTGCCCCTCTTTGACGGCCTCCCGGAGGCTCTTGTTCGTCGCCGACACAACACGCACATCCACGGCGATTTCCTCGCGGCCTCCCAGGCGAACGAGTTTCTGGTCCTGCAGGAACCTCAGGAGCTTGACTTGGAGGGAGAGGGGAAGTTCCCCCACTTCGTCGAGGAAGAGGGTGCCCCCGCGGGCCGACTCGATGCGGCCCTTCTTTTGGGCGTGAGCCCCGGTGAACGCTCCTTTCTCGTGCCCAAAGAGCTCGCTTTCCAGCAGAGTTTCCGGAATGGCCCCGCAGTTGATGGCCACGAAAGGCTCTTGCTTTCGAGGACTCAAATTGTGGATGGCGCGCGCGACCAGTTCCTTGCCCGTCCCGCTCTCGCCCTCCACCAGGACGGAATACTCCGTGTCGGCGATCTTGCTGATGGTGGAGAAAACCTCGTCCATTTGAGGGCTCGCACCGAGAATTCCCTCGAAAGACTGTCCCCCCGTGCGACGGGCCTGCGCTTTCCGGTACTCCTCCTCGATACCCGCGAGGTGAAACGCGCGGTTCAGGACGATCTTGAACTCGTCCATGTCGATGGGCTTGCAGAAGAAATCGTAGGCGCCCTCGGTGACGGCAGCCAGAGCATGCTTGCGCTCGGTTCGTCCGGTGACGATGATCACTTTCACCCCGGGGTCGTGCAGCAAGAGCGCCGAGAGTGTTTCAAATCCTTCACTCACACCGTCCGGATCGGGGGGAAGGCCCAGGTCCAGGGTGACCACGGGAGGGTGGTGCTCCAGAAACAGAGACAGGGCCTGCGCGCGGTTTTCGGCGAGCTGCACCGCGTAGTCTTCCGCGAGGGACCATTTCATCTGTTTTCTGAGACTTTCGTTGTCTTCCACAACGAGGAGCCTGGGTTTGGACATGATCGGCGATTCCCTGGGGTTGTTGAAGGTAAGGACTCACCTGTGAATATCCTGGAGCTGGGGCAATTGAGTTGCTCGCCTTCCATGTGGCATTCATTATAGGGAGCGCTTCAGGTTATTTGGCTGTGAGTCCTAATGCGTCGAAGTTGCGTAGTTTAACACATTGCGTTCATCCTTCGATAG
>CAZZHS010000120.1:0-3118 GCA_964654275.1 uncultured Syntrophobacteraceae bacterium
GGCGGGGAAGCGCCGCGGCCAGCCTGGTGAGCTATCTCCTGGGGATCACCCACGTGGACCCCATCGCGCACAACCTCCTTTTCGGGCGGTTTTTGAACCCTCACCGCAACGACCACCCCGACATCGACGTGGATTTTCCGTGGGACGAACGGGACGATCTCATGGAAGAGCTGTTGGAGGCTTACGGGTCGGACCGCATGGCTTCCGTGTCCAATCACGTGGGCTTCGGCGGGCGGGCTTCCGTGCGGGAAGTGGCCAAGATCTACGGCATTCCCGCCCATGAAATCAGGGAAGTGACGCGCCGCCTGGGCTACGGGAGCCGTCCCGGGCGCATCTGGGAGCGGGTGAAACAGCATCCCCGGTTCCAGGGCTTCCGGCTGGATCCTCCCTGGCCGGAAATCCTGGACTTGGCGGACCGGCTACAATTTCTGCCTCGGCACCTTTCCGTCCATTGTGGGGGGGTGGTGCTCGTGCCCGATCACATTTCCCGTTATGTGCCCGTGCAGGTGAGCGCCAAGGGAACCCGCATCATTCAGTGGGAAAAGGATCAGGCGGAAAAGGCTGGACTCGTCAAGATCGACCTCCTGGGAAACCGGTCCCTGGCGGTGATCCGGGACGCGCTGGCCGCCGTGGAGCGGAACACGGGTGTGCGCCTGGACTATGCCGCTTTCGATCCCCTGGACGATCCGGCCACTCAAGAACTGCTCAAAAAGGGGGAAACCATGGGGGTTTTCTACGTGGAATCCCCCGCCATGAGGCAGCTTCAGAAGATGACGGGAAAAGGGGATTTCGAACACCTGGTCATCCATTCGTCCATCATCCGTCCCGCGGCCAACCGCTACATCCACGCCTACATCGAACGGCTTCACGGGGCGCCCTATGAACCCCTCCACCCGCGCCTGGGGGCCATCCTGAAGGAAACGTACGGCATCATGGTGTACCAGGAGGACGTGGTGCTGGTGAGCATGGCCCTGGCGGGATTCAACTGGGCGGAGGGAGACGGGCTTCGCAAGGTGATCAGCAAGAAGAGCCCCGAGCGGATTTCCCACTACCGGGAGCGTTTTTTAGACGGGTGCAGCCGGCGGGGCGTTGCCCCGGACGTGGCCCGAAGCGTCTGGGAGATGATCCTTTCTTTTGCGGGATATTCCTTCTGCAAGCCCCACTCGGCGTCCTACGCCCTGGTGAGCTTCAAATCGGCCTATCTCAAGGCGCACCACCCGGCGGAATTCATGGCGGCGGTCATCAACAACGGGGGCGGGTATTACAGCACGTGGGCCTATGTTTCGGAAGCGCGGCGCATGGGGCTGGAAGTGCTGGGGCCCCATGTAAACCTGAGTTGCTGGGGCTACGAGGGAAAGGACGGGAAAATCCGGGTGGGGCTGATGCAGCTCCAGGCCGTGCGGCGGGAAACGTTGCAGGCGCTCCTGGAAGAACGCAAACGGCGAGGCCCCTTCCGCTCCCTGGAAGACCTCTTCCGGCGGGTGGCCCTCACCCCTTCCGAAGCGGCCGTTCTCGTGAAAAGCGGCGCCGTGGACGACCTGGAAAAAGGGTTGAACCGTTTCCCGGGATGTCGAAGTGCACCGCGAGATCATTGCGGTCCGGACAATCTGGGAAAAGGGCTGAACCGCTCCCAGCTTCTCTGGGAAGCCGCCGTGCGCGCCAACGCGCAGACCCTCAGCCGGGAAAGAGGCCCCAAGGGCACGGCGGAGCAACTCTCCCTCTTCGGGCAGAAACCCCGCCCCCCTGCCCCCCTCAGTGTGGCTGGTTCAAATGTCCTTCATAAAGTCCGTCCATCTGCCCCACATAAAGTCCGTTCGTCTGCCCCACATAAAATCCGTTCGTCCCGAGGTATCGAGGGGCGCACATCCCGGCTGGGTTCGCCTTTCGATACCTCAGGCCGAACGAATCGGAATTCTGAGACAGACTCCAAGAGGGGTGTGAACAGGGCGCATGACTGCAATCACAACCCCAACACCCCCCCTGCCCCCCTCGAGGAGGGAATCATACCGTGCGGCAAGGAAACCTCATCGCCCCTGCCCTTTTTCCCGGATCAGCTGTGTTCCCCTCAAAAACCATTTCTGGCCGGCCCCGGCGAAACGCTGCATCGCTGCGCTTCCCCGCCTCCTCCCCTCCTGGACGATCTGCCCCCCCGGGAAAAATGGCGTCAAGAAATGGAAACCCTGGGGTTCGTCCTCTCCGTGCATCCGTTGAAACTCTGGGAGAAGGCCATCCGGGCCCTGCCCCAGCGCATCGTTCCCGCCAGGGATTTCCACCATCATGTGGGAAAGAGGGTATGGGTGCTGGGCTGGCTGGTCACCCGCAAGGAGGTCCTGACCCGGGAGGGGGATTCCATGGAATTCGTCTCCTTCGAAGACACCACGGCCATCTACGAAGCGGTCTTCTTCCCCAGGGCCTTCAAACGCTTCTGCCAGGAACTGGACCCGGGCCGCCCCTACCTCCTTTTCGGCCGGGTGGAAAGCCAGTTCGGCACCGAAAGCCTCAACGTGCTTCAGATGCGCCCCCTTTCCAATGGCCGCGAAGGATTCGACAGGATGGAGCCCTGAGCTCAACACCCAATTGATCGGGCAGCATGGTGACGCGGTCTTTCATCCCCTTGCCGGTCCGAACGGTGAGCTGCCGCTGCTCGAAATCCACGTCTTCAACACGCAACCGAACACACTCCATGAGCCTCAGAACACAGCCTTATAGAATCTTGAACCGTACAGAATCTTGCCCATCAGGTCATGGGTTCCCGACATTCCCGCATGAACCTTCTTCACTCCTGGATGGTCAGCACCAAGGGAACCTTCTGAGCTCTCCTGGCCTGCTCCGCGCGGCCCAGCCCCCCCATCTCCAGGCCGGCACATGCTTGTAAAGGAAGATGCCGGCGTTGAGTGCCCGGTTCCGGGTGCTTACGGCCACATTTCGTTCCGATGCAGAATGAGAAATGTATTGAGAAACCTCTTTTTCTCCCATATCTTTGGGATGACGTTTTCCATGAAACAGGATGAATCTCCTGGCCCACTCAACATAAGCCTGTTCCGTACGTATCGAGTAATGCCTCTTGCGAATGACATCCCGCACCTGGTCCAAAAGTTTAAAGACCTGTTGCCCCTTC
>CAZZHS010000121.1:0-3100 GCA_964654275.1 uncultured Syntrophobacteraceae bacterium
GGCGTGGCAAGTTGACCGACAAGAAACAGTCGATTCTTAAAAGATTCTGGAGGACCACAGACCGAAAAAAACTACGTTCGCCCTGAGGTATCGAAGGGCGGGAGGCCGCCAAAGCGCGGAGTCCTTCCATGACTGAAACCGTTAATGCGTGGATCGGTCTCCCGTCTGCCCTGCACGCGGCAAGTGAATCTGGAAAGTCGTCCCAACCCCCTCCTTGCTTTCCACCTGGATCTTTCCTCCATGAGCCTCCACGATCGCTTTGCACTGGTAGAGGCCGATGCCGAGCCCCTTTTTCTTGGTGCTCTTGAAGGGCTGGAACAAAGAGTGCTCCAGGTATTCCCTGGACATGCCGCGGCCTTTGTCCGTCACCTCCAACACCGCCCGGCCCTGTCCCTCAAACGTTCGCACCTGGATCTCCGGCTTTCCATCCATGGCCGCCTCCCGGGCGTTGATGAGCAGGTTGACCAGCACTTTCTGCATCTTGTCCTCATCGAGGGGAAGCTCGGGGAGGGGCGACAGGTCCAGGGTGATGTTCCGAACGGTGGGCTCGTCCAGCCCGGTCACTGTCTGCTGCACCAGCCGGTTCAGATCCGCGGGAGTCCGCTGGACCTGGATGCCGTCGCGGAAAAAGGAAAGCCGCTCCGTCAGGGAGTTGATGCGCTCGACGCTCTGCCCGATGGTCTGTAGTGCATCTTCCCGAAACTCGGGGTTGTCGTAATACTTGGGGAAATTCTGCAGGGTCAGGCTCAGACTCCCCGCCAGATTTTTGAGATCGTGGACAAAAAAGGCGGAGAAAGTCTGAAAAGCCTGGAGCTGGCGGGCCTGTTCCACTTCTTCCACCAGCCTGCGGATAAAAAACATGGCGGCCAGCTGCTCCGAAATGATTTTGAGCAGGGTAAAGTCTTCCACGTCAAACGGGTCTCGTGTGAAGCGGGAGTTGAGGGTGATCATGCCGTAGGTTTGAGCGTTTACGGTCAGCGGCGCGCAGTAGCGAATGGATTTGCCATCCTGGTTCGGCTGGAGCTTCCGGCGACCCTCCCGATTCATTTCGGCTCGGCCCTCTGCGACATCGACGGGCATGGTTTTGTTCTCCAGGGTCATCATCAGGATGGAGACTTCCTGCTGCAGTGAGCGGGTGTGGGAATCGTTTTCGACGTTGAGAAAGGTGGACCCCACCAGCTGCGGTGGTTCTTGGGGACGATCTCTCAGCCAGATGGAAACGGAGGACACGGCGAACAGGTCGCTCAGCATCCGCGCGGCCAGGGTGCCAAGGTCGCGGTCGTCACGAATGAGCGTGGTCCCACGCGCGAAATCGCTCCAGATTTTTCGGTAGTCGTATTTGGGCCGGTGAAAATGGCGGTGCAGGAAGAAACGGATCTCGTGGCGAACCTGGTTGGAACTCAGGAGGAGAAGGGTTCCCATGACGGCCAGGAGCACCAGGGCCATGGACCACACGGACGAAAACCCCAGTGAAAATCGGCCGAGGAGTTCATGGGAGAGGCCGATGGAAAGGAGATAGATCCCCACCAGGGCAAACGTGATGGAATTGCTGAGGAGTTCTTCGGACACGTAGAACTGGGTGCTCTCGCGTGCCATGCGAAAGAAACTCACGGACATCAGCAGGATTCCAGCGACGATCGCGGCCGATTCCGCAAAAATCGACACGGGGAGGGTCGAAGTGTAGAGGAGGCTTTGCCCTGCGGCATAGACCCTGGCGGCGAAGATCAGGCCCACGCCGAACAGCAGGAACTTGATGCGCCACCGGATGGCCCCCGAGGCCGCACGAAAAGTGCGCTCCAGGTTGGCGAGCACAAAGACGGCTGCCAGAAGCTGGAGGACCGTGAGAAGGTATCCTTCACGACTGAGGGGAAGGACCCAGGAGGTGGGGAGCTCGATGAGAAGGAGATCGGGATAGAAGTAAAGGGTGTTGAAACTCCAGGCGGCAAGGAGGAGCGGGACAAAAAGAATGCCGGCGAGGAGCCACCTGGACCTTTGCAGATATTCCCGATAGTTGGCCCGGGCATAACCGAGACTGAACACGGCCCAGACGCCGGGAATGACGGAGGACACCACCAGGCGCCATTGTTGAAGCCCTTTGAAGTGGGCCACGCTCGCCACCTGGAGGCTCATGTAGTGCAGAACCTGCTCGACACCGATGAGGAGCAGTCCCAGGGCAAATACCTGGTGAGAGAATGATCTGAAGCCACGCGCGAGGGACAGAACGCAGAAAAAAGCACTCAGCAGGGCTGCCGCAGGAAAGACGAACAGCCACTCGTCCAGGGATGGGGAATTCACGTCAAGGGCCCACCTTGATGGTTTGGAATGCCAGGCACATTAGGGTGCGGATCAGTGGATCATGTGAATTCACTCGGACCTCAATCCCTCATGGCCGGTCGTGGCGACACGGACGAAAAAAAACGATGGAAACGCGACTCCCCCGCATCTCAATCCGACGGGGGCACCTTTACCCGGAAGGAGTTCCATAAGTCAGCCCAGGGTCAAGAGAAACGTCACCCTGGGTTGGGGGTACCCTGCGCAGACGTTTTACCCTGAAGGGGTTGCATAGAAATCAAGCCCCTAGCGATGCGTCCTCGTGGTCCAACCAATAAATGCTCGAGATGCCGGAAGCTGCGAACAAAGACCGCGGGTTCATCTGCATGTTCTTGAAAGACCCATTGCTATTCATGACCGACACCGCTTTGTAGGCAACCCTTTCAGGGTAAGGATTTCTTGATCCACCGAGCTTCCTTTAGGAGTAAGTTGTTCGCAAACCAGCGGTTGTCACTCAGCAACGATTCCCCCCTTGAGGGGGGTTAGGGGGGTGTTTTTGTTCACTCACAATCACCAACACCCCCCTGGCCCCCCTCAAGGGGGGAATGGAATTGGCAAATGGACACGATACAGTGTTGCGAACAATTGATGCCCTGCTGGTGTACTCAAGTCGTTGATGCTCTCGTTGACACTTTATGATGCGGCACGTCGGCAGATGCCGCATCTGGTTCCGGAGTTCATGGATATTTTCAACCGTTGGTGCGGAATGGGCCGGGTCTCCCAGTAGTGTGGAATAGGCCCCGTGCATCCCCCTGGTGCGGAATAGGCC
>CAZZHS010000122.1:0-2939 GCA_964654275.1 uncultured Syntrophobacteraceae bacterium
TTAGACGGTAGTGTCAACTTTCAAGTTAAAATATCATATAAAATTTACGCAAAGGTCGACTCACTGCTGCTTAACGTGCTATCCCTCATATCCGTATATGTGTTCGCAGTTGGGCCTTTGACACCTTCTAAATGCATCACGGCTCGCAACATGCGATAATCAAGCGGGCATCTGTGTTCACAGAGTCTAACATGTGAAGGACCTCACCATGAAGATTTTTCTCGTCACAGGTGGAGCCGGTTTTATCGGGTCGGCAATGGTGCGTCACCTGATTCACGATACCGGGCACCGTGTCGTCAATGTGGACAAACTCACGTATGCGGGCAACCTGGAATCCCTCCAAAGCGTGGAGGGCCACCCCCGTTACATCTTCGAACAGGCGGACATCTGTGACGCATCCGCGATGGAGCGCACTTTGGCGCGCCACCAACCCGACGTCCTCCTGCATCTGGCCGCTGAAAGCCATGTGGACCGTTCCATTGACGGCCCTGCTCCCTTCATCCAGACCAACATTCTGGGCACTTACACCCTTCTCGAAGCAGCGAGATCCTATTGGAACTGTCTCGAAGGGGACAAAAAGCAAACGTTTCGGTTTCACCACGTTTCCACCGATGAAGTCTATGGCGATCTGCCGCACCCGGATGACGACGCTGCCGCACTCACCACGTTTTTCACGGAGAAAACGCCTTATCAGCCCAGTTCCCCCTACAGCGCCAGCAAGGCGGCTTCCGACCACCTCGTTCAAGCGTGGATGCGCACCTATGGATTGCCCACACTGATCACGAACTGCTCCAACAATTACGGCCCGTTCCAGTTTCCTGAAAAGCTGATCCCCCTAATGATCCTCAATGCGCTGGAAGGCAAAAGATTGCCGGTCTACGGCCGAGGAGATCAAATCCGGGACTGGCTCTATGTCGAAGACCATGCAAGGGCCCTGGCGCTCGTGGCCATGCAAGGCACGCCGGGAGAAACTTACAACATCGGCGGCCACAATGAGCGACGCAACATGGAGGTGGTGGAAACTCTTTGCCACACCCTCGAAGAGATGGCCCCCTCCAAGCCCTCTGGCGTGAGGCGCTACCGGGATTTGATCACACACGTCGAAGATCGCCCCGGCCACGACCGTCGCTATGCCATCGACGCAACAAAAATCAGGAGAGAACTCGGCTGGGTCCCTCGGGAAACGTTTGAAAGCGGGATCCGAAAAACAGTGGCTTGGTACCTCAAAAACCTCGATTGGTGCCACCGAGTTCTGGACGGCAGCTACCAGAGAGAACGCCTGGGGGTAAAAACCTGATCGGTCAACGTGGAGTGTCTTAGACTTTCATGAACGCGGCACCCTCTTCGAAGCCGCATGGCTGTGCTCGATTGGGCGGCGACCGTTCACCGGACCCATCATTCATGAATCATAAATGAGACCGTAAAGGACCTGCAGCCCATGAAGAATCATTGGTCTCACGGGTGTCCGAGCCTTTTTCGTCAGACCGCATCGCCCCGTGTTTACTTTTTAGGCTGCCCTCAATCGCGATTCCGAGCATTTTTATGAACTCCATCGATGCGGAAGTTTTTCATCGCCGAGCAACCCTCTACGTCTCGCTCACCGTGCTAGTCTCGACGACCACAAGCCTCGCGGTTCGCAGCGGCTATTCCTATGGGCTCGTCATGCTCCTTCCCGCCGCTTGTCTTCTATGGACGCACCGCCCTGCCCTGAATCTGAAGCGCAGCGATTTCCTGCTCATGGGAAGCCTCTCCTTCTATTTCTTGATCCATGTACTGGCCGCGCTCGTTCATAGACTCTCCAGTGCGTCCCTCGACAAACCCAGCCGCTTTATTCTGGCCATTCCAATCCTGCTGCTGCTCCTGGCCTGGCCGCCTCGCCAAGTCTTCTGTTGGGCGGGCCTGGCCCTTGGAGCGATCGGCGGTGGCTTGCGGGCGTTCTGGGAGGAACTGACCGGGGTCCAGGGCTACATGAACCCCATCCAGTTCGGAAACATCAGTCTCCTGCTGGGCGTGCTCTGTCTGGCAGGAGTGGGCTGGGCTCAGGCCCAGCGCCACGCCGCGCGGTGGTCGGCGCTCATGATGACCGGCGCCTGTGCGGGTCTCGCCGGATCGTTTCTGTCAGGTTCCCGCGGCGGGTGGATAGCGCTCCCTCTGGTCCTGGTCATCTCCTGCCGAACTCACCGCCGGATTTTCATTCGCTCTCACGTCGTGCCGGGAATGATGATCATCGCATCGCTGTGTGCCGGATTTTACGCTGTCTCTGAGACAGGCGTGCGCTCCCGCGTGGGTGAAGCTGTCGACGAAGTGAAAGCCTATTACCATGCCGGCAATGCCCACACTTCCGTGGGAGTCCGCCTGGAAATGTGGCGCACGGGTCTCCATCTTGTTTGGGAACATCCGTTCATGGGCTGGGGAGAAAGAAACTACATAGAACCCATGTTGAGAAATATACAAGACGAAATGGCAAAGCCGATCATTCATTCTTTCAACCACATCCACAACGAATACCTGGACGCCCTGGTGAAACGGGGATTCGTCGGACTGACAGCCCTTCTTTTGATTTATCTCATTCCCCTCGCCCATTTCACATCGAGAATCCGCAATGACCATCCTTCAGTGCGCGTTTGGGCGTTGGCGGGCACCCTGCTGGTATTGTGCTGCATGACTTTCGGTCTCTCTCAGGCCTTTCTCGCGCACAACAGCGGTGTCACCGTTTACACATTTTTTCTTGTCGTGATTTGGGCCTGCCTCCGTCATGAGGAACAGGGGCATAGCGTTGAAAAACCAGAACAGAGGCAGGAGTGAGGTCAAAGTGTTATTTTAAAAAATGGGAGCTTTTGCCGCCATGACCCCAGCCGGCACAATGCATTCCACAGCCCGTGCACCCACGGTATCGGCGGTTTTGATCGTCAAGAACGAAGAAAAGCATCTGGCAGAAT
>CAZZHS010000123.1:0-2874 GCA_964654275.1 uncultured Syntrophobacteraceae bacterium
AGTCTCAAGGAGTGGCCAAGTTTCAAGGAGTGGCCAAGTTCAAGGAGAAACAACCCATCGCAAAGATTTATGGCAACATATCGGGACTGAGGGGCAGCATCCGGCAGCGCATCGAGAGGCTCAACCGGCGTAAGGTGAATCAACGCCAGGTGATCTCCCCGGACCTGGCGCGCGACATGGCGCGCCTGTCTTTTGAGAGCGGCCGCCAGCTGGGGCTCCTGCTGGGCCGGGATGGCTCCGTGGAGATGATCCTGGTGGGCGGTCCCCGTTCCCTTTTCATCCCCGAGCTCCCCAAGAGCCGTAGCGGGCGGTGGCGGCTGCGGGGGCTGCGGCTCGTGCACACTCATCTCCAGGAAGAGGCTCTCACCCAGGATGACCTCATGGACCTGGTGTTTTTGCGCCTCGACTGCGTGGCGGCGGTGCGTGTGGACCTGCACGGCGGGGCCACCCAGCTGGAGGTGGCGCACCTCATGCCCGCCACGGGCGAGGACCGCGACGGTTGGCGCATCCTTCCCCTCATCCCCTGCTACGATCCGGGCGGGCTCGATTTTCAGGAACTGATTCAATCTCTGGAAGATGAACTGGAACGCAGCCGACTGGCGCTGCCTGCTTCGGGCCGGGAGGACCGCGCCATCCTGGTGAGTGTGACCGGTGCGGGGCGCGAGGAAGCTGCGGCGTCCATGGAGGAACTGGTCGAGCTGGCCCACACCAGCGGCATCACGGCGGTGGACACCATCATTCAGCGGCCCCGGGCCATCAACACCAAGTATTTGATCGGAAAAGGCAAGCTGAGCGAGATCGTTCTCCGAGCGCTCCAGCTGGGGGTGGACCTGCTCATCTTCGACCAGGAGCTCAACCCCTCGCAGGTGCGTTCGCTCACGGACACCACGGAGCTTCGAGTCATCGACCGCACACAGCTCATCCTGGACATTTTTGCCCAAAGGGCTCAGAGCAGCGAAGGCAAGATCCAGGTGGAGATGGCGCAGCTCAAGTATCTCCTGCCGCGCCTGGGGATGAAGGACGACGCCCTCTCGAGGCTCACGGGCGGCATCGGCACTCGCGGCCCCGGAGAGACCAAGCTGGAGATCAACCGCCGCCGGATCCGCGACCGCATCAGCCAGCTGGAAAATGAACTGAAGCAGGTGAAGAAGAACCGTGCCCAGAGGCGTTCCCGGCGGGTTCGCAAGGACATGCCCATCATTTCCATTGTGGGCTACACCAATGCGGGCAAGTCCACCTTGCTGAACACCCTCACCCACAGCGGCGTGTTCGTGGAAAACAAGCTCTTCGCCACCCTGGATCCCACCAGCAGGCGCCTGCGGTTTCCCCGGGACTTTGAGGTCATCATTTCCGACACGGTGGGATTCATCCGGGATCTGCCCAAGGATCTCGTGGAGGCGTTTGCCGCGACCCTGGAAGAACTGGACGACGCGGATCTGCTCCTGCACGTGGTGGATGTGAGCAACCCGCGTTTCGTGGAACAGATGGAAGCGGTGGAGCGCATCCTGGCGGAGCTGGAACTCCACCACAAGCCGCGCATTCTCGTTTTCAACAAGCGGGATCGAGTGGACCCCGAGGAGTTGGACCGTCACCTGCGAACTTACAAAGGCATCGCCATCTCCGCCCTGTCGGCGGAGACGCTCGCGCCCCTGATTGCGGCGATGGAAGACCGGATCGATGCCATGCTGGAGGAGAAGGGTGCGGTGCCGCCTCCCGGGGACGAGAGGCCGGCCGATGGTCCCGGGGAGCCGGCAGACGCGGACCCGGGAACGGAGGAAAGCTGGAATCAGAAGGGCTGATTCTCTTTCTGTGCCAGGATTTCCCTGGCTTTTTCCACATCTTTGGCGATTTGAGCTTTCAATTCCTCGATGCCCGAGAACCGTTTTTCGTCTCTCAAACGGTCCAGGAACCGGACGGTGATGGGCTGGCCGTAAATGTCTTCATTGAAATCCAGGATGTGCACTTCCACGGAAAAGGGGGTGTCCCCGAAGGTGGGGTTGTAGCCCATGTTGGCGGCGCCGCCGTAGGTCTTCCCGTTCACTTCGGCTCGAACCACGTACACGCCCGGCCTCAGGAGGGCCTGATTAGACGGGCGGATGTTGGCCGTGGGGAAGCCGATGGTCTTTCCCCCCCGTTGGCGCCCCGAGATAACGACCCCCGAGATGTCATGGGCGCGTCCCAGGAGGCGGTTGACTTCTTTGATGTTCCCGTCCTTGATGAGCTGGCGGATGGCCGTGCTGCTCACCACGGTCTCTTCCATCTTGATGCCCGAGAGGGTGTTCACTTCGAAACCGTATTCGGCGCCCAATTCCTGCAGGTAATCGATGTCTCCCTCGCGTTCGCGGCCGAAGCGATAATCGTGCCCCACGACGATACCTCGGATGCCGATCTTGTCCACGAGGATGCCCTTCACAAAATCCCTGGCGGAAATGCGGGCGAATTCCGGGGTGAAGGGGATGACGATCGTGGCGTCCATGCCGTTTTCGGCGATGAGTTCGAGCTTCCTCTCGTGCGTGGTGATGCGGGCAGGTCCTTTGCCGGGAAAGAGGACCTCGAGGGGGTGCGGGTTGAAGGTCATGACCAGGGCCTCCCCGCTCAATTCGTGAGCCCAGTCCTTGACCTTGCGAAAAAGCACCTGGTGGCCGTAGTGGACCCCGTCGAAATTGCCGATGGTGATGACTGGATTTTTAAAGGATCTTGAAATGTTGTCGACGCCCAAAAACACGTCCATAGGGATTGTTTCAACCTCCGCAACAGGAAATTTCACCTTGACAGCAAAAGATTTTTAGCATACGTTACGCCCTACCTGAAAGCAATGTTTTTGTGAGCCGAAGTGGCGGAACTGGTAGACGCGCTAGGTTCAGGGTCTAGTGG
>CAZZHS010000124.1:0-2827 GCA_964654275.1 uncultured Syntrophobacteraceae bacterium
AATCGAGGCGCGAGGGATTCAGGCGGTTCAGTTCGATTTTCTGAGCTTCCAGGTGCGGATACTGGACCGGCGCGTAGCGGCTCAACCCGGATGATTCCTCCCAGCGAGCCTTGTCGGCAATCCTGTGAGGGTGGTGTTCCAGGTAGCGGCGCAGGGCGTAGTAGAGGAGGTCGTTGGGGTTCTGGTCCGGGTCCTTCCTGGAATCCAGCCAGGTTTGCCAAAGGTCTTCGGGATTTCGGCTCCGGAGAAAATCGAGCAGTTCCTCCTGGTGAGCCGTCGCGTAGCCCGAAACCAGGTTGGCCAGGCCGTGCGTGTTGCTGGAAACGATGTAAATGGGTCGGTCCAGGGAAAAGCCCCGGCAGAGGTGCCGGAGCACCTTGTCCCACCACTGTCCGGCGGCTTCATGGAAATACCTGGCGTGCAAGGGCAGCCGCTCGATGGTCAGGCACAGGGGATTTCGAGCCAACGCGGCGAACTTGGAATCCCAGTCGTCCCCCCAAACCTGGACCAGGAGTTCCCAATCGTTGCGGCTCAGTCCCAGGCAATGCCGGATGTCCCCTCCCAGGTGGGAAGCCTTGATGGTTCCGTCGGCAAGGTCCTTTCCCGGGACACTTTCCTTGAGCAGACCGTGCATCTTGTTCCATTCGATCTGGTAGGCGCACAGAGCCGGAACCATGTCGTCCAGGTCCGTGATGCTGGTCACGAACACGGCCAGGGTTCGATCCCCGTCGTAATGGTGCCTTCTGCGCCGGGCACGCGACGAAACACGAGTCCAGGTGTTCACGTGGGGAAAGCCTGCAGCGGCAAATTCTTCTTCCGTGGGGCCGATCAGGACACGGCTGACTCGATTGATGCAATCGGGCAGGCGCAGCGCTGCATAGAGAAAGGCGGACACATCGGGTTCGCAGGCGGGAGCACCACGGTGCAGGCTCGATGAAAAACGGCGGTGATGGGGTTCGAGGTCCGCAACGGCTATCCCCCCGCACTGCCGCACATCGTTTCCGTAGCACCGGATGTAGGATTCCAGGGAACAGGCCCGGCGAGACTCCGAATCCTGGAATCGTCTGCGTAGAAAATCGAGCATCGTCAGTAAGCCCCACAACCGCAACACCACAAGCAAAGTACTCTCTCGTTCCCAAGCTCCGGCTTGGGAACAAAAATACCCGGAAGCTCCACCTCCCACCTTGTCACACCGTCCATACCGTCCATACCGTCCACCTTGTCCATACCGTCCACCCCACCACCACCCAAAACCACCATGCCGGCCCCCCCCGGCTTTTCAATGACGAAAAGGCTCCGAATAAAACAACAAAACCAGCGCCGCAAGCCCCAGCAGCACCAACACAGGAGAAACCTGCCGGTATTTGCCGCAGGATACCTTGATCACGATCCAGCTCAAAATGCCCCATACGGCCCCCTGGGTGATGGACCCGGTGAGGGGCATGACGATCATGGACATGAAAAAGGGGGCGGCTTCGTCAAATCGCTCCCAGCGGACGTAGATGAGGGGCTTGAGCATGAATATGCCCACCAGGACCAGGACCGGGGCCGTGGCCAGGGCGGGCACCAGGGACAACAGGGGCGAAAGGAACAAAAAGGGCAAAAACAGCAATCCGGCCGTCACCGCCGTGAGCCCCGTTCGCCCCCCGGCTCGGACTCCGGTCGAGGATTCGATATATACATTGGCCGGGCTGACTCCCAGTGCGCCGGACAGGACCACTCCCGAGGCGTTGACCTTGAGGCTGCGTTCCAGGTCCCGAGGCTCTCCTTTTTCGTCCACCAGGTCTCCCGCCTCGCTCACCCCCGCGCAGGTCGAAAAACTGTCAAAAAAGCAGGAGAAGACCAGGACGAAAATGAACGGCCAGTGAACGGGCAGGAGCGCCTCGATAAGATTCATCTGAAAGAGCAGGCTCAAGTCCGGCCAGGCCCACCAGCCCTGCCAATGGGCGACGGCGGAGGGTCCATTTCCCGTTCCCATGCTCGAGGCGTCCCCCCAAAGCCGCCCGATGGGCCAGGCCAGCAAAGTGGTGATCAGCACTCCCAGGATGAAGGCGCAGGGGATTTTGCGGGCCACCAGGGCTGCGGTGACGGCCAATCCGGCCAGGAAAGTCAGGGTGGTGGCGTCCAGGTAGCCCAGGACCTGCCCGCCCGGTTCCTCGATGATGATGAATCCGCCCGACTGGAATCCCAACGTGGCGATGAACAGGCCGATTCCCCCTGCCATGCCGAAACGAACCATGCGGGGCACTCCGGTGAGGAGGCACCGGCGGCGGTCGCACACCAGCAGGAGAAGAAAAACTATCCCCGCCCAGAACACGCAGCCCAGGGCCGTCTGGTAGGTCATGGTTTCGGAACGGACCACGGCGGCCACGAACAGATGGTTCAGGCTCATGCCCGGAGCCACCAGCAGCGGATTGTTGCTGTACAGGCCCATAAGAATGCTGCTCAAGGCGGAAACCAGCACTGTGGACGTGAGAGCGGCTCCATGGGGCAACCCGGCCTGGACCAGGATGGCCGGATTGACCACGATGATGTACATGGACGCCAAAAAGGTGGTCAGCCCGGCGGACAGTTCCGTGACGACACATGTGCCGTTGTTTTTCAGGTCGAAAAAATCTCTCATGCACCTCTCAAAAATGACGCCGGTTGCCGGTTCATGATGCTCTCTTGTGCCTCCCAAAAGCACGGAGGCTATGGGAATTCCCATCACAATCGGGCATCATGCAACCATATCAGCCGCAGTTCAAGAGAATTTACCCGCTGCACCGTAAGGCCCCGTCTCTTCAGGGCGGGGATATAAGGCGCTTTCCCTGCTTCCTGTTGCAAA
>CAZZHS010000125.1:0-2796 GCA_964654275.1 uncultured Syntrophobacteraceae bacterium
CAGATTCTCGACGACATTGTCAAAGATGACAAACGGGCGGGAGAGGTGATCCGGCGAATGCGTTCCCTGGTCAAAAAGGAAACCGCTCACAGGGAAGAGGTGGACCTGAATGACATCATCCGCGAGAGCCTGGAACTCATCCGCAACACGCCTCTCATGCAGGGTGTGTCCGTGACGACCCGCCTGGAGCCGGGGTTTCCCCATGTGAACGGCGATCCCATTCAATTGCAGCAGGTGATCCTCAATCTGCTTCTGAACGCCGTCGCAGCCATGAGTGAAGTCCCAAGCGCCTCAAAAAAATTGATCATCGAAACGACTGTGCAAGAGGGACAGGCAGCGCGGGTCTCTGTCAGAGATTCGGGACCCGGCATCGACGAAAACCTCATCGACCGCATCTTCGAACCTTTCTACACGACCAAAGCAGGGGGACTGGGCATGGGACTCGCCATCACCCGCACAATCCTCAGTGCCCATGGGGGATCCATATGGGCAGGAAACAATCCAGAGGGTGAGGGCGCCAAATTTGTCTTCACACTGCCTCTGGGCTAGGAGCGTAATCAGAGTTTCCAACCCTCCGCGACTCCGGGGTTGGTCCGGCCCAAGGTGGTTTGTACAAACGCAACACAGGAGACCGGGACCATGTCGGACGGCAAACCCATCGTGTACGTGGTGGATGACGACCCATCGGTGCTCAAATCGCTGGAGCGGCTCCTCAAATCATCATCCTACGAGGTAAGAACCTTCACTTCGGCGCAGGATTTTTTGGACTTCCATCACCCGGACGCCCCCGGATGCATTGTTCTCGATGCAGAAATGCCGGACCTGAGCGGCCTAGAAATGCAGAAAAGCCTTGCCGGCCGGGATATTACCTTTCCCGTCGTCTTCATCACCGGCCATGGGACGATTCCCATGAGTGTCCAGGCCATGAGGGCCGGTGCCGTTGATTTTCTTCAGAAACCTTTCGACGCCATGGAATTGCTGAACACCATTTCCCGGGCGATCGAACGGCACTGTCTGTTAAAACGGGACGAAACGGAGCGCAGATCCCTGCGCATGCGCATGCAGACCTTGACTCTCAGGGAGCTTCAGGTTTTCAGACTGGTCGTCGCAGGCATGCTGAACAAGCAAATCGCCTTCGAACTGGGAACTTCCGAGAAGACCATCAAGGTGCACCGCGCCCGCGTTTATCATAAAATGCAGGCCCACTCTCTCGCGGAACTGGTCCGTTTCGCCGAAAAACTGGGCATTCACTCCGAAAAACCTTAGCCTCCTCTATTGGACCAAGGTCCAATTTCGCCCCCCTGTTATTTACAGTATGTAACAAGCTATCCAGACAGTACTCTTCCTCCCGCCAGCGACTTCGTGCGGGCTTTTCAAAGGACAAGGCTCTTATCGAGTCAAACGGCGGGCCCCGTCCAGCCATGAGGTGTGGATCGCGTGGAAGAGAAACACATGACCGTCCTCGTTGTGGATGATGACAAGTCGGTGCGAAAGGCACTGAGTCGGCTGCTCAGGTCCCACGGGTATCGAGTGTTCGCCTTCGAATCCGCTGAAGAGCTTCTCCAGTCGAAGCTGCTGGCCGATCAAGTCTGCCTGATTCTGGACATTCGTCTTCCAGGCCTTTCAGGCTTTGAACTTTATGACATCCTGCGCTCCACCGGTATCACCTGTCCGGTGGTCTTCATCACCGCCTGCGATGAGTCGCAGTTGGAGCGTTCGCTGGAGAAGGTCGGGCCGGCAGGCTACCTCAGAAAGCCTTTTGGAGAAAAGTCTCTGTTGGACGCAATTCAGTTCGCCTGCAGTGCAAACGAGAGGTGAACAGTGTTCCTGGAATCGGATTTCTGTTGCAAGTTTTTAGATTGAAATGGAAAGGAAATGACGGATGCGTAGAAGATGGATTGGAAGTCTTGTTGGTTCGGTTCTCATGGCGAGTTTTGTTCTGACCGGTTGTGCTTCCATGAAGGCCGAGCCTTCAAAAGGAGCCGGTTTTGTGCCCGTACAGGAGATGTCCCATCGGGAAGACCTGCCGTTCCAGAAGGTCTGGGCCAAGGCCGATGTGGACTGGACGAAGTACCAGACCATTTACATCGCGGAAGTGAACACGCAGTACCTCATGGAGGCCGACTGGTGGCAGGACAACTTCCGCCACGACCAAATGCGGGATGACGCCCGGAAGGTCGCCCAGTACATGCAAAACAAATTCAGGGAGGCGTTCCTCACGGACCCACAGAACCGCTTCCAGGTGGTGGACACGCCGCTGCCGGGCTCTCTGACCCTTGAAATGGCACTCACAGAGCTGGTTCCGAGTAACCCTGTCCTGGAAGCCGCGTCCCTTGCAGCCCCCTATGGTTCCGGATTTGCGGTCCAGGCGGTCGCAAAGGAATCGGGAGCCAAGGCGACGGTCGCCTTCGAGGCAAAAATCAGCGGCACGGAAAGCGGTGAGGTGCTGGCCATGGCCGCTGACCGCGAACAGGGAAAAACCGCCCCCGTCAACCTGAGGGCGCTCACCTGGTACAGCGAAGCCGAAGCCATTATCGACGATTGGGCTCAACAGTTTGTCCTCATTGCCAACAAACGTCCGGGCGAGATCATCAAAGACTCGAGCCCGTTCACCCTCATGCCCTGGTAAGAAGAACAGAGGTAAAGCTCTGGCAGTGAATGCAAGCCAGCGGAGTTTTGGTTCCAGGCTCAATGGAAGCACTGCTCAGCTTTGTGCTCCTCGCCTCGTGGGGTCCAATGGAAAGGCGAGGAAGTTCTATGCCTCTGAAAAGAGTTCTGCTTTTCACGGTGAGAATC
>CAZZHS010000126.1:0-2590 GCA_964654275.1 uncultured Syntrophobacteraceae bacterium
ACCAAACGATGCCCGGGATGTCCCATGAAAAAATTTCGCCCCAGCATTTACCTCATCATTCCCTTCATTTTTTCGGGAATGACCCTTCTCACGGGCCTGGCCGCCCATCACCTGACCCTGCACTTTCACCCGGCAAAAGGGGCCGTGGAAAACACCTGGCCCATCCTCCCGGTCATCCTCCTGTTGACGCTTTTGTCCTTCGCCGTTTCCCTCGTGGTCCTGCACACCGTCCTCAAGCCCATGAAGAAGTTCGCGGAAAAAGCCGCTCAACTCCCCATCCTCGCCCCCGCCGCGAAAAGAAGCCCCCAGTCCCCTCCTGCGGAAGACTACGGCGAAAAAGAAATGGAGCACTACGGTCGTATTCTCGAAACCGCCACCCGGATTCTCGGAAAAGTGGAAGCCCGCGAGCTTTTCCCCGAGGTGATCGCCCAGAGCCGTGCCATGCGCGCTATCCTGGACCAGGTGGTGAAAGTGGCCCCTACGGACGAAACGGTGCTCATCATGGGGGAAAGCGGCACGGGAAAGGAAGTGGTAGCCCGGGCTATCTACGAACACAGCGGGCGCGGGGACGGCCCTTTCGTGGTCTTCAACTGCGTGGCCGTTCCCGAGGGGCTCCTGGAAAGTGAACTTTTCGGCCACGAAAAGGGCGCCTTCACGGGAGCCGTGGCTCAAAGGACGGGCAAGTTCGAGCAGGCCCACCGGGGAACCCTTTTCCTGGATGAAATCGGCGACATGCCCCTGCCCGCCCAGGCCCGGCTCCTGAGAGCCCTCCAGGAACGCACCTTCGAGCGAGTCGGGGGGAACAAGACCATCGAGGTGGACGTAAGGGTCATCGCCGCCACCAACAAGAACCTCGTGGAAATGGTCAAGGCGGGCACCTTCCGGGAGGACCTTTTTTATCGCCTCAACGTCTTCACCATGGTTCTCCCGCCCCTCAGGGCCCGCCGCGAGGACATTCCCGCTCTCGCGTGTCACTTTCTCGAAACGGCGGAAAAACCCAACATCATCACCGATCATGGCATGCAACGCTTGCTCTCGCACAACTGGCCCGGCAACGTGCGGGAGTTGAAAAACAGCTTGTCTCGAGCCGCGGTTCTGGCGGGAGACGACCCCATCGAGCCCTTCCACCTCCCCGTCATGGGAGACGAATCGGAACAACCGGGTCTTTCAGTCTGGGAATTGACGGAAAGTCGGGCTGAGAGTCTCGACGACCATGTCGCCGCCTTCGAAAAAGCCATGATCATCGCGGCCCTCCACAAAACCGGGGGCGTCCAGTCCAAGGCGGCGGCCCTCCTGGGCATCACCCAACGCAGCCTCTGGCACAGGATCAAAAAGCACGGCATCGAACCATCGGCTCTCAAAGGGGTGTAGATCGCCGCTGTGTTGCCGTGCTGCGTTTGACATGTTATCCCAACCACCACCGCAAAATCTGCTCCCCCGCCAGGATATGCACCAGCGCTCCCATGGCCAGGAAGGGTCCGAAAGGAATCATGGTTCGCATGCCCTCCCCATCCCCGTCCCGAGATCGGGCCATGTAGAACAGAGCGCCCGCAAGCCCCAGCACCGCAGCGGAAAAAATGAGGACGAACAGCCCCTGCCACCCCGTCAGTGCTCCCAGCATGAGCATGAGCTTGATGTCTCCCGTTCCCATGCCGTCCACTTTTCGCAGCACCTTGTAGCCCCACTGGAGGGCCAGGAAAAAACCGGCGCCCACCAGTGCTCCCCACAGGGCGTCTTGCCACTGGACGGGCAGAATCCACGAGGCACCCAGGGCGAGGGCGGCTCCCGGCAAGGTGATCATGTCCGGTAGAATGTAAATGTGCAGGTCGATGAGGGAGGCGGTGATCAGAAGCCCCGTGAAAAACAGGTACACCCCCCAGGCCGGAGAGGGGCCGAACTTGAGAGCCAGCAACAAAGCCAGGATGCCCGAAACCCCTTCCGCCAGAGGATACAGGGGATTCATGGACTCCCCGCACGCCCGGCAGCGCCTCCCCGACAGCACATACCCCAAAAGGGGAACGGCATGCAGCCGGGAATGAACGTGCCCGCACGCCGGGCAATGCGACGCGGGCAGGGCCACGAAGCGCTCCGTCAGGTACCAGTGAGCCAGCGCATTGTAGATGCTCCCCAGGCAAAGGCCCAGGAGCAGCGCGAACAGAGGGAAAAGAGTTGTCCAGTGCATGTGATGCCGCTCCAACCTTATGGTAATCTGCCGGCCTTCAGCGTCCAGTGAGCTTTTCCCGGCAATGCCCACATTTTGGAGAGGGGGCGAATGGTTGTGTGCAAAATGCTCAAACACACCCGAAGGTGTTGGGATTGCAACCTGTTCAATGGAGTGCCGGGCATGCGGGTTGTGTTGCTACAAAAGCTCCCCGGATTTTCCCCCGGCCACCTCATCGAGCCCCTGCTCGAATTGCTCCAGGCTGTCGCACAGGATTGCCTTTTTGAGCAGTTCCTTGAGGGTGTCCCGGTTTGTGATGGACTCCAGGCGGTCTGAAATATTTTCCGGCACCCGGGAAAACTTAACCCCAAGGGCTGCGTTGACCATTTCCTGCATTCCTTCCTTGCGGCCTTCGACGCGACCTTCGAC
>CAZZHS010000127.1:0-2332 GCA_964654275.1 uncultured Syntrophobacteraceae bacterium
TCACCCCTTGCGGCTGACCCGCGAATGAAAGGCTGGAAAATGTGTTCCTGCTCATGGGCGGGAATCCCCATGCCCGTGTCCTCGATGCGGAACCCGTCATGCTCTAGGACGAGACGCACCGTGCCCTGGGCCGTATAGTGCACCGCATTACGCAATAGGTTAGCCATTACCGTGCGCAGAAATGTCGGATTATGGCCTGCCGTGTCCGCTCCCTCGTCAATTAGTTCAAAATCAAGACCCTTGGCACGGACCGCAGCATCCCAGAACTCTGCTTGTTCCCGCGCGACTTCGCCGAGAGTGATCGTGTCCACCTCCGCACCATCGGTCGGGCCTGATCGGGCGAGTATGAGAAATGTTCGGACCAATTCGTTCATATCCCGCGCGGCCCGGGCGATACGTTCGATCTGCACGTGTTGGCCGTCATGCAACTGGTTTTCGAGCAACAACTCGCACGATGTTGAGATGACCATCAGCGGTGTGCGCAGTTCATGGCTGACGTCGCTGGTGAAGAGACGTTCGCGTTCGATCGACCGTTGGAGTTGGCCGATGGTGCTGTCAAAAGCGGTCGCTAGATACCCTATCTCATCATCCGCATAGGCCGGGGCCAGAGGAGCCATGCGGGAGGCAAGCTGGTCAGGGTGCCGAACTTGTCCGGCGAGTCGCGCAACCGGCTCCATGACCTGCCTGGCCATGATTGCACCGAGCACCCAAGCGCAGACGATGGATAACAGAAAACCCGCCAAGACAACTGAGAAAAGAATCTCCTCCCGGTCCTCGAATTCCTGCTGTTCTTGCAGGAGCATGTATCGAACACCATTTATCTCAGCGAGATAGACATAGGACGCCTCGTATTCATCTTCAATCTCTGTGAGTCCCTCGGATAAGTCTGCGAAGCGTTCCGGGATCGGCTGTCCAGCCGAGTTTGAGGCGAAGAAACGGGTTCTGGCGTCGAGCCGTGGAGCCCTGCCCGCCTTGATATCCTCATGAAGTACCGTGCTCAGTTTGCCATGCAGTTCCTTTGTGATGAGCTGGTCTTCGACAAAATGGACGACAGCAACAATTCCCAGGGAAAAGGAGCCGCTGACGAGCACCGTCATGAGTACGAAGGCGGCGACTATGCGTTGGGAGAAGGTGAGTCTAGAGGTCATTAGTCTTCTCCGCCAGGCGGTATCCGATGCCATGTACAGTATGCAGCAGCGGCGAGTCGAAGGGCTTGTCCACAACTTGGCGCAATTGATGAATATGGCTTCGCAAGCTGTCGCTATCAGGACAGTTATCTCCCCAGAGCGCTCGCTCCAGTTCCTCGCGACGGACGACGGCGGGGCTATTCTTCATCAGAATCTCCAGAAGCCTCAGCCCGAAGGGATGAGGCCTGAGCGTTCGTCCCGCCCGTCGCACCTGAAGGGTCTCCACGTCGAAAAAGAGGTCGCCAACCCGCAGTTCGAGGCTCCGAGTCCCCTTGGTACGGCGCAGCACGGCCTGGATGCGTGCATGGAGTTCGGACAGGGCGAACGGCTTGACGAGATAGTCGTCGGCGCCGGTATTGAACCCCTGAATGCGATCAGCCAGCGTGTCGCGAGCAGTGAGCATGATGACAGGAATATCGATTCTGGCATCCTCCCGTAACCGCGTGCAGATCTGGAAACCGTCTATGCCGGGCAGCATGACGTCCAGCACGATCAGGTCATAAGTTTGGGTGACGGCCAAGTGCAAACCCCCGAGTCCATCCTGTGCGCAATCGACAGTGTAGCCCTTGAGCTGGAGATAATCGAACACGTTTGCGAGGATGTCGGGGTTGTCTTCAACGATTAAGATGCGCATGTGCCGAGCCTTTGGTTGATGTTTCACGAATTTTTCACGGGAATATGACATTCGGCTCACAACCCGAAGCGTAGCTAGAAGCGACACCATGGAGGAATTCAAATGTCGTTTTCAAGATATGCTCAGATCCGCTGGTTGGCCATTTTCCTGGGCCCCTGGCTAATTATTTTTTTTCTGACCCGTCTCGTCTTGCTGGCAAGTCACTTTGGAGATGTCAATACGACATTGTTTGGTGTTTTAGGCATCTTCGGGCTCGGCTTGGTCTACGACCTGAGTTTCCTCAGTTATGCGGCGCTACCCTTGGCATTGTTTCTTGCGCTGTGTCCCGCAATGTTCTGGCAACGTCCATGGCATCACGGGCTGTTGCGCAGCCTGATCGGGTTCAGTCTCTTCGTCATGCTCTTCACAGCCGTTGCTGAATGGATATTCTGGGACGAGTTTGGAGTGCGCTTCAATTTCATCGCCGTCGATTATCTTGTTTATTCCAACGAGGTCATCAACAATATATTGG
>CAZZHS010000128.1:0-2325 GCA_964654275.1 uncultured Syntrophobacteraceae bacterium
TTCAGGGCGAACGTAGTTTTTGTCGGTTTGTGTTCCTCGTTTTTGTCGGTTTGTGTTCCTCCAAAATCTATTTAGAATCACTGTTTCTTGTCGGTCACCTTGCCATGCCCAAGGCAGGGCTTATTTCGCTCAGGGCGAACGTAGTTTTTGTCGGTTTGTGGTCTTCCAAAATCTATCAAGAATCCACTGTTTCTTGTCGGACAGCTTGCCACACCAAAGCAGGGCTTACTTCGCTCTCAAGGAATAACGCGGCTCTGCGGGTCGGGAACCGCCCCTTGCAGGAGAAGCGTAGCGCAAGTTTCGCTCAGCAGGGACGCAAGGTGATTGCCCAATCCCCGCGAGGGTCGACGCGGGGTGACCGAGGGCATCCCAGGGAGGTGGAAAAACGCAAGATGCTTCCCCAGGGGCCTGGCAGGAACGATCTGGCACTGGTCCACCCGACATGCGCCGGCATCGCCTGGCGATAAACCGCCTGCATTCATGGGGGGGTCTTTATTTCCACAATCCAGTAGGTCTGCTTGTGCCGGTGAGACTCGAACCGGGCCATGGCTTTTAGAGCCAGATCCTCGTCTGCGTATTCAGCCACCAACGCACGGATCCCGTTGTCGTCCTGCCGCCAGAGTTGCCACCTGTGCGGAGGGCTGGAGACATCGGATTCCCCGCTTGTTCTCGACGCGTGGTCTTCATGCTTTTCCATGTGTTTCAATCAGGGTTCCGCCGCACAAGCACGCAGCGCGTCGATATCTGCCGACACGATCACCGAAAGGTTTCGGGTGATCTTTTCCACCGGCCAGTCCCACCAGGCAACGGCTTCCAGGGCCTCGACCACCTCGGGCGGAAAACGCTGCCTGATCGTCCTGGCCGGATTGCCGCCCACCAGAGCATAGGCCGGAACATCGCCGGCGACGACCGCGCGTGCAGAAATGACGGCACCGTTGCCGACTTTGACGCCCGGCATGATCAACGCGTCATAACCAATCCAGACGTCGTGCCCGATCACGGTATCGCCTTTATACGGGAAATCGTCCGGGCTCAGCCTGAGCTTCTCCCATCCGTTGCCGAAGATCTGGAAGGGATACGTGGAGATGCCCGATAGCATGTGGTTGGCTCCGTTCATGATGAACCTGGCCCCTCGGGCAATCGCGCAGAACTTGCCTATGATCAGCCTGTCCCCGACGAACGGGTAGTGATAGAGGACATTGCGCTCAAAGTTCTCCGAGTCTTCCGGATCGTCGTAGTAGGTGTAGTCGCCGACGATGATGTTCGGGTTGTGCACCGTGTTCTTGATGAAACACACCTGCGGAAAGCCGGCCATCGGGTGTTTGTTGCTCGGGTCAGGTCCGTGCATCGTTTCCCCTGAAATCTGATTCTTTACAAAGTGTTGGTCCCCTGCCTGGCTGAACGCTAACGCCACCTTCCTGGTTTCGAAGTAAGAACAGTTGAGGGGATCCGCGGCATTGAGATGAGACCGCGCAATGCTGAAGTCCCTGCCAGGGACGCTCTCGTGGGTGATGCCATCGTACCCGCCCGCGGTATCTACACGTGGAGGTCACAGTCATCGGCATGTCTTGTGAATCGACGGCCTCACCGTTCTAACTCCCCGTCCGACCGGTCGAGGAGAGGCTATTCAGAGACGCGCCGCATGCGGCGCATCCCCGGATTGTGCTGAGTCCGTCTTTACCAGGTGAGAGTCTTCGTGTTGTCCTTGAAAAGCGCACCACCCGTCAGCTCTGGATTGCCGACCTTCAGGCCCGGCATCAAATCAGTCTCCTTCACACCATGGTGCTCCATGCACATGGGGCAGACCAACACAGTGGCTCCTTTACCGATGAGTTCGCCAAGTGCTTTCTGATGATCCGCAAACTTGTCGGAATTTGCCTTGGAGCCGATGAGCACTCCTTTGTCGTTGAGAAAGATGGTCAGGGAATGCCCTCGTTCCAGTTGGTTCTTTCCGAATGTGATCGCCATGTTTGCCCGGTGCGAATCATCGGTTGTAAGATTCACAAACAGCGGGTCCGTGTCTCCCGCAAATGCCGGAACTGCGATGCCTCCAACAAGCAACACAAGAACCACCAACATTCTGGAAATAAATTTCATGTGTCTCTCCTTTCAAAAGGGTTGAGAAGGGGTAAAGAACAGCGCAGGACCTGATCGAGAGACGGAGAGAGCTTCAACAACCCTAATCCTGCCTCGTTCAACTGCTGGTCATGCGCACCAATCGCCGCGCTCACCTGCGAGCACCACGGATGCGAGCGGCCCGGCGAGCGCAGTTGGGCCCAGTGCCTTGCTCTGCCGGGGCTGTGCGGCATGGCAAGGTTCTGGATG
>CAZZHS010000129.1:0-2323 GCA_964654275.1 uncultured Syntrophobacteraceae bacterium
AAATCTCCGGGCGCCTGGAGGAAATCCCCGGGGAGGAGGCTTTCCCCGCCTACCTGGAAAGCCGCATTGCGGGATTTTACGAACGGGCGGGCATGATTCGGCTCCGCAATGGGAAAACAGCCTCTCTGACCATCGGGGGAACGGTGAGCCCGGCCGGGGGCAATTTCGACGAGCCGGTGACGCAGGCGACCCTCAAGGTGGTCGGGGCTTTCCACGGGCTCAGCCGGGAGCGAAGCGACGCCCGTCGTTACCCGTCCATCGACCCCCTGGACAGCTGGAGCAAATACAGGGGGATCATCGACCCGCACAAGGTCCAGCGGGTGCGCACCCTCCTGCGCCGGGGCGACGAAGTGCGCCAGATGATCACCGTCGTCGGCGAAGAGGGCACCTCCCTGGAAGATTTCACTCTCATGCTCAAAGCCGACTTCTTCGATTGGGCCTACCTGCAGCAGAATGCCTTCGACGCCGTCGACGGCGCCACACCTAAGGAACGCCAGCGGTTCGTGTTCGACAAGATCCTGGAAGTGCTCGGGCTGGAGCTGGAGTTCGAAAGCAAGGAGGCGGCCCGGTCGGCCATGCTGAAGATCGGGGGCCTTTTCCGCGACTGGAACTATGCCCCCTGGGACGCGGGCGACGAGACGGTTGAAGCGGGCGCCTCCGGCTCTGGAGTGTCCGCCGGAGGGGAGGAGTTCCGAAAAATTCTCAGAGAGATCGACGACTTCATCGAAACAAAGGGCGGGACGGTCCCACCCCGCGAGGAAGCGGGGGAGTCGGAGGCCGCAGGGGAAACCCGGGGGGGCCCCGTATCGCGCGGGATCAGGAGCGTCCGGACGGATGCACGGCCCCGCAGCCGCAGAACGCTCACGGGAGCGGCGCCCGATGAAGACGAGTCGGGTTCGTCAGGGGAGGAGGACGAGCGGTGAGAAAGTACTTTGACGAGATCCTCCGCATCGCGGGAAGTGTGGCCACGGTGAGGGCGAAGAACGTGGGCTACGATGAACTCGCCGTCATCACCACGGCCTTTGGCCCATCCCTTGCCCAGGTGATCCGGCTGCATCACGACGAGGTGAGCCTCCAGGTTTTTGCGGGCACCGAGGGGGTTTCCACCGGCGACCGGGTGCGCTTCCTGGGCCGCCCCATGCAGGTGGCCTTCGACGATTCCATGCTGGGCCGGGTCTTCGACGGTTCGGGCCGGCCACGGGACGATCGTCCCGAAATCACGGGCGACCGGGTGGACATCGGCTCCCCTGCAGTGAATCCCGTGAAGCGCCGCCGCGCGGACCGGATGATCCACACGGGCATTCCCATGATCGATGTGTTCAACACCCTGGTGGAATCTCAGAAACTGCCCATCTTTTCGGTGGCGGGGGAACCCTACAACGAGCTCCTGGCCCGTGTGGGGCTGCAGGCCGACGCGGACGTCATCCTCCTGGGAGGAATGGGCCTGCGCTTCGATGACTACCTCACCTTTCGGAAGACCTTCGAAGAGGGCGGGGTGCTCCAGCGGACCATCCTGTTCATTCACACCGCGGCCGACCCCGTTGTGGAGTGTCTCCTCGTCCCGGACCTCTGCCTGGCCGTGGGGGAACAATACGCCCTCCAGGGAAAGCGGGTCCTGGTGCTCCTGAGCGACATGACGGCCTTCGCCGATTCCCTCAAGGAAATCGCCGTGACCATGGAACAGATCCCGTCCAACCGCGGGTACCCCGGAGACCTCTACACCCAGATGGCGCGGCGCTACGAGAAGGCGGTGGATTTCGAGGATGCCGGGTCCATGACGGTGCTCGCCTGCGTGACCATGCCCGGGGACGATGTCACTCACCCCGTGCCCGACAACACGGGCTACATCACCGAAGGGCAGCTTTACCTGCGCAACCGGCGCATCGAGCCCTTCGGGTCCCTGTCGCGGCTCAAACAGCAGGTGAACGGGGAGACCCGGGACGATCACCGGGCCATCATGGACGCCTGTATCCAGCTCTATGCCCAATGCGACGACAGCCGTGAAAAGCGGGAGATGGGCTTCGAAATGTCGCCCTGGGACCTCAAGCTCCTCAGGTACGGGGACCTTTTCGAAAAGGAAATCATGAGCCTGCAGGTGAATCTTCCGCTCTTCGAGGCCCTGGACCAGTGCTGGGATATCCTGGCCCGCTGTTTTGAGCCGGGGGAGACGGGCATTCGGAGGGCGATTCTGGACGCGCACTGGCCGGGGAGGGAGCGGGGGCCGGGGATTGAGGCTCAGGGAGGTTGAAGGTGTTTGCTTCGATAACTCTCGAAAAGCAGATGTCTTTGCACTTCATGCCGCCCTTCGATACCTCAGGGCGAA
>CAZZHS010000130.1:0-2141 GCA_964654275.1 uncultured Syntrophobacteraceae bacterium
AACTACTGACGACGGAGGAAAATCGAATGAGCAGGAAAAGCACGAATTACAGCCCCGAGGAAAAGGTTGCCATCACTATACGCCGGTCCATGAGGGATCAAAATCCTCGTGGCCGGGGTCAGTCATTTCCATTTTAGCCGTCTGTATCTTCAGTTCATTGAGCATTTCCCGCCTGAGTTCGTCGGGTTCAAGGACTTCGACATGAGGGATCCACCGGTAGAGCCAGTATTTGACCGTCTCGATGCCCGTTGTGACAAAGTGGAGCTCAAGAGATCCGTCGGCGAGGACGCGGGCCTCCTGGGAGGGGTGCCAGACTTTTCGCTCTACGTACGGCCGGATCTCCTGACTGAATCGCGTGACAACGCGCACCAGCTCTCCATCCAAGTAGCTTCCGAAGCCTTTCGAAATCTGGTTTCCCACGTCGTCTGCAAAGATCCTCGGAATGAAATACCCATCCAAAAGCTGCCAGGCCCGGATTCGGTCGAGGGCGAAGGTACGCCAGCCATCCCGAAGGCGGCAGTAGCCCCTCAGGTTCCAGAAGCATCCGAGGTGAAGAACAGGTAGTAGGGCTCAATGTCACGGTTGGTGAGCTTCTGGGAACCGAGGCTCTGGTAGGAGAGGTGAACCAGGCGTGGGTCGCTGCAGGCCTTCGTCAGGGCTTTGAGAAGCTTTGAGATGTCGAGCGTTTCTCCCCTGTCCTGGGACGAGAGTACGAGCGCGGAGGAAGGCAGCAGCTCACCGCACGGGAGGGATACATCGAGCACCTTTCGCTCCAGGCTGTCGAAGGCTTGCTCGAATGTCTTGCCGAGCGGGCGCAGCATCTTTTTCGATACAGCAAGTGCCAGCGTTTCGTCGATGTTCAATCGGGCCTTCTTGAGCTTGAAGGCGTCTTCGAAGGCGTAAGTTCGCCGTTCCGTGTCGAAAACGATGGGAAACCCCGCCTTACGAAGCGAGCTCACGTAACGGAAAACGCTCCGCTCCGTGACTTCGAGCTCATCCGCAAGCCACGAGACGGTGCAGGTGCTCTCGCGATCCAAGATGTAGAGAATCCGCAATAGTCGGTCGAATTTCCCTTTCATTGCATTACCCGCCGGGGCAGGTCAACTGTCCATTCCGCCGCCGCCTCGGCAGACTGCGGCGGCCATCTCAAGATTTTCGTGGGAAAGACGGGGGAAAGACAGGGGGCTGTCAGCCTGTGGCCGTATCCTCTTCAACGTCCTGATGGATGAAACGCACTGGACTGGGACGAAACCCAGCATGCCACCAAAGGAGACGTATGAGACTCAAAGAGATGCTTCAGAGATACTACAGTTTTGGCAGAACACGTTCCTGTCATGGTCTGGGAATGTTACCCATACTTTCCGGGCCGGGCCTGGGACTTCCTATCATGGACCTTCTGGATGAAGCCATCCGCAAACAGACCGCAATAATTTCTGAAACCAGCGAGGCGGGTGAGGTCCCTTTTCTGCTCCTGTTGAACCGAGGAGACCATCCAGTTCTCGTCTTGGAAGGCGAGGAGCTCGTCGGGGGCAAGCAGAACCGGGTGGTCAACAGCACGATCCTGGTCCTGGCGGGGACTGAGCTCAATATCCTGGTATCGTGCATGGAAGCCGGCCGATGGTTCAGTCGGAAGGGGGAGTTCGACTCCGGAGAGGCCCTTTTTCGGGCAAGATCGAGGGCTGTGCACAAGGCCGGCGCCACCACGAGTGTGCGGGAAAGGGGAAACTTTCAAAGTGACCAGGGGGCTGTCTGGGATCAGGTGAGCCTTTCCCTCCATGAGTTGGGAGTGGAGTCGGCTACGTCCGATTTTCGGGCGGGTCGGGAAAAGGTGGCCCACAGGATCGAGGAGTTTGTCGAAGGGCTGCATGCAGAAGAGGGTCAGTCGGGCGCCGTCTTCTCTTCCTCTGCCGGGATCCTTGGCTGCGAGCTTCTGGGTTCGCCCGAGCTCTTCCAAAAAGCGTTTCCCAAGATCGTGAGAAGCTTTGCCTTTGAAGTCCTCGGCGAAGCCGGCCTGAAAGAGACCGCTCCGGATAAGGACTCATCGCTAAATAACCTAAATCACTTTTATTTTGCATACGCTCGACGTGGATGGACGGAGTAGTTCCATTCCCCATGGAATGGATCGAGGGTGATACGCAGTT
>CAZZHS010000131.1:0-1974 GCA_964654275.1 uncultured Syntrophobacteraceae bacterium
GGGTCCAGGGATTTTTCGAGGAAGGCGTCGTCGGGGAGCGGCAGATGCTGATTCGCCTTGAACGTGAAGGGCAGGAAGAGATTGTGCCGCACCGAACCGTCCACGAGCACGGGGCTCTGCTGCAGGTAGGCGATGCGGCGTCTCAACTGGGGTGCGGGGACATTTCGGATCGCCTCCCCGTGGAAGCGCAGGGTTCCGGCCGTCGGCTCGGCAAACCGGGCCACCAGGCGCAAAAAGGTGGATTTCCCGCTGCCCGAAGGCCCGGTGATGAGCAGGAAGTCACCGGCCGCCACGGAAAGCGTCACGTGTTGAAAGAGGGGCGGCTTTCCGGGATAGGCGAAACCCAGCTGTTCGCATTCCAGAATGGGAACAGAATCTGATTCCATGGTCCTCCTCTTGCGGCAACCTGCAGTGCTCTGCCCAGAGGCAAAAAAAAGCGGCCGGCGGTCACGCCTCCATGTGGTTCTGCACCGGGAGGCACCTAATCTACCACAATCCGGGAGGACGGAGGGGGGGACTTTTCAGAAGTCGACCCCTCTCGAGGAGACGCGGGATGGACGACACCGCTTTCCGGCAATTGCTGCAGTTTTTCAGTCTCTCGTGGCGGGGCTACCGGCGGGTGCGCAAGGGAGTCAAAAAGCGCATGGCGCGCCACATAGCTGCCTGTGGGTGCTCGAGCCTGGAGGACTACACGCAATTTTTGAGCACAAATCCCAGGGCCATGCAAAAGGCCCGGGAACTCCTCACGGTCTCCATCAGCCGGTTCTTTCGGGACCTGCGGCTCTGGGAGGTTCTGGAAGACTCCATCCTGCCCGGTTTCATGGAGACGAGAGGGGCAGGGGAGCAGGGGGCCGTCCGGGCCTGGTCCGCGGGGTGTGCCTGCGGCGAGGAAGCTTACAGCCTCAAAATTTTGTGGCACCAGGTGGCCGAAAAATTTCCCGGCACACCATCTCTTGAAATCTGGGCCACGGATACCAATCCGGAGGTTCTGGAGCGAGCCCGCCGGGCGGTCTATCCCCGGAGCAGCCTGAAAAACGTGCCCGAATCGCTCCTGGAGAAGGCCTTCCTGCCGGCGGGAGACGGCCTGGCCCTTCGGGAAGCTTTCAAGGAAGGAATTCACTGGCACCGTCACGACTTCCTTTCCGACCCCCCTCCACGACGCGACTTTGACCTGATTTTCGTCCGCAACAATCTGCTCACGTATTATGAAACACCCCTTCGCACCCCGGCCTTCCTGCGCCTCCTGGAAGCTTTGCGCCCCGGCGGGTTTCTCGTCGTCGGCCAGAACGAATTCCTCCCTGCCGGGACCGTAGAGCTGCAGCCCTGCCGGCGTTATCCCTGGCTCTTCCAAAAGACTCCGTGCCGGCCCGAGTGCGGTGCCACGCAATGAAGTGATCAAAAATCAGAGGCTGCGTGCCGTGTCGGAATTGTACGGCGAGTTCACGCCGGCTTCTCATCGGTTCCCTGGGCCGCCAGCGTGGAAAGCCCCAGGTTGGCCAGCCTGCTGAAAAACTGGAAGCTCACGAAGCTTTCTTCGTCGAGCTTCCGACCGTTTGGGAGACGGTCCGCATAAACCACTCCCACAGGCCGATCCTTGACGCTCAGACTCATGAGAAAGAAGGAATTGGAGCAGAGGGTGCTCAGGATCTCGGGGGTGAGATACTCCAGAAGTTTGGGGGTTTGAGACGCGTTCACCCAGAGGGGCTTTCTCGTTTCCAGGACGTGATCGAAGATATTCCGGGGCGAAGAACCGGCTGTGAAGCTCATGTCGCGGATCTTTTCCAGGCCGGGCCCGATGACATAGCGCGGTGAGAGCTTCCGCCGGTCCGGCGCCTGGATGAGCAGGACCACGCGGTCCATGTGCATGGACCGCGAGATGCCTTCCATGAGGGTGGAAAACAGCACGTTGATGTCCGGCCTGCCGCTCTTGATGAGTTCCGACAATTCCTGCAGGATTTCCGTCTGCAGGAGCGC
>CAZZHS010000132.1:0-1940 GCA_964654275.1 uncultured Syntrophobacteraceae bacterium
CCCACGGTGGCGGACGGCGTTTCCGAAGCGTTTTCCTTTCACCTCTCCCCGACCACCAAAGGGTTGATCACCGGAAAGGTCACGGACGCAAAGACCGGGGAACCCGTGCGATACGCCCAGGTGGAAGTGGAGGGCGGGGGGCTCCTGGCGGCGAGCACCGAGGCCGACGGAAGCTTCCGGTTGGTGGGGGTTCCCGCGGGAGAGCACCACTTGATCATAAGCCACGGGGAATATGCTTCCAGGCGCGTACCTCATGTGAGGGTCGAGGACCTGTCCCCCACAACCGTGGACATTTCGCTGGAGCGAAGGCCGGAGACAGGTTCCCTTCGCGGCACGGTGAGCGACAAAGCGACCCGTGCGGCCCTTGCCGGCGTGGTGCTCACAGACAGGGACACGGGGGCCGTGGCGGTGACGGATGCCGCGGGACGCTACCAGTTGAACGCCCTGCCCGCGGGGCTTGTGACGCTCACGCTCAGTGCGGAAGGCTATCCCTCGACCACGAGGACCACCCGCGTTTTGGCAGATCAGGACGCTTCCACGCCGACCATCACCGTGGCTGATTTCAGTCTCGACGCGGCAGATCCCTCTGCGCCCGAGTCCATCTCTCAAAGGGTTTCGGCCGAGAAGGGCGGCCTCATCGAGTCGCCCGACGGCCGCTTTTCCCTGGTGATTCCGCCGGGTTCTCTCAGTGCCGATGCGATCCTGACGCTCATGAACCCCACCAGCGGCCCCTCGGTGGCGCCGGGCGATGAACTGCAGATGGACCCCGAGTTGGGGCTCAACGGGATCAGGGCTGTGGGACGCATGACCCAGCTGGTCATCGAACCGGCCGTCCAGGGGGAGGAAATCCCCAGTCTCTCGGGATGGGTCGTGGTTCTTGGGCAGTATTCGCAGGCGCAAGTCGAAGCGTCCCATGTTTCGGAACGTTCCATCTTCCCCTACTACTGGGACGGCCTGCACTGGACGGCCATGGAAATGAAGCCCCTGGAGGTCGGCGTGGATCCGATCAACAACATTTCCTGGGCGGCCCTGAACTTCGCGAGGACCTTGAACGGGAAACCCCTTGCCGCTCGAACGGGCACAAAGAAACCGGTCCTGCTCGCATCGCTCTCAGACCACGTCCCTTATCTCGAAGCGGCCAGGATTCTTGTGTTTGTCTGGGGTGGTGTTTTGCGGGATCTCGTTTACCATCCCCCGACGAATGTGACCCTCTACGATCAGGATCAGCTGGATGCGGTGACTCTCAATACGAATCCCTTGAAGGAGCCGAATCCTAACGCCCTGCCGCTCGTGGTCATCCATGGGTGGGATCCGGAACAAATTTTGAAAGACAGTCCGGGAACCGATCCCAATGGGCCGGGAAGATATCGAACGATTCTTCAGGATCTGGTGCAGGGCTCAAATGGAGTCTATCGACCTGTTTTTGTCAGCCACAACAGCCGCGCCTCCATGGTGAATACCGGAAAGGAAGTGGCGGCTCAGCTTCATGGAGACTATCTGAACCAACCCTCCAGGATCAAAGGAATCCCCGGAGATCCGGGAGATCCGGAGTCGGGCAATTTCCCGTACATCACCACCTTCGGCTTTTCCATGGGAGGGCTGGTGACGCGTGCCTACCAGTCTTTCGGCGGTGCTGCGCGAAACATGGTCATTGCGGGAACCCCCAACCACGGGACCCTGGGGATCATCTCCTACCTGAAGTCCGAATCACTTCTGCCGGGATGGGCACCTCTCGGTCTGGTGGCCCTGCATTCCCCGGGAACGGCCGATCTGCTGGCCTACGACGATCGACTCCCCTGCCGGTTGAGTGGAAACCCGAGGCTCTGTGAACTGAATCGCAATGCCGGGGCGCTTCCCCAGAAGGAAATGACCCTCATTGCGGGAACCAGCGGGAATCAATGGACCGATTTATATTTCCGAGAGCCCAATGACATCATCGT
>CAZZHS010000133.1:0-1786 GCA_964654275.1 uncultured Syntrophobacteraceae bacterium
AGGTGAAAATCATGCTCCAGTTTTTGGCTCCCTCCGGGTAGGAGATGAGCTGGGCCGCGTTCTCGTGGACCCGTCGGGCCGTTTCCATGGCCCAGCTGTCGGGCAGTGTGTTGAGGCCATAGCGGTAATAGAGAACGAGCATGGCCGCGAAGGAGAAGACGAGTCCCAGGACGATGGCCAGCAGAAGCCCACCGAGGAATCTTTTCAGGGGAGAGCTTCCTTCGGAGAGCTTGGACGAATGGATGAACGAGGGGAGGAGAGACTCACGCATGTCGAGAAAGGTGACCTTCTGGACGATGAGGCTCATGTAGAGGGAAGCCGGCCCGATGATGCGCGTGTCGAAAAATGCGAGAAAACCGTCCGAGGGTGCGACAGCCAGGGTGAAATAGGGGAGGCCGCCCTGGCAGATGAGACGTGCGGTCACCACCTGAATCATGAAACAGATGATCAGGAAGAGGACGGCGGTTATGACGTCCACGCCGAAGACGGTGAGCCAGGTGATGACGCCGGCAAAACCCGCCAGAAAAAGGTAGAGCGCCGTCGTGGGCAGCATGAAGCCGTGGAACTCACCCTCGAGAGGCTTTCGAAGCACCGCGCCGCGCAAAACCATTTTCAGGTGATCGCGAGCCAGCCACAGGATGAAGAGAAAAAACACGGCGAAGGCCCCGATCATCTGCATTTCCTCGACGCTCGAAAGCACCGGGGAGAAAGTTGTCCCCAGGGCTGCAGCGGGAAGCCGCAGTCCGAAGAGCTGGAGGACCCCCGGCAACAGTCCTCCGAGGATAAAGAAAAACCAAAGACTGAAGGAAATCTGCTTGGGGGCCACGAATGCGAACCCGATGAACGCCGGGTAGAGATGAATTCTGGCCTTGTAGAAACCCGAAAGCAGACCCTCCTTGGGAACGTAGGGCTGGGCGAGGATGAGGGTTGGAATTTGGGGCACATGGGGAAAATAGGTGTGCAGACCGTTCAGGAGGTGAAGGAGCACGGGAATGGACAGGCCGACGATGAAAAACTTGTGAGTCAGGAACTTCCAGAGCGTGTTTTGTTCGCTTTCGGTCCCAAACACCTCCACGACGCGGAGCAGGGGAAAGTTCATCTTTTCGTTTTCAATCCACTGGTGTGAAAAGATGCCCGCCAGGCCGATCATGGTCATGTAAACCAGCAGTATGAAAATGCCCCACCCCACAAGGGGACCGACCCAGACCTCCCAGGGGATCTTTTGGAAAATCTCCCACCAGGTCATGTCGAGCCCGCCTTCCATCCCGCTGTAGAGCTCCTGAATCACCCGCTGATCCGTGGGAAAAATGGAAGGCGGCAGGAGGGGAACGAGCGTCTCCCCCTGCGGGGTTGCGGTGCTTTTCAACATTCCGGGTGTGGTGATGTTGATGATGAAGGTCCTCATGAGCCCTGTATAAGAAATGCCCGCGGAAATGGTGACCATGCACCAGACCAGGAGAACCTCCTGAATGTGCAGGCGCCAGCTTCTTCGGATGAAGGACAGCAGGGGATTGATGAAAAGCACCAGAAAGAGCAGGCTCGCAAAGGCCACGAGTGCGAAATGGCCCCCGGCAAGGGGAGTGTTGTAGAGCTTGATGTTGTTGTAAGGGGTGACGGCCGAAAAAAATGCGGCCAGAATGGATCCGAGCAACAGGGTGGGAAGGCGCACATTCACGCGTTTCATAAGCCGCATTCCCCGTTTTGAGCCACGACTGCGAAGGGGGGTTCCAATTGACGCCGTTTCATGATCAACCTTCCCGATGGGCAAAGGGGTGACGTGCAACAG
>CAZZHS010000134.1:0-1785 GCA_964654275.1 uncultured Syntrophobacteraceae bacterium
TCAGATTCGGGCTCAATCATTCTTGATGACAACCCAGAAACCGCTTTCTCCAACAACATTCGCTGGAGCCACACGGGAGAGCTGGAAGACGAGTGATTCCAACCCACTGCCCACAAGGACCACCCTGCTGGATGAGCCCCAAAGGCGCAGGAGTTCCGCCTCATTCAAAAACCTCTCGGGAGGCTCCCGCCTGCGTGACGGAAGGTTCTCGAATTTCGGATCCTTGAGAATGTAAACGGGTCGTTGAGAATAATAGGCCATGCCTCCAACCCACATGTATTCATGGGGTTCCTGGAAGACGATCATGCCCTCTTCTTTCGTGAGTTCGGCGGCCATGAGGGCAACCGGTTTGACCGACCGATAGGGGTCCACCACCCAAAAACCCCACAGACACATCATGAAAAAGGGAATCATCATGCCCGCCAGCAGCACCTGTGCTCTCAGGGGTTTTGATTTTCTCACGGCACCGAGGGCGGCTGCGCAAAAGACGGCAACAACACTGAACGTCAGGGTGGCTGGAATGCGCAGTTTTTGGAAAAGTATCTTTTGATCCCCCGTTTCACCGATACCGGATGTCGGCCATGCCCCGCTGAGGATTTCAAAAACAACGCCCTTGGCAGGGCCCAGAAACACAAAGGAGCCAAGTGCCGCCATGGCCATGAGAGGCGTCATGATGTAGAGGGGTGTACTGAGCGAAGTCAATGATCCGCCCTCCTCGACAGAATTACCCGCATCGTGCCAGAACTTTGCCAGGAGAAGGGCAAACGCAGGGATCGAGGGCAGAGCGTAATAATCCAACCGGGATTTGGAGGCTGAAAAAAGGAGGAGGAAAAAGGCGATCCAAACCAGGGGCAGAAGGTCGTGGGAGTGGCGGACCACACTGGATCGTATTCGTTGGACAGCCTTCCAGATGGCCTGAGGGACCATGCACAGCCAGGGGAAGGTCCAGAAAAAGGTCAGGGTAAGGAACAACCACAGCGGAACATGCTCGTCAGTGGGGTATCTTTGTCCCGTGAACCGCTGAAAGTGCTCCCGGATGAAATAGTATTCGAGAAAATCGCTGTTCGCCCTGGCCACCGCAAAATGCCAGGGTACGGAAACCGCCGCAAAAACCAACCCACCAACCCAGAAAGGCCACCGGAGGAACTCTTTGAATCGGCGGGAGAGGATCACGTGAAGACCGATGACGGCAGAGGAGAGGCCCAGTCCCAGGATGCCTTTGGTGAGTGTCGACAGACCGATGGCTGCAAACATGACCCAGAGCCAGAGATTGTTCTTTTCCAGGGCGAACCCCCGGACGTAGGCGAGCATGGCAAGCGTCACGAAAAAGATCAGGATGGGATCGGGCATGAGCATGCTGCCGAAAATGAAAGGACCCAGGCACGTTGCATATATGAGGGCTGCCATCCATCCCGGGCGGAATCCATAAAGGCTCCGGCCTATGAGACCGACAAGCGGGATGGTGCCCCAGGCGGCTAGAGACGGCCAGAATCTTGCGCTGGCTTCCGAGGTGCCGAAAATTGTCTGAGCCACAGCCACCAGCCAGAAGGTCAGCGGGGGTTTATCAAAATGGCGGTTGCCGTTGAGGTGGGGAGTGATCCAATCCCCGGATTCCCGCATCTCCCGCGCGATCTGTGCATACATCGCTTCCGCATCGGCCAGGGAGGGAATGCCTATATGGGCGAGAAACAGAGGGAAAGCAAGCAGGGTGATCCAAATCAATGGATCTCGTCCAAGTGAAATTCCATTTTCTTTCGGTTTCGGCGGATTCAACAGCATTACTCC
>CAZZHS010000135.1:0-1674 GCA_964654275.1 uncultured Syntrophobacteraceae bacterium
CACAAAAGACTCTCCACCGGAAGGTTCGCCCCCCTGCACGACAAGGGCGATGCGCTGGTCAGATCCCTTGCCGCTCTCGAACTGCAGACGCTTCTGTGCAATGGGGATTTGCAACGCCTGCAGGTACCCCGTCCGTGGCGAGCCATCCGCACGGCATGACCTCATTTTTTTTCGAGGTCTCTTCATTTTTCGCGGGACATTTCCCCTCGATTGCGCTAAACACTTCCTGACCCGACGTGATCCGGCTGTGATCGTCGCGAACAAAACCGCATTCGAGGATGAACACGTTTCGATGGGCAAGAAAAAGCTCCCCAAGGTCAAACGCATCGACCTGGACCGCAAGCAAACCGAGGCCTTCCTCAATCGAGTCCGCTCAAAAACCCTGGTGGAAGAGGATTACGGGCTCATCGAGGCCATGACCGAAACCATTCGGTGCATCAGCGAGGCTCTGGAGGCCAAGAGCGCTTCCCTTAAAAGTCTTCTGACTTATCTGTTCGGTGCTCCCACGGAAACGGCCAGGAATGTTTGTAAGAAGGATGATTCGACCCTTGCACCTCCCCGTAAAGATCGGCCCCGCCCAAAAGGTCATGGCAGAAACGGCGCCGCCGACTATCTGGGAGCTGAACGCGTGCCGGTCAAACATCCCGAACTCAAGCCGGGCGACCCTTGTCCCGGCTGCCACAGGGGGAAGGTCTACAAACTCGCTCTGCCCTCCATGGTGGTGCGCATCGTGGGATCCGCTCCCCTGAGAGCCACGGTCTATGAACTGGATCGCCTGCGGTGCAATCTGTGTGGTCTCATCTTTACGGCCCCCGCTCCCGAGGGAGCCGGTGAGGGCAAATATGACGACTCGGCTACGGCCATGGTTGCCTTTCTCAAGTATGGTTGCGGCATGCCCTTTCACCGCCTGGGAAAACTCCAGGGCCACATGGGCATGCCCCTGCCCGCATCCACTCAGTGGGAAATCCTTGATGCGGGTGAAAAAATCGTCGCACCCGTCTTTGGGACCCTCCTGAACCTGGCCGCCCAGGGGGAGATTGTCCATAACGACGACACCACCATGAAGATTTTGAGCGAAATCAAAAGACAGAACCCGGAAAATGCCCGCAAGGGCATCGTCACTTCGGGCATCATCTCAATCCATGACGAACGTAAAATCGCCCTCTTCATGACCGGGCACAAACTTGCCGGAGAAAACCTTGAGCAAATCCTCAAGGAGCGGGCTTCGGGCCTTTCCCCACCCCTTCATATGTGCGACGCATCCAAACAGAATCTGCCCAAAACCTTCGAGACCCTTCTCGCCAACTGCCTCACCCATGCCCGAAGGCAATTTGTGAAGGTGGTGGACGCTTTTCCCCAGGAGTGTCAAAAGGTCATCGAACTTCTGGGCACCGTCTATCATCATGAGGATCTGGTCCGGGAAAGGGGATTGAGCCCGCAGGAGCGGCTGGTCTTTCATCAGGAAAAGAGCGCCCCCGTCATGGAGAGGCTTCAGTCCTGGTGCAGGGAGCAGCTTGACCAAAAACAGGTCGAACCCAATTCAGGTCTCGGCAAAGCCATCCAATACATGCTCAAACGCTGGGATGAACTCACCCGATTCCTGCACATTCCCAATGCCCCGTTGGACAACAATATCTGTGAACGAGCCCTGAAAATGACCGTGCTCAACCGCAA
>CAZZHS010000136.1:0-1582 GCA_964654275.1 uncultured Syntrophobacteraceae bacterium
ATTGCCTGGCCGCCCTGGAGGCGCATCCCCTGTGGCTCGAGCGGGCTGCCTGGAAGCGGGGCGCCGGGCGGTTCAAAAAAAGAGGCATTGGAACGGCCGCCGTCTTCAACGCCGTGGGCTACGGACGGGGCATACCCGATTCGGCCATTGCGAAAATCGAACTGACGGCGGACGGGCGCATCCGCGTGTACAACGGCGTCACCGACATGGGGCAGGGCAACTCCGTTGCTTTCGTGCAGATCGCCGGGCAGATTCTGTGCCAGGAAAGCGGGCGTATCGAACTGGTGCAGCCGGATACGGACCGGACGCTTCCTTCGGGATCGGCGTCGGCAAGCCGCACCACCTACACCTACGGCAACGCCCTCATCAAGGCGGCGGAGGGACTCCGGCGCAAGATCATCGGGCGGGCGGCCCTGCTGCTCATGAGCGACACCCTGGAACACCTCGAACTTTTGCCGGGGTGCGTCCGCGACCTGCAATCGGGGCGTGAAATCCCCCTGGAAGTGATCGCCTCGATGATGCCGCCGGAAGACCGTATCCACACCGCCCAGTTTCTCATGCCGGTAACCCGCGACAGGGTGGACACGGGGAAGGAATTCGTCATGGGCTTTCCTCATTTGCTCTTTTCCCACTCCGCGCACCTGGCCGCCATCGAAGTGGACGAGCTGACGGGGACCGTCGAGGTGAAGGCCTACGCTGCGGCCACCGAGGCGGGACGTGTCATCAATCCCCAGACGTTCACCCAGCAGGTGCAGGGCGCCATCGCCCAGGGAATGGGCTACGCGCTCCACGAGGAATTCATCACGGAACGAGGAAAAGTCCTCACGCCCGATTTCACCACTTACACCATCCCGGGAGCCCCGGACATACCGGACATCCATTCCCAGGCAGTGGAAACGTGGGAACCTTCGGGACCTTACGGCATGAAGGGGGTCGGCGAAGTGGGTTCGAACGGCCCTCTGCCCGCCATTGCCGGCGCCCTGGTCGACGCCTGCGGCATTTATGTGAGCCGGGCCCCCCTGACGGCGGAACGGGTGCTCGATGCCCTTGGCCTGTGGGAGATATACCATGAATAGATTTGAATACGACCCGGACAAGAGCCGGTTAAACCTGGAAAAACACGGCATTGACTTTGAGGATGCTCAGGAGCTTTGGCAGGATCCGAATTTGGTGGAAATTGACGCCAAACCGCTGGATGAGCCCAGATCCCTGGCTATTGGAACCATTGGAAATAAGGTATGGTCTGCAGTGATCACTTACAGGAAGGGCACCATTCGTATCATTTCAGTCAGAAGGGCAAGGAAATCAGAGGTAGCACTGTATGAAGGCTGAAGAATTCGACAAAAAGTTTGAGGATAATGAAGAAGACTTGTTGGAATATCTTGATCTAAGCACCGTAAAGCGTCCGAATCAGGTGCAGAAACGGGTCAATATAGACTTTCCCATCTGGATGATCGAGTCGCTCGACCGGGAGGCCGGTCGCTTGGGCGTTACCAGGCAGTCAATCATAAAAGTATGGTTGGCTGAGCGCTTGGAGGAAAGGGCTGCGAACGAAGCATTTCAGCGGACGCGCCGCTGAGTG